>NZ_JBDIZJ010000015.1:0-121765 GCF_039748935.1 Pontibacter chitinilyticus
ACAGCTATGGGTTAACGGATCTGGCAGTGGGCCGGAAGCTATATACCGACCGTACGTACCAGGTTACCTCCGTACCAGGTGTGCTGCAGGGTGCTTGGCTCATTCAGCCGCCGAATGCCGATAAATGGAGCACGAGTACTGCCGTGCTGAGCTTTACCTTAAGCCAACCGGCCATTGTGTATGTGGCCTATGACCCACGCGCTACCGCGCTGCCGGGCTGGCTTTCCGGCTGGACGAAGCTGGCCGATAGAGTAGGCGTAGATGACTCGAAGATCAGCTCCATGGTGCTTTACAGCAAGAGCTTTCCGGCAGGCAAAGTAACGCTGGGCGGCAACATGGCCAGTCCTGCTGCCGGAGCAGAGACCAATTACCTGACCATGGCCGTGGCAGCAGGGCAGGCGCTGGTAGCCACACAACCGCTGAGCGCCACCGCTACCCAGCAGCACCTGCGTCAGCAACCTGATTTGCAGGTATTCCCGAACCCGGTGAAAGGAGGCAAATTAAATATAGGCATCACGAACTTTCCAGGCAACGAAGTCGTGCAACTCTCCGTGTATGATGTAGCAGGCCGTGTGATTGCCACTAAAAAAATTAAAACGGATGCGCAGGGTAAGGGAGAAACAGCAATTCAATTGAGCCAGCGTATCGGGAGCGGTATTTACCTGCTGAATGGCCAGTCTGCCTCTGGCAAGGTGCAGGTTAAGTTAATGATACCATAACAACAGAGGCAACGATGGGAGCAGGTTCTAAATCGCTGCCATCGTTGCCGCTGTTTAAACTATAAATTTAGCACACTGCTGAAACCTTTTCCTGTAAATTATATATAAGAGCATACAATAAAACAAGAGTTCCCGTATGCAGCTTACTAAAACAAGATAAATAGACAACCCCATCGCTGCAAGAAGGCATAGGCACTTCGTTGTATGACAGGGCGCCATGAATGCAGGGCATTCCACGCGCGTTTTAAGGAATCCGTATCTCAAAACAAACTCTAATAGAGTAATTATGACTTTAAATTTTACATTTATACCCCTATACAGGAGAATGCATGCACTTCTGCTGGTAGGGATATTCACTAGCTTACAGCTATTTTCTATTCCGGGGGCTACTGCCCGGAACATAACCTCCCTTAACACATCTGTTTCTGCTATGGCAACTACTGCGCTGGTATCGAACGTATCGGCCAGCAGCGGCAAGAGCTATAGTTTGGCAAGTATGGCCGCAGGAACGAAGATGTACACTGACCGCACCTACCAGATCACATCTGTGCCTACAGTGCTTTCCGGTGCTTCGCTCATCCAGACAGCCAATGATGACAAATGGAGCACCAGTACGTCGTTGCTTTCTTTTGACTTGAGCCAACCAGCCATCGTGTATGTGGCCTATGACCCACGGGCTACCGCGCTGCCGGGCTGGCTTTCCGGTTGGCAGAAGCTGGCCGATAGAGTAGGCGTAGATGACTCGAAGATCAGCTCCATGGTGCTTTACAGCAAGAGCTTTCCGGCAGGCAGAGTAACGCTGGGCGGCAACATGGCCAGTCCTGCTGCCGGTGCCGAGACTGGTTTTCTGGTTGTGGCCAGGTCAAGCGGTACAAACGAATCTACAACAGCCTTGGTAACGGACGTAGTAGCCAGTACCGGAAAAAGCTACAGTGTAGCAGACTTGGCAGCAGGTATCAAGATGTATGTAGACCGTACTTACCAGATCACGTCGGTACCAACTGCTCTTTCCGGTTCCTCACTTATTCAGACAGCGAACGGTGATAAATGGAACACCAGCTCTTCTTATCTGACATTTAGCCTGAGCCAGAATGCTACTGTCTATGTGGCGTATGACCCACGGGCTACCGCGCTGCCAAGCTGGCTTTCCGGCTGGACGAAGCTTGCAGACAGGCTGGGCGTTGATGATTCCAACATCAGTTCGATGGTGCTCTACAGCAAGAGCTTTGCGGCTGGCAAAGTAACGCTGGGCGGCAATATGGTTAGTCCCGCTGCCGGTGCAGAAAACAACTACCTGGTTATAGCCAAGCAGAGCGATGGCGGAACCCAAACACCAGGTATGCAGAATATCCAGGTGAACTTTCAGTTGGCCGGCTCTTCTACGCCATCGGGGTATGTGGCAGATGCAGGTTTAGCCTATGATGCCAGTCGTGGCTACGGCTGGATCAACCCGTCAACAGGACAGCCAAAAGATCAATCGGCCAGTATGCGCGAACGTTCCGGATCAGCCGACCTGCGCCTGCGCACATTAGCTCAGATGCAAGCCAGCACAGGAGGTCAAACGCCTGGTAACTGGGAACTGGCAGTGCCAAATGGCATTTATAATGTAACTGTAAGTGTGGGTGATCCCAGCTACTATGACAGCCGCCACCAGATAAATGTAGAAGGCGTATCGGCAATAGCGGGCTTCGTACCAACCTCACAAGTATGGTCTAAGTCGGCCAATGTGAACGTGGAAGTAAAAGACGGAAAACTTACCATTGATGCCAGTGGCGGTTCCAATACCAAGCTTAACTATGTGCTCGTTAGCCCTGCTTCAGCAGAGGGAGACATCATTGCGCCGGTTGCCAATGTGAGCTTCAACGGAACGATGCAATCTGAGGGAGTATACCGCAATGAAGTACAGATAACAGTTGATGCTTCGGATAATGGTGGTTCAGGGTTGGCTTCAGTACAGTATAGTTTAAATGGAGGCGCTTATGCGGCTTATACTTCTCCCCTTAAACTAACAACAGTTGGTAATTATACTTTCCGTGCCAAAGCAACCGATGGTAGTGGAAATACGACTACTACTGACCTGTATTCTTTCAGTATAGCTAAGTCTACTGCCACCAATACATATATGGTAGTAGAGAACCAGGACAAGTTACCTGCTCTGGACGAAATGACGTTCTCTTTAATTCAGATACCTTGGAGAAGGCTCAAATCCGATGGAACGTATACGTCTTATAATGCCAATCACAACCAGGTAAAATTACGCATCAGCAACAAAGGAAAAGGAACGCTGATTGTAAATGAGCTGATGCTTTCCAACACCACTGACTGGCAGATAGCGCAGTTGAACGGGGCAGCCTACAGTGCAGGATCTTCATTGCCGGTGTCTGTTGGTCCGGGTTCTTATGTAGATGCCTTGATCGAGTATAGAGCCAAAGATAAAGCTACGCGGGTAAAAGTGCAGCACGATACGCTGTTTATCCGCTCCAATGACGACTTTGTCCCTTACAAAAAAGTAGCGCTGCACGGCCTATGGCAGAAACAGGGCGAAGATGTGCATGAACCTTGGGCACAAGAGATCATCAGTGCTTTTGGCTTCCGTACAAAAACAGGTTACAATCATGACGATGGAGCAATAGATGGTAATTCGGTGGTGCCTAATTCAGATGAAATCGCTGCTTCTTTCTTTGTGAGAGCCGATCCAAGCAGGCCAATTTCCGTTACCCAGATGGCAGCCTATCATAATTGCTGCTCCTCTACTGAAAAGATTCAGTGGTACAGCCAAGGCTCCACTACTATCAATACACTGTTTACCCACAACCCAGTGGATGGACAGTCGCTGTTACCACGAAAAAGCGGATCTTCTACAGCGTTAGCACAAGCTAACTTTAGTACTTCCAGCACCTTTGCCTTTAAAGTAGGATCTGACTATACAGACCGAACCAGAAACTCAGAAGGTAAAATAGGAATTCGGGTGTGGAAAGTTATTGATAGCAAGGGGAATGTAGTTCCGAATGCTTATATCATCGGAAATGATTACCTGGGTACGCAGTACACGAATTATGACTATAATGATAACCTATACTATATCAGCAATGTGAAGCCAGCCTCCGGGTCGGCCAATTATTCAGAGCTGGTAGCTGCCCCATCGGATGTATCGTTCGGTACTCTCCAGACAGGTGCTTCTAAAACGTTGAGCGTAACCCTGAAGAATGCGGGTCAGACGTATGCCAGTGGCAATGATCCGGCGGTTCAGATTAGCAAGGTTGAATTGGTAGGACCAAACTTTGATGAGTTCTCCTACACCTTGCCTGCCACTACATCGCTGGGAGCACAGGGCACAACCAGCATGAGCGCTAAGTTTAACCCTAAATCACCTGGTCTTAAAAATGCGGCCTTGCTGGTATATTACAACAGTGGGGGATCGCCGCTGCGCATACCACTTTATGGTATAGCAAACAGTAGCAGCACCACAATCTCGTTGGTGAAGCGGATTAAAGGAGCAGCAGATGCCAATGTAAGCATCGGAGGCAACACATGGGAAGCAGACGCCAATTACCGCAGCGGGTCGATTAAACTGGATGCGCAGATGGTGAAGACTCCTATTGCGGCTACGGATGATGATGTGTTATACCAAACCTACCTTTCCGCAGCTACAGACATGGCCGAAACGGGTTACAATATTCCGCTAGCGAATGGTAACTATGTGGTACGCCTTCATTTTGTAGAGAACTATTTTTCTGCTATCGGCTCCAGGGTGTTCAACACAATTATCGAAAACTCCCTGCGCCTCGCCAACTTTGATATTTACCGCGAAGTGGGCTACAGATCAGCGTTGGTAAAAGATATCGAGGTATCGGTAACAGACGGAGTGTTAAACTTTAAGTTTGATCCTACGGCTAACCGTGTGGCGATTGCCGGCCTCGAGATCTATAAAGTGACTACCTCCGCAGGCGTAGTAGCAGCAACGGCTTCTCAAAGTAAGATAGCGGACGGTACCCATGCTGTTGAGTCCAGGAACCTGCGCCTCTATCCGAATCCGGTGACAGGCAACAAAGTGACCATGGAGCTGAATGGATTTGGTGCTAAAGAACAGGTTACTGTTACAATGCATGACATGTCAGGGCGATTGGTGCAAACAAGTGTTGTGCAAACCAACGAGCTGGGTGCTGCTGTTGTGGAAGTACCAGTGTCGAGGTCTACCAGCCGGGGTATTTACGTGCTGAAAGCAGTAGCACCTTCCGGACAGGCACAAAGCAAATTAGTTGTACACTAATATAACCGTAAATAAAAAAGGGGAGCTGCAGCAATGTGGCTCCCCTTTTTTATTTACTCCAATAAGGAGGAGCTAAAATAGGAGGAATGGCACAAGCAGGATGCAATCTAAGACAGGGAATTACCAAGGAAGTATTAAGCTGCTATGTTGGTGAAATTTAACAGCTTTTTGTGTGGTAGCGGAATTATAAAGAAAGCTGGTGCTGTTTAACCAAAATTACTAGGGCTTTATGCTCTAAAACCGTAGTGCTGATTTTTGTTCCTATTTAATTTAGTTAGTATAAGTATAACCTATTGATAGACAAACGAATGCAATTTTTTTATCATTTACAGGAAAAAAATGTAGGAAAATAATCACATTACTGTTCAAAGTCCGTAATGTATACATGAAGTTTTAGAAGAAACTTCACAGCCGCACAACCTATACTAAATAACCCACAATTAAGTTGATGAAAGGCAACTGTGTTTACATCCAATCTATTCTTATAACTAAGGTTACTTAGTGCTAACCACTTAAAGATGTGAGTAATGGTGTCTGTTCAAGTATGAACTTGAGGGAAATTACTGTGCAATGTGGAAGCCTGTATAAGTTGGACGGAGTTTGAAATCAGGAAAGAAGTGAAGAGCAATTAGAAGTAGGTAAAAAGGAGAATTAAGATTTACAAAGTGACATGTCTATATGGAGAAATATACTTTTACAACTTTAATCAATAAAAGGTATTTACTAGTGCTGATAGGCTTTTTAGCAAGCTTGCAGCTATATGCATTTCCCGGTAGCAGGGATGTAAATGCAGAAATATCAAGAAGCACGAACCCTTTAAATATAGCCGCCCTGCCACCTGTTGAAGGAACAGCTTTAGTTTCAGGTATAACCGCGAGCACAGGCAGCAGCTATACATTGGCAAGCCTGGCAGTAGGAGCTAAGATGTTTACGGACCGCACCTACCAGATCACCTCCGTACCAACTTCGCTGCAGGGCGCCTCGCTTATTCAGGCGGCCAACGATGATAAGTGGAACACCAGCTCCACGCTGCTCACCTTCAGCTTAGACCAGAGCGCAACAGTATACGTGGCCTATGACCCGCGTGCTACTGCCTTGCCAAGCTGGCTTTCCGGCTGGACGAAGCTTGCAGACAAAATCGGAGTGAACGATTCTAAAGTAAGCGCGGTGAACCTCTACAGCAAAACCTTTCCGGCAGGGCAGGTGACGCTGGGCGGCAACATGGCCAGTCCTGCTGCCGGTGCCGAAAACAACTACTTCGTCATTGCGAAGCAGGCAGGTTCCCTCGTTTCAGGTATAACTGCGAGCACAGGCAGCAGCTATACATTGGTAAGCCTGGCAGTAGGAGCTAAGATGTTTACGGACCGCACCTACCAGATCACCTCCGTACCAACTTCGCTGCAGGGCGCCTCGCTTATTCAGGCGGCCAACGATGATAAGTGGAACACCAGCTCCACGCTGCTCACCTTCAGCTTAGACCAGAGCGCAACAGTATACGTGGCCTATGACCCGCGTGCTACTGCCTTGCCAAGCTGGCTTTCCGGCTGGACGAAGCTTGCAGACAAAATCGGAGTGAACGATTCTAAAGTAAGCGCGGTGAACCTCTACAGCAAAACCTTTCCGGCAGGGCAGGTGACGCTGGGCGGCAACATGGCCAGCCCTGCTGCCGGTGCCGAAAACAACTACTTCGTGCTGGTGAAACAGAACGATACTTCCACACCGCCGCCGCCGGCTGGCCAGGACGTAAAGATTAACTTTCAGGTGGCAAACTCCTCTACACCCTCTGGTTATATAGGTGATGTGGGTTTAGCCTATGACAAAGCGCGGGGCTATGGCTGGATTGATGCAGCCAGCGGCCAACCAAAAGACCAAACGGGAAGTATGCGCCAGCGGTCTGGTAGCACGGACTTACGTCTGCGAACTTTCTCACAAATGCAGGATGGGCGAACCGGCCTGACCCCGAGTAGCTGGGAGTATAACTTGGCTAACGGTGTCTACTCGGTAACTGTGAGTGCCGGAGATCCTAACTATTACGACAGCCGCCACCAGGTAAATGTACAAGGCATTGCGGCCATAAAAGATTTCGTGCCTACGTCACAGCAAAAGTTCCGCTCTGGTACCGTAACGGTAGAAGTGAAAGACGGCATGCTGCACGTGGATGCCTCCGGAGGGCAAAACACCAAGTTGAACTATATTATAATTAGCCCGTCTACACAGCAAATAAAGGCGCTGGCTTTCTCACCCACTTCGCTGCAGTTTTCGGCAGACGAGAAGATGTCGGTGGTAAAACAGTCTGTAACATTATCTGCTTCTTCCGGCACTCCTACTGTAACGCTAAGTAAATCGGCAGGGGCAGACTGGTTAACTTTGCCGGCTGCTACTACAGGCACGCTCACCTTTGGGTCATCTAACATTAACACCAACCTGGCACCAGGTACCTACAAAGCAACTGTAACAGCTTCGGCTACGGGGTATACTTCCGCAGACCTGTATATTACCCTGACTGTAAAGCAAGCTGCAACTGCGCAGGAGATGAAGATAAACTTTCAGCCGGCCAGTTCTGCTACGCCAACTGGTTTTGTTGCTGATGCAGGGCTTTCGTATGATGCTACTCGTGGTTACGGGTGGATAGATCCGGCAAGCAAACAGCCTAAAGATCAGACAGCAAGTATGCGCTACCGCTCCGGGTCAGCTGATGCCCGACTAAGCACCCTGGTGCAGATGCAGGCGACTACAGGCGGCCAAACACCCGGAACCTGGGAAATAGCGGTGCCAAATGGGGTCTTTACTGTATCTGTTAGTGTTGGTGATCCAGATTACTATGACAGCCGCCACCAGATAAATGTGGAAGGCGTGGCTGCCATTATGGGTTTTGTGCCTTCTGCTGAGCAATGGTCCAAATCGAATACTGTAACAGTGGAAGTGAAGGATGGAAAGCTTACCCTTGATGCTACTGGTGGGCAAAACACTAAAATGAATTATGTTATCATCAAGCAGGTGCCTGAAAGCGAACTGCTCCGGCCGTATGTTACGGCTGTGCGCCCTGCAGACGATGCCAAGGATGTACCGCTGGATCAATCTGTTTCAGTTGACCTGCAATTCCCAAGTGGGAAGTCGCTGAATGGCAGCACCGTAAACCCGAATACTGTAAAGCTATATACTGTAGCGATCGGGGGTGGGTCAGAAGTAACAGGAACTGCTGTGAACGCGACAGGCGGCGGTGATGCCATTACCATCTCGGCAACCCTAAAGCCAAATACAACTTATGAATTCCAGATAACGGATCAGGTGAAAGATGGCAACGGCTATGCTATGGTACCGTTTACTTCCCGCTTTACGACTACAAGTAATGTTCCGGAAACACCTACCGATCTGGCAGGTGTGTCTTTTACGGAATCAACGTTGATTGATAATACCTTCGGTTCCGATGGCTTCACGAGCTTGGTAATTGGGCCGGATCATCGGCTGTATGCTGCTACCTCAGGTGGTAAAATCGAGCGCTGGGACATCAATGCGGACGGTACGATCAAGAATCATGTAACAATTGCTCCTTTCGGTACTAACAGGCGCCTGCTGATCGGCTTCCGCTTCGATCCTAAAGCAACGGCAACAAATCTGATCGCCTGGATTAGCCATTCAGATCCGGTTTTCCTGGGAGCTGCTGATTGGTCGGGTAAAATATCTAAAGTAAACCTGAATAATCCGGCTACTCCACAGGTGGTAAACTATGTCGTGAACCTGCCCCGATCTTATAAAGACCACTCTACCAACAGCATTGACTTTGGTCCGGATGGCGCTTTGTATGTGATGCAGGGCAGTAACTCAGGTATGGGCTCGCCGGATCCGGCATGGGGTAAAAGGGAGGAGCGCCTCCTGAACGCTGCCGTGCTACGTTTGGATATTGCCAGAGCCGAGAGCATGGGCTTGCCTGTAGATGTAAAAACCGGAGAAGGGGGTACCTACAATCCGTATGCATCCGGAGCACCGTTAACGCTTTATGCAACCGGTATCCGCAACGCCTACGACCTGGTGTGGCACTCTAACGGCCAGCTGTATGTAGCCACCAACGGGTCTGCCGCAGGTAGCAATATTCCTGGCCTCAACAATGGCGAAGTATGGTCTAACGGGCAGCCCTACACAGGGCCTGATGTTGCACCTTTAACAGATGTGCGCCAGACGGAAAGCGATTACCTGTACAGAATAGAAAAAGGCGGCTATTACGGACATCCAAACGTGTTGCGCCACGAGTACATCATGAATGGTGGTAACCCGACCTCCCGTGAAGATCCGGGCGAAGTGGTGTGGACAACAGATGGTGTGAACTACGGCTATCCGGTGGGGACCCCAACAGAACCGAATTACCGCGGCTGGACATATGACTTCGGCCTGAATATTTCGCCGAATGGTAGTATAGAATATAAGAGCAATGCTTTTGGAGGCAAGCTACAAGGCAAACTGATGGTGTGCCGTTTCAGTGGTGGTGATGATATCATTATACTAGAGCCAGGCACCACAACCCCGGAAATCATCAAAGCTACAGAAGGTATTAAGGTACCAGGATTGCGCCGGCCATTTGCTAACCCGTTGGATGTGATCGAAGATGTGACAACTGGCAACCTATATCTGTCGGAGTACTATGATGGCAACGGCGACGGCCAGCCGCGCATTACGTTGCTAAAAGCAGATCAGCCGGCATCCTCTGCTGCAGCGCAAAGTACCAGTTATGCATTGCAGGCTGCCAAAGCAGCGAAAGTGGCAGCAGGTGCCAGTACCTATGAAATGAAGGTATGGCCGAACCCTACTACCGGAAACAGAGTGCAGGTAGCACTTCAGGGCTTCTTGCCAAGCGAAACCGTAAAAATTGTGATGTATGACGTGGCCGGACAAGTAGTGCAGTCCCGAAGTGTGCTAACAGATGCGACGGGTGCTGTTGCAACAGAATTGGAAGTGCCGAGTGGTACCAGCCAGGGCATGTATATGCTCCGTGCAGCCTCACCTTCGGGCAAGGCCCAGGGCAAGCTGGTGGTAGTACATTAAGTATAAGCACAAAATAATATTGCACAACGGGGCTGATATGTATCAGCCCCGTTGTTGTTTGCGGCCTGTTGTAAATACAGCATAGCAGTATAGATGAGGTAAAAAAAGCAGCTACAGAAGTATAACCAGCCGCTAAAAGGCGAACTGAAATTCTGCCGGGTATGTTCTTCGTTTAAAAGTAGTACCCCAGATCGGGCGCAGCATCGCAGGTGTTTGTGTTCAGCTGGTTCGGTAATGAAGAATGCACTATGCCTGCTATACCTTTTACATCTTATATTCGGAGCTTCTTCAAGCAAGAAAGCGCTTCATTTGCTGGGCACCGGCCAAGATATTGGCTGCTTCTGGCTGTTTCATTTATCTTGTTTAGTGGCGCTACCAGCCCCGCTGCAGAAACAGACACGATTGTGCTGCGTGCGGAGCCTTTGCCGTTCACACCAAAGGAGTTCTATATTGCGGCGGTGAACGATGAACGACCTAACCAGGCTACTGTAGGAACCTTGGTACCCGTGAGCACGACGCCAGCCGCAAAGCCGGCTGCACCGCGACCGGTAGATCTGCAAGGGGGCGGTTTAGCTGCGATCCGGCAATATATCCGGAAAAGCCTGCCTGCTAACCCAAAATTCCGGCCTGTTATCATCCGCCTGCAGCAATGTAAAGTAACAGAAACAGCAGCGGCAAATGGCCGTGTAGCAGGGCAGGTAGAAGTAGCTATGGCGTTTGATTTGCAGCGCGAGGGGGAGCCGGTACAATTGTTAACTTATAAAGGAGGCGCTAGGTACAACCGGCCGGTCAGCCAACAGACAGTGGTGGAGCCGGCCTTGCGACAGTCGCTGGAAGAGGCTCTCCGCTACCTGAATACCTGGATGGACCAAGAAGCAGATCACAACCCGAAGCTTGCCCGCTCCCTTA
This sequence comes from Pontibacter chitinilyticus, assembly GCF_039748935.1. Taxonomy (NCBI): domain Bacteria; kingdom Pseudomonadati; phylum Bacteroidota; class Cytophagia; order Cytophagales; family Hymenobacteraceae; genus Pontibacter; species Pontibacter chitinilyticus. The sequence goes on from NZ_JBDIZJ010000015.1 coordinate 10,936, forward strand.
TAGTATCAATTAAGGATTATACCCGGAATGCTGACGATGATACGGTCTTTTACGCGCCCGCGCGGCCGCTGACCTGGGATGATTTTCAGGCACCGCCCACTGCCTCGAGTAGCTTTGCCGCCTCTGTGTTTCCCAGTTTTGCTTACGAGGGCCAAACGGATGTTGTAAATGGGGTCATTCACCTTGATCTGGAGATGAAAGTATATGTGCTGCGCGGCTCATCTTGGGTTAAAGCGGCCGCCCGTAATGCCTATAGCCTTAACCACGAGCAGCGGCACTTCGATATTGTAAAGCTGGTGGCCGAACGGTTCAAGCAAAAGATTCAACCCGATAACCTGACGCTCGAAGATTATAACAGCATCATTCAGTACCAGTACCTGGAGTCGTTCCGCGAAATGAATCGCCTGCAGGAGCAGTATGACGGCGAAACGCAGCATGGGCTGAACGAGGCGGCGCAGCAGCGATGGAGTGAACGCATCGAAAAGGAACTTCAGGCCTATGGCATTAAGAAGTAAGTATAGCTTATACTTGGAAGCCGATAACCCTAGGAAGATGGCGGCTTGCTTTCCGGCGACAATTTTATAATTTGGCGCCATGTACACTCGCGAACAGGCCTCGCAACTCCGGCAGGCTTTCTGGACTACTTTCGGGCAGTATATCGCCCCGCACTTGTCGGCTGAAGGGCTGCGAACAAACTGGCTGAATTACCGCACCGGATTCAAGGATGTTTACTTCCGGATGCAGGCGGATAAAAAAGCTGCTTCGATTGCCATTGAACTCACGCACCAAGACCCGGAGATACAACAGCTTTTTTTTGAACAATTTGGCGAACTCAGGAACCTGCTGCATGAAAGCATGGGAGAGGAGTGGGAGTGGGTACTTCATACGACTGATGATGAGGGGAAAACGATTAGCCGGATTTATACTTCTATCTCGGGCGTAAATGTGTTTAGCAAAGACGACTGGCCGGCACTGATCTCCTTTTTCAAACCCCGGATTATTGCATTGGATGAATTTTGGAGCGATGCAAAGTATACGTTCGATGCGCTGCGCTAACAGGCGGTTTCAACCAAGTTTATACATCAGCTTAACGGACGCTTTACGCTGTATACAAGTATAGCTGTGAGGTAACAGCCACTTCATTTAACTACCTGCACAAGTATAAGCGACCTTTTTATCAGGCAATTTATACTTTGCTGTTGATTCGGGACTGGTTGAAATTGACTTTCGTATATCCAACCGTTAACAAAAAAAGCCTCTGTATTCCGGAGGCTTTTTTGTTGAGCTAAAACATGAAATTTATACTTGATGGGTGCCACAGGAGAACTTCCCACATGTGCCGGTATTTCTTTGGCTAAGCTGAATTACGTTCAGCGTTGATAATACCGAAGGAGCAACGCATCACCAGTTTCTCAAACGTGCGCTTGTGGGTGGTGTCGGTCTCCTGCTCCTCTATTTCTCTTATTTTTGTGAGCGCATACTGCTGCACAGTTAACAGCGGCAGCTCAATGCGCTGGCGCATTTTAATAGAAAGCTGGTTTACCGGTTTGTTCGCCATCAGTTCGGTCGCCTTTGATAAGCGCAGCACATACTTTTTCGTCAGCTCAAACTCTTCATAAATCTCCTGCCATAAAGGGCCATACTGCGGGTGCTGCGCCAGGAAAGCCGTTAGCGGGAAAAAGCATTTGGTTAAGGCCATTTCGCAGTTTTCCATCAGCGTTTTAAAGAATAGGGAGCTGTGGTAGAGCTGTTCGATCTCGTGCCAGCGGCCATCCTGCTCAAACTTACTGAAGGCTTTGCCCACGCCGTAGTAGCCGGGCAGGTTCTGTTTTAGCTGGCTCCAGGAACCTACATAAGGCACCGCCCGCAGGTCGTTGAGGTTCAGCTTGCCTGGCTTGCGCTTGGAGGGACGGCTACCGATATTTGCCTCGGCATAGTAGCGCAACGGGCTGGCATAATTCAGATACTCCAGAAAATTAGGGTTATTCTTCAGCTCACTATAGGCATCAAAGCTTACATCCGACAGCTGCTGCAGCAGGATTTCTTCGTTGCCCGAGAGCGTGGAGGCGCGTGCCGTGAAGAGGGCATTGCTGATGCCGGCATGAATCAGTTGTTCGATGTTGTACTGTGCCGCATCTGGGGTGCCAAAGTTAGAGCTGACGGTTTGCCCCTGTATGGTCAGCTGAATTTCTTTGCTGGCAATGTTGCTGCCCATGGAGGCATAGAATTGGTGCGTTTTGCCACCGCCCCTCGCCGTTGGGCCGCCACGACCATCGAAGAATACCACCTGCACGCCATACTGCTTGGATACCATACTTAACTGCTCTTTCGCCTTGTAAATGCTCCAGTTGGCCATCAGGTAACCTCCGTCTTTGGTGCCGTCCGAGAAGCCCAGCATAATCGTTTGTATGTTGTTCCGCTGCTCCAGGTGCTGGCGGTAGGTTGCGTTCTCATACAATTGCTGCATCACCTTTCCGGCTTCCTGCAGGTCGGCCACTGTCTCAAAAAGGGGCACAATATCAACGGTAAGGTCTTCCGGCCGCCAGCCACTGAGCAGCAGCAGGCCGTAAGCTTCCATCACATCCAGGGCGCTGGTGCTATGGCTGATAATATAGCGGTGGCACCCTTCTTCGCCGTTCTGCTGCTGTATGGTGCGTATAGCAGCCATCGACTCCAATGTGTCGCGGTATAGGTCGTTTTTCAGGTGTGCTGCTGGCACTGTAGTACGTATCTGCAGCAGCACCTCGATTTTCTCCTGATCTGAAAGCTGGCTATAGTTCTCCGGAATAGCAGAGGTGGTAGTCGCAATCACCTCCAGCAGTTCGCTGTGTACGGAGCTGTCCTGGCGTATGTCGAGAGAGGCAAAGTATAACCCGAACAGCTCTACTTTTCGCATCAGGTTGTCAACCAGGTTCAGAAACAAGCTGTTGTGTTGTTCGATGAGGATGGTGCGGATCTGCTGCAGCGTCTGGAGTATGCCGGCCCTGCTGAGTTCGGCTGCATCTCCCTGCTGGTACAGGTTGTCGCAGATTTTCTCTTCCAGGGCAGCTACCACATCAGCAACCCCTTTAAACGTGAGGCGCCGCCGGAGCTGGTGCACATCCGTGTAATACGACCGTATAATGCTGGCGCGCAGGGCATCAGCCACTTTCAGCGTAGTGGCGGTGTTTACGAAAGGATTGCCGTCCCTGTCGCCGCCTGGCCAGAAGCCGAGCCGTATCAGGCCCGCATGTTCGCTTACTTCCTCCGGAAACTGGTTCTTCAGTTTAGACAGAATATGACCAGCCGAGTGGTAAAAAACGTTTTCCAGAAACCAGATCAGGCTGATCGCTTCGTCGTAGGGCGTCGGTTTTTCAGTTTTGAAGAAAGGGGTTTTGCCAAGCTGCTGCAGGTAGCTGTTTACCTCGGCAGTATTATCGTGGTGAAGCGCTTTGGATAGATCGTGGATAATGCCCAGCACTTCGCTGGGATAGAACTGGGTAGGATGCGCCGTTAAGACCAACCGCACCGAAAAGTCTTTTAACTTTTCAGCGAGTTGCGCCTGCATCCCTGTTTGCAGCACCTCCGACTGCAGGTGTTTTAGGGTGCCGATGCCGTTCATGTCGTGGGTATCGCGGTAGGAGGCATCTTCCAGCGCATCAAACAGCACCACCTGCCTTTCAGCATACTGTATAAACCGGAACAGAAGCCCGAGTTTCTCCTGCTCCTCCTCGTAAGAAGTATACTGTTTTATAAAGCTGCTGATGATGTGCTCGGGACTATGTCCTTTTTCATAACCCTCTTCGCAATGCTGCAGGAAAATAGCCAGCAGAACACCCGTCCGCTCAACCCTGTGAAATGGCAGTGCCGTGAAGAGGCTGTTGTACAATTGAAATTTCAGACCTACTTCTTTGTTGTAGACTTCGAGAACATTATCGTTAGAGTTATCCATGCTTATTAATTTCTGCATTCGTATAGTCTTAAGCAAACTTCATGGTGCCAGACGGAAAAAGAAGTCGCTTGAATTTACTTCCATCTGAAACAGCCGCCCTTTAAAGGGAAGCAGCCAATAGTTATACTTCAGTTTACCCCTGCAGATGAGGTAAGACTTTTATCATTAGGTAATTAATACAATATTTAGGTAGCACCTACACTGTATACCTTGATTGGGCACAATCCTGTATTTTTGAATTGTTTACCAATAGGTATTTACTTGCATTGGATGCCGTATTCTCCTGATGAGCTGTCACACTTTTTCATCGTGCTGGCTCAGGTCCAGCCCCAGGGCTTCTTCCTGCTCAGATACCCGTAACGGTGTGATCAGATCGGTTAGTTTGAGCAGCACCCAGGAGCCACCGAATGCAAAAGCAGAAACCACAATCAGGGCGCCCAGCTGAATAAGAAACAGCTTAGTCTCTCCGAAGATCAAGCCGTTGCCGGTGGTATTAGCCGCATTCACTGCCTGGCTGGCGAACACACCTGTTAGCAACATGCCCACCATGCCGCCTACGCCGTGACACGGAAAAACGTCTAGCGTATCATCTATTGCGGTTTTGGTGCGCCAATCTACAACAAGGTTGCTGACGATGGCGGCAATCACACCAATCACCAGCGCATGCGGCAGAGTTACAAAGCCAGCGGCAGGTGTAATGGCTACTAACCCTACCACTGCCCCAATGCAAGTGCCCATAGCAGAAGGCTTGCGCCCTTTCAGCGCATCAAAAAATATCCAGCCCATGGCGGCAGCGGCAGAAGCGGTCATGGTAGTGCCGAGGGCAACAACGGCGAGCGAACTGGCACCCATGGCCGAGCCGGCATTAAACCCAAACCAGCCGAACCACAACAGGCCGGTGCCCATCAGTACAAAAACGATGTGAGAAGGACTGTGATTGGTATCGTAACGTTTTTTCAGGTAAAGTGCGGAGGCAAGCGCCGCCCATCCCGCTGACATGTGGACTACCGTGCCGCCGGCAAAATCCAGCACGCCTAGTTGTAGCAGCAGCCCGTCAGGGTGCCAGGTAGCATGTGCCAGTGGGGCATAGATGAAGATAAAAAACGCACAGATGAACAGGATATAGGATTTGAAGTTGATGCGTTCGGCAAAAGCACCGGTGATAAGCGCCGGCGTGATAATGGCAAACTTAAGCTGAAACATGGCAAAGAGCAGCAACGGAATCGTGGGCGCGGAAGGCCATGGAGCACCATCTATAACGCCGTGCATCATAAAAAAGGTACGGGGATCACCAATGATGCCGCCGATAGATTTGCCAAAGGCCAGGCTAAAACCAAACGTAATCCATAACACCGTGATAATGGCCATACAGATAAAACTCTGCAGCATGGTAGAAAGCACGTTTTTCTTGCTTACCATACCGCCATAGAAAAAGGCCAGACCGGGCGTCATAATCAACACCAGAGCAGTAGAGGTAAGCATCCAGGCTGTATCTGCCGCACTTATACCGGCAGAAGTGGTGGGGAGGGCCGGCACAGACGGGAAAGCCAGGGCTACCAGCACCACTAGCACCAGCAACAGGAAAGGTACTCTCGAAAGGGTCTTCTCAAGAGACTTTACAGTTGGTTGAGACGTTAAAACGGTCATAAAAGTAAATTAGCGTAACCTCACTTTGCGCACTGCTTTGAAGTTTTCTAGTCAGTCAGCCGCTGCGCATTCTATAATGCTTAGCAGCTTTATAAACTAGAAAAGCTGTTGTATGCTGCGCCATTTACGGAAGAAATGATGCAATAGATGGCAAAAATTAATAAATAAATTATCAACAAACAAACCCATTGTTTGTTTTAAGTTAAATTATAGTGTTAAAATGCTGTATTTTTAATAATTTATACTTGGTTAAATTGTGTAATTGTTAACCTTAAGTTTTTGTTCGGAGCGGGTGAATATGCCGGACAGCCATTCATTGAGGCAGGCCCATCAGCTTGCAGATACGGCTTTGCTTGTACTATAGCAGGTGCTAACGGCAAGTTGGCAGCACCTGAAAAAGTATGTCAAATGGCTTAGGCCAGTATAAGGGCAAGTATGGCAAAAGCATCTATCACCAGCAGGGAGGTACTGATGTCCTTGCGTTTGCCAGTTGCCAGCTTTAAGGCCGTCCAGCTCAAAAAGCCCCAGATAATGCCTTGGGTGATTGAGTAGGTGAAAGGGATCAGCACCATTGCCAGAAAAGCGGGAATAGCCTCGTCAAGCAGTAGCCAGTTGATTTTAGTAACCGGACGCACCATAAATACGCCGACCAGCACCAGTGCCGGAGCGGTAGCAATGGCCGGCACCACCGACAGCAGCGGCGCCAGAAACAGGAACGGGAGAAACAGCAAGCCACCTACCACAGCCGTCAGCCCGGTGCGGCCGCCACTTTCGATCCCTACAGCCGACTCGATATACGCTGTGCCGGGGCTGGAGCCCACCAGGCCTGCCAAAGTAGTAGCAATGGCATCCACCATCAGCGATCGCTTTACGTGGCGGGGCTCGCCGTGCTCGTCCAGCAGGTTAGCCGCCTCGGCCAGGCCGACCAGCGTAGAAAGGCTGTCGAACATATCCGTGAAAACAAAAGCAAAAATCACTGGCACGACAGACCACTGCAGCGAATGTACCAGGTCTAATTGTAAGAGCAGGCTAAAGTCCGGCGCAGCAAAAATGCCCTGCCAGTTCACGATCGTAGCTGTGGCTTCAGTACCCCACCAGCGCCCAATGGGGTAAGCAGCCACCGTTGTGAACAGAATGCCTATCAAAATACCGGCTTTAACGTTTCGTGTTACCAGCACCGCTGTTACCAGTAGCCCTGCCAGAAAGGTGAGCAGGGTAGGGTTTAACGGACTTATGCCTATAATAGTGGCGGGGTTGTGAATGATGAATTTGGCGTTCGCAAAGCCGATAAGCGAAATAAACAGGCCAATACCGGCTGCAATAGCATAGCGGAGCGGCCGCGGAATAGCCCGCACAATGTAGGTGCGGATGTTAAATGCGGAAAGGAGTAGGAAAATGATGCCCGACCAGAACACAGCGCCCAATGCTACTTGCCATGGCACTTTCATGCCCAGCACTGCCGAAAAGGTGAAAAACGCATTCAGGCCCATGCCTGGCGCCACCAGGATCGGGTTTTTAGCATACAATCCCATCATCAGGGAGCTAAAGCAGCAAACGATCACGGTGGCTGTGAGTACTCCGGCAAAAGGCATTCCCGCCTGGCTCAGGATGCTGGGGTTCACGACAATGATGTAGGAAGTGGCCAGAAAGGACGAAACACCGGCAATGACCTCGGTTTGTACCGAGCTGCCGTTTTCCTTTAGTTCAAAATAGGAGTACATGTAAGTTCACTTTTGGAATGATATGGGTTGCCGCAGCCAAGTGGCAGCACAAAGGTAAAGAATCAAACAAACGTATAGCAGGCAATTTATACTTGCCTAAAGCGCTCCTAACAGAAGGTGTACGGCTATTCGGCTCCGGGTGCAAGGTTAAGTTGCCCAGGCTATCAAGTATGGCCGGGTGCTGTTATCTACAGATGAGGAGCCGGGTCTTATAGGCAGTAAGAATCTTCGGTAGACCCGGTACAAGTATAAGCTGCGGGCAGCGCCTGCCGGAAAGTATAAACCCAAAAGCTGACTGCTGTAGCCGGCTTTTGGGTTTATACTTGGTAGTGTGCTTTGTGCGAGCGCTAGTGGTGGTGGCGCTGCAGTGTGGCTATTTCTTTGTTCAGTTCCTCTATCCGGTTCATCTCGGTCTGGAGTTCTCTTTTCAGCTTCAGCTCTTTTTCACGGGCCGACTTTTTAGATTCGGCCAGTTCCTGCTCCATTTCGTTGTAGGCGCGTTGCTTTTCGTCTGTCACTACTTTGCTCTTTCTGTACATGGCTAATATTGCGAGCAGCACCACCAGCAGTGCTATAATAATGATGCCCGTCAGCAGCACATAAACCTGTTTTGGTATTTCCATCCCCAGCACCGACAGGTTATTTACGGCACTAGCGCTTTTCTGTACTTCCTGCTCTTTGCGGGCATTTTCCTGCTTTAGCGCCTGCAACTGCTTTTGCTGGGCGGCAATGGTCGCCTGCGCCTGCGCCAGTTCCTGCCGGGTATCCTTACTTGCATTCAGTAGCTTCTTTTCCCGCTCCTCCAGGGTAGCCTGCACATTGTCCCAGAAAGCATTCAGCGATTTAACACTAACTACTTTATAGTCCACGCCCTTTTCCTGGTAGGAGTTGGCATTGCCTTTAAGTTTGTTGAACTGGTTGGATAATGCACTGGATGCAGGTGCGCCTTCTTTCGGTGTTCCCTGCGCCATGGCGGCTGTAGAAAAAATAACCAGGAACAGTGGTAGAAAGAGTGCCTTCATAGTGTAGAAATTTAAGTATGGAAATTCTCTTTTGGTAAAAATAATAAAAACCGATAAGACTGGCTAAAGTATTCTCAACTTATAAATGAAGCTGCTAAATCTCTTCCAATAACTCTTATTTCTACCGCTTTATTGCTATGCTGGCCCAGAAAACCTGTTTTAGTTTAGCTCTGTGCTTGTTTGCTGAGGTTAACTATCTACGAATGTCATAGCAAAAGCCGGGCAGATACAGGGCACCAGTTGGCATGTTGCTTTAGCTCACTGTAAACAGCTTATCCGGCGCCCACTGCACGTTTTTGGGCTGTTTGTTGTTGAGCTGATATGAAATATTTTGTGCATCAAGACTCCATTGTAAGAGAAATTTGGGGGAAGGCGGATACGGTACTTTTTATCTTTGCGGGTGCCTCCGCAGAGTTTGCCCTGAACAAAGCTGTAGACTGGCTATACTTTACCGGCCGCCTGCCTGCAGACCCGCTCGGTCGCTTGTTTTCCACAGTAGCATATGCCCGCCGGATCGTGTTTTCGGAGCTGGAGGAGGCAAACTCCGCCATTGATACCATGGCACACATCCATGCTGCAGTGGAGGCCAAGCGGGGAACAGCTATACCTGATTGGGCTTACCGCGATGTACTTTTTATGCTGATCGACTATTCTATCCGTTCGTTTGAGGTGCTGGAGCGCAAACTGACGGTTGCTGAGCAAGCGGAAGTATTTCAGGTGTTCGGCCGTGTGGGCAATCGCATGGGGCTAAAAGGTTTGCCGACTTCGCTGCAGGAGTGGCAACTGATGCGCCAAGAGCACCTGGCGCAGAACATGCAGGAAAGCTGGCACACCCGGGACCTGTATCAGCAATACCGGAAGCACCTGGGCTGGGTGCGTTATCGGCTGCTGCTGGAGGCGCAGGCGCTGGTAGCGCCGGAACAGGTGCGGCGTTTACTCGGGTTAAGGCCGTTCTCCCTATTAACGCCTGTTTTGCAGGTATATAAGTTCAGTCGTGCCTTACGGCTAGCTTGGCTCCTGAAAGCTATCGTGCTGCCTACCACCTATAAAACCGAGATCAAAGCCCTGGACCAGGTTTCCTCCTGATCTCAAAGTATAAGTATAAATGCTGCTGTCTGCTGATTTCCTTTTCTATAGTACGCTGAACGACTTTTTGCCGAAAGCAAAACGGGAAGTATGGATTCGCTATGCATTTCGTGAAGTGCCGGCTGTGAAAGATGCCATCGAAGCACTTGGCGTACCGCACCCGGAAGTGGAGGTAATACTGCTGAATGGTGCCCCGGTGCCGCTGCTACATCCTTTGCACCCGCACGACCGGGTGGCGGTTTACCCCAGAGCGGCAGCCTATACCTGGCCTGCAGGTTATGCTGCCGCGCCAGCACTGCCCACCCATCCTGCTTTTGTGCTGGATGTGCACCTGGGTAAATTAGCCAGAGCCCTGCGGATGCTGGGATTCGATACTTGCTACGAAAACAACTACTCCGACCATGCCATTGCGCAACTTGCCGCAAAGGAAAACCGGGTGGTGCTAACGCGTGATATAGGCCTGTTGAAGCAAAAAGTAATTACCTGGGGCTATTGGCTGCGATCGCAGCAGCCGGAGGAGCAACTGGCAGAGGTGCTGCAGTACTTTAACCTGGCTGAAAAGTTGCAGCCTTTTACGCGTTGCCTGTGCTGCAATGGTCGTATCGAGCTTGTCGCCAAAAACGAGGTGCTGCACGTGCTTCCTCCCAAAACGAAACAGTACTTTCACGAGTTCTTCCGCTGCCCCAACTGCCGGCAAGTATACTGGAAAGGCTCCCATTATGAACGGATGCAGCAGTTTGTGGCGCAGCTCCGGCAGCAAAGTCAATGATGGTGGGCGCTATCTGCAACATCAAAAAGGCCCCTGCTATACTTAGCAGGGGCCTTTTTGCTCAAGTATGGCAACGGCCTATTCTGCCAGTTTATAGTACGTAAGCCCGAGCACTTCGCTGGTATAGGTCCGGATCTCATCGCACAGCTTCGGGTCGTTAGCCAGCGATTTGCCGTAAGATGGGATCATCTGTTTCAACTTCTGCTGCCATTCCGGGGAGTCTATTTTGTCAGGGAAGCAGCGCTTGAGCAGCCCCAGCATAATAGCAACAGCCGTAGAAGCACCCGGCGACGCTCCTAACAGGGCGGACATAGAGCCATCCGCAGAGCTGACCACCTCCGTACCAAACTCCAGAATGCCACCTTCTTTCGGGTCCTGTTTGATGATCTGAACACGCTGCCCGGCTACTTCCAACTTCCAGTCTTCCTTGATGGCATTGGGCACGTACACCCGCAGCGCCTCAATGCGGTCATCCGATGACTGGCGCACCTGGTCAATCAGGTACTTGGTGAGCTGCATGTTATCCAGCCCGGCCTCCAGCATGGGTTTGATGTTGTTGAATTTGATAGACTTGGGCAAGTCCAGCAGCGAGCCGTTTTTCAGAAACTTAGTGGAGAAGCCGGCATAAGGCCCAAATAGCAACGCTTTTTCGCCCCCGATCACCCGCGTATCGAGGTGCGGTACTGACATGGGAGGAGAGCCGACAGACGCTTTTCCGTATACTTTAGCCTGGTGCTGCTCAACTACAGCCGGGTTTTTGCAAACCAGCCACTGGCCACTTACCGGGAAGCCGCCGAAGCCTTTACTCTCCGGAATGCCTGTTTTCAGGAGCAGCGGCAAAGCACCACCTCCGGCTCCGATAAATACGAACCGTGCCTTTAGTTTTCTTTTATGGCCTGAGGCCAGGTCCTTCACCTTCACCCGCCAACGGCCGTCCGGCTCCTGGCGCATCTTACGGACCTCGTGTTCCAGGTGCAGTGTCACACCATCCATTTCCTGCAACTGGCCCAGCAACCTCCGCGTTAGCGCACCAAAGTTCACGTCAGTACCAATTTCCATGCGGGTAGCAGCAACCCGCTCCGACTTATCGCGCCCTTGCATCACCAGGGGCATCCATTCCATTAACTGCATCGGGTCGTCACTGTAAGTCATTCCCCTGAATAAGGGCGATTGCACCAGCGCATCATGCCGTTTGCGGAGGTAATCCACGTTTTCTGGCCCCTGCACAAAGCTCATGTGCGGAATACTGTTAATAAACGAGTGCGGTGAAGAGAGAAAGCCTTCGTCCACGAGGTGCGCCCAGAACTGCCGGGAAATCTCAAAAGATTCAGCAATCTTAACGGCTTTCGATATATCAATGGAGCCATCGGGCAGCTCCGGTGTATAGTTCAGTTCGCAGAAGGCAGAATGTCCGGTGCCGGCGTTGTTCCAGGCATCCGTACTTTCAGCGGCCACTACGTCCAGCCGCTCAAATATCTCGATCGTGAGGTCAGGTTGTAATTTCTTTAGTAATACCCCGAGCGTGGCGCTCATAATGCCGGCGCCGATCAGCACAACATCAGGGTCCATTTCTTTATTGTTATATCGTGTCATAGTCAGTTGTATAAATTTCAAGAATACGATGAAAACATCGCAGGTGTTAATGCAATTATAGCCAGCCGGACTGCTGCGCCATAACTGTAGCTATTTATACCTACGGCAACGGCAGCTTTTTTGCCAGAGGCCCGGACGCTACCAGCAGCCCTTTTCGCTCAAAAAATGTGCCGTCGGCCCGGCAGCAGAAACTGTGGCAGCCTTTGCGTAGATTTTGCAGCCGCCGCCGCACATATGGCAGCCATCATGTATGCGGAAATGCAAAGACCCTGCGCTAAGGAGCAGGGTCTTCAGAAGGAAACAGAAAAAGTGAGGTGTAGACTATTATTCCAGCAAGGTGGCTGGCAGGTTTTTGAGTGCTTGCAGGGTTTCGGCAGGGTTTGTACCAAGGCCTTCCTGCTGATGTATGATTTCTCCTTCTGCATTCAACACCGTGATGAGGTTGGAGTGCGAGAAGTTGCCGTTCAGGTCTTTGGCATACTGCACGTTCAGCAGTGCGGCCAGTTCCCGGATATCGTCTGGCTGGCTGGTGAGCAGTGTCCAACGGCGGGTATCCAGGTGGTGGGCGACAGCAAAGGCCTTCAGTTTCTCCGGCGTGTCACGGTCCGGGTCCATGGTTACGAGCACAAAGCCTATCGCTTGCCGCTTGTCCTCCGGTAGCTTTGCCTCAATGTCCTGCAGGTCGGCGGTGAGGCGGGGGCAGGCGTAGGCGCAGCTGGTATACACCATCGCCACCACCTGCGGCTTGCCCTGCAGCTCCTCCAGCTTCAGCTGCCGGCCCTCCTGGTCCGTCCACTCCGAGCTCAGGTTGTACAGCGACAGGTCCGACAGGGCGCCGGCATGCGAAGCCATGGGAATGACGGCGGCTGAGGCCGTGGCAGCGGGTTTGGTGCAGCACAGTGGGATTTCGGCTTCCTGCTGCTGGCAGGCAAACAGGCCGGTCAACAGCAAAGGGAGCAGGTAAAAAGTATGTCTCGTTCTCATTTCTTTTTCTGGTTAGCAGGTTGGGTGCGGGCGGAGCCGCTGGGTGTACTTTGCGCGCAGCGGAAGCCGAGATTACCGACGGTATAGCTGGGCTTCAGGCTGGAGCGGAAGGCGTAGCGCATAAAGGCCACGTAGTTTTTAACGTTGGTGGCGCTGCTGGCCCCGGCCCCGCAGAACAGCTGCTGATCCTGGCTGCTGCTGCCCCGGGCGTCGTTCACCAGCAGGGTGGAGTTGTAGTCGGAGGTCCATTCCCACACCAGGCCGATCATGCCGTACACGCCGTAGTAGTTGCGGAAGCCGCTTTGCACCGGCGGTAGGTATTGCGGGTTGGGTTGGCTATACCACTCCAGGCTGCGCTGGTAAAATTGCTCATCATTCGTGGCGTCGGCCTTCGTTTCACTGGCAAGGGCGGCGTACTCCCACTCGTTCACGGTAGGCAGCCGCTTGCCCTGGCATTCGCAGTAGGCTTTGGCCGCAAACCACGACACGTTCGTCACCGGGCTGTTGGCGATCTTGGCTGCATCAGGGCCTATCCTTTGGTCGGCGGCCCAGTGACGCAGGTACTGCGCATCGGCAAAGAGCCTTTTCACCGTTGACTTCTGCCAGTTGGGGTGCTCCTTCACAAAGGCCAGGAATTCGGAGTTGGTCACCGGGTACTTGTCGAGCAGGAACGCCTGCACGGGCACCGGTGCCTTGCTGGCGCCGTAAAGCGGCACAAAAGGGCCTCCTTTGATCGGTGCCATCGGCGAAGGAGTGCGCTTTTGTGCCATACTTACGTGGCAAGTGCTGAGCAGCAGGAACAGGAAAAGGAGCTGTCGGGCCATGCCGTAAAGGGTTATTTCTGACTGATCGTTTTAGACTGCGCCACTTGCTGCGGCGTTACCTCGCCGCCTTTGTTGCCCCAGCTGTTCAGCACGAAGGTTAGCACGTTGGCCACCTGCTCGTCCGTCAGCTGCAGCTTGGGCATGGTGCTGTTGTAGAGCTTGCCGTTCACCTTGATCTCCCCCTCCAGTCCGTTCGACACGACACCAATGGCGCGGTGCACATCGGCGTTCAGGAAATCGGATTTGGCCAGCGGCGGGAAGGCGCCGTCCACGCCCTGTCCTTCGGACTGGTGGCAGGCCTGGCAGTTGCGGGCGAAAATGGTCTTGCCCAGCGCGATGCGTTCTGCCTTGCTGCTAGCCACCGGCGCTTTGGGTGCGGCAGCGGTCGGCATGTCCTGCACTGCAGAGCCTTCGGGCAAGTAGATCTTATCCGATATCTGGCCGGAGTAAATGTCCTTGTTTTCGGGGCCTTCCACTTTCAGCATGCCCAGCGCGCCTTTGTTAAAGGCCCGGAAGATGGCGTGGTCCACCAGGATGAAGTTGCCGGGCACGTTGGTGGTGAGCTCGGTGATGGCCGCGCCGCCGGCAGGCACCAGCGTGGTCTGCACGTTCTGGTTGGCGGTGGAGGCTCCCTCGGGGTATACTTTATCGAAGATCTCGCCGATGACGTGGAAGGAAGACACCAGGTTAGGGCCGCCGTTGCCCACGAACAGGCGCACGCTCTCGCCGGTTTTGGCGGTTAGGGAGTTGTCGCCGGTGAGGGCGCCAACAGAGCCATTGAAGAGCACGTAGGTCGGCTCCTCTTTCAGCGCCTTGCTCATGTCGAAGGGCTGCAGGCCGGGCGCCCCGAAATCGCCTTTGGTATAGAAGTCGCCCTGCATCACATAATATTCTTTATCTACCTTGGGCAGCCCGGCCTCCGGCTCCACCAGAATCAGCCCATACATGCCGTTGGCGATGTGCATGCCCACCGGCGCGGTGGCGCAGTGGTACACAAACAGGCCGGGGTTGAGGGCCTTAAAGGAGAACACCGTTTCGTGGCCGGGGGCGGTAAAGGTAGAGGCCGCGCCGCCGCCCTGGCCGGTTACGGCGTGCAGGTCGATGTTGTGCGGGTTCTTGCTGTCGGGGTGGTTCATCAGGTGAAACTCCACCTCATCGTTCTCGCGGATGCGGATGAACTTGCCCGGCACTGTGCCGCCAAAGGTCCAGAAGGTATAGTCCACGCCGTCGGCCAGCCGTTTCACCACCTCTTTCACCTCCAGGTGCACCACCACCTTGGCGGGTGTTTTACGGGTAATGGGAGCCGGCACCTGTGGCGGCGACGTCAGCTCCGCTTCTATGGTCGGCAGCTCTTTAGGGGCGGAGCTGGTGCCGGCTGTCAGCACGTTCTCGGCCTCCGTGGCCTGCGAGCTGCAAGAGCTCATAATACCCGCACTATAGATCGCAATGGCGAGTAGTTGTACTGTTTGGGTAATGGTTGACCTTTTCATATCGTATCAGGTATGGTAGAATTGATGGTACTAAATAAAGACTTAGCCCTCTTTTATTGAATGATGCCCGTCATGCCGCCGGGTGACTTCCATCACTATTGCCGAAGGGAGAAAAAGAGATGGGAGGGGATGTGTTATACTTCCTTTAAATTCATCTACTTATGTTTAATTGAGGCTATACTTTGTAGGCCGGCCGAGCCGCACTTGGGATAGGTTTCCCCTTAAAAACAGCCGACAAGTGTAGCGCCTCCAAAAAGCGAAAGCCCTGCACCGGACGAGAGGTCCGGCGCAGGGCTTTCTGTTGCTTTCGCGTACGCGTTATTTCACCAGGTTCTTTTGCTTCACGGTTGGGTAGTCCTCCAGCGTGATGTCTGTGTCGTCTTCCAGCGACCAGCCGGTTTTCAGGCCCACGATAAACCAGCCCAGGGCCAGCACCCCGCCGGCAAAAACCGTGTCGCCGATCACGCGCATCCAGCGCAGCGTTTGCATGGTGTCGGTCTGCATGAACTCCATGGAGCGGGCGTACCAGAGGCCATGCTCCACGCTGGCCCAGGTCTGCATCAAGCCGATAGGCAGCAAACTGATGAGGATCATCAGCGTCAGGCCGATGTTGATGGACCAGAAGGCGAAGCTGATGACGCCGTTTTTCCAGCGCCGGCGGGCCGCCATACTCTTCAGCACGAACAGCATCAGGCCGATGCCCAGGATGCCGTACACCCCGAACAGCGCCGCGTGGCCGTGCACCGCCGTGGTGTTGAGGCCTTGCATGTAATAGAGCGCAATCGGTGGGTTGATCACGAAACCAAATACGCCAGCACCCACCAGGTTCCAGAAGGCCACGGCAATGAAGCAGTAGATCGGCCATTTGTAGGCTTTGATCCACTCGGTGGCGCGGCTGATGGTGAGGTTGTGGTAGGCCTCGAAGCCGATGAGCACCAGCGGCACCACTTCCAGCGCGCTGAAGGTAGCGCCCAGCGCCAGCACAGAGGTAGGCGTGCCGCTGAAGTATAAGTGGTGGAACGTGCCGATAATACCGCCGAACAGGAAGATAATGGTGGAGAACAGCACGGTACCGGTGGCCAGGTGGGTGCGCAGCAGGCCCATCCGCACGAACAGGAACGCGATCACTACGGTGGCGAACACCTCAAAGAAGCCCTCTACCCACAGGTGCACCACCCACCAGCGCCAGTACTCGGCAATGGCCAGGTTGGTGTGCTGGCCCCACATCAGGCCGGCGGCGTAAAACAAGGCGATGGCTACGGAGGAGATCAGGAACATGCCCAGCAGGTGGCGACCCTCGGCCTGCGCCTTAAAGGCGGGCCAGATGGCGCGCGTCATCAGAAACAGCCACAATATCAGGCCCACCAGCAGGAACACCTGCCAGAAGCGGCCCAGGTCCACATACTCATAGCCTTGGTGGCCGAACCAGAAGTTCTGGGTATAGCCCAGCTTCTGCATGATGCCATACCACTGCCCGGCCATGGAGCCCACCACAATGAGGAGCAGGCAGACGAACAGGAAATTGACGCCCAGCCGCTGGAACTTCGGCTCATAACCCGACACGGCCGGGGCAATGTATAAGCCGGTGGCCAGCCAGGAGGTGGCGATCCAGAAAATGGCCAGTTGCACGTGCCAGGTGCGGCTCGCCGAGTAGGGGAGCAGCTCGGCCAGCGGCAGCCCGTACAGCTTTTGCCCCTCCACGCCGTAGTGCGCCGTCACCACGCCCATGATCACCTGCACCAGGATCAGGGCCGTCACGGTCCAGAAGTACTTGAGGGTGGCGCGCATGGACGGCGTGGCCTGCAGCCCCAGCAGCGGGTCCTGCTTGGGCAGGCGCTCCACGTCCAGTTCCTCTTCCTTGTTAGCGGCATAGTAATAGGCCAGCAACCCGATGCCCGCGATGAGAATGATCACGCTGAAGCCGGTCCAGATGATGAGGTCGCTGCTCGGGCGGTTGCCGACCAGTGTCTCGGCGGGCCAGTTGTTGGTGTAAGTCACCTCGGAGCCGGGGCGCTCGGTGACGCAGGCCCAGGAGGCCCAGAAAAAGAAGGCATTCATCTGGCGCATGCGCTCGGGGTCCTTGATGGCATTGTCGGCAATGGCATAGGCCTCGCGGTACTTGGCCATCTCCGGGTTATCGGTGAAGAGGCCGCTGTAAAACTGTCCGGTGTGGGCCACCGCCTTCGCCCGCAGGTCCGACACGGTGATGGTGTTGCGGGCCTTATCATAGGTGTTGGCGCGGATCTGCTGCTGGAGGCGGGCCTGCAGCATGGCCTGCGTCTCCTTGTCCAGCTGCGCATAGGGGGTGCCTTTGGCCTCCTGGGCCCAGCCGTCCAGTATAAACATCACCTCTTTGTGTATCCAGTCGGCGGTCCAGTCGGGGGCTACGTAGGCGCCGTGGCCCCACACAGAGCCCAGTTCCTGACCCCCGATCGACTGCCACACGTTCTGCCCGTTGCGGATGTCGTCGCCGGTAAAGAGCACCTGCCCAGAAGCGGTCATCACTTTGTCGGGAATGGGCGGGGCCTGGCGGTAGATCTCGGAGCCAAAATAGCCCAGCACGGAAAACGAGCCGATGATGACGGCCAGAAATCCGATCCAAAGTTTTGTGTATTTCATGATGCGATAGGTTTGAGTGAAATTCTCTTTGCATCACAAAGGTGTGGCAGAAGGAGAGGGGATAAAATGACATAGGTCATCAATAAAAGATATGTATGTCTTTTATTTAGGGCGAAAGGCCGTCTACCTTTGGTTTGTTGATCATCACCCCTTACATGCTACACCAATCATTAAAGACATGAAAAAGAGAAACCAAACCCCTGCGGCAGCCATGGCTAGAGTGACTGCCGGATCATCTTTACTGCTGGCAAGTATGGCTTTTTACAGCTGTTCCTACGGCGAAAGCGAAGGCATAAACAAAGAGGAATACCAGCAGGAGCAGACCGCCACGCCTGCAACACCAACCACAACCGCTGCGACACCTGCCGCCGCCGCCTCAGATGACGGCAAAGGCGTGGGGCCGGTAAAAGACGCGCAGGTAGGCGAGGGGATAGATGCTTCGCTGGCCAGCACCGGCAAGGAGCTGTTTGAGGGCAAGTGCGCTGCCTGCCACCAGCTATCCGACCAGAAGGTAATTGGCCCGGGCCTGGCGCATGTAACCGAGCGCCGCAAGCCGGAGTGGGTCATGAACATGATCCTGAACCCCGAAGAAATGACGAAAGAAGACCCGACCGCAAAAGCTTTGCTGGCGGAGCACAACGTGCAGATGGCGAACCTGAACCTAAACCAAGAGCAAGCCCGCGCTATTCTGGAGTATTTCCGCCAGCAAGACAAAGCCAGCTAAGTTGAGAACAACAAAGAGCTGCCTGCGCCAGCCCCGACAGCGCATGAAGCAGAGGTGACAGGTGCCTCTGCTTTGTGCTTTGGCAAATTGCGCAAGACCATACTTCCACTATTTAATTATGTGCGTTATGAAAAGATTATTTACTCACGCGCTCCTCCTGCTTGCCAGCCTTTTGTGCTCCGCGCAGGCGGCCTTTGCCCAGTTTTCATTATCTGCCGAGATCCGGCCCCGGGCGGAACTCCGCAACGGCTTTAAAACCGTGCAGACGGATAAAGAGTCGGCGGCTTTTTTTATTGAGCAGCGGTCGCGGCTCAACGTGAACTATGCCCATGATAAGCTGGCCCTGCGGCTGTCGGTGCAGGATGTGCGGGTATGGGGTGGCACCAACCAAGTGTACAAGGCAGACCCCAGCCTGATGAACGTGTATGAAGCCTATGGCGAGTACCGGTTTACGCCGGAGCTGGCGCTGCGGGTGGGCCGGCAGGAGCTAGACTACGACAATGCCCGTTTCCTGGGCAACCTGGATTGGGCGCAGCAGGGCCGCAGCCATGATGCCGTGCGGCTCATGTATGCCGACAGCACCGGCTTTGCCGTGCACATGGGCGCCGCCTTTAACCAAAACGTGCCCAATGAGCCTACCAAGCTGAGCAACACCTTCTACGGCGGCCTCGACAACTACAAGACCATGCAGTACCTATGGCTGCACAAGGAGGGAAGGCTGGGCAAAGTATCCGGCTTGTTCTTTAACGATGGGCGCCAGCGGGCCACCGACTCCACCGTGTTCTTCCGGCAGACATACGGGGTGCTGGGAGAGCGAAAAGCCGGGCCTGTAACGTTGGGCGGTGAGTTGTACTACCAGGGCGGCAAAGATCCGTCAGGCACAAAAGTCAGCGCTGTGCTGGCCGCCTTCAACGCCACCCTCCTCACCAAAGCCACGCCACTTACCCTGGGCGTAGACTACCTCTCTGGCTCCGGCGCCACCAACACCCGCAACCATGCCTTTGCGCCGCTCTATGGCACCAATCACGGCTTCTACGGTTTCATGGACTATTTTTATGTGGGCAACAACCACGGGCAGAACGGCCATACTGCCGGCTTAACCGATGTATACCTCAAGACCAGCTTCAAACTCAATCCCAAAATGGCTTTGCTGGCGAACTACCACCACTTTGAGTCGCCGGTGCGGGTGGTAAGTATGGAGGATGCCGGCACAAAGCTTCGCTCCCGGTTGGGCGAAGAGCTGGACCTGGTGCTGAACCTGAACGTGAACCCGGAGTTTAATGTGAAGGCCGGTTACTCCCAGCTGATGGCGACAGACGCGTTGGAAGCATTGAAAGGAAAGAAAGGGGAAGGCACAAACCAATGGGCCTGGGTGATGCTGACCTTCAAGCCGGTGCTGTTCAAGCAGTAGAGGTTTAACCGCGAAGTACGCGAAGACTTTACGCAAGGGGCGCAAGGAGGTATGACTCTCTTTGCGCCCTTGCGTTTTAACTTTGCGGTCTTGGCGGTAAAAAAATTACAAATTATTCACCACCCTCCGAACCCCATTCTTCAGCAACATCACATTAAAGTTGATCAGCAAGCCAAGTTTGCAATCGGCTAGTTTGAGGTAGGTGAGGAGCTGGGCCAGATGAATGTCATTCAACGCATCCACCGCTTTCACTTCGATGATAAACTTTTTCTCCACCATGATATCCACCCGGTAGCCCGCCTCCAGCTTTACCTCCTCATACAACAAAGGCAATGCTTTCTGCTTCTCTACAAGCAAGCCAGATTTAATCAGCTCATAGTATAAACAAGCTTCATACGCACTTTCCAATAGCCCCGGCCCTAATGCTCTGTGTACTTTCAAAGCAGCATCAAATACTAAACGAGCAATTTCATTCTCTGTCATTTCTTTGCGCTCTTTGCGTAAAAACCCTCGCGCCCCTTGCGGTTAAAATCTTACCGCTAAGAACGCGAAGGGTTTCGCAAGGTTCGCTAGGAGACTTATACCTGATCTGCCGCATACCACTCGGCAAAGGCGTTCTCTGTTTCCCAAAGCTTGAGGCTGTGCAACGCCACCTCCGCCGGCAACCATTTAAGCAACCTTGTTTTAAAGTCCAGCAGCATATTCTCGCAGGTGGGCTGGTAGGGCGTGAGCAGGATTTTGTGGTGCAGTTGCCGCAGCGGCTCCACTAGCGCTGGCGGCGTATCGGCGCGCAGGAGCAGGGCATGGTCCACAACATCCAGTATCTTTTCCTGCACCAGTTTTTTGAGGTCGCCGAAGTCCAGGACCATGCCGTTTTTCGGGTGCTGCTCGTCCACCAGCGGCGTGCCCATCACCGTTACCTCGAGCTTATACGAATGCCCGTGGATATTGCGGCAGGCGCCGTCATAGTGTAAGAGCGCGTGGGCCGCCTCAAAGGTGAAGCGGCGGGTTATGCGTATTTTACTCATACCGTCGCAGCTTCTTTTAGCCGTGCCGTCCAGAGCTGATCCTCTGCTTCGAGCAGTTCATCCAGCAGAAGTACCTGCTTTTCCAGCTGATCGGCAAACAGGGCGGGCAGTAGTTGTTTATAATAGCGGATGCCGGCCTGCAGGTTCTGCCAGAAATTCTGCAGGTACTTTTGCTGCTTTTCGGTGAGGCCGTCCAGCTGCTCGGCTTTCTTGTTTTTCCAGTAGTCGATGTACATGCGCAGCTCGTTCATGAACAGGTGCGGGCGGTACGTCTGGTTCAGGGCGTTAAAGCGGCCATAGATATGGTCTACCATCTCCTGCAGCCTGAACACGCCGGAGAAGTATGCCAGGTTGGGGCCGGGGCAAATGGTGACTGCTTTAGAAGCGGCTTTTTTTCCAATGGTAAAGAGCTGCAGCGCGGAGTTAGCCAGTCCGTCGCAGAGGCACTCTTTGGCCAGCACTTTGGCCTCCTCGGCTAGGTATACATGCGGGGCCAGGTTGCCGGCCTGCAGCTGCTCCAGCTTCCGTCGCTGGTATTTGCGGGAGGCCGTGCAGATGGGTTCGTTCGTAAACTCGGTGCTGAACACCAGGTGCTTTTTAATGCAGGGGCTGCCGGGCTTGCCTTTGCCAATGCGCTCCTCCTTTTGCTGTTCGCTGGAGGTTCCGCGCAACGCATTGAAGGGAACACCCAGCGGCGAGATCGGGCTCAGGTAAAGGTCATCAGCCGTGGCCTGCACCAGCTTTGCCAGCGTCTCGTCGTCCACGGTGGTGGCTTCGGGTACCAGCAGGAAAGGCGTGCCCCAGCCGGTGGCGTCTGCGCCATAGTGCTGCAGCATAAAAGTGTGCTCTTCGGCCGTTCCGAGGCCGCCCTGCACCGTCAGTTTTTGGGTCGGAATCTGTAAGGGCACGTGCAGGCCTTTGGAGGCGAGTGCAGAGCTCCAGATGCTGTAAAGCTCCTCCCGCATCCCTTCGCGGTTTTGCTTGAATTCCTCCATAATAGGGCCCAGCAGGTAGCCATCGGTGGCAAAGGCGTGGCCGCCGCAGTTCAACCCTGACTCCACCCGAAACTCCGACACCCAAATGCCTTTTTTCGCCAGGATCTTGCCCTGCACAAAAGCGGAGCGGTAGTCGCTCACCTTGATGATGACCTGCTTTTGGAACCTATCATTTTTATCCTGAGCAAAGCACGGGAACTGCTCCAGGTAACTATAGAGGCGCATGTTCATACCTGCCGAGAAAACAACTGCCCCGCCCACCGTGCTGTTAGCAAAGCCACGCAGTGCCGACAGCGCATCCGAATATTCCTGTGGCAGCGGCTCCCCGTTTTTGGCGTAATTCGTTTTATCGAGCTTGGTCATGATGTTCACATCGATGCTGCCTGGCACCACGGCATTGCGCAGGGCCTGCTGCAGGTGATGCTTCTGCTCGGCGTCTACGGTTTGGCACATGTTCAAGTATAAAGCCCGCATAGGCGCGTTGTTTGGGAGCATCCGGAAGTATTTGGCCAGTTCCGACTCCGGCGTGAATTCCTCCTGCCGCAGCGCCTGTACCTGCTCTTTCACCAGCTCATCCAACAAATTGAGGTAAGCCGTGATGCGCCGGGCCCGGTAATCTTCCTGATCGGTGGTGATGGGCGTATAGGCGCGTTGGTACTGCTGGCAATAGTGCGTCCGCATTTGCTCCAGCAACTTATCGTCGCTGATAGAAACCACGGAGGAAATGCCGAAGCGGGCCACTTTTAAAGGAGAATCAACGGTAAAGGCCAGTCCCATGACAGGGATGTGAAAGGTATGAGGTGCGTTTGGACACATGCGTGTGAGGTATAAGGGAATGTTCTTGAAAGCGTTTTTCAGGCTGCCAAGGTAGCGGCAGCGGCGTGGAGGCGGTATGAGCTGGATCAGTTGGGAAGCTGACATGCGTCATTGCTATATTCCAAAGTATGCATGTTGATGCACTTCGCCGGAAAATTTTAGAAGAAGTGACAAGTGTCATTTCTAAGGCTGTTGCGTTGTGCTAAACTTGCAGAAACTCCTTAGAACTCATGGAATTATTTGCGATAACTGCCCCAGCCATGCTTAACCCGCGCTCTTACCCGGCCTATAGGAGCGTGGTGGAGGAACTGGTCAGGCAGCAGAAAACCACAGGCCCTGAACAGACGGAGCGGCGGATTGACCTCACCCGCCAGAACTGGCAGCGAATGCAAGAGGTAGAGTCGCAGTATGAACTGCTGCCCGCTTTGCAGGAACTATTGCAGATGCATCAGCCCCAGTGGCAGTGGGTGGTGTTAGCCGAAGCCTGGTGTGCCGATTGCGCCGCGCTCGTGCCAGCCCTTGCGGCCATCGCAGCCGCTTCGCCTGGTATTAAGCTGCGGGTGCTGCTGCGGGATGAAAACCCCAACTGGATGGACAGCAGCCTCACCAAAGGCAGCCGCGCTATTCCGAAACTAGTTTGCTATGCAGCAGCAAGCGGCGAAAAGTTGTTTTCCTGGGGGCCGCGGCCGCTTGCCATCCAGGAGCAGCTAAATAGGTTCCAATCTGATCATCCTGACGCCCCGGCGGAGGAGGAGAATTTATTCCTGCACACCCGCTATGCCCAAGACCGCAGCAAGGCCGTGCAGCAGGACCTGCTGGCGCTGGTGCAGGAGGCCCTGAAAACAGACGAGCAGCGGGAGCCAGTAGTGGCGTTTTAAGGGGAGCTCTTGTATCCTTTGCGTAGATCTTTGCGTTCTTCGCGGTTAGCCCTTCACCGCAAGAGACGCAAAGGAAGCGCCAGGAACGCAACGTGGCACGGTGGCTTAAAAATAAAGTATAAGATGCACGCTAGTTTTAGACGGGATTGGTTGTTAGTGGCCCTGCTGAATTTGGTGGTGGTGGCCTTCCTGGGCTTGCTGCTCCGGTGGCTGTACGTGGCGCCGGTGGAGGGTATCAACTATAAGTTTTTGCTGCACGGGCACTCGCACGTAGCCCTGCTGGGCTGGCTGTACTCGGCTTTTTTTGTGGCCTTGCTGCACGTCTACCTGCCCTCGGAAATGCAGCAAAAAAAAGTATATGCCTGGCAGTTCTGGCTCTCGCAGGGGGCGGTGGCGGGTATGCTGGTGAGCTTCCCGCTGCAGGGCTACGCCTTGTTTTCCATCATCTTCTCCACGCTGCACATCCTGTTGAGCTACGGGTTTGCCTACCGGTTCTGGCGCGATGCCAGGGCTGTTCAGCGCAACCAGGAGCAGCATCGGCTATCGTTTAACTTCATCAAAGCCGCGCTTTTTTTCCTGGTGCTCTCCTCCCTGGGTCCCTGGGCGATGGGGCCGATCATGGCCACCGGCCACCATGGCGACAGCCTATACTTTAACGCCATTTACTTTTACCTGCACTTCCAGTACAACGGCTGGTTCACTTTTGCCGTGCTGGGCCTGTTTTTCTGGCTGCTTGAGAAGCATCAAATACACTTCAACCGCAGGTTGGCCATGTCTTTTTTTCGCTGGATGTTCTGGTCCTGCCTGCCCGCGTACCTGCTCTCCGTACTCTGGACCAAACCGGCTGCTATACTTTATGTTGTCGGCGGGGCCGCCGCCTTTGGACAGGTAATGGCGTTGGTCTTGCTGGTGCGGATGCTGTACCCTATGCGCCAGGCCATCCTGCGCTTGTTTGATGATTGGAGCCGTGGTTTGATCTACTTGTCCGCGCTGGCTTTTGTGCTGAAAGTACTGATGCAGTTCTCCACGGCTTTCCCCTACATGGCCGACCTGGCCTACCGGCAGCGCAACTTCGTGATTGGTTACCTGCACCTGGTGCTGCTGGGCTTTGTTAGTTTGTTTGTGTTTGCCTTTTTCGTGCAGCAGCGCTGGCTGAGCCTGGCGCAGCGCCAAAGCCGCCTTGGCATCAGCTTTTTAGTGGCTGGCATCCTCAGCAGCGAAGCGTTACTATTTCTGCAGGGTGTTCTGTACTGGGCTGGCCTTGGTACTTTACCGCACTACTTCGGCCTGCTGTTTAGCCTGAGTGTTGCTTTGCCCGTTGGAATCCTGTTGTTTTTCCTGGCGCAGCTCACAGATCGCCACCCAAAAATCGGGCAGCCAAAAACTACCTTAAACCTGCAGCACAGCCAGGTATAAAGCATTAATCCTGTCATTCTTCAGAAGTGACAAAGATCATCTGTATAGAAGACATTTGTCTCTTTTATTCTGTCTTGTCTTCTCTACTTTTACAACGGTGATGATCACAACCCCTCAATCTTTAACAATCATAAAATCATACAAATGGAACATACCCTTCCCATCGACATACTGGATGTAACCGTGCTCGAACCACGCCTGAAGCATCCCACCATCTTCGACCGCTTCGATCAGCTGCAGGGCGGCGAGGCTTTCATCATTCACAACGACCACGACCCCAAGCCGCTCTACTACCAGTTGCTGGGCGAGCGCGGTAATAGCTTTAAGTGGGAGTACCTGGAGCAGGGCCCCGAAGTATGGGAAGTGCTCCTCTCGAAGCTGAACCGGGAAACTGGCGACACCGTGGGTGAGCTCGTAGCCAAGGATTTTCGCAAAGCGCAGGTATTCAAAAAGTATGGCATTGATTTCTGCTGCGGCGGTAAAAAATCGGTGAAGCAGGTGTGCGAAGAAAAAGGCCTGGACGCTACCAAAGTAGAACAGGAGCTGCAGGCCCTTCCTGATGCCAGCACCACCAACGAAACCGACTACGCCAGCTGGGAACCTGCGTTCCTGGCCGATTACATCGTGAACGTGCACCACAAGTATGTGCGCGAGGCGATACCGGTCTTGTATGAGTATACTTCGAAGATTGCCCGCGTGCACGGCAAGCGACATCCGGAGCTGCTGGAGATCGCCAAGCACTTTGTGAACGTGGCTAACGAGCTAGAGGCGCACATGCCGAAGGAGGAGCGCGTGCTGTTCCCCTTCATCAAGCAGCTGGCCGAAGCGCAAAAGAGCGGCGTAAAGCTGGACAAGCCGGCTTTCGGCACCATTCAGAACCCGATCAATATGATGGAGATGGAGCACGAGGTAGCCGGCAACGACATGGAGGCGATCCGCGAGCTGAGCGGCAACTATACGCTGCCGGAGGATGCCTGCGCCACCTATACCGTCGCCTATAAAAAGCTGCAGGAGTTTGAAGAGGACCTGCACCGCCACATCCACCTCGAGAACAACATCCTGTTTCCAAAAACACTGGAGATGGAAAAAGAAGTGATACGATAAACTATGTGTCTGAAAAAGGATTTGCGGGATTTTAGGAATAGGGGATTTTATACATCATGGAACCAAATAATCCTGTTCATCTTATAACCTGTAAATCCTGATTCGGGCTACAATCGACCATGGATATGAAAAAGACAGAAGCTAGCCCCCAGAAAAGAGATAAAAGCCTGTTGCCGCTTTCGCGGGAGCACCACTTTGGCCTACTGTTCTGCTGGAAACTGCGGCAGGGGCTCAATAACGGCACCGACCTGCAGGTGCTGCGCGATTACGTGCGCTATTTCTGGGACACGATCCTGAAAGACCATTGCGAAGAAGAAGAGTGGCTGCTGCAACGGTTGCTGCCTGAAAACGACGCGCAGCGCATCCGCATGGAGGAGGAACACCACCTGCTGTATGGCATCGTGCACCTGATCAGCCACAACAAGCGCCTGACGCGCGACCTGTTCGAGACGCTGCAGCAGGACCTCAACGACCATGTGCGTTGGGAGGAGCGGGAGCTGTTTCCCTACCTGCAGGCCACCGCGCCCGCCGATGAACTGGAGCAGGCCGGCAAGCTGCTGGAATACCGGCACACGGTGCACACCGACACGTTTACTCCTGAGTTCTGGACTAAAGCCACAACAGCAGCATAAAGATGAAACTTGCCGCTGACACCAAGATCTCGGCCATCATCAAAGCTAACCCTGCCGCGATAGAGATCATTGCAGGCATTAGCAGCCACTTTGAGAAGCTGCGCAACCCGCTGCTGCGTAAACTGCTGACCTCGCGGGTAAGTATAGGCGATGCTGCCCGCATTGGTGGTTGCCAGGTAGATGATTTCTTTCAGAAGCTAGGTCCGCTGGGCTTTACCGTGAACGAACCGGAGGAGCCGGAAAAACCGGAAGTAAGGACAACAGGAGCCTCTAAACCCGGTTTTCTGCAGCAACTTTCTCCTGATAAGATTACGACGCTGGATGTGCGGCCGCAGATTGCCTCCGGTCAGGACCCTTACCGCAGCATTATACTCGCAGTGAATGCGCTGACTACCGGGCAGGCACTGCTACTGGTCAATACCTTTGAGCCGACGCCCCTGCTGACCATACTTCAAAAGAAAGGCTTTAGCCATTTTGTAGAGAAGCTGTGTTCTGAACTGGTGTATACTTACTTCTGGAGAGCAACAACTGCTGCTCCTGTTGCCGAAGAAACCCCGCAGCAAACTACTGAAGACACGTTTGAAGATAAGCTGGCTTCATATACCGGTAAGATGCGTCGGGTGGATGTACGCCAACTGGAGATGCCAAAACCCATGATCACGATTCTGCAGGAACTCGAGCGGTTAACGATGGCCGAGGCGCTGTATGTGCTCCATAAGCGCGTGCCGCAGTACCTGCTACTGCAATTGCAGGAGCGGGGCTTTGCCATAAGTATAAAAGAGGCAGGGCCCGGCGAAGTATACTTGCTGATTTATAAAATCTAAGACCATGCCCGCTACGACTGCTTCCAACTCACCTGCCAAATGGGTTGTGCTGCCGCATTATGCCTTTGCTGCGCTCTCTTTTATGGCGCTGAGCGTACTGCTGCTGTTCTCGACTGATGCGTTTGGAGGCCACTATTTCAATCCGAAGCTGCTCACGCTCACGCATGTCACGGTACTGGGCTGGGCCACCATGCTGATCTTCGGGGCGCTTTACCAGTTGCTGCCCGTGGTGCTGGAGGGGCGGCTGTATAGTGAGAAACTGGCGCTTTATACTTTTGGGTTACTGGCGTCGGGCACCCTGCTGCTGGCGTGCGCCTTCTGGCATTTCTGGGTAGACGTGCCCCTGCAACTGGCAGCCATTTTGCTCTTTCTGGCTTTCGTGCTCTTTACCCTCAATGTCATTCAAACTGCCCGTAAAGCTCCAAAGTGGACGATCGAAGCGGACTTTATCGTGACCTCGGCTATCTGGCTGCTGGTAACAGGGGCGGTAGGGCTGCTGATGGCCTTTAACTTCACCTTTGCCTTTCTGCCCGAGCAGCACCTGCATTACCTGCAGCTGCATGCCCACATCGGCATGGCCGGCTGGTTTCTGCTGCTCATCATTGGCGTTGGTTCCAAGCTAATTCCCATGTTTCTGCTGGCGCACCCCACGAGTACAAAAAAGCTGCACTGGTCCTACAACCTGGTAAACGGCGGACTGGTGCTTTTTATCTTCGACCACCTGTTTTTGCACACGGTTTTTGTGCCCGCTTATGCAGCGTTGGTTACCGGAGGCGTCGGCTTGTTTTTGTGGTTCCTGGCAGACGCCAACAAGCTAAAGCGGCGCGAGGATCTGGACCTGGGGATGAAGCAAACTTTCGTGGCGCTGCTGCTCACATTTCTGCCCCTGGCGCTGCTGTTTGTAGTAGGTGGAAACTTTACTTTGCCGCAGCACTTGCTTTCTTCCATTTACCTGGTGTACGGCATCTCCATTTTCCTGGGCTTCATCTCGGCCCTCATACTCGGGCAGACCTTCAAAACCCTACCCTTTATCATCTGGATGCACGCGTACGAGGAGTATGTGGGCCGCTTTAAAACACCCCTGCCCAAGGACCTGTACAGCCATACCTGGCTGCGCTGGCAGAACAGCTTTTACCTGGCTGGCTTGCTGCTGCTGCTGGGGGGCGTGCTCCTGAGAATACAGCCGGTTATACTTGCCGGCGCACTTTGCTTTTGCGTAACGGCCCTGCTGTATGCCGCCAATGTTTTCCGGCTGCTGGCGCACAAAGCGCACGATTTAAAACCTTTTACCTATGGAAGCGCAAACACCTGATTTCGGAGACGAGGTTTTCGAGACGCTCAAATACATTATCGACCCCGAGGTGGGGATAAACATTATAGACCTGGGGCTGGTTTACCAGGTGGCTCTGGAGGGTGACACACTGGAAGTGCAGCTGACGCTGACCACGCCCGGCTGCCCCATGAGCAACACGATTGTGACAGCAGCCGAGCAGATCCTGCGCAAGCGCTTCCCAAACCTGGAGGTGCAAGTGGCGCTGGTCTGGTCGCCGCCCTGGTCTACTGAAATGATCACTGAAGAGGGCCTGCGCCAGCTTGAAAGGCAGTAAGACCCTTGCGAACGTAGCGCTTACTTCGCGTTTAAATACCAACCGCGAAGGCCGCAACGTCTTTACGCACAGTTCGCCAGGGTTTCATACAGCAGCTTAGCTATAGAATTCATGTTATCGAAGACCACAGAATACGCCCTCCGCGCCATCGTGTACATTGCCCTTAGCAACACCGAGGGGCACCGTGCCGGCGTAAAGGAGATTGCCAAAGAACTGGAGCTGCCCGAGCCGTTTATGGGCAAGATCCTGCAGGACCTGGTGCGTAAAGGCATAATCGCCTCGGCCAAAGGACCCCATGGTGGCTTTTTTCTGCATCGCCCGGCCAGTGATATCAGCATTCTGGAAGTGGTGCGCCAACTCGATGGGCTGGATGAATTCAGGAAATGCGGAATGGGAATGAAGGAATGCTCCGACAAGCACCCCTGCCCGCTGCACAACGACATCAAAGCCTACCGCGACCACCTGCTAAAGGTATTCAGCGCCAAAACCATATAGGACCTGGTGGATGAGATCAAATCAGGAAAATACTTTATCAAAAACGTGCCTGAAGAGCAGCTGGGAATTAGTTAAAAAGAGCAAGTATAAGAGAGGCTTGGGTATACTTTAGTAAGTTGTAGCACAAGAGCTTCAGCTTTTAGTTAACTGCGCGTGTTTTGCAATTTAAGTAGCATTGGCGCAAGCTGCTCTAATGCCTTCGGATTGGAGCAATTCCGGTTCTCCGGCGACAAAGTACATTTCTGTTTGCCCGGCTTTTTGTACGTAAGACAAATCAGCACCCGGAATAAAAACGGCACCAGCAGGAATAGCTAAAACAGGTATCTGAGTTTTCTGAATAACAGCGTTAGCCACCTCTCTTTTCGCCTTCAAACACGCACTACAGCCCAGCACGATCAAGTTTGCTTTCACTTTGCTGGCCAGGGCCGTAATCTCTTCTGCAGCATTGCCCGGCTTGAGCAGGCGCGTAACCGATACGCCCTGTTTCTTGTGCAGCTCCCGTGCCAGGGCATCCAGTTTCGCCTGCGAGCGTACTTCCAAATCAGTTAAAGCTATTTCTTCTGCATCAGCCGCTGCAAACAATGGGAGCACGTGCAGCAAGATCAGTCTGCCACCGGTAGCACTGGCCAGCTGCGCTGCGTAACGTGCTGCTGCCTCGGCACCTTCCGTAAAATCTGTCGCGACAAGTATATTCTTAAGTTTCATAGAAGCTTGTGTTATAGATAAGCAGCAGTTAGAGCGCTGGTGTGTAAGCGGCTAATACCTGCTGCTGTCTGAGTTTGTAAAGGTACCATTAACGTATGGAGGAGCGGATGATTTCAGACACTCCAAAAAATGACATATATCACTATCCGGGAATGTATGGCTGCGGAGTTGGCAATTCTTTGCAGAAGTACCTATTTTTACGAGAAGGCTATACAAGAAATACGTGGATACGATGGAAAATAAGTCGCGGCTGAAGGCGATCATTGATACGGCGATAGATGGCATCATCACCATCGACAGCCACGGCATCATCGAAACGGTAAATCCGGCAGCGGCGAAAATATTCGGTTATGAGCCAGAGGAAGTGCTTGGGCGCAACATCAGCATGCTGATGCCGGAGCCGGATCGCAGCCAGCATGACCAATACATTGAGAACTACCTGCGCACAGGGCATGCCCAGATCATTGGGAAAGGCCGCGAAGTGATGGGCAAAAAGAAAGACGGCACGGTGTTCCCGTTCCTGCTCAGTATTAGCGAAGTGCAGCTACCCGACAAGCTCATTTTCACCGGCATCGTGCACGACATCACGGAGCTCAAAAAGACAGAAGCGGCTCTGCGCGAGAGTGAGAACAAAATCAATTCCATTATTCAGGCGGCCGTGGATGGCATCATTACCATCAACATGCGGGGCATCATTGAGATGGTGAATCCTTCGGCGGCGAAATTGTTTGGCTATGATGCCACAGAGTTGCTGGGGAAGAGCATCAACGTGCTGATGCCGGAACCTGACCGCAGCCTGCACGACGGCTACATGCACCATTACGAGGTGACAGGAGAGAAGCGCATCATCGGCATTGGCCGGGAAGTGACGGGCAAGCGCAAAGATGGGAGCGTATTTCCATTTTACTTGAGCATCAGCGAAGTACAGTTGGCCGACCGCAAAGTATATACGGGTTTTGTGCACGACATCACCAAACAGAAATTAGACGAAGAACGCCTGCGCCGTTACGCTGCCGAGCTGGAGCGCAGCAACCGTGAGCTGCAGGACTTTGCCTACGTATCCTCGCATGACCTGCAGGAGCCGCTGCGCAAGATACAGGCCTTCGGCGACCGGCTGCTCACCAAAGAGTACGACCACCTGAGCGAGCAGGGCAAAGACTATGTAGACCGCATGTTGAATGCCGCCTCGCGCATGCAGAACCTGATCAACGACCTGCTCGATTTCTCGCGGGTTACCTCCAAGTCGAAGGCATTTGTGAAGGTAAGCCTCGACGAGATCTTGTCGGAAGTGATCTCAGACCTTGAGGTAAGCATCGAGCAAACAGGCGCAGAGATCATCCGCTCGCCATTGCCTGACATTGAGGCGGAGCCGACGCAAATGCGGCAGCTGTTTCAGAACCTGCTCAGCAATGCCATTAAATTTCGGAAGCCCAACGAGAGCCCCATCATCAATATTTATGCAAAGAACCTGCAGCGCAAAGCACACCTCACCGCCACACCCGGCGACGAGGTAACGGAAATTTACATTGAAGATAACGGGATCGGCTTTGATGAGAAGTACCTGGACCGCATCTTCAACATTTTTCAACGACTGGAGGGGCAGAAGTATGAGGGCTCGGGTATTGGCCTGGCCGTGTGCCGCAAGATTGCCATACGGCATGGCGGCGACATCACCGCCACCAGTCAGCCCGGCGTGGGCACCCGCTTTATCATTACGCTTGCACTAAGACAACCACAGGAATAATATACCATGTCTGATAAACGATCTATTGTGATACTCATTGCCGACGACGACGCCGAAGACCGCATGCTGGTAAAGGATGCGCTGGAGGAAAGTCGGCTGAAGAATAATATTCATTTTGTGGAGAATGGCGAGGAGCTCATGGATTACCTGCACCACCGCGGAAAATTCGCCGACAAGGTGGCGTACCCCACACCCGGCCTCATCCTGCTGGACCTGAACATGCCCAAAAAAGACGGGCGCGAGGCGCTAAAAGAGATCAAGGAAGACGAGCACCTGCGCCTGATCCCGGTGGTAGTACTCACCACCTCTAAGGCCGAAGAAGACATTCTTCGTACCTACGATTTGGGCGTGAGCTCCTTCATCACCAAACCCGTAACTTTTGCCTCGCTGGTAGATGTGATGAAAACGCTGAGCAAGTACTGGTTCGAGATCGTAGAACTGCCCAAACTATAAGGTAGAAGTTAGACACTGGAAACAAGGTACAAGATGAAGGACTTTCTCACGTGCTGTTTTGCATTCCTAATCTGAAAAACAACAAGAGGAGCAATGTTCCAAATAAAGTATAAAGGGAAGTCTAACGTCTAGAATCTAACGTCCAAAATAAAGATGCTGGATAAAACACGCATACTGCTGGTTGACGACGACGAGGATGACTATATCATCACCCGGGACATCATCAATGATATTCCCGGGCGTAATTACCTGCTCGAGTGGACTGGCACTTTTTCGGAGGCGCTGCAACTGATCGGGGAGGGGCGGCATGATGTTTACCTGGTAGATTACCGCCTGGGTGCGCATGACGGGCTGGAACTCATCCGGGAAGCCGTGAAGAAGGGCTCTATGGCTCCCTTTATCCTGCTCACCGGACAAAGCGACCGCGAAACAGACGAAAAAGCTATGCGCGCCGGCGCCCTCGACTATATCGTGAAAGGCACCATCAGCCCGAACGAACTGGAGCGCTCCATTCGCTACAGCATCGAGCATGCTAAGAGCCTGGCCGTGATCCAGCGGCTCAATACGGAGCTGGAGCAGCGCGTGAAGGAGCGGACGCAGGAGTTGGGCGCGGCCATCAAAAAGCTGGAGCATACCAACCGCAGCCTCTACGAGGCCGAGCAGGAGGTGCGAAAGGCGCTGCAAAAAGAAAAAGAGCTGCACGAGCTCAAGTCGCGCTTTGTGACGATCGCCTCGCATGAGTTTCGGACGCCATTGAGCACTGTGCTTTCCTCCGCCTCGCTCATCAGCAAGTATAAAACCACGGAAGATGACGAGAAGCGGCAAAAGCACGTGGACCGGATCAAGTCGGCGGTAAGCAACCTGACGGGCATCCTGAACGACTTCCTGTCCATCAGTCGCATAGAGGAAGGCAAAATCTATAACGTACCCACGGAGTTTGACCTGGTTGCTTTTGCGGCGGAGGTAGTGGACGAGATGCAGGGCTACCTGAAGGCTGGCCAGCGCATCCACTACCAGCATTACCGTCCCAAAGCTGTCATCACCCTCGACAAGCAATTGCTCAAGAACATCCTATTCAACCTGCTGTCGAACGCGAGCAAGTATTCGGCTGAGGAGAAGAACATTTACTTGAGCACGAAAACAACTGAAGAGAACATCACCATCACCGTGCAGGACGAGGGCATCGGTATTCCGGACGCCGACAAAACACACCTGTTCACCCCTTTTTTCAGGGCACAGAACGTGACCAACATACAGGGAACAGGCCTTGGGCTGAACATCGTTAAGAAATACGTAGACATCATGGGTGGCTCACTGCAATACCAGAGCGAACTGGACAAGGGCACCACGTTCACCATCACACTTCCGCAAACAACTGAAGCATGAAAAAGATACTGCTGATTGAAGACAACAACGAAATCCGCGAGAACATCGCAGAAATTCTCGCCCTTGCCAACTATGAAATTCTGGAAGCCGAAAACGGCAAGGTAGGCGTAGAACTGGCTAAGCGCGAGCTCCCGGACCTGATCATCTGCGATATCATGATGCCCCAACTCGACGGCTATGGCGTGCTGCACCTGCTCAGTGGCAATCCCGCCACAGCGGGTATCCCATTCATCTTCTTGACGGCCAAATCGGAGAAAGAAGACTTCCGGAAAGGGATGAATCTGGGCGCCGACGATTACCTGATCAAGCCTTTTGATGACCTGGAGCTGCTGGATGCGGTGGAGATGCGCCTGAAAAAGAATGAGGCGCTCAAGTCTGGCTTCCAAAAAAATGCCGAAGGATTGAACGAGTTTATGCAGGAAGCCAAAGGCCAGGAAAACCTCGACAAGCTGACCTCTGATGCGCAGAAGCTACAGCACTTCAAGAAAAAACAGCCCCTGTTTTCAGAAGGCAATTACCCCAACGCCTTATACTTCCTCAACAAAGGAAAGGTAAAAACCTACAAATCCAACGAGGAGGGGCGCGAGTACATCACCAACCTTTACAAAGACGGCGACTTCATCGGCTACCTCGACCTGATCGAAGAGAAAGCCTACCGCGAATCGGCGATGGTGATGGAGGACTCAGAGATCTATGTAATCTCGAAAGAAGATTTTTTCCTGCTGCTGCACAACAACCGCCTGGTGGCGAATAAATTTATCAAGATCCTGTCGGATAACTTGGCGGAGCGGGAAGAACGCTTGCTGAAGCTAGCCTATAATTCAGTGCGCAAGCGTGTAGCAGAGGCGCTGGTGTTTGTTGAGAAGCAGTACAAGCAGGAGCAGCAGGGCGTGTCGCAGGTAGTGATCTCGCGCGAGGATTTGGCCAGCATCGTGGGCGCCTCCAAGGAAACCGTAATTCGTACTTTGGCTGATTTTAAAGACGAGAAGCTCATCGATAGCCAAGGCAGCAAGATTATGATTCTGAACAGTGAAAAGCTCAAGCGTATGCGGAACTAGGGCTGTATTTGTTTGCTGCTGTTCTATGTATACATCACGTTATAGTTGATAGCTACTGCTTTATACTTTAGCAGGCAAGCTATACTTGGTAGCTGCTGTTTGATGCGCAGTTTTATACTTGCCTAGTTTCATTTTTGGCTTTGGTGCCCTCACGGCCTGGAGGCCACGTCCTCGGGCATCGCGCGGCGGTGAGTAGCTGCCCTAGCGGGCTGCCGCTCCCGCGGCACCGCAACACACCAAGGCGCTCCACCCAAGGACTGGAATTAATTCGATAGCTGCTGCTATACTATAATTGAAATACAAGTATAGCAACTTCTTTCCTATCCCCTTTGTCATCCTGCAATGACCCTAGTGGAAAGGAGGTTAAGCCAATCTATACTATTTAAGTCAACACAATACTACTTCTACTTCTCTTCCTCCTACAGCCGAATTCCCTCTTAAGGGGGGTGGGAGGTGTTCTTGATAGGCGCAACTACAACGCTCATACTTTAGCTAAAGTAACAACAGACGCCCCTCCTTAGATAAGGAGGGGCAGGGGTGGTTGGATGCGGCGATACCACCCGATACCCCAGTACTGACATCAATCCTTTTCTAAACTGATATTTATCATGTTTTGCGGCAGCTAACTTGCCCAAATTTGCATTGGAAGTAACCCGAAGAAAATGCAAAACCAGTTTAAAGCCCTCACCCTGTCTTACAAAAATGCACCCATTGCCGTTCGCGAGGCTGTCGCCTTGAACGAAATCGGTTGTCGCAACCTGCTGGACAAGCTCAAGGAGTTCACCCCCGCAACAGAGGTGCTGGTGCTTTCTACCTGCAACCGAACCGAAGTATACTATAATGCAGACAAGGACCTCTCCCGCGAGATCGTGAAGTTGCTCGCCATAGAGAAAGGCTTTATCGCTACCAGAAAGATACAGCCGTACTTCCTGCCGATCCTGAAGCAAGAGGAGGCCGTGGCGCACCTGTTCCGGGTATCACTGGGGCTGGAGTCGCAGGTGGTGGGCGATTTGCAGATCATGAACCAAGTGAAGAACGCCTACCAGTGGGCGACAGATGCAGAGTTGGCAGGCCCCTTTCTGCACCGCCTGTTGCATACGGTTTTCTTTTCGAACAAGCGCGTTTCCAACGAAACAGGTTTCCGCAGCGGGGCGGCCTCGGTTTCTTACGCTACGGTGGAGCTGACAGAGGAGCTGACGCAACACCTGCTGAACCCGCGCGTGCTCATGATTGGGGTGGGAGAGATTGGCGCCAACGTTTGTGATAACTTCCAGAAGTCCACGCTCCGCAACATCGTGATTGCTAACCGCACCCACCACAAGGCACAGGAGCTGGCGCAGAAATGCCATGCCAAAGCCGTATACTGGGAGAACGTGTGGGAGGAGATCGCACTGGCCGATGTGGTGATCTCGTCGGTGCCCGGCGACTGCTTCTTCCTCAGCAAAGAGCAACTAGAAGCTCAAGGGCCTTGTACCCCCAAGTTCTTCATCGACCTCTCCATGCCCCGCAGCATCGACAGTGCCCTGGAAAGCTTAGCCGGCATGCAGGTATATAACGTCGATAACATCCGCAACCGCACCAATGAGGCACTCGAGCTACGCTTAGCGGCCATTCCGCAGGTGCAGCAAATTATCGCAGAAGCAATCGCGGAGTTCCAGAGCTGGACGCGGGAGATGGCCATGTCGCCGGCCCTGCAGCAGTTCAAGAACCGCCTGGAAGAGATTCGCCAGCAGGAAGTGGCCCGTTACCTCAAAAAGCTGGGAGCTGAAGAGAAGGAACTGGTGGAGGCGATCACAAAAAACATCCTCAACAAGATCGTGAAAATGCCGGCTCTGGAGCTGAAAGCCGCCTGCCAAAGGGGAGCATCAGAGAGTTTGCTGGAAGGGCTGAGTACGCTGTTTAACCTGGAGGGACAGGAAGTATAAATGCTGTTAAAAGGCAAATAATAGGCAGATCAAAAGAGAAGTGCATACCAGGGAAACAGGGCTAGCATAACTTTACACGCCTGCTTACCACAAGTATAACTGGCCGCCGGATACCTCCGGCGGCTTTCTGTTTAGGAGCTATACATGTATCTTTTTTCAGAATGAAATAGGAAGTTTTTACCGCCGTCTACCAGGTCTTTTTGCCTTTCAGGCTAAAGCTTCGTGATATATTGAAGCCGAAGTAAACGTCGCCCTTTGTCCAGGCTCCGGTGGTTTGCGGAATAAAGAATTTCTCAATCATACCTTGTGCGTTGGTAAAAATAAGCTGGAATACGTGTCCACCTGTTTCCACATCAAACCCCAGAGCAAGGCTGTTGCGGAAAGAATCAGCAGTTTCGCCGGGCAGCACATAGTAGTATTCTGCATTAAAGGAGGTCCGTTTGGTGAGCTTATACCTGCCACCGGCACCCAGGGCATACACATTGTTCTCCGCTTTCCGGTCAGCCACCAGGTTGCGGTGCACCAACGTAGGCGAGAGCTGAAGCGAAAGCTTTTCGTTAAACTTGCGGGCCAGCAGCAGCTGGTGTGTGTAAGTGAGCCTGTAGGGTAGGTCGTCGTTCTCTGCCTCATCTACCTTAAGGGTTTTTATGGCTGCGCTTGTGAAGAGGGTGAGTGTTATGGGCATGCCGTTGCGCTGCCGGGTCTGCTGCAGTAACCGGTATTTCAGAAAGCCATCGAAGGTTTTCTCCAGCGAACTACGGCCGATGCCAACTGTTAGCCTGTCCGTAAGCCCATAGTCCAGGCCGAGGCGGATGGTTGCCTGGTCAAGGCCAAAGAAGTTGTAGGCGCCGCTGTTCAGGGTGCCGAAGCGGTGCGAGATGAGAAACAGAAGCTCCCCGGCGCCGCTGGTTTCTACGGTATGGCCGTTTGCAAGGCGTGTGCCTTTAAACGTGCCTGTCACGGCAGTTGTCTTGAGGCTGTCCTGTGCTTCGGCCAAGGCCATCAGATCGTCCTGTGCGTATCCTTTCTGTGTCAGCAGCAGGAGAAACAATGCCCCCAGCCAATACAATTTATACTTGATCATGGCATGTTGCGGGTATAAGGTTCGTAAAGCATATCTACCTTAATAGCAATGTTTTTGGCAATGTGCTCGCGTACCAGCAACGGAATCTCAATGTTGAATTCCTGCGGCGTAACTGAAAACTCGGCTTTCCCCAGCAGCTTGTTCCCTTTTACCTCCAGCGTGCCGTCGGTTGTAATCTGTCGCTCTACGCCATGCACCGTGAGCGCCCCCGCCACCTGTACTTTATAGGTGTTGTCGCGCGACAGGTCAAGCGAACTGATGTTGGTGATCTTGCCTTTGAAAGTTGCTTTAGGGTATTTGTCAGACTCCACAAAGTTCTCATTGAAATGGTGCTGCATCAGGGATTTCCGGAACTGGAAGTCCTGCATCGTTGCTGAAAAAACGATCTCGCCGGTTTGCGT
The DNA here is from genome assembly GCF_039748935.1 of Pontibacter chitinilyticus. Taxonomy (NCBI): domain Bacteria; kingdom Pseudomonadati; phylum Bacteroidota; class Cytophagia; order Cytophagales; family Hymenobacteraceae; genus Pontibacter; species Pontibacter chitinilyticus. Next base: position 49,308 of record NZ_JBDIZJ010000015.1, read on the forward strand.
GTCCAGCAACGACACGACCTGCTCGTTATGCGCCGCAATGTCTTCGAGAAGTGCTTCCGAAAAAAACGAGATGTGGCCCGTCTTGGTGAAGTAACGGCTTTGGCTGTTGTGCACCGGCAGCGCCGTGCACAGCAGCCACGCCAGCAGCAGAAGTAGGCTATTTTTCATGAGCAGCAAAGGTTAATTGTTGGGCGCCCCATCCGCTATCCATTTCTTGATCTTGCTGATGTTGCAGCTGGACAGTTTCGCACCGCCTTGCGGCATTGCCGGGTAGCCGGTAGCATGGGTAATCACTCCGATCAGATTGCCGTTACCGGCTTGCTTTTGCACGCCCGCATAGGTGTCGAGCACGACGCCAGATTGCGCTACTGCCGTGCTGTGGCAGCTGTAGCAGTTAGCTGAAAGGATCGGTTGCACAGTAGCGGTGAAGGTAACATTGGTCGTGTCGCAGGTCTGCGTTTGTGGTTGCGGTTGCGGATCCAGGTCCTCTTCGTTCGCATCTTTACAGCCCGGAATTGCAGCGCCGGCACAGGCTAAACCAGCTGCCAGCATTATGTAAGTAAAACGTGCCATAGGTATATCATTTAAGGTGGATAATGTTTTTGGTGAATAGCCTGACTGCCCCGGAAGCAGCCAGGCACCGGGAACTTAGCGCGTGAGTTGTCCCCGGATTTCACCAGCAGGAAACTGGCTGCTGTGGATGTTGACGTACCAGTCGCCTGCCAGCAGGTCTGCTTCCTGGTCTTGTGTTAGCACAGGCGTTTGCCCTGTTACCGGGCTGCTGTACGGTGTGCTGCCGATGGGCACCTCCACACCGCCACTCTGGCCGATCGCTTCTTTATGGAAGTGCATGGCTGTCGGGGTGATACCGTCGTAGGTGAGGGTATAAGTCAGCACTTTGGTGTTGCGGTTATAGGTGCCGTTAAAGGTGCCGGTGGCCTGCGAACTGTTCGCCGGTACTTCTTGAGCCCCTGTTAGCGCTATATTCTTAAACTGCACCTTATTCAGGCTTGTTTTTTCATCATCGTCATCATCACAGCCGGCCAGCACCAGTAGCAGGCAGCACAGGAGGATCTTTGCTGGTAAAGTAGTCATGTTGCGTAGCATAGTATAAAGATTTAGGTAAGCGTTAATCAGAAATGTAAGGCACAGCAGAGCAACCTAACACAGGGCATGCTGTGTTATCACGGGAAGAAAAAGGGTCTGATTACTTTATTTTCTTAGCGGTATCGTATAGCCGGCACTCAGGAAAATGCCGGCGCTTGTCAGCTGCACATGGCCGGCACCAATGCTGGTCAAGGGTATTTTTACAAAAGGCGCCGCACCAACCGAAAAGGCCGGCGACAGCCTGTGGGTGTAGCTTACGGAGAGATTCTGCACGCCAAACCAGTGCTTGTTCTGGTTGGCAACTTCCCATACTTTACTATAGGAGCCATAGCCGCCCTCATACTCGTAGGTATACTTCTCATTCAGCATCAGGTAGCTCGATAGGCCAGCCTCTATAGCAAGTACCCCTTTTTTAAGCTCCAGCAGCCGCCACTGTAAGTTTAGCGGGATGTCGAGTACTTTACACTGCGCTTCGATGACAGTTGGCAATGTTTTGCCCTGCCAGAAGTCCTGCGAAGGAGCATAGTCCTCTGGAGCGGCATTATAAACTTTATCTGCCCAAACTGCCCCGGTCACCAGGCTGAGTTTACGGGTCAGGGGCACGCTAACGCTGATGCCGGCGTTTGCACTAACCGCATTCGGCTGCTTGAACTTAACTGTCGTAACATCCGGTGCCACCAGGAGCGAGATGGTAACGTGCTGCAGAAAAGCGCGCTTATTTTGTCTCTGGCTGCTATCGGCGGCTGCCACAGCGGGAGCAGTTGTTTCTACAGAGTCAGTTAGCGCAGGCTCCAGGTCTGCAGCCGCAGCCGCGCTGTCCGGTGCTGCCTGGGCCAGAACTGAGGCCTCAGAAGCAGCAGCAGGCACGACAACCGAATCAGCAGCAGCTGACGGTGGTAAGAGAGCCGGTGCCGCTTCTGTCCGTTCTTCCCGTTGGTTTTCCCTTACGTTGCGATCTTCGGCAGCTGCTGCTTTTACATCTACTATAGCAGCACCTGTGTGTTGAAGCTGAAGCCGGACTGCTGTCTTTGCATTTGGCAGAGTACCAGCTACAGTCTCAGGCGCGGCTTTTGGTATAGTATGGGCAGCTACTGGTTGCTGTTGTGTCCGCCCCTGTTGCGGTGCAGCTTGCTGTGGCTGCGTGTTAAGCTTTTCCTGTACAGCAGGGTTCTCCTGTACAGTCGCTGTTGTCTGATCCGGTGCATGTGTGGCTTCTGGCCCTGGTGCCGCGGCTTGCTTCCAGAACACTGCCAGGCTGACGAGCAGGAGCAGAAGCAGGAGCGGGTATAAACGCTTATACCAGGTCTGGCGAGGCTGCACGCTGTCCAGCTTCTGTTCCATTGCCGTCCAGGCATCTGGCTCAAAAACCGGTTCAAAGCTGTCGGTAGCCTTTCTGAAAAGATCGTCCAGCTCTTCGTCAGACATGTTGTTTGTACTCATCTATTCTGTTTTTTTTTAATGCTTCTCTTAAGTTTGCCCTGGCTTTTGCCAGGTTAGACTTGGATGTACCGACGTTAATGCCCAGTATACCTGCAATTTCTTCGTGTGTGTATCCATCTACCACATATAGGTTAAACACCGCTCTATAACCGGGTGTCAGCTGCTGAATAAGGCCGATCAGGTCTTCATAGTTAAATTGCTGCAACACATCAAACGGATCAGCCGGTGGGTCCACTTTGTCAATGTCAGTCAGATGGTAGTGCTTCAGGTTATGCCGGTAATTGTCTAGCGCAGTGTTGATCATGATCCGCCGTAGCCACAGTTTAAAGGGCTTGTGCCGCTCATACAGCTCCAGTTTGGTGAATACCTTCAAAAAGCCGTCGTTCAGCACTTCTTTTGCCTCTTCTGCATCCCTGGAATAGCGCACGCAAACACTCATAGCATAGCCATAAAAAAGCTTGTATAGCTTTCTTTGTGCTTCCCGGTCGTGTTGCAGGCACCCTTGAAGCAGAATCTCTACCTCTTTACTACATGTGTTACTCACGCTCTTTTGTTTTGCGCTCTCATCACGGAGCAGGATTGTAAATGGTTGCCTCTGCAGAAAAAAAAAACTATAACTGTATCTGCTGTGCTATACGTAGTTAACAGGTTAATAATCAGAATGAAGATGTGCTGGATGCCGGGTATGAGGGCATAGCAGCCGGGCTAGTATGAAACAACATGCAGGAGTTTACGGATATATAGTAGCTTTTGCTTGGCGAGGCAGTACGCGTGCCGGGGCTATGGTAGCGCTGGTCAGTCAGCAGCCTGGTTTAGGACCTGATCAGGCCTGAGGCAGTGCTCAGCCATACTTAAAGCTGCTGCGTAAAGCGTAAAAAGGCACATGTACCACTGCTTAAGGTACATGTAAGACCAAACACGGATAGAGAATTATGGAAAATTATGCCAGAATAGCAAATACAGGAAAACGCCGGGTGGTGATAGTAGGAGGAGGCTTCGGCGGACTGGAACTGGTAAAGGCGCTGCAGCACGCCGATGTGCAGGTGGTACTAATTGACAAGAACAACTACCATACTTTTCAGCCGCTGCTCTACCAGGTGGCTACCGCCGGCGTAGAAGCGGATTCCATCATACATCCCTTCCGGAAAATATTTGAGGAGCAGGATAACTTTTACTTCCGGCTGGCGGAGGTGCAGCAGGTGGACACAAAACAGCAGGTGGTAGAAACCTCCATCGGGCTAATTCCCTACGACTTTCTGGTAGTTGCCACCGGCGCCACCTCCAACTTTTTTGGCAACGAGCAGATGGAGCAGAATGCCATCTCGATGAAAAGCATTGACGATGCGACAGAGCTTCGGAACACCATCCTCTACAACTTCGAAAAAGCCCTGCAGCTAGACGATTCTGAGCAGATCAACAGCCTGATGGACTACGTAATTGTGGGTGGCGGACCAACAGGCGTGGAACTGGCCGGTGCCCTGAGTGAGCTGCGCAAGCATGTGTTCCCAAAAGACTACCGGGAGCTCAATTTTAAGGAAATGGACATTTATGTGGTGCAGAGCGGCCCGCAACTTCTGAAGGGAATGTCGACAGAGGCATCCTGCAAATCGCAGAAGTACCTGGAGAACTTTGGCGTGCATGTATGGCTAAACCGGCGCGTAGTGTCTTACGATGGGTATACGGCGGTGATGGACACGGGTGAGAAACTGATTACGCGCACCTTGATCTGGGCAGCGGGTGTTACCGGCGCTCCTATTCCTGGGCTGCGTAAGGAAAGTGTGCTGAAAGGAAATCGCCTGCAGGTAGACCAATATAACCGCGTGGCAGGCTATGACAATGTATTTGCCATTGGCGATGTTGCCGCGATGATTACGGCAGAGAATCCGCAAGGCCACCCGATGCTGGCCCAACCTGCCATGCAGCAAGGCGATCTGCTAGGCAAAAACCTGGTTAATCTGCTGGCCGGCAAACCGCTGGAGGCTTTTGATTATAATGACAGGGGCACCATGGCTACCGTAGGCCGCAACCACGCCGTAGCTGACCTGAAGGTTTTGAACAAAGAGTATAGAACACAGGGTTTTGTGGCCTGGCTGATCTGGATGTTCGTGCACCTGATCTCCATTGTTGGCTTCCGCAACCGGCTGGCCGTGCTGCTGAACTGGAGTTGGAGCTACTTTACTTTCGACACCGGCAACCGGCTGATCATGGGAGAGCGCCACGAAAATGTTCCTATCGAAGAAACCGTGACGCATAAAACGGTGGAATAAAATCTATAAAATGTGGTACTTAGGTAGCGGACTCAGGCAAGTATAAAAAGACAAATAGTATAGAGCGCTAGACGGTTTTATACTTGTCCAAAGCTTGCTTTACTGATAGGCGTCAGGCTTTTTAGATTTGTGCCTTTTTATCTTAACTGCTGCTCACTCAGGCGCAGTGGTCATATTGCCAAGTATAAATTTTCGCCTTAACGGTGCGCAGTTGCCTGCTTCCTAATGCCAAACTGTGGGCGGCTGGAGCTCATCACAGAGCTTAAAAAGGCACGTTTATACTTGTGTACGTCGTTTAATCTCTCTTTTTACGCTGCTTTTGCTCCTGCCGGCGCTTTTTCCATTTTGCTTTCCAGCTTTCGAAAGTCTCTACCGCTTTATCGGCTACATCGTCGAGCACACGCTCCAGGAAATTCTGCTGCGGTGGTTCGGCCCGGAAAGAGGCGCAATTAAGGCTGGCCTGCAGACTAGGCGGAAGCGGATCGAAATGACTATTGTAGTAGCCTTTATAGGCAGGATCGATGGCAATGCGGCGAATGAAGTCGCCCCAGATAGGCAGGGCCGTATGGGCTCCCTGGCCCAGAGCTAGTGTCCGGAAGCGCACCTGCGGGCTCTCGCCACCTACCCACACGCCTGTAACCAGCTGCGGCGTAATGCCGATAAACCAGCCATCGGCATAGTCCTGGGTAGTGCCGGTTTTGCCTGCAATATCCATCTGCAAGCCATACTGGGGGCGCAGTTTGGCAGCGCTTCCTTCTTCTACCACGCCCTGCATCAGGTATAACATGGTGGCTGCTGTCTTCGACGAAATGACGCGCTTGGCCCGGGTATCCTCCCGGTGTTCGCGCAGCACCTGGCCGTTGCGATCGGTTATTTTGGTGATGTAGACTGGCTGCACCTGGTAGCCGTGGTTGGCAAACGTAGCATAGGCGGCTACCATTTCCTCCAGCGAGAGATCGGCTGTGCCTAGTGCCAGCGACGGCACCGCTGGCAGGTCGGACTGGATGCCGAGGCGGTGGGCCATGTCAACAGTTCTTTCTACGCCCGCTTTCATAATGATCTGGGCGGAAACAGTGTTTACCGAATGGGCCAATGCCCCGCGCATACTATACTCGCCGCCATACTGCTCGTCGGCATTGCGGGGCGACCAGTTATCATAGTCCGGGTAAGTTACGCGTTCATTGGGGAAGTAGTCGCAGGGCTTCAGTCCTCTTTCCAGGGCGGCGGCATACACAAAGGGCTTAAAGGTGGAGCCTACCTGCCGCTTGGCCAGCACATGATCATACTTAAAAATATGGTGGTTGATGCCGCCCACCCAAGCCCGTACATAGCCGGTGGTCGGCTCCATGGATAACAGGCCAGTGTTCAGGAAACGCTCATAATACGCCAGCGAATCCATCGGGCTTATGGTTTTCTGGCTGCTGCCGCCCCAGCCGTATACCTGCATTGGCACCGGTTTTTTAAAGACAGCGGCAATCTCCGCATCTGATTTGCCGGCCGCTTTCAGGTGCCGGTAGCGGTCAGAACGCTGCATGGCTACCTGCAGCACCTGCGTGTTGCGGCCCCAGGGCGTGCGACCGCGCCAGTGCGTATCAAACTGCTTCTGTAACCGCGACATTTGTTGCCGCACAGCTGCCTCGGCATGTCGCTGCATCCCCGCATCAATGGTGGTATAGATCTTCAGGCCATCCGTGTAAATATTGTATGGCTCACCGTTTTTTTTCTTTTGTCCTGCTGCCCACTGCGCCAGTTCCTGCCGCAGGTACTCCCGGAAGTAAGGTGCCAGGCCATCGTTGTGCGTGGTATAGTTATAGTGGAGCTTCAGCGGCAGCTTCTGCAGGGAATCAGCCTTTGCCGGAGTGAGATAGTTATACTTGGCCATTTGCGCCAGCACGACATTGCGGCGGACTTTGGAGCGCTCCGGATGCAGGCGCGGGTTGTAGGTAGTGGTAGCCTTCAGCATCCCGATCAGTACGGCTGCCTGTTGTGTGCTGAGCGAATCGGCCGAAGTGTTGAAGAAGCGGCGCGAAGCCCGCTCAATGCCATACAGGTTACCGCCCATTGGTACGGTGTTCAGGTATAGCGCCAGAATCTCTTCCTTTGAGTAAATGGTCTCCAGTTTCTGCGCAATGATCATCTCGCGGAGCTTATTCACTGGCATGTCCCAGATCCAGTAATCTTTGCGGGGGAAGAGGTTTTTTGCCAACTGCTGGCTCAGCGTGCTGCCACCACCGGAGCTTTCATGCTGCAGCAACAGCGATTTGACCAGCACACGCCCCAGGCTGCGCACGTCTACGCCATGGTGTTTGTAAAAACGGGCATCTTCAGTAGCGACGAGCGCCTGTACGGCAGCTGGCGAGATGTCGTCATACTTCACGTTGGTGCGGTCTTGGATGTAGTAGCGGCCCAGTAGCACGCCATCGGCCGTGTATACTTCAGAGGCCGTGTTGTTTTGTATTGCTTTCAGTTCGCGCTGCGAAGGCATGCCCCCAAGCAAGCCGATGTAAATAGCAGCATAAAAGAGAACGAAAAACAGCAGCCCGCACAAGGCCAGTTTATAAAGTATCCTGAGTATGAATTTGTAGTGGGAGCGGCGGTCGCCTTGCTGCCACTGCGCCTGTTGCTGCTGCCAGTAGCCACGGGTAAATTTCTTTTTCAGGCTGTGCCAGAAAGGGGAAAGTTCCGCGTGTATCAGCCGCGCAAGCGGGATAGAAATTCGGGTGATAAAAAATTTAATTATCTTTTTAAGCGTACTCCTCATGTTTGGGTTTATAAACCTGGCGTAGCAGGCGCGGCCATGCTTTCGAACGCGCAAGTTACGCAAATTGGTGCAATGGCAGGTATTTTACAAGAATTGCGCCAGTGCGGGTAATTGTCGGCTGCTGCCAATTTTAACACATAAGCGGCAGTTTTCAACAATCAAAAAAGCCGGATTGCTCGTATCACTTTACAATGCCTGCCCTGGCGGCGCCTCGGCCGTACGTATATCCTCCCCGATGATGTGGAAAGCTGCTCCTTTGCCGCACTGCTTCATTTTTCAAAGGCAAAAATAACTTGGTATGAAAAACAAACGACAGAACGAAAACGCCGAAACTGCCCTCCGCCCGCTGCCCTCGGCCAGCACAGTCACTATTCGTATAAATGGCGAGGAGCGGCGCCTGCAGGTAGCCCCCTGGACCAGTCTGCTGGACCTGCTGCGGGAGGAGCTGCACCTGACGGGCACTAAAAAAGGGTGTGACCACGGCCAGTGCGGCGCGTGTACCGTGCTGGTAAATGGCACCCGCATCAACTCCTGTCTCACGCTGGCTGTTATGAAAGACGGCAGCGAGGTAACCACCATCGAAGGGCTGGCAACGGATGGCGAACTGCACCCCATGCAACAGGCTTTTATCGATAACGATGCGTTCCAGTGCGGCTACTGCACACCCGGCCAGATCTGTTCAGCCATTGGCTTGCTGCAGGAGAACAAAGTACACTCCTTGTATGAAATGCGCGACCAGATGAGTGGCAACATCTGCCGCTGCGGCGCTTACAACAACATTATAGCGGCTATTCAGCAAGTGAAAGGAGGCCAGAAGGATGCTTAGTTTTACGTATACCAAAGCCGGCAATGTAACGGAGGCAGTAAAGGAGGTAAGCACGAACGATGAGGCAAAGTTTATTGCTGGCGGTACCAACCTGCTCGACCTGATGAAGATCGATGTGATGACACCGCGGCACCTGGTCGACATCACCCAGCTTGCCCTGAACACGATAGAAGCAAATGATGACGGCGGGCTGCGGCTTGGTGCTCTGGCGACAAATGCCGCAACAGCTTACCATCCGGAGGTGGAGAAGCGCTATCCTCTGCTGACTCATGCGATACTGGCTGGGGCTTCGGCACAGCTGCGCAACATGGCTACCGATGGCGGCAACCTGATGCAGCGCACCCGCTGCTATTATTTCTACGACCTCTCAACGCCCTGCAACAAGCGCGAGCCGGGCACCGGCTGTTCGGCCATCCATGGCTTCAACCGCATCCATGCCATACTTGGTCAAAGCGAAGCCTGCATTGCCGTGCATCCCTCCGATATGTGTGTGGCCCTGGCGGCGCTGGATGCAACCGTTAATGTGACCGGCAAGAACGGCAACCGTACTATTCCGATCCTGGATTTCCATCGCTTGCCTGGCGACACGCCTGAGCTTGACAATAACTTACAACCCGACGAGATCATCACCTCCATCGACTTGCCCGCCAAAGGCTTTGCCGATCATTATACGTACATCAAGGTGCGCGACCGCGCTTCGTACGCTTTTGCGCTGGTAGCCGTAGCAGCTGCGCTGGACATGGAAGGCGATACCATTAAGGAGATCCGGCTGGCTTTGGGAGGCGTGGCGCATAAGCCCTGGCGTAAGCCCGAGGCCGAAGCCATACTTAAAGGCCAAAAGGCCACCAAAGAAAATTTCCGGAAAATAGCTGATGCGTACCTGGAAGGAGCAAAGGGGTATGCCCACAACACCTTTAAGATTGAACTGGCGAAACGGGCAATTGTGCGGGCGTTGTCCGAGGCAGCACACCTGGAAGAAAAGCAAAGCTGAGCAAGGCGACTTAGGCAGCTAACCTGCTGCCGCAAGTATAAAACGAAGTATAGATCGCAGAACAGAAATAAACTATGAATACAAACTATATCGGGAAAGGCACCAGCCGCGTAGATGGGCGCGATAAAGTAACAGGCAAAGCCAAATATGCTGCTGAGTTCAATGCGCCGGGCCTGGTGCATGGGGTGGTGGTGTCGAGCCGGATAGCCCGGGGCAGGATCAAAAGCATTGATACCAGCGTGGCGCTGCAGGTGCCTGGAATACTGGAGGTGTTCACGCACGAGCATCGTCCCGATATGCCGTGGTTCGACAAAAAGTACCAGGACAAAGACTCGCCGCCGGGCTCGCCTTTCCGCCCGCTATTCGATGCTGAGATTCAGTTTAACATGCAGCCTATTGCGCTGGTAGTAGCCGACACTTTTGAACTGGCGCGGTATGGCGCTTCGCTGGTAAAGGTATCGTACGAAGATGCCCCGCATGATACCAACCTGCTGGCCGACCGCGACGAGGCGTACAAACCGGAGAAGTATAAATCGGAGAAGCCACCCAAATCACGCGGAAACATTGATAAAGCCTTTGCCGAAGCAGATGCCAAAGTAGACCAGGAGTATTTCCACACCAGTGAGCACCACAACCCGATGGAAATGCACGCGTCTACAGCGATCTGGGAGCAAGACGGCATGCTGACGATCTACGACAAAACGCAAAGTGTGCTGAACAGCCAGAAGTACATCAAGCAGATCTTTGATCTTTCGGTGAAAGAGGCCCGCGTTATTTCGCCGTTTGTAGGCGGTGCCTTTGGCTCCGGGTTGCGGCCGCAGTACCAACTGTTTATGGCCGTCATGGCCGCACTGGCCCTCAAACGCTCGGTAAAAGTAATGCTCACGCGCCCGCAAATGTTTTCTTTCGGTCACCGGCCAGCTACCTTGCAACACCTACAGTTGGGCGCCTCTAAAGACGGTAAACTGCAAGCGGCACGGCATGAGGCTTTTGCCGAAACATCTAAATTTGAAGACTATTCCGAAAATGTCGTGATCTGGCAGAATGTGCTGTACCAGTGCGACAACGTTGCTTTTGAGCATAAACTGATCGCCCTGGATGTATACACCACACTCGATATGCGTGCACCCGGCGGTGTAACGGGCGCTTATGCGCTGGAATGTGCGATGGATGAACTCGCTGTAGCCGCAGGAGTAGACCCGGTGGAACTGCGCCTGCAGAACTATACGGAAAAAGACCAGAACAAAGATGTGCCGTTTTCGAGCAAAGAGCTCAAGGAGTGTTACCGGAAGGGAGCCGAGCGGTTTGGTTGGGAAAAACGAAACCCGGAACCACGGTCTATGCGCGAGGGGCACCTGCTGGTGGGCTGGGGCATGGCATCAGCGGCCTGGGAGGCCAAGCAGCAGGAGGCTAGCGCCAAAGGCCGCCTGACGGCAGATGGCAAACTGACCGTAAGCAGCGCGACTGCCGATATCGGCACCGGCACCTACACGGTCATGTGCCAGCTGGCGGCCGAAACAATGGGCCTCCCGATCGAAGATGTTACCTTCAAACTGGGCGACTCCACCTTGCCGAAGGCTCCGCTGGAAGGCGGCTCCTGGACGGTTTCGTCTGTTGGTACGGCCGTAAAACAGGTATGCGATGCGCTGGGCGAAAAGTTGCTGAAGTGGTCGCGCAAGCTGCCGAACTCACCGTTTGGCACTGCCACTCTGGAGGAAGTGAAGTTTGAAAACGGCCTGATGAAACTCAAGAGTGATCCGTCGAAAGGGTTTTACATCAAAGATATTATGCTGCAGCGGGACCTGGATGTTCTGGAAGCAGAAATAACATCGAAGCCTGCCAAAGATCAGAAAAATTATGCGCCCTATACCCATGCTGCCGTGTTTGTGGAAGTAAAAGTGGACGAGGACTTTGGCACGATCACCGTATCGCGGGTAGTCAGTGCAGTGGCTGCGGGCCGTGTGATCAACACTAAAACCGGCCGCAACCAGGTGCTGGGGGGTATAGTTTGGGGGATTGGGATGGCGCTGGAGGAGGAAAGCTTTATGGACAATAACTTCGGCCGATTCATAAACCACAACCTGGCCGAGTACCATGTGCCTGTTAATGCCGATATCCACGACCTGGACGTTATCTTTGTAGAGGAGCACGACGATATTGTAAATCCGATCGGTGCCAAAGGATTGGGTGAGATTGGCATTGTGGGTGTAGCTCCGGCCATCGCCAATGCTGTGTACCACGCTACCGGCAAGCGTATCCGTACCTTGCCAATTACGCTGGATAAAGTGATGTAAGCCGTATCGCCATACTTGCATAACACCGTAAGTATGGCGATATTGATTTTTAAATGCCATCGTATGGCCGCAGAGGCAGCCCCGATCGATGATCTTGTACCCTATACATGCACCACAAACACGCGAAACTAAACAAGCCTGCATTGGGAGAATTTGCCCGCAATGAACTGGCTATACTTGGTACGCCCTGCGGTAACATTCAGCAGCTGGCCCACCGGATCATACAGAAGGTAGCGGCAGCTTGGAAAATTGCGTATGTGGATGCCGACCATGCAGCAGCACCGGAGAACGAGGCAGCCCTTCAAACGGCACTTGCCAGTGGAGCTGCTATTGAGTTTACCGATAAGATCACGCACCGGCGCCTGAACTATAAGCAGGCGTTTACGCCGTTTCAGCACCGCATGCTGTTTAATGAGCAGGACCTGGTGCTGGTGAACGGCAACCATTTTAAAGCCAAAAGTCAAATTGTGGTAATCGATCCGGCCAAGTCGCTGGAGCAGAAACTGGACAAACTCACCGATGTGCGCCTGCTTATACTTCGCGACAAAGCCACAGCTATACCCGATTACCTGCGGCAGCACCTGCCGCATCTGGAGCAACTGCCGGTCTTTATACTTGAAGAGGAAGATCTGATCGCTGATTTTGTGCTGAATTACCTGAACCAGCAGGTGCCGAAGCTAAACGGCCTGGTGCTGGCGGGGGGGCAAAGTACCCGCATGCACCAGGACAAAGGCAGCCTTGCTTACCATGGCCAAAGCCAGCGGCAACATGTGCTGCAGCTGCTTTCCGGCCTCTGCGACAACGTATACATTTCCAGTAATCCGCAGCAAATGGCCGAAGCGTCGGAAGGTCAGTTACCAGCGATAGCGGATACTTTTATAGGTTTAGGGCCGATGGGGGGCATTTTGTCAGCACTGCAGCAGCAGCCGGACAGTGCCTGGCTTACGGTTGCCTGCGACCTGCCTTACCTGTCGGCGCATACGCTGCAGTACCTGGTGCAGCAGCGGAATCCCTCCAAAATGGCGACTGCTTTTCTGGATCCTGAAGGCCAATTTCCGGAGCCGCTGATTACGATTTGGGAGCCCCGTAGCTATCCGGTGCTGCTGCAGTTCCTGGCGCAGGGCTATAGTTGCCCCCGAAAAGTGCTGATCAATTCGGACGTGCAGTTGCTGCAGGCACCGGATGTGCAGGAACTACGTAATGTGAACTATCCCGAAGAATACCAGGCGGCCTTACAGGAACTGGGAGCACGCAATCTGAAGCACCCGTAAGGTTAAAAGCGCATTTTACTTGAAATTATGAACACAGGTTGTAAGTGTCATGCTGCAGCTTTATCTTAAAGAAATCAACTGAATACATGCCATGGAAAAGAAAGAATCCTGTGCGAGGCCGGAGAAAGGCAGCCAAAACCATGATGAGGCCCGGCGGAATTTCCTGAAGCAGTCCTCGCTGTTGACGGCGCTTGCCCTAACGCCATCGGCGGTTGTGCAGGCGGCGGATGCGCGGCTGGAGGAGAAGATAGCTGAAAAGTTTGAGAAGGTACCGGTAACACTCGAAATAAACGGTGTAAAACAAAAGTTGCAGGTGGAGCCGCGCGTGACGCTGCTGGACCTGCTGCGCGAGCAACAAGGCCTGACAGGTACTAAAAAAGGCTGCGATTATGGCCAGTGCGGCGCCTGTACCGTACATGTTGACGGCACCCGCATCAACTCCTGCCTTACGTTTGCCGTGATGCTGGATGGCAAAAAAATCACCACCATCGAAGGCCTAGCTAATGGCGACGAACTGCACCCGATGCAGGCGGCCTTTATCAAGCACGATGGTTTTCAGTGCGGCTATTGCACACCCGGCCAGATCATGTCGGCTGTAGCGTGTATCCGTGAGGGGCACGCCGATTCGGAAGAGGAGATACGCGAGTACATGAGCGGTAATATTTGCCGTTGCGGCGCGTATGCCAACATTGTGAGCGCTATTCAGGAGGTTAAGAACGGGGGACAGAAAGTATGAACCAGTTTCAATATGTCCGGCCCAGTAAGCAGAAAACGGCCATAGAGCTGCTGGCGAAGGATCCGAAAGCCATGTTTATTGCCGGCGGCACCAACCTCATCGACCTGATGAAAAGAGGCGTGGAAGCACCGATGAAGCTGATAGATATCAACCAGCTGCCCCTGGATAAGATTGAGAAGCACAACGGCGGCCTGCGCATCGGGGCGTTGGTGTCGAACAGTGCTGTGGCTGAAGACAAGAAGGTAGTGGAGAAATTCCCGCTGCTGGCGCAGGCCCTGGTTTCAGGGGCTTCGGCGCAGCTGCGCAACATGGCGACGGTGGGGGGCAATATGATGCAGCGCACCCGCTGCTACTACTTTTACGATACGGCGCTGCCCTGCAACAAACGCGAGCCCGGCACCGGCTGCGGCGCACTGGAAGGTATAAACCGGATGCACGCCATCTTCGGCTTCAGCGACAAATGCATTGCCGTGCACCCCAGCGACATGAGTGTGGCCCTGGCAGCGCTGGATGCGACCGTGCTGGTAGCAGGCCCGAAGGGTGAGCGCACCATTCCGTTTCTGGACTTCCACCGCCTACCCGGCGATCATCCCGAAATCGACACTAACCTTGGCAAAAATGAGCTCATCCTGGCTGTTGACATTCCGGAATCGCCTTTTACCAAAAATGTGCATTACCTGAAGGTGCGGGATCGGGCCTCCTATGCTTTTGCGCTGGTATCAGTGGCAGCGGCGCTCCACATCGACAATAACACCATTAAAGATGCGCGGCTGGCGATGGGCGGCGTAGCACATAAACCATGGCGCTTGTCAGAGGCCGAGAAAGCACTGATCGGCAAACCGGCATCGGAGCAGACATTCCAACAAGCGGCGGAGATAGCCATGCGTGGCGCCAAAGCCTTCGAACACAACGCTTACAAGTTGCGGCTTGGACCCAAAGCCATTGTGCAGGCATTACAGACAGCCGCCGGTGTCGCCTGATCAAACAGCATGAAGTAAGTATAAGGCTAAGGGTAAAGCTGCTGTAGCGGCTTACCGGAAAGTGGTTTTGAGGTGCTGTTATGCGCTGAGAAAGCGCAGGGTTGCCGGCCTAAAGTAGAAACAGGGAATTAAGAAGTATAAATCAGTAGTAGCGGGAAGTATACCTATGGAATCGATAATAGAACAGCAGCAGGAACGGAGCGCCGCCGTGGGCAGCCCGAGAGATAGGGTAGATGGCCGCCTGAAAGTAACTGGCGCGGCTACTTACGCTGCTGAGTATAAACTGCCCAATATGGCACATGCCGTGTTGTTGGGTAGCACCATTGCCAAAGGGCGCATTAAAAGTATAGATGCCCGCCAGGCGGAGCGTGCACCGGGTGTGCTGGCCGTTATCAGTCATGTAAACTCGCCCAAAGTGCCGGGATATAACCACCGCGACCATCCTACAGAGCCAGCTAAAATCGGCCAGCCGTTGCGCGTGTTTTATGATGAGACGATCTACTTCAGCGGGCAGCCGTTTGCCATGGTGGTGGCCGATACGCTGGAGCGGGCGCAGTATGCTGCGGGGCTCGTGATTGTTTCGTATGAAGCGCAGGAACACCACACTGATTTTGATGCGAACAGGAGCAAGGCAGAGTTGCCGACACAGGCCAAGCGTAACCCCAAGTCGGGCATGGCCGATTATGTGCGGGGGCAGGAAGATGCCTATAAAACAGCCAACATAAAGCTGGAGGTGGAGTATGTGCAGCCCACAGAAGTGCATAACCCGATGGAACTGCAGGCCATCATCGCCCATTGGGAGGCCCCGGACCGGCTGACATTATACGATAAAACGCAGGGGGTGAAAGATACGCAAAGTACGTTTGCCGAAGAGTGGGATATTCCGGTAGAGAATGTGCGGGTGATCTCCAAATTTGTAGGCGGCGCCTTCGGAAACGCACTGCACACCTGGCCGCACCATACGGCCGCCATTATCGCCGCAAAAAAAGTAGGCCGCCCGGTAAAGCTGATGCTCAACCGCGAGCAGATGTTTACGATGGTCGGTTACCGGCCGCACGCCTGGCAGAAAATAGGTATGAGCGCCACCCCGGATGGTAAATTGACAGCCATTACGCACGAGGCAACCGGGCAGACATCTACTTACGAGGAGTTTACCGAATCCACGTTGCAACAGACACGGATGCTGTATACCTGCCCTAACGTAACGACCCGCTACCGCCTTCTGCCGCTCAACGTCAGCACGCCCATCTGGATGCGCGGTCCTGGTGAGGCGACAGGAGCTATTGCCCTGGAATCGGCTATGGACGAGATGGCGTACAAGCTAAACCTGGACCCTTTGGATTTCCGGCTGCGCAACTACGCGGAAAAAGATGCTGATAACGGCAAACCCTGGTCAACCAATTACCTGCGGGAGTGCTACAACATGGGGGCAGAACGAATTGGCTGGCACGAACGGCAAATGCAACCGGGAGCGCTGCGGGCTGGCGAATGGCTGGTAGGGTATGGCATGGCCGCCGGCGTGTTCGGGGCGCACCGCGGAGCTGCCAAAGCAAGTGCCCGGCTGTTAGCAGACGGTACCGTACTCATCCGCAGTGCGACCACTAACATTGGCCCCGGTACAGCCACAGCCATGGTACTCATCGCCTCCGATGTTCTTGGTATAGATCCCGCCAAAGTTGATTTCCAGCTCGGCGATTCCACTTTCCCGGATGCACCGAAGCAGGGAGGTTCTTCTACCGTGAACAGCGTGGGCTCAGCAGTACGCGACGTTTGCCTGGCTTTGCAGCAGCGGCTGCAGGAGTTGGCGGCGGCACAGGATAATGCCGCTTTCAGCTCAGCCAAGCCAACCAGCATTGTTTTGGATGGAGGCAAGGTACGACTGGTGGGCAACACCACGGCCAGCGTTGCTTATGCCGACCTGCTGAAGCAGAACCAGGGGCAGGAGGTGGATGTTACGGCCGAATCTAAACCTGATGACGACCGCTACAAGTACTCGATGTATTCCTTTGCTGCCCATTTTGCCAAAGTGCATGTGCATCCGGCCACAGGGCAAGTGCGGGTTCAAAAGATCGTTTGCTGTGCTGACGGAGGCACCATTATCAACACCAAAACGGCCGCTAACCAGATGAAAGGCGGTGCTGTAGGCGGCATTGGCATGGCCCTTACAGAAGAGGCCATTATGGACGATCGCTTTGGCCGCTATGTGACGAAAGATCTTGCCAGCTACCACGTGCCTGTGCATGCCGATGCCCCGCCTGTTGAGGTTGCTTTCGTCAACAAACCAGACCTGATCGTAGATCCGAATGGCACCAAAGGCTTGGGAGAGATCGCCATTATCGGTGTAGCCCCGGCCATTGCCAATGCCGTATTCAATGCCACCGGCAAGCGCATTAGGCAGCTGCCCATTACACCCGACAAGCTGGTATAACCGTAGAGGCGGTGTGCATTCTGGCAGTAATTGCGCTTAAATTTCAAAACATAAAGCACTTTAGTCAAGTAAGTCTGTTCAGGTAAGCAGGAGATAAATTACGTAGCATGGAAATCTTATTGTTCGGTATCACCCGCGACATTATAGGCGAAACAAAGCTCATGCTTTCAGAAGCGGAGCAGATCAGCACGGTGAAGCAGCTGAAGGACTGGCTGGTGGCGACGTATGCCGGCATGGGCCGGCTCAGTTCTATGGCCGTGGCCGTAAACAGCGAATACGCCGGAGATGATGCGCCGCTGCAACCGGGCGATGAGATCGCGCTGATACCCCCCGTTAGCGGAGGATAACGTATGGAGAATACCCTGATCGAACTTGTTTCGGCCATAGACCTGAACCAGCCTTATACCTTTTTGCAGGCTCCGGAAGCGGGCGCGGTTAACCTTTTTGTAGGCACCGTGCGTAATCATGCCAAAGGCAAAGCCGTCGTGAAACTGGTGTTTGAGGCCTATGAGCCGATGGCGCTGAGGGAGATGCAGAAGCTGGCAGCACAGGCGCTGAACCAGTGGCCGCTGGAGCGGGTGGCGATGGTGCATGCCATCGGCGAAAAAGCCATTGGCGAGCCGGTGGTGGTGATCGGAGTTTCCTCTGCCCACCGCGATGCGTCCTTCGAGGCCTGCCGCTTTCTGATCGACGAACTGAAAAAGACTGTGCCGATCTGGAAAAAAGAATATTACCACGACAATAGCGTGTGGGTGAACGCACATCCCTGATAAAAGTATGAGCTTATTGATAGACAAGTATGGCAGGCAGCTGAACTACCTGAGATTGTCGGTGACAGACCGTTGCAATTTCAGGTGCTACTACTGCATGCCGGAAGAAGGGGTAGAATATGCCAAACGGACAGAACTGCTGTCGTTGCAGGAGCTTTATACCTTGTCAGAAGTATTTTGCAGCCTCGGAGTTTCCAAGATCAGGATCACGGGTGGAGAACCTTTTATGCGCAAAGATCTTGTGCCGTTCCTGCAAAAAATCAGCCGGCTGCCGGAGCTCACCGAGATCTCTATCACCACCAACGGCACACGCTTCAGCCAGCACTTACCCGCTTTGCAGCAGATGGGCATCCGCAAAATCAACCTCAGCCTCGACTCTCTGGACAGGGAACGTTTCCGGGAAATTACCCGCCGCGACAGCTTTGAGGAAGTATACGGCAGCATCTTTCAACTACTGGAACGTGGGTTTGAGGTAAAGCTGAACTGCGTGGTAGCAGCCAGCCGCAACACTGATGACATCCTTCCTTTTATCGAACTCACCCGCGAGCATCCGCTGTCTGTACGGTTTCTGGAGGAGATGCCCTTTAACGGCACCAGCACATTCGACCTGCTCAACTGGAACCACAAGGATATTTACCAGTACATCAGCCAGCACTACCCGGACCTGCAGAAGCTCCAAAGCGAGGCAACTTCCACGTCGGTGAACTACAAAGTACCGGGCTATGTGGGCACGTTCGGGATTATACCTTCGTTTAGCCGTACGTTCTGTGGCACCTGCAACCGCATCCGGCTATCGGCCACCGGCGAGCTGCGCACCTGCTTGTACGGGGTACCGGCCGCTAACCTGCGCGACCTGCTGCGCCAGGGAGCTTCTGCTGCAAGTATAGCGGAGGAAATTGTAGCGGCGGTTGGTAGGCGCGAGAAAGATGGCTATGCGGCCGAAGCTCATAACCAGGAAACTTCCAAAGAATCAATGTCAGTTTTAGGGGGATAGATGAAAGAACTTTCGCATGTGGATGCGCAGGGGCAGCCTGCCATGGTAGATGTATCGGAAAAAGCGGTCACCACGCGGGTAGCCGTTGCCGTGGGTATGGTCCGTTTTCCGGAGGAAGTATACACGCAACTGCAAGGGCAGGATTTTCTGACTAAAAAAGGAGCCGTGCTGCAGACAGCCATTATTGCCGGTGTGATGGCGGTTAAAAAAACAGCAGAGCTCATTCCGTTGTGCCACCCGCTGGCCCTTACCGGTTGCAAGATTGACATTGTGCCCGCCGACAAGTTTAGCCTGAAGATTACTTGCCGCGTACGTTGCGAGGGCAAAACCGGCGTGGAGATGGAGGCGCTTACAGGCGTATCGGGTGCGGCGCTCTGCATTTACGACATGTGCAAAGCGCTTTCGCATGATATTCAAATTACTGATATCCAGCTAGAGACAAAAACAGGCGGCAAAAGTGACTTCGACAGAACAGCTTAAGCAAGTATAAAGCAGTGCTGGCAAGCAAAACAGCAGCAACAATGCCGCAAATACGTATAGGCAACAGCCTGCAGGCAAACCAACGTCACTTCACTGCTCCACCTTTATACCTGGCGCAAAGCAGTGGCTTTGCCGCTACAAACAGATAAGATGTATGCCTATGAACGGCCATTCTGATATGCTGGTACTGGCTGCCGGCTTTTTTATCATCGCCACTTTATACTCGTCTATCGGTTTTGGCGGCGGCTCCAGCTACCTGGCCATCCTGGCGCTTTTTATACCTGATTTTTTCGAGATAAAGACCGTGGCCCTGCTGTGTAATATAACTGTGGTAGCAGGCAGTACGCTACTGTATATCCGGGAAAATTATTTCAGGCCGAAGAAGTTTCTGCCGCTGGTGGTCTGCAGTATTCCGGCTGCTTTTTTAGGCGCTACCGTTAACCTGAAGCAGAGCGTGTTCTTTATTTTCCTGGGCGCGGCGTTGGTCGTATCAGGCTTGCTACTGATCCTGCAGTACTTCCTGCAGCCCACCGCCACACAGAAGGAGTTCAGTCAGTCGTTAACTTTTAATGGCGCTATAGGGGCAGGGATCGGGTTTTTATCAGGTATGGTAGGTATCGGGGGCGGTATTTTCCTTTCGCCGGTGCTTAACCTGCTCCGCTGGGATAATGCCAAAATCATTGCGGCGCTAGCCAGCTTTTTTATACTTGTAAATTCTGCATCCGGACTGCTGGGGCAGGTATACAGCGGTACGTTCCGAGCTGATCTGCCGCTGCTGGGGGGCTTGGTGCTGGCTGTGTTTGCCGGTGGCCAGTTGGGTGCCCGCTGGACGCTGAATAAGGTAAAACCCGAAGTGATCAAAACGCTTACCGGCTGCCTGGTGTGTTATGTGGGCCTTCGCCTGGTGCTGACCTATAGCTTCGGCATCAGTATTTAAGCTGTTCTCTTTCGGAGAGAGCTTGTCATCAAAAACAACAGACATGATTTCGGTAGAAGAAGCCTTAGCGTTCGTTCTGGCGCAGAAGCAGGATTTTGGTACGGAGCAGGTGCCGCTGTTGCAGGCAACCGGGCGGGTGCTGGCGCAGCAGGTAAAAGCCGACCGCGACCTACCTCCTTTCGACCGCGTGATGATGGACGGCATCGCCTTTCTTTTCAGCGCGTTTGAAGCAGGGCAAAGAACGTTCCGGATAGCGGGCATACAGCCGGCCGGCGCCCCACAGCTGCAGCTGCAGGACCAGCAGGCGTGCCTGGAAGTGATGACAGGCGCAATGCTGCCGCAGGGCGCGGATGTGGTCGCGCCGTATGAGGCCTGCACCCTGACCGAAGGCGAAGCAACAGTAAACCTGGCAACATTACAGCGCTACCAGCATGTGCACCGGCAGGCAATCGACAGTAGCGCCGGCGATGTGCTGCTGCAGCCGGGAGAGCGGATAACACCGGCCCATGTAAGTATACTGGCCTCTGTTGGTTTAGCGCAAGTACAGGTACGGCGCCTGCCCAAGGTAGCGGTGTTCTCTACAGGCGATGAACTGGTGGAGGTAACGCAGCAGCCGGAGCCGCACCAGATCCGCAAATCCAATGTATACATGCTGGCCGCCGCACTTCTGGCTGACGGCCTATCCGCTGACCTGTTTCACCTGCCCGACGAGCCTGATGCTATGGCAGAACAGGTAACGGCAGCGCTGGCTACCTATGATGTGCTGCTGTTTTCGGGCGCTGTTTCCAAGGGCAAGTATGATTTTCTGCCGGAGGTGCTGGCGCAGGCAGGCATGCGGCAGGTATTTCACAAAGTAGCGCAGAAACCGGGCAAGCCTTTTCTGTTCGGCACTTTTCCGGCGGGAGCGCTGGCCTTTGGCTTCCCTGGCAATCCGGTTTCCTCTTTTGTGTGCTTCCATATTTTCTTCCGTCCGTGGCTTTACGCATCGTTGGGCCTCCGCCCCGATACACGGCTGGTCAGGTTGAAGCAGGATGTGGCTTTTGCGCCGGATTTAACCTATCATGTGCCCGTGCAGCTACAGTATGAAGCAAGTTGTGCGGAGGCAACGCCCATTACCGGCTCCGGCTCCGGCGACCTGACCAGCATACTGCATGCCACTGCCATCATGACCTTACCGCCTGACAGAAAGCAATATACGGCTGGGGAGTGCTTTCCGGCTACCCTGCTGTAAAGGCCATGATCATAAGCATCCATCCGTTTGCCGGTCACGTATAGAAATGCCGAACTAACGGGAGCGGTACCCGCCTGCTTTATACTTGTATAACAGGCGGAAGCGTAGGATGTGGTGCCTGCAAGTATAAATAGCAGTTGCTTTGCTAAGACGGGCTCATCAGAAAAGCTCCTGACGAACCAGGCATTTGTGGCAAGTATAAAGTTGATATGAAAGAGATACAGGATATTGTCAGGGCGTATGAAGTGGTGCGGCAGGAGGGAGGGAAAGCGGCCCTGGCAACGGTGGTGCACGTGCAGGGCTCGTCGTACCGGCGGCCGGGTGCGCGCATGCTGGTGACAGAAGACGGGCAGCTGACCGGTGCCATCAGCGGCGGCTGCCTGGAGGGCGATGCCCTGCGCAAAGCACGCTTGGTGATACTGAAGCAGCAGCCTATGCTGGTGACCTATGATACTACAGATGAAGACGATACAACACTGGGCGTGGGGCTGGGCTGCAACGGCATCATCCGCATTCTGATAGAACCGCTTGACCCGGAGAACGAAACGAACCCAGTGCGGCTGTTGGAGCACTTCTTAAGCAAGCGGCAAACAGCAGTACTCGTTACCCACTTCTCTTTTGATGATCGGAAATTACCCGAAGCGGGCACCCGCCTGCTGCTCACAGCTGAAGGACTATCCGGCAGTATGCCGCCAGCAAGTGACAGAATGCTACAGGAAAAGCTCAAAACAGCTGCACAGAAGGTGCTGCAAGATGGCGCTTCTGCCATGCAGACGTATGCGGAGGCAGGGGCGGCAACACTGACAGGCTTTTTACAATTTCTGCAGCCTGCTGTGTCGCTGGTGCTGGTGGGCGCGGGCAACGATGCGCTGCCACTGGTGCAGCTGGCGCATGTGCTGGGCTGGCAAGTAACCGTAGTCGATGGCCGGGCAAACTATGCCACAACAGCACGCTTTCCGCTGGCACACCGGGTACTGGTAGCTAAACCCGAGCAAGCACTGCCACAGTTGCAGGTAGACGGACAGACCGTATTCGTGCTGATGACGCACAACTACACCTATGATCTGGCCATGCTGCGCCAGTTGCTGCCTCTTGGGCTGCCCTATATCGGCTCTTTAGGTCCTGAGAAAAAGCTGCAGCGCATGCTGGAAGAACTGCAGGACGCAGAAGGCCCGATCCCGGTGCAGCAACTGCAGAGCGTATACGGCCCAGTCGGGCTGGACATCGGCGCTGAAACAGCCGAGGAGATCGCCTTGTCTATTATCGCCGAAATAAAGGCTGTTCTTGCCGGAAAGGACGGTATTTCTTTACGCCGGAAGTCGGGCGAGATTCACCCGCGGGAAGAAGCGCTGCTTCAGCAGCAGGAAAGCCCGGCCTTGTACAAACTGCGGGGTTGCTCCTTGTAAGGGAGCAGGAGATGGCAGAAGTTCAGGCTGCAGCTTTTTTATACTTTCAACTAGTATAGCCTCCTACTCGTAGCATTATCCTGAAAAAGAATGTACCTTAAAGTATAAAAGCTGATAATTATACTCGCTGCGCAGGTTGGATCATCAGCTTAAAACACAAAAGCAGGTAAACACCAAACATACAGGGATACGCGTATGAAGACAACCGGACTTATACTACTCGCAGCTGGCGCCTCCACCAGGTTAGGAGAACCAAAGCAACTCCTGATGTACGAGGGCGAAAGCCTGTTGCAGCGCGCTATCCGAACGGCCCGGGCGTCTGCCTGCCAGCCGGTGGTGGTAGTGCTGGGCGCCAATGCGGAAGCACTGCTGCCGGATGTTTCCGACTTGCACGTGGTGCAGAATCCGGAATGGGAGGAAGGCATGGCCTCGTCTATCCGTAGTGGTGTGGCTGCGCTGCTGGCCCTTTCGCCCGCAGTCTCAGGTGTGGTGCTGATGGTCTGTGACCAGCCTTTTGCAGACAGTGACCTGCTGGAGAAACTGGTGGCCGAAAAGAATCTGACAGGAAAAGGCATCATTGCCAGCGCGTACAGCAACACCCTTGGTACCCCGGTGCTCTTTACCAGACCCTACTTCCAGACGCTGTTGGCGCTGCGCGGCAAGGAAGGGGCGAAAAAGCTCATACTCACGCACGCCCACGATGTCGCCACAGTGCCTTTCCCGCAGGGCATCATCGATGTGGATACGTCTGAAGATTACGAGTTATTACAGCAACAACAGGAAGACGAAAGATAGCAGCAACCCTGCAAATCGCTGTGTGGTTTCCAACATCTCCCTGCTATTCTTTAGTTGGCTTAAATTGAAGTAATGAATAGAGTCTCATTTTTATTGATAATGATTCTGTTTGCTTCTTGTGGAGATCAAACACAAGAATTGAATAAGGTATACTATGTAGTAAAGGATGGAGAGAATTTTATCAAGAGTAAAAAATATAAAGATGATCCACCCCCACCAACAGACTTAACTTACGGCGAGTATAACATCATATTTGTTGGCAAGAATCAAGTATATCTTCATACAGTTTCCCATAGACATCAATGCGGGTTTGGCATGAGTGAAGCAGACTATATAAAAGTACCTTTCATTGGACTAACACCTGAACAAGTGCAGAAGGTTAATTCAGCAAAAGCTGTTTCCTTTCTTGACTCTAGTTTAAGAGCTAACTGGATGTTATACCAGCCTTACTGGGTAGTGACTCTTTCAAGTTCTACAGACACGATAACGAACCCAACTTTTGACCAGATTAGTAACTACTTGACGAAAGATTTTCAGATCAGGTACAACATCCGAAAGTGGACAAAGGAAGAAAGCTATGCCATCAACTCTAAAAAGAAAGGCAAAACGTACACGCCCTCAGAGTCATTCAAAGAGTTAGGCTTCGATTCAAGCTCAGTGTGCAAGTATGATTAAAACAACATTAGCCACAGCTCTATACTACTGCGCTTCGCTTGCCAACAGCTTTTCTGCCCGGAACAGCTCATCGGCAGCTTGCAGTATTTTAGCTTTCAGCTTGGGGTTGTAGTCCGGGTGCTCCTGCAAAAAGGTGCGTACGGTGCTGGCAGCGGAAGTACTTTGGTAGGCGCCAAGCGTGGTCTGCAGCCAGGAGTAAGGGAAGAAAATATCCCCTGTCAACTGAATATCTTCCAGCAG
This sequence comes from Pontibacter chitinilyticus, assembly GCF_039748935.1. Classification (NCBI taxonomy): domain Bacteria; kingdom Pseudomonadati; phylum Bacteroidota; class Cytophagia; order Cytophagales; family Hymenobacteraceae; genus Pontibacter; species Pontibacter chitinilyticus. The sequence continues at coordinate 73,937 of NZ_JBDIZJ010000015.1, forward strand.
GTCCAAGCTCTGGCGCAGGTATTTTTCTGAAGTTGCAGTGCGCAGCGGGTGGTGCAAATAGCCCAGCGCACCCAGCACCCACGACTCCTTCTCCCTGTTTTCTTCGTCAGCCAGAGAGGCAAAAAAGGCATCGCGCACCTGCTCATCGCCCGACAAGGCCGGTAGCATAAACTGGAGGCGCTTCTTGCGGTCCGGGTTCTGGATGCGGTTCAGCTGCTTGTTCAGTAGGGCATCGCTTTCCGGGTAATCGCGCACAGCCAGTGCCAGTGCCAGCGAGGTATAATCATCTTCCGAGAGTTTAACCCCATCCGGTGCCACCTGGCTTTGCCATACTTTATACAGGCGCTCTTGTGCCGCCTTGCTCAAAGCGATGCTCTGATACGTTTTGAAAAGCAGCTTTTTGGCATTGGCAGCGGTATTTTGCTGCATGGCGCTCCACAACTCCTGCTCCAGTGCAGGCGCCAGTTGTTCCCGCTGGGCAGTTGTCAGCAGTTTCCAGTATATGTCGCTTAGCTGGCCCGATAGCAGGCGCAGGTTCAGTTCTTCGGGCTCCCGGCTGAGGCCGGTGCGGTACAAGCCCAACAGTTGGCGAGGCTTTACAGCGCGGCCGTTCAGCATGTTCTCATACAGCGTAATGTAAGCCGAAGCCCTTGCTACCGGGTCTTCTAAAGTATAAAGTTTGTCCCTGAGCCGGGCATCTACAGGAAATACGCCATAGCCCTGACCGGTGGAATTGAAAAGTATAAAGTCCGGAACAGGTGCGCCGGTTGCTTCCGCCAGCGCTACTTCCGGTTTGTTCATGTTCACGGTCAGCTCTTTTACATGATCGGGGTACACCAGGGCTACTTCGAACAACTGCGGCCACAAGCGGTCTGATCCATCTTCGCCGTGCTGCGAAAGCGTGAGGGTTCCGATCTTGTTTTGAACGGTCGTCATTTTATAGTCAAATACCGGGCGGCCGGGCTCATTCACCCACACTTGATTCCAGGCCTGCAGATCGGCGGGCGTGTGCGTGTCCAGTATCTGGATCAGATCAGGCCAGGTGGCATTGCCATAGGCATACTTGGCCAGGTACTCGCGCAGCCCCTGCCGGAAAGCGTCTTCGCCCATCAGCCGCTCCAGTTGGCGCATCATTACGGGCGCTTTGTGGTAGATGATGTTGCCATACATGGAGCCGGCGTCCTGCAGGTTATCCAGCTGCTGGCGGATGGGGTTGGCGCCTGATGTGCGGTCTACGGCATAAGCAGCCGGAAAGTGATCGGTCAGAAACTTGAGGTCATAGTTGGAGTCAGGGAGTGACACCTGCGTGATCTTATCAGCCATAAAGTTGGCGAACACCTCCTTCATCCATACATCGTTGAACCACTGCATCGTCACCAGGTCACCGAACCACATGTGGGCTGTTTCGTGCGAGATGAGGTTGGAGCGGCCGATCTTCTGGTCCTGCGTGGCGCCTTCGTCGAGGAACAGCGATGCGGCCCGGTACTGGATCGCACCGACATGTTCCATGCCGCCATACTGGAAATCGGGAATGGCCACAAAATCAAACTTACGGAACGGGTAGGGCAGCTGCGTGTAATCGGCCATAAAAGCCAGCGCATCCGCATGTATCTTAAAGATCGGGTCTATACTTAGCCGGATCTTGGACGTGTCGGTTTCGCGGTGATAAAAGTGCATGGGCCTTCCTTTTACCTGCCGCGCCACCTGCTTAAACTTGCCGGCGGCAAAAGAAAAGAGGTAAGAGCTGATGGTGTCGGAGGTGGCAAAGTGATAAGTTTTGCTCGCTCCGTTTACTACCGAATCCTGCAGCGGCGCATTGGCCAGCGCTTCCCAGTCTTTAGGCAGCGTGAGCGAGAGCCGGAAGGTAGCCTTTAGGTTCGGCTGATCGAACACCGGGAAAACCGTGCGAGCGCGGTCCGGCACCAGCAGCGTATACAGAAAGTCCTCGTTCCGGTTCAGCGACAGATTGCCTGCTATAAATTGTATGGACACCTCATTGCGCCCTTTTTTTAGGTTTTGAGCGGGGATGATAAGGTGCTCCTGCTGGTGCTGAATTGCCACAAGCTTTCCGTTAACGGTTACCTGCTGCAGGTGTGCGGCTTGCTCTTTGAAGTCCAGCTGCAACGGTGCTTGGTTTCGGAGCAGCTCAAAAGTAATGGTTTCAGAAGCCGGAATAGGCGCTTCTTTCTGCGCCGGTATATCGAAGGCTAAAGTATACGCAATGTGCCGCAGCACGTCCTTCCGGTGTTGGGCCAGCGCTTTGGAAACACCTGCCGTAACCGGAACAGCCATCTCGGGAACAGTACTGGCGGTGGGAGTCATTTTTTTAGTACAGGAGACCAGGGATGCTACCGAAAGAGCAAAGATCCCTGTTATAATATAGCGGAAAGATCGTTTTTTCATACAAGCTAAAAGTACGAAGTTATAGGCATACTTTACAACCCTATCTGTATGCTTGCCGCTGCAAAGGCTTGGCTACTTGCCAGATTTTGCTTTTCTTTAGAGAGAGCGAATGCTTCCTGCTGAAACCGATAGGTAGGAGAGCCGCTTAACCAGCTCCAGCAGGTTAGTAAACAGTTCGTCTATGCTGCAGGTTGAGCACTTTAAGAGAATATGAGTAAAAAGATAACAAAGGTCGTGGTGGCCTCCACCAACCCGGTAAAGGTAAAGGCCGCCTTGGGAGGCCTGGCGCAGCTGTTTCCGGAGCAGGATTTCGTGGCAGAGCCGGTTTCAGTGCCCTCCGGCGTGGCCGATCAGCCGATGACGGACGAAGAAACGCTCACAGGCGCTCTGAACCGGGTGAATAATGCCAGGAAGGCATACCCTGAAGCGGATTTCTGGATAGGGATAGAAGGCGGCGTGGCACCGGTAGAAGGGGAGCTGACGGCTTTTGCCTGGATAGTGGTATGCAGCGGCAACAGGTGGGGCAAAGCCCGGTCCGGCACCTTCTTTCTGCCGCCTGCCGTAACCAAGTTGGTGCAGGAGGGCGTAGAACTAGGGCTGGCCAACGACAGGATCTTCAGCCGCCATAACTCGAAGCAGCAGGGAGGCGCCATTGGGATCTTGACACATAATGCCCTGGACCGGAGCCAGCTATACGAGCAGGCGGTGATACTGGCGCTGGTGCCTTTCCGGAACCAGGAACTGTACGCCGCTACGTAGCACAGGCCGGAGAGGCATGCCACTAAAACAGAAAGGATCCGCTTATGAAGCAAAAGGACTTACATGCCATGCAGTTATACCCCATGGGCGATGCGGCCGTGGTTGTTCAGTTTGGCGACAGCATTTCGGAGGCTACCCATGCGCTAATTCAGAATTTTGCAGCTTACCTGCAGCAGCATCCGTTCCGGGGCCTGGTAGAGTTTGTCCCGGCTTATACTACGGTTACGATTTATTATGATCCCTGGCTGCTCAGCGAACAGGGCAAGTATAACCCCTATACCAAGGTGGTGGATGTGATTGAGCAGACCTTGCCGCAGGTGAACCAGCGCAAAGCAGCACCTAATGCCCGCGTGGTGGAGATACCCGTTTGCTACGGCGGCACTTGCGGTCCTGATCTGGCTTTTGTAGCCCGGTTGCACAAACTGTCGCAGCAGGAAGTAATTCAGTTGCATACCAGTGCAGCTTATAAAGTGTACATGCTGGGGTTTTCACCCGGATTTCCCTACTTAGGCGGCATGCAGGAGAAACTGGCTACCCCGCGCAAAGAAACTCCCAGCCCCCGCATACCCGCCGGCACAGTGGGTATAGCCGGTAACCAAACCGGCATTTATCCTTCCGAAACTCCCGGTGGCTGGCAACTGATCGGCCGCACGCCGCTCCTGCTGTTTGACGCATACCGCGAAGCACCCAGCCTGCTGCAGGCGGGCGACGAAGTGCGGTTTTACGCCATCACCAAAAAAGAATTTGAGAAGCGAAAGGAGTTGGTACATGCCGCTTAAGATCGAGAGTGCCGGACTGCTGACGACTATTCAGGATACAGGCCGCTATGGCTTTCAGAAAGAAGGGATGGTGGTGAGTGGAGCGATGGACCGGTATGCCCTGCGGATAGCCAATCTGCTGGTTGGCAACCCAGAATCTGCTGCCGTGCTGGAAGCAACCCTGGTGGGCCCAAAGATCAGGTTTGAGGAGGCGATGCTCATTGCCATTACCGGGGCCGATCTCTCTGCAACGGTAGATGGCAAACCGGTTGCCCCTTGGCGCCCTGCCTATGTAGCAGCGGGCAGCCTGCTGGCATTCGGAGCGCCCGTACAGGGGAGCCGGGCCTATGTGGCGGTGTCAGGCAGCTTTGCTGTTCCGCCGGTGATGGGCAGCCGTGCTACTTACCTACTTGGCAGCATTGGCGGCTTGCAGGGCAGAGCGCTGCAAACAGGTGATCAGCTTTTGTGCGGCCCAACGCAGCCCCAGGTAGTGCCGCTGCTGCAAGCGCTGGCAGCGGCAGCAGGGCAGCAACCGCTGCTACAGGTAAACTGGACCCTTGCGCCGCAGCCTTACCTGCCGTCAGCTGAGCGCACGACTATCCGGGTGGTAAAAGGGCCGGAATACGACTTGTTTCCGGACCAAATTCAAAGTAGTTTCTGGCAGGAGCGGTACAGTGTTTCGGCACAATCCGACCGCATGGGTTATCGGCTGCAAGGCACCCTGCTGCTGCTGCGCGAACCCATGGAACTGCTCTCCACGGCTGTCACATTCGGTACTATCCAGGTGCCGCCGGATGGCCGGCCGATCGTACTGATGGCCGATCACCAGACCACGGGCGGCTACCCACGTATTGCCCAGGTAATCACTGCCGACCTGCCGCGGCTGGCGCAAGTGGGCCCGGAAAAAGAGATTCGCTTTGAAAATATCTCTTTGGAGGGAGCCCAACTCCTATACATTAAGCAGGAAAAAGACATTCAGCACTTCAAAACTGCCATACAATTTAAATTCTCCAGCTAAGCATGCACTATACCCTTGACCTGAACTGTGATTTAGGCGAAAGCTTTGGCTCCTACCAACTGGGCAACGACGACGCAATACTTCCATTTGTTACATCGGCCAACATAGCCTGCGGCTTTCATGCAGGCGATCCGGCCGTAATGCGCAGGACCGTTGCCCTAGCCCTGGCACATCAGGTAGCCATCGGCGCCCATCCCGGCTTGCCCGATCTGGCAGGCTTTGGCCGCCGCAATATGGCCGTATCGCCACAGGAGGTGCATGACATGGTTGTCTACCAGATCGGTGCCTTATCAGGTTTTATAAAAGCAGCCGGAGGAACGCTGCACCACGTAAAGCCCCACGGCGCCCTGTATAATATGGCCGCTGTAGATGCGGCCTTAGCGAAAGCGATTGCCGAAGCCACGTATAAAGTATGCCCGGAGGCGGTATTGTATGGCCTGGCGGGCAGCGAGCTGGTGAAGGCAGGCCAACAGGTAGGGCTGCGCGTAGCCAGTGAAGTATTCGCCGACCGTACTTACCAGCAGGATGGCACGTTGACGCCCCGCAACCAGCCCAATGCCCTGATCATAGAACAGCAGGAGGCCGTGCAGCAGGTGGTGCGCATGGTAAAGGAAGGAACGGTATTGTCGCAGCAGGGAACGGAAGTGCCACTGGCCGCCGACACGGTATGCCTGCATGGTGACGGGCCGCATGCCTTGGAATTTGCCCGCCATATCCGGCAGGTGCTGCAGCAGGAAGGTATTGATGTGCAGCCTACCAATGGCCGCCACGCATGAAGCCGCTCCGCAACAGGCGTGTTTTGCTGGGAGCCGCTTTCCTAATGGCTACCTCCGCCGTGGGGCCCGGCTTCCTGACACAAACAACGGTGTTTACCCAAACGCTGGGAGCAAGCTTCGGCTTTGTTATTCTGCTTTCTGTTATACTGGATATAGGTGTGCAGCTCAATGTATGGCGCGTGATTGCCGTATCGGGCAAGCGGGCGCAGGATATTGCCAACGCCGTGCTGCCGGGGCTGGGGCTGTTCATTGCCGTGCTGATCGTGCTGGGAGGGCTGGCCTTCAACATCGGCAACATTGGCGGCGCGGGTTTAGGGTGTAATGTGCTCTTTGGCATCAGCCCGGAGCTTGGGGCTATACTTGCTGCCCTGGTTGCCATTGCAATTTTTCTGGTAAAAGAAGCCGGTAAAATGATGGACCGGTTCACACAATTGATGGGCTTACTGATGCTCCTGCTGATCGTGTATGTGGCGGTTACCTCGTCGCCTCCGGTGGGCGAGGCTCTGGCAAAAACAGTTGCACCTGATAAGCTGGACCTGATGGCTATTATTACGCTGGTAGGAGGCACAGTGGGCGGCTATATTACTTTTGCCGGAGGCCACCGGCTGCTGGACGCAGGAGTAAAGGGCCAGGAGGCGCTACCACAGGTAACCACCAGCGCGCTGTCGGGGGTAACGGTTGCCTCGGCTATTCGCATTTTCCTGTTTTTGGCTGCGCTGGGCGTTATAAGTCAGGGGCTCACGCTGGACAAAGCCAACCCGCCGGCTTCTGTCTTTCAACTGGCTGCGGGCACGGTCGGCTACAAGATCTTTGGTGTTGTGATGCTGTCTGCTGCCATCACCTCTGTGGTTGGGGCAGCTTATACTTCTGTGTCCTTTATTAAATCTTTTCATCCGACCATAGCCAGGCAGGAGAACTGGGTGATTATCGGTTTTATACTTGTATCGACGGTACTCTTTATAACCATTGGCAAGCCGGTGCGGCTCCTGATCCTGGCGGGAGCACTCAACGGCCTGATCCTGCCGGTGACACTCGGTACCATTCTTTTGGCTGCTTACAACAGCAAAGTAGTGGGCAATTACCGGCACCCGCTGTGGCTCACCTTATTTGGCGTACTGGTGGTGCTCATCATGGCCTGGCTCGGCGGGTATACCCTCCTGCAGCAGGTACCTCAGTTGTTTGCCTGAGCCATGTAAATAGCTTTTTAGAGGCGGATAGCGAGGACGTTATACTTGCTGCTACAGGTAAATGTGCCCTTCCAGGTATGTTACGGCCCGGCCGCTGATGTATACCCTGTCACTTGCCAGTTCGCACTGCAGCTCGCCGCCCCGCTGCGAAACTTGCTGTGCCAGAAGTGTATTTTTATTTAGCCGTTCGGCCCAGTAAGGTATAAGCGAGCAGTGGGCGGAGCCAGTCACAGGATCTTCGAAAATGCCGGCCTGCGGTGTAAAAAACCGCGAGACAAAATCGACTTCTTTGCCCGGTGCCGTCACCACAATACCACCCGGATCAAGGTTGATGGTGTTGAGCAGGTTTACGTCGGGGGAGAGCTGTAGGATATCTTCTTCTGTTTCATACACCAGCACGTAGTCCCTTGCTTTGAGCACCTGTGTCGGAGCTTTACCCATACTTTGGCGGATCACTTCCGGCAATTCAGCCGCAACGGGTTTGCGGGCCGGGAAATCCAGCGTCAGCAGTTCACCTGTTTTCGTAACTGTAAGCGGACCGCTCTGGCTGTGGAATAAAACCTGACGCTGTGTATAGCTCAGGTGGTTGAACAGCACATGGGCTGTTGCCAGTGTGGCGTGGCCGCAAAGGTCAATCTCATATTCAGGCGTAAACCAGCGTAACCGGAAATGATCATCCTCCGGCACAAAGAAAGCTGTTTCAGAAAGGTTGTTCTCGATGGCGATCTGTTGCATTTCCTCCTTCCGCAGCCATTTCTGCAGCGGACAAACAGCTGCCGGGTTGCCGCCGAATACATGGCTGGTAAAAGCGTCAATCTGGTAGATGGGTATTTTCATAACTACTGGATGAATTTGCGAAGAATCAAGTATGTAACAGCAGGCTTATTGAAAAGCTTTTCTTTTACCTACTGCTTAACCATACCTTGCAGGAATGCCCGTACTTCTTCGGTGTCGTATTCGGCCATTCCTTCCTGGTAATGCACAATTTTGCCTTCCGGCGAAATAATGAACGTGGCGGGAATGGAGGACGTATGAAGCTCTTCCGGCATTGCGCTGGCCGGCAGGTATACCGGAAATGTAAAGCCTTTCCGCTCGATAAACTTCGGCACCCGGTCAGCCGTTCCTTCCGCCGCATCCATCGATAGCATCACAAAGGCAATCTTGTCAGAGCCTACCTTGTCGTAAAGGCTTTGGATATTCGGCATCTCAGCCACGCAAGGTGGGCACCAGGTCGCCCACATGTTCAGGAAGATCACCTTGCCACGGAGACTCTTAAAGTCTACGATCTTGCCGGAGGAGAGGCTTTTGAGTTTCAGCCCTTTGCCAGCCATAGTGGTCGTGCCGGATGCTTCAGCTGTTGCGGCAGACACCGGCATCTCTGCATTCCGCAGGCCGCTGGCCAGTAGCAGCCGCTGTACCTGCCCAATGGCCTCGGTGTGCAAGCCGGTTAAGTATAAAAAGCCAAAAACAACAAGTATAACAGCCCATCCGGGAATCTGCCGAAAATAGAAGTTAAGTTTGTTCATGCTGATGCTTTGAGGTGAAACGGTGCTGTTCCGGGTTTAGCTACAAGGAGGAAGGACAAGTATAAGTAGTTTTCGGGAGCGACGTGGCAGCGATGGCCTGAAAGCCGCCTGCAATATTTACAAGCTTGTCGTAGCCGCGCGCCTTCAGGATTGAGGCCGCGATCATAGAGCGGTAGCCGCCGGCACAGTGTAGGTATAGTGTTTCGTTCTGAGGTAGCGCATGCAGGTGCTCGTTCAGGTAATCCAATGGTGCGTTTTGCGCACCTACCAGGTGTTCTGCCTCGTATTCACCGGGCTTGCGCACATCCACAATATGCAGGTTGCTGTTGGGTGTAAAGCGGCGGGCAAGCTCTTCCGCAGTGATAGACGAGATAGTGTCCGTTTCTTTTCCTGCGGCCTGCCAGCTGGCAAAGCCACCTTCCAGGTAGCCAAAGGTATGATCGTAGCCTACGCGGGCCAGCCGTGTCACTACTTCCTCTTCGCGTCCTTCTTCGGCTATAAACAGGATCGGCTGCTGAATATCCGGGATCAGAGCACCCACCCAGGGCGCAAAGCTGCCGTCAATACCGATGTTGATGGAATTTGGTATAAAGCCTTTGGCAAATGCCTCTGGCCGCCGGGTATCCAATACCAGGGCTCCTGTTTTATTAGCCGCTGCTTCAAATGCAGCGGGTTTCAGCGCCTGAAGCCCCTGCTGCAGCACAGTGTCGATGCTGGTGGTAGCGCCCTGCTTATTCAGCTGCACATTCAGCGGAAAGTAGCCGGGCGGAGGCAGCAGTCCCGTCGTAACTTCTTTCACAAATTCCGCTTTCGGCATCCCGGCACGAAGCGCATAGTTGGTTTGCTTCTGGTTACCCAGGGTATCGGTTGTTTCCTTGCTCATGTTTTTGCCACAGGCAGAACCGGCGCCATGGGCGGGGTATACCACCACCTCATCGGCCAGCGGCATGATCTTGTTTCGGAGCGAGTCGTAGAGGAAGCCAGCCAGCTGCGCCTCTGTCAGATCGGATTTGGCGGCCAGGTCAGGGCGGCCCACATCGCCAATAAAAAGGGTGTCGCCAGTAAAAATGGCGCAATCTTTTCCTTCTTCATCACGCAGCAGGTAAGTGACGGATTCTAAAGTATGGCCGGGCGTGTGCAGCACTTTCAGAGTCACTTTTCCCAGCTTCAGCACTTCTCCGTCGGCCGCTATGTGTGCAGGAAAGGAGGGCTGCGCATTGGGGCCGAACACGATCTCAGCACCCGTTGCTTGGGCCAGGTCCACGTGCCCCGACACAAAATCAGCATGAAAGTGCGTTTCCAGCACATACTTTATGCGCGCACCGCTCCGTTCCGCTTTGTCGAGGTAAGGCTTTATTTCACGTAAAGGGTCAATGATCGCCGCCTCGCCCTGGCTCTCAATATAGTATGCCCCCTGCGCCAGGCAGCCGGTATAAATCTGTTCTATTTTCATCATAATATCCTTTCAAGTGCGTTTCGGCAAGTGCAGCACGGCCGCTTTTTCTGCTACACAGCACAAATATCAGCATTGTGCCGCTACTTTACTGTGACTTTAGTCACTAAAAGCAGATAGGCAATTTTTAAGTTTCGAAAGCTCCGAGTTATTTATCAGCAATATCGGTATGAGCATAGCTGTTGCTATGCGAAACTTCCCTTTAAGGAAACAGTCCGCTTGCAAAGGTATAGATTTGCCTGAAGCCGGCAATAAACAGGAAGAGCCGGTAATTTACCGGCTCTTCCTGTTATACTTTACACGTGCAGTTTACTCTTTGTAGTTGATCACCACTTTCTGGTCGCCGATCAGCAGGTCGAAAGCACCCGGTTCGGTTACCCATTTGCCTTGCTGGTTTACAAAAGCAAGGTCTTTGGCGTTGATGGAGAATGATACTTCCTTTTCCTCACCTGGGGCCAGCTCCACTTTCGTGAAGGCTCGCAGCCTTTTGGCGCTTGGCGTAATGGAAGCATACTGGTCGTGGCTGTAAAGTTCTACTGCCTTCTTGCCTGCCCGGTTGCCGGTGTTTTTTACCCGTACCGTTACTTTCACAGCATCGTTCGGACCGAAATCAGCTTGGCTTACCTGCAGGTTGGAGAAGGCAAAAGTTGTATAGCTCAGGCCTTCACCGAACGACCATTGCGGGTTATAGCCGGTGTTGCCGTAGGTGTTGGGCACATCTTCGCGGATCTCTTCGCTGAATTTATGGTCGTACAGCACGATGTCGCCGGAGTGGCGCGGATAGGTGAAGGGCAGCACACCATTCGGGTTATACTTGCCGGTCAGCACGTCGGAAATGGCCGGCCCGCCGAAAGTAGCAGGACGGTAAGCCAGCAGCACCGCGTCTACCAGCGGCTCGATGGAAGAGATAACACGCGGACGGCCTTCGAGCAGCACCAGAACCACCGGCTTGCCAGTGGCTTTGGCTGCCCTGGCCAGTGCCAGTTGGTTCTCGTCCAGGTCCAGGTCGTCGATCACGCCGGGGCTTTCGGCATACGATTTCTCGCCCAGGCAAAGAATAATAGCCTGTGCCTGGCTCGCGTCTTTTTTCAGCTGTGCCACATCATAGTTGGCTGGTGCAGCGAAATCAGTCACGGCATGGCTGATCACGTTGTCTTTACCTAATTCGTTCTGCAGGGCTTCCACTACGGTTTTAGCACGCTGCGGGAACAGACTGGCGTCGGTGCCCTGCCAGGTATACGACCAGCTGCCATGCAGCGCCGGCAGGCTATTGGCAGTCGGACCGGCCACTACCACTTTGATGTTCTTCTTCAGTGGCAGTCGTTGGTTGTTGTTCTTCAGCAAGGTAAGGCTTTCCAGCGCTGCCTGGTACGAGATGCTGTCGTAGGCAGGTGTTTGCGCCTGGTTCTTCAGCGAGGCGTCCGGGAAAGGATGCTCCAGCAGGCCAAGTTTCTTTTTCAGCGTCAGGATGCGGCGCACAGATTCGTTGATTCGCTCCTCGGAGATTATGCCTTCTTTTACCAGCTCTACCAGGTAATCATAGAACGAGTAATTGGTGGGAACCATACTCATGTCCAGGCCAGCTTCTACGGCCATACGTACGGCTTCTTTCGGGCTGGAGGCCACGCGCTGCTTGGTATACAGGCGAATCACATCTTCCCAGTCCGACACGGCTACACCTTTAAAGCCCAGCTCACCGCGCAGAATGTCCGTCAGGTAATAGTGGCTGCCGTGTATCGGCACGCCGTTGATTTCGCTTGAGTTGATCATCACCGTCGAAACGCCTGCATCTACCGCCGCCTGGAAAGGAGGCAGGAAATACTCGCGCAACATAGTTTCGGGGATGTAGGCCGGTGTGCGGTCTTTGCCTGTGGCCGGGTAAGAGTAGCCCAGGAAGTGCTTCATGCACGAAGCCACTGTGTGGTCGGTGTTCAGGTTGCCCTGCTCATAGCCTTTTATCACCGAAGTGCCCATGGCCTTCACCAGGTACACATCCTCCCCAAAAGTTTCTTCAAAACGTGGCCACAGCGGCTGCCGGCCAACATCCAATACCGGGTCGAAGTTCCAGGGAATACCGGTGGCCCGGGTGGCAGCAGCTGTCGCCTTTGCCATCTGGTTGGCAAGCTCCGGGTTGCGGGTAGCAGCCATGCCGATGTTGTGAGGATATAAAGTAGCGTTCGCCAGGTAGTTGGCGCCATGAATAGCATCAATGCCGTAGATCACCGGAATACCCAGGCGGGTTTGTTTGGTTGCCACGTTCTGGATGGCGGTCTGGATCTGCTGCCATTGGTCCAGGGTATAGGCGTGGCCTTTTACGTTCAGGATGGAGCCAACGTGCTTGTCCACAATTGCCTCGCGCAGTTTGGTCGGGTCGATAGCAGTTGAAGAGGTGTCCTGCAGGATCAGGTCAATGGTGACCTGCGTCATCTGTCCTACTTTTTCTTCTACCGACATTTTGGCCAGCAGATCTTCTATACTTTGATCGCGGTCGGTTGCGCTGGCTGCCGGCTGTGTGGCCGCAGTAGGTGGGGCGCTGGTTGCCTGCTGCGCCTGTTGCATTACGCCGCAGGAGCCCAGGGCGAGTGCCAGAAACAGCAGGGGAAATTTTTGGTTCATATAATGTATTCAGGTTAGATTAGAGTGAATGAAATTGGTGTTAAATGTAAGTTTTTTTCAGTTATAGTACTTGTAAATTAGCTTATTGAGGGACTCTACCGGTAGATGCTTAATTAGAGTAGTGCGTTTGCAGAGGAGCTTTTAGCTGCTTACTTCACCGGCCAATCGTCTGTGCGGAAGCTGGAGGCAGGAAGTCCTGCTTTGTTCACCAGGTTCGGATTAGCCGTGTTGCTCCAGCCAAAGCGCACCGCAACCGGGTGCTTCACTTGCTTCGATTTTAGCACCACTGTTTCCCCGTCAATTTTGGCCACAGCAGGGTAGAAGGTACGGTCCGGACCTGCTACCTCGAACATTGTCGGTTTACCGCCTTTGCTTGTCAGGCCTTCCGCATAATCAAAGTATACCCGTACTTTGTTGCCTTCTCCTTTGATGTGGTTGTATAACGGCCCCGAGAATGGAATGTCTTTCATTCCATACGTCTTGTTGAGCGCCCAGTAGGCCAGCCGCAGCCCCACATCTTTTTTATTGGTCGGGTGCAGATTCGTCGCATCGCCTACCAGGTCGCTGATAACCGCCATCCCGGTATTCGGCACGCGCAGACTCTGGCGCTGCGCATCGCGGAGCAATACACCCGAATAGCCGGGCTGGTTGTAGGTCCAGGGGCCGATCTGCACAAAATAGAACGGAAAATCGGAGCCCCACTCGCTGCGCCAGTCGCGGATGAGGGCGGGTAGCAACTGGGCATACTCCTGCGAGTTGTCCGTGTTCGACTCGCCTTGGTACCAGAGAACCCCAGCCAGTTTATACGGGATGAGCGGTGCGATCATGGCATTGTAGGCCTTGCCGGGTTTCACAGGACCCCATTCCACTTCGGAGAGTTTGGCAGCGGCCTCAGCAAGCACCGGATCGGCGGCAATGGTATCGGCATTCACCCATACTTCGCCGGGCGTGCCACCCCAACTGCTGTGGATGAGGCCCACCGGCACGTTGAGCTGCTGATGCAGTTTTTTTCCGAAAAAGAAGCCAACGGCGCTAAACTCTATGGCTGTTTCCGGTGTGCACACCACCCATTTTCCTACCACGTCTAACTGCGGATGATCAGCTGTTCTGTTGGCTACGGTAAACAAGCGGATGAAAGGGAAGTTGGCCTGCTCCACCTCTGCCTTGTTATCAATACCAGAGCCAGGCGTTTTCTCCATGTTTGACTGCCCGGAACACAGCCATACTTCTCCGATCAGCACATCTTCGACGGTAAGGGCATTATACCCTTTTACTTTCATGGTATAAGGGCCTCCGGCTGCCGGCGTTTTTAGTTTTACCTGCCACTTAGCCAGGTTGCCGGTTTTTACTTTCACAGGTTGGTTGTTCCAGCTGCCGGTTACCGTTACTTCTTCATTAGGCTTGGCCCAGCCCCATACCGTTACTTCGGCGTTCTGCTGCAGCACCATGTGGTTGCTGAAAACAGCAGGCAATACTACATTGGCTTTTGCCGGTTGCATGGCCAGCAGGAAAAGCATGATCAATGGTAAATATCGGTTCATGTTCATCTGTCTTTTTCTAAATTAACGCAGGAGCGACATGCCCAGCAAATCTCTCCTGAACATCTGCTCCCTTTAAAGGTAGGCATTAACATATTTTACTTTGATTTTGTGAGCAGCAGCATGACTACATCATGCCGGGGCACGGTGGTCTCAAAGGCTTTTTTGGTCGTGCCGATCTCTTTCTTTGTCCAGAGGTTTCGCACTTTGTAAGTATGTTGCGAAGCGTTCAACTCTGCTTTGGACAGTTCGTCAGTTACCGGCGTCTTCTTCCAGTCAAAGCTCACGTTTTGTGGGGTGTTGCTGCGGTTGAGGAAGCACACGGCCCAGTTGCCACCATCCAGCGGCTTCAGCCAGGTTTCTACGCTGTCTTTCTTAGCATACTGAAAGCCCTGCACGCCCAGCTTGTCTTGGTTGATGGCGATCACTTCTTTATTGGTGAGGATGTCTTTCGTTTCCTGGCTCATGTTGCGCAGGTCGTTGCCGGCGATGAGCGGCGCGGCGATCATGCACCACATGCTGAAGTGCGCGCGGTCTTCGTTGGCAGGCATGCCGTTGCCTACTTCCAGCATATCGGGGTCGTTCCAGTGGCCGGGACCGGCATACTGGCGCAGGCCTTCTTGTTTGTCCAATATCTGCATCACACCCCATGATTTCCAGGAGCCGTGGTCTTCAATACAGTCGAAGCAGTTGTAGATGTCGCCGGTGGTGCGCCACAGTTGGCCTACACGCGGGCCCCAAGTCCAAGGTTTGTCGTTGCCCCACTCGCAAATGCTCAGCACAATGGGCCGTCCGGCCTTCTGCAGGGCTGCGCTCATCGTCATGTAAGCGCCTTCAGCTTTCAGGCCTTCGGTGTTGCACCAGTCATACTTCAGGTAGTCGATGCCCCAACTGGCGTACGTCTGGGCATCCTGCATTTCATAGCCGCGGCTGCCCGGCTTGCCGCCGCAGGTCTGCGAGCCGGCATCCGAATAAATGCCGAGCTTCAGGCCTTTGGCGTGTACATAATCGGCCAGCGCCTTCATGCCGTGCGGGAAGCGTTTCGGATCCGGATGAATAAAGCCGAGGCTGTCGCGGTCGCCGTGCCAGCAGTCATCGATGTTAATGTATTCGTAGCCGGCATCCTTCATACCTGTGGCAACCATCGCATCGGCAATTTGGCGGATCATCTGCTCGTCTACGTTGCAGGCAAATTTGTTCCAACTGTTCCAGCCCATGGGCGGTGTTAGGGCCAGGCCTTTATACTTCTCATGGTGCTGCTCATAGTTGTTCCCCTGGCTAAAGGCAGCGCAAGAGCAGGCGAAAGCCATCAACAGAAAGATTACTTTTTTCATATTTGATTTTTGAGGTTGTTTGAGTTCTTAACTTATATTTTTCTCTTATAAGCAGCAGCCTCATTCATAGGCCCTTTGCTGGCGCGAGTTTGCAACTCGTGCCTGGTTGGGCTTAATGAGAAGTATAAATACTTCATCACGTATAAAATCATTGGTATTAATGCACCTGCCGGTGCATGCCACCTATCTCCATCAAGTATAAGCTGAAGCTGATTATACTTTGCTACTTTTTCAGCTTCGTTTTATCTAAGGTATAGATGTTTTGCACGTCGTTTTCCATCAGGATGTAAGGATTCTCGGTGAATTGGATAAAGTCTTGCTCGGCGGGATGGCCTTTGTAGGGTGTCCAGTATTCGTCTTTTCGGTTGGCCCACAGCAGCACGTAGGCCAGTTCTATTTTTTGCTGTTGTAATGCTTTCAGCAGCATCTGCGTGAACCAGTCTGCCTGAGCCACGTTCTTCAGCCCCGTCTCGGTGAGCGCCCCCACCTTGTGGTGCGCCTTGGCAAAATCCGACACAATCTTGAACTTGCTGGCAGCCACAGCGGGATCTTTGCCTTCGTACAAATCGAAGTAATCGTCGGTGCCCACCAGGTCCACGTAGGCGTCGCCGGGATAGCGCTCCAGGTACTCGGTTTCCGTTTTAAAGCGGCAATCGGGCGACCAGGCATAAAGAAAGTTGCGCACGTTCAGGCTGTCGCGGAGGTAAGTGACGGTGAAGCGGTATAGGTCTTTATACTCCTGCGCTGTGCTATGCGGCTTTCCCCACCAGAACCACTCGCCGTCAAACTCATGGAACGGGCGAAAGATGATGGGGATGGCCATGCCGTTACTCACCAGCGTTTTGTTGAAAGCGGCAATTTCCTTTAATGAATTTTTATACTTCTCGTGTGCGCTGCCGCCCGGCAAAATGGCACTTACCGCCTGTGTCGGAGATTTCTCCCAATAAAAACTGCCTTCTGTTACCGGGTTGCTGTAATGCCACGAGAACGTGTTGATGCCGCCGCGCTCGTAGGCGGCGATAGCGTTCTCCCGCGTGGTCCGCTCCGCCTTTTCCACCACGTCAGCGGGCTTAAAACTGGCAATGTCGATAAAGTCCCAGCCGTATACTTCGGGGTAGCGCCCGGTCACCTCTTTGATGTCGCTGCGGTTAGGCTCGTACCACCAGCCATAACCCTGTGTGGTGCTCGCCTGGTGCCCGAAAAGAATATGGTCCTGCGCAATCTTTTTAAGCGAGTAGAACAGCGCGGCCGTTTCTGGTGTCGCCTGCCGGTCTACAAGCAGCGGCAGGATGTTGCCCAGCTTAGGCTGTTTGGCCAGGTTCAGGTCGGCCTGTGTCGTCGGGCGTGTGCCGCAGGCAGCTAGCAGGGGCAGCAGCAGAAATGGGAGCAGTTTTGTCAAGCGTAGCGTCATAATCAGTGGTTCTATAGTATAAAATTAAGCAACAAGTTAGGTGATACAACTTATTTTCTATCCTGCTGGTTACTCTGGATGAAATAGCAGTTCCCCGCATCGCCGCACTACTTCCATACAGGCGCGGGCATTGTGGTAAGGGCATTTCCAGAAGCCAATCTTATCTTCTGCCAGCATCGGGCTATAGTCGTCGTACACGCCCCAGCGCCATTCGCCATTTTCCTGATCCAGCAAATGATCCTGTGCAAAGTGCCAGGCATTCAGCGATGTGCGGAGGTCCTCTTCATCACCTGAAAGCTGGTAGGCGTTCAGGAAACCGACCATCGCTTCGGCGCTCACCCACCACTCGCGGTGTTTGTCGTAGTGGTTTTCATCTTTGTTCAGTTCATGGTATAAGCTGCCATCAGGTTGCAGCCCTTCGCGCGTTGCGTTAGCCATGGCTACGGCCAATGCTTTTGCTTTTTCAAGTATAACTTCGTTGCCCAGCACCTCGGCCGCTTCTAACAACAACCAGGCAGCCTCAATGTCATGGCCATACGATACGAGGTTGGCTGAGGGCTTCCAATCATGGGAGAAGAACAGGTGCAGGTGGCCTGTTCCGGCATCCACAATATGGTTGAAGAACACGACGAGCAACTTTTCGAGTTGCGTAGCCAGGAAAGTATCCGGCCATACACGGTACAGGTTGGCATAGGCTTCGAGCACGTGCAGGTGCGTGTTCATGGTTTTCGGATCGTTGCGGTCCTTTTCGCTCAGGCGCAGGTCCTCCAGCAGTTTTCCCGCCCGGCTAAAGGCCTCCAGGTAGCCGCCCAGTTCCGGGTCGTAGCCGTGCTTTTCAATCCAGCGGAAAAGTGCCTGGCTGGTAACCAGTGCTTCGGTATTACCGGTAGCCCGGTGGTACTCACTCAGTCCGTAAATAGCAAAGGACAAGGCGTAGATCTGTTTTCGCGTATCAAGCGGCTCTCCGGCGGCGGTTACCGACCAGTACACACCGCCATAGGTTTTATCCACGAAATGCGCCAACAGGTAGTCGTAGGCTCTGTCAGCCAGTTGCCGGTATTCCTCCTCCCCGGTGTGCCGGTAAGCGGCAGAAAAAGTCCACAGGATGCGGGCGTTCAGAATGCAGCCTTTTGGCGCCTCCTGCTGCACGGCTCCCTGGTTGTCCAGCTGGCCTATAAAGCCGCCATACGTGTCATCCGGCGCATGCTTTTCCCAAAATGCAAGGATGTTCTGCAACTCTGTGCCGGCTTCCTGCTGGTATTTCCGGAGCTTTTCTATGATTTCTGTTGAGGTAGATAAGATCATTTGGTGCTCACGTTCTCCCGCTCCAGTACATTTTCCTGCGACTTCAAATAGGCCAGGTTCAGGTTGATAATGTCGTTGATTTTATCGACAGAAGCTGCGGAATAGAATTCATCTTCCGGTGTGTGCAGCACGTAATCCAGCAGCCGGTCAACAGAGGAAGTGGCCACATGCATGCGGGTGTCCGACGAGCCGTAGTAAATGAACACCGTGCCATCTTCATCCAAAATCCAGCCATTGCCGAATACCACGTTCGATACGTCGCCAATACGCTCATCGCCTTCCGGCGCCAGGAAATAGCCACCCGGTTTGTGGATCACTTTAAACGGATCCTGCAGATCGGTTAGGAACATGTATAACACGTAGCGCAAACCTGCCGCTGTGTTGCGCACGCCGTGCGCCAGGTGCAGCCAGCCTTTGGCAGTCTTCAGCGGTGTTGGGCCTTGTCCGTTTTTTACTTCGTACACCGTGTGGTACTGCTTGGCATCCAGGATGTACTCTTTCTCGATCACCGCGTTTTCCATACTATCAGCAAAGCCAAAGCCAATGCCACCGCCAGTACCCGCCTCAATAAAACCATCCTGCGGACGGGTATAAAAGGCATACCTGCCATGTATGAACTCGGGGTGCAGCACTACGTTGCGCTGCTGCGGCGAGGGGGTCTGCAGGTCGGGGAGGCGCTCCCAGGTGAGCAGGTCTTTGGTGCGGGCCATGCCGCACTGCGCCACCGCCGAGGATTCATCGCCAATAGCGGCGGCAGGATCTTTGCGCTCGGTGCAGAACAGGCCATAAATCCAGCCATCTTCGTGCTGCGTTAAGCGCATGTCGTACACATTCACATCGGGCTCCGCTGTTTGCGGCATAGTTATCGGGCGCTCCCAGAAAGTGAAATTGTCGATGCCGTTCGGGCTCTCGGCCACTGCAAAAAAAGATTTCCTGTCTGCGCCTTCCACGCGCACCACCAGCAGGTACCTGCCATTTAGCTTGATTGCGCCTGAGTTAAAAGCGGCGTTAATGCCGAAGCGCTCCAGCATGTAAGGGTTGGTGGCCGGGTTCAGGTCATAGCGCCAGAAAAGCGGTGCATGCGCGGCTGTCAGAACAGGGTATGCATAACGCGCTATGACACCATTGCCCAGCGGCTGCTTTTCGTTTTTGCGTGTAATCAGGGCGATGTGTGCTTTCTCCAGCTCGTCCAATCTTTTTATAGCTGCGGTTTCCATTTATAGAAATTGTTTTGATTCGGTTATAACCAGGTATGATGTTAGTGTTGTGAGACCAGCTCTTTTTTGGAAGGAGGCGCGGTAAGCCGGGGTTTGTCTTTCGGCAGTTTATCCCACCAGGTATACTTAAGGATGACGCAGCAGACCAGCAGAATGCCCAGGGTTATGTATAGCTCGGTATGCATGCGGATAACCAGGTAAATGGGCAGGAGCGTTAGGCACATTTGGCCCACCACGCCAATCACGACATTAAACATATCCAACCAGAAATCTTTGTTAACATTGAAAGTCGGATCCTCTGCTTTCACCTGCTCGGCCACTGGTCCCCAGAAGCCCCACGGGCGCACGTTGCGGTAGAAGTGCTTCAGCGTTTCTATGTCGGTAGGCGGCGCAACAAAGGTGCCGATCAGGCTACCTGCCAGTGAGATAGCCAGCAGCAGCGGGAAATAGTATAAATCGAGCCCATCGAAGAAAGCGGGGAAGATCAGCGCAGGTATAATGCCTGCCAGCATGCCCCAGAAAAAGCCGCTGCTGTTAAAGCGCCACCAGTACCATTTCAGCACGTTGGCCGAGATGTAACCGCCATACAGGCCGGCCACGATCCATTGCAGGATGCTGTTTACGTCTTTGGCCATCAGGCTCAGCACCACACTGACCAGCACCACCACCACGCCCGTGAGGTAGTTCATGCGGCTTACCGTCTGGTTCGGAGCATTTGGGTTGATATACTTCAGGTAGATGTCGTTTACGATATAGGCCTGCGCGGCATTCAGCGTACCGGCGAAGGTGCCGATAAAAGCAGCCAGCAAACCAGCCAGTATCAGGCCCATAATGCCCGTGGGGGCAAAGTTGAGGATAGCAGATGGCAGGATCTTCTCAAAATCGATGATGCCATCCGGCGCAGTCAGGTTGAGTTGTTTATAATTGAGCAGGGCCAACACTGCAAAGCCGATGATCATCAGGTAGCGCGTCGGGATAAGCACCAGCGAGACAAAGCCGCTCATCTTGGCTGCATCCTGCGGTGAACGGGCCGACAGGATCTTCTGCATATCATAGTTAGGTGTGGGGCCTGCCACGCTGGCCAGCACGCCTTTAAAGAGCATCAGCGAGAAGAAAATGCCAAACATGGAGTAGCCGTCCTGGTTGATTTTGGCGTTCACCTCATCGATGATGCCGGTCCAGTCCAGGTCGAGGGTAGCGCCGAAAAATGGATTGGTCCAGCCTTGCGGCACGTGCAGGTTGGCAGCCTCCAGGTTGTTCATGGCCAGCACCCCGATGGTGACCGCAGCCACTGTCATAATGGCAAACTGCAGCACATCGGCCCACACAATGCTGGACATGCCACCAAGTATAGAATAGAAAACTGCAAAAGAGGTAAAGATCAGGCCATAGAAGTGCGGCACATATTCTGCCGGGATGGTAAAGGGGATATAGGGCTGCACGTATTGCCACGGAATGAAGATCTCCACGAACTTGCCCAGCCCAATAAAACCGTAAGCCAGGAAACCGAGGCAGCTCAGCAGCGCGAACACCACCACAATGCTGTGGGATTTGTTGGCAGCCCGGCCACGGCCAAAGCGCGTCAGCATCCATTCGGCTCCTGTGGTAACATTGGAGCGGCGCAGCCAGGCGGCCATGAACATCATCAGGAAGATCTGGTTGAAGGACGGCCACAGCCACGGAATCCAGATGCTTTTAAGGCCATACACAAAGGCCAGCATCACCATCCACATGGTGCCCGAAATATCGAACATACCAGAGGCGTTCGACAGGCCCAGTGCATACCAGGGCAGGGTGTTACCGCCGAGCATGTACGCTTCCTTGTTGGCTTTTGCTCGTTTCTGCATCACCAGTCCGATGGCTGCTACAGCCACCAGGTACAGCAGGATAATGCCAATGTCGATGGCGGATAGTTTCATGGAGAGTAGGTTAGCTGTTGAATTAGGGGATACTTACTTTTTCTTTTTAAAGGGTACAGACTGATACAGGTGTTCGTCCTTCACCTCGTTCAGTAGGAGGATCTGCGGGCTGTTGGCAAAGGCTTTGAAATCCTGTGCGCTGTGTTGGCCGGGATAAGGTGCATAATAATGGGCGGAATCGCCGTTGCGCCATACCAGCACATACGACAGGCCGCTGTCTTTTATAGTAGGCAACAAGGTCTTGGTCCACCAGTTTGCCATTGGTATGTTCTCCAGGCCGGTTTCTGTCACGGCATAAAGCTTGTGTTTTTCCTGGGCTACCTGGCGCAGCGTTTCCACCATTTGGCGGGCTTCCTGCACAAAGGCGGCATTGGATGTGGCTGTCTGGCTGCTATCCTGCGGTAGGCGGTGGTAGATGTCGAAGCCCAGCAGGTCCACATACCTATCGCCGGGGTAAAAGTCCAGGTAATCTTCGCGCGACGTAAAGCGATCCGTCGAGTAGGCGTAAAGCAGGTTGTTGACGTTCTGCAGGCGCAGGTAATCCACGGTGTAGCGCCACAGCTTTACATAGTCCTCGCGCGATGTATGTGGGCGCCCCCACCAGAACCAGCCGCCAGTGTGCTCATGAAACGGCCGGAAAATCACCGGAATTAACTCGCCCTTCGACCCTTTCAGGCTTTTCATAAAAGTAGCCACACCATCCAGCCACTGCTGGTAACGCTGCATAGCTGCCGGGTCGTTGAACAGGCGGTAAATGGTTGAATCCATCGGATCCCAGCTGGTCTTGGCCGGATCGAGCGGGTTGTTGAGGTGCCAGCTGATGGTGTTCACGCCTCCAGCGGCGTATGTCTGCTGCACAAAATTGCGGATCTGATCAAACGGCACGCTGTCCAGGTTCACGGCGCTGCCCAGTTCAAGGTGGCCCAGTTCTGAGCCCAGCACAGCCGGGTAGGAGCCGGCCGCTTCTTTCACATCAGAGCGGCCCTTTTTATACTTCCAGCCAACGCCGTAGGCCAGGTCGTCCTGGTGGCCAAACATCACGCCTTTAGCTGAGAGCCGTTGCAGGTTCTGGTAAAGGTTTTTTGTTTCGGCAGTAGCTTTAGAAGATGTTGGCACGGTCTGGGCGCAGGCCACCTGCATAAAGCAGAGCGACAGCAGGCAAAGAAGTGATATCCTGTTCATAAGTATCCGTTAAGAAAATGGTATTCGCCAGTAGCGCAGCATGTAGATGGCCCGCATGCAGGTATAAAGGTGTTTTACTTACATGACTTGCACTTATAGTATCCGCCGCAAACGCGCAACAGTTAAATACTAGCAGCTTACCTTCAGTCAGTTTCGTGCTTATACAAAACTAAGTAGTTTTTATGCCCGCTTATAATACTATTTTATCGATTATTTGCTCTAAACTCTTTTGTACTTTCCTTTTATACTGTATCTTCATTCCTTTAATATTCTCTGCAAGCAAGTATGAGGGGGAAGAACGGGCCGAAAGCCAGGCTTGGAAGCATTCTCGTTTATAGCTTCTTGAGGGTGTGATTTTCGCTTCAAAGGTGATTGGAAGTTTAAATTGGCCGGGCATTGATCCGAATAACTGCATGTAGCTCTTGCAGTAGCATGGGCCTTATGTGCTAAAATAGGCTGTACTTATTTAGCATGTAGTTTATAGTATAATAAGATCATTCCTATAGGCACCAAAACATACATCAGGTTTATGACAACGGTTTACAGAGAGATCACGCCGCTCACGCAAAATGATTGTTTTACGCTTTTCTCCCGCGTAAAGAAAGAGTTTAAGTTTCCGTTGCATTACCACGAGGAGTATGAGTTGAACTTTATTGCCAATGCTGCCGGAGCCAAGCGCGTGGTAGGCGACCACATGGAGGAAATAGATGACCTGGAACTGGTGCTGGTGGGCAGCAACCTGCCACATGGCTGGTTTACGCACAACTGCAAAAGCGAAAACATTGTCGAGATCACCATTCAGTTTCACCGCGACCTGTTTGATGAGAAGCTGCTGCGCCGCAACCAGCTAAGCTTTATCCGCACGCTGCTGGAGCGTTCGGCCAAGGGAATCTCTTTTTCGAGGGAAACAAAGGAAGCTTTCCGGTCGCGGCTGGAGCAGCTATCGCAGAAAAGTGGCTTTGACTCCGTTATAGAGCTGATCTCCATTTTGCACGACCTGTCGAACTCCCGCAACATGCGGACGCTGTCGAACAGCTCCTTTACCACAGATAAGTTCAGCTACTATAGCCGGCGTATAGAGAAGGCGTTTGAGTACATGCAAACGTACTATGACAAAGATATTGCCCTTGCGGATCTGGCCAAGGTAGTGAACATGCCGGAAGTGTCATTCAGCCGGTTTATTAAAAAGCGTACCGGCAAAACCTTTATCGAAAGCCTGAACGAAATCAGGCTGGGCCATGCTGCCCGCATGCTGATTGATACCACTGAAACAATCTCGGAGATCTCTTACAAGTGTGGCTTTAACAACCTTTCATATTTTAACCGCATCTTTAAACGCGAAAAAGGCTGCACGCCCAAAGAGTTCCGGCAAAACTATTCCAGCTCCTGCGTGATTATCTAAAGCCTGTGTTTATGCTTGCTTTCTAAGCTGCACAGGCCTCCTGCAAGTATAGCCGGGATTGCCACTTCTGGCAAATGACGTACGTAGGTTTTTCGATGCTACTGCGCTTTCTCACTAATCAGTTTGTAGTCGCTGCCCGGCATCTGTACGCCTTTTTCAAGAAAAACCTGCTATTTATACTTGCCTCACGTCGTGCTATTGCCAAGTATAAAACAGGAGTGAGAGCTGCTTTCCGTATATGGGTCTGGCATTCATTCGACGGGAATAGTTTTCTAATCCAACCATTTGCCTGTTTCAAAGTATAAGAGTTCAATTTGCTGCTGGTAGGATGGGGAAGAGTGCGCGTGGCAAACACATGTCTCATCAACTTTGCGCCGGTAGCTGTCAACCTCAAGTTAACTATACATATGAATATGACGGCATATCCTGGCAGTCCATACCCTTTGGGCGCCTCCTGGGACGGGAAGGGAGTCAATTTTGCACTTTACGCTGATAATGCTACCGCAGTGGAGCTCTGCCTGTTTAATTCGTCAGAAGAAACCAAAGAAGCTGCCCGTATAAAAATGGCGGAGCGTACCCACCAGGTGTGGCACATTTACCTACCTGATGTAAAGCCCGGCCAGTTATACGGCTACCGGGTACACGGACCTTATGATCCGCATAACGGCGAGCGCTTTAACCCGCATAAGCTGTTGATAGATCCGTACGCCAAAGCCATCTCCGGAACCATCGAATGGCACGATTCGCTGTTTGGCTATAAGGTAGGGGACAAGCACGGCGACCTGAGCTTTAGTAAAACGGACAGTGCGCCTTTTATTCCGAAGTCTGTTGTGGTGGATGCCGCTTTTGACTGGGGGAAAGATGCGCCTCCTAAAGTGCCTTACCACAAATCAATTATCTACGAAACGCACGTGAAAGGCTTTACCCAACAGCATCCGGACATACCCGAGGAGATTCGGGGCACGTATTCGGCGCTGGGGCATCCGGTTACGCTTAAATACCTGCAAGAACTGGGGATTACAGCTGTAGAACTGATGCCGGTGCATCACTTTATAACCGACCGTTACCTGCTGGACAAGAACCTGACAAACTACTGGGGCTATAACACGATCGGCTTTTTTGCGCCAGATGTGCGCTACGCCAGCAATGGCACCTGCGGCGAGCAGGTTACGGAGTTCAAACAAATGGTGAAAGCCCTCCATGGGGCTGGCATCGAAGTGATCCTGGATGTGGTGTACAACCATACCGGCGAAGGCAACCAAATGGGGCCAACGCTATCTTTCCGCGGCGTGGACAATGCCTCCTATTACCGGTTGGTGGAAGATAACAAGCGCTACTACATGGATTACACGGGTACGGGCAATACGCTGAATGCCAATTTGCCCAGTGTGCTGCGCCTGATCATGGACAGCCTCCGCTACTGGATCGTGGACATGCACGTGGATGGTTTCCGCTTTGACCTGGCTTCAACGCTGGCGCGGGAATTGCACGAAGTAAACCGCCTCAGTTCCTTCTTCGATATCATCCACCAAGACCCGGTGATCTCGCAGGTAAAGCTGATCGCAGAACCTTGGGATGTGGGCGAGGGCGGCTACCAGGTCGGCAACTTTCCGGCCGGCTGGACGGAGTGGAATGGCAAATACCGCGACTGCATGCGCGATTACTGGCGCGGCGAAAACAGTGTGCTGGCAGAATTTGCCGAGCGCTTTACCGGCAGCTCCGACCTCTACCAGGACGACTACCGCCGGCCAACAGCCAGCATCAACTTTATTACTGCGCACGATGGCTTTACGCTAAACGACCTGGTGAGCTATAATGAGAAGCACAACGAGGCAAATGGCGAGGATAACAACGATGGGGAGAGCCACAACCGCTCCTGGAACTGCGGGGAAGAAGGGCCAACCAACGACCCGGAAATACTGGCTTTGCGGGAGCAGCAGAAGCGTAATTTCCTCACCACGCTTTTCCTGAGCCAGGGCGTACCGATGCTGGTGGCTGGCGATGAGATCAGCCGGACGCAAGGTGGCAACAACAACGCCTATTGCCAGGATAATGAGATATCGTGGTTAGACTGGGCTAATGCCGATGAAGAGCTGCTACACTTCACGCAGAAACTGATCAAGCTGCGAAAAGATCACCCTGTATTCTGCCGCCGCCGCTGGTTTCAGGGGCAACCCATTAAAGGCAGTGGGGTAGAAGATATTGCCTGGTTCCTGCCCGAAGGTACTGAGATGACAGAAGAGAACTGGAGCCATGACTTCGCTAAATCGCTGGCCGTATTTCTGAACGGGCAAGGCTTGCGCACCCAGGGGCCCAAAGGAGAGAAGATCGTGGATGATAGCTTTTATGTGATCTTTAACGCGTACCACGGGCCGATCGACTACAAGCTACCACCAGCCAAGTATGGCAAGCAGTGGACGAAAATACTGGATACAAGGGAGAACAGGGTGGAAGAAGAAGGCAAAGCGTACAAAGCTGCCGAAACACTGCAGATAGCGGGGCGCTCCATCGTACTCCTGCATCGCCCGCTGGCGGCAAATGCCCTGGCTAAAGAAGTAGCTGCTAAAAAACCTGAAGCCAAGTCCCCCAAAACCTAACAAGGGATTCATTGTTTGTGAAGTACAAAGTTTGTGAAGTACAAAAGCGAAGGCCGCTGAGATCTTATAACTCAGCGGCCTTCGCTTTATACTTGGTAATGGGGTGGCTATTCCACCACCTCGTAGTGCCGCACCTCTGTATCATACCGCACCATCAGTTGCCGGGCTTCTTCCGGTATCACAGCTATCAAAGGAGTGTCGCCGGCAAACTGCCTGATCGCCTCCAGCGATTCCCAATTGGTAACCACCAGGAATTCCACCGCATCGGCTAGCGGCCGTTGGTATACAACAGCGCCCTGGTAGCCCTGCAGTTCCACGAGTTCGGGGAACAGGTGTTGCTGCAGGTGCTGCATGTACGCTTCTTTTGCCTCCGGCTTTACCCAGCCGGTCCAGTGCCTTGCTATCATACTACGTAAATTCTTTGTTGCCTCAAAGTAAGGAATAGCCAGGAAAAGTTAACTATGAAATTCATGATTAAAACGACCAAAGGCTCCGGGTCGTCAAGCAGCAGGAAGCCGCCACGGGACTGACAACCCTAACGCAGAACTTCTGAAAGTATAACAGGCAAGTATAAGTATGAAGTAAAAATTGCCGAAGTTATTTCCGGCAACCTCTTCTATTTTAGCTGAGCTATGGTAACTATCTATGAACGTTTAAACTATATTTGCTTTGTTGTTCACCTTCAGAATTCAGCTGGATTTGATGGTATCTTCTACACTAGAACCGCGCCTTATATAGATACTGAGAAAACCGAAATAATTGTATATATTAGCTAAGCCCTATTCGATGTGTAGGGACGAAGTAAAATGTACAAGGAGATAAAATAGCTCCATACATAGTGCAGCTAACAGGAGTAGTACTCCTGTTAGCAAGTAGTTACCCACAATAGGAATTATTAAAAGTTTACATATAAGGAAACTTTTCTTTATCTTTGGAGGTATCTAAAGATAAGCACTACATGCAACAAAAATTTGAAGTTGACTTGCTAGAGGAGGCTTTCAAGTATTTGGAATCGCTTGAACTGAAGCACCGGGAGAAAATACTTCAGAATATCCGGCGAGCGCAGTTCCACACCGACCCAAAGCTGTTCAAAAAGCTAACGAGCGAGATCTGGGAGTTCAGGACTCTTTATTCCGGGCTTCAGTACAGGCTCCTTGCCTTCTGGGACAAAACAGACAAGAAAGAAACACTTGTACTAGCCACCCATGGTTTCGTCAAGAAAACCAGCAAAGTTGACAAAAAGGAAATTGAGAAGGCCGAGCGTATTCGGGAAATATATTTTAAAGAGAAGTAACCATGAAAAGATATTCATTGAGCGAAGCCGAAGACAGGCTTATAGGAGTGAAAGGAACACCCGCGCGCGACAATTACGAGTTCGAGCTTAAGCTGGAATTGATTGGAGACATGATCCAGGCAGCAAGAAAAGAAAGAAACCTTACACAAGAGCAACTTGGGCAGCTTGTGGGCGTGAAAAAAGCCCAAATCTCCCGGCTAGAGAATAACGCGACGAACGTGACAATAGACACCATTCTGAAAGTATTCAATGCGCTTGAGGCAAAGGTTAACTTTAAGGTAGAACTGCTCAACAGACAGGTAAGAGTTGCCTAAAAGAACTACAGTGGGTAACCCAGTGCAGCTTTAACCCTTGCTACGCTTCGGGCTTCGGCTGCACAAGCCGTTAGCTGTGATTAAAGAATAACACGCATCAAATTACCAAAATGTAGATGACAATAATAGAAGAATTAGAAAAGAGAAGTCAAAATCCAAGTGATTCAGTAAAAATTGAATTGAAGCTTTATAATCTTGCTGACGAACTTGAAAAAAAAGCTCGGAATCACTTAAAAAGAATTACTAATGTGTTACCTGAATTTGATATTCATGATGAGAAACACAGTGAAAAAGTGGTATACAACATTGAGAAACTATTGGCTACTAATGTTCAAAAGCTTTCTACTTATGAACTCTTTTTAATTCAACTCTCTTCTTTTTTCCATGATTGCGCTATGGCACCATCAGACTGGGAACTTAATGTGTTAAAATTTACGGAGGGCACAGTTAAATTTAGAGTCTGTAACAAGTCTATTTGCCATGACTTAAAAGAACCATTTAAAATTTCCCATGCTAAAAGAGTTATTGAGGAAAACAAAAAAACTTTCTACGACGCATTTGATAGCGATGTGAAAAATTGGTTGTTTTCACCAAACAGTGAAAATGAATTGGTAGACTATCTTGCTGCAATGCTAATTGAGTATCAAAACTATAGAAATGGCTTTGCAGAAAAGCTTCGCAATGTTAGTAGTAAAGAAGACTTTGAAAGCTTGAATACTTTTATCCGAACCGATTATATAAGAGCTACTCATCACGTAAGAATTCAAACTTATGTAAATAATTTAGAATCTAAATTTGGAAGATCATTTGAACAACCAGCTTGGGGAAAAAGGTTAGCAAAAGACTTAGCTTTAGTCTGTAGGTCCCATGGTGAAGACATTAATTTTTTAGAAAAATTCAGCATGTCAGCACAATATTATGGGAACGAATCTGCCAACCTACAATTAGTAGGAATGTTGTTACGTTTGGGCGATATCATTCATTTTAGTTTCGACAGAGCCCCTATTGAGTTAAGAACATCAAGAATATTTCAATCTGAATTCAGTTTTCTACAATGGGCATTAAAAAATAATGGTGCAAATTATTCTATTGAAAATGGAAAAATTTCATTCCGAGCATATTGTGAAACGCCTGAAATATACTTCAAACTACACAACTATTTAGATTGGATAGAAATTGAAATCCAAAATTACTTCAAACTAGATAGGTTGTGGAATGACTCATATAAATCATTCATCCCAAACTTGCAGGATAAAATTGAACGAACAAACATCACCAATGACGAAAATGTTTTCCTACCCAAACGTGGATTAAGTTTCACGTTAAATCAAAAGAAAATCATTGAGTTGTTGATGGGAGTTGGTTTATATAAAGATAAATATGCGTGTTTAAGAGAACTATATCAGAATGCTCTTGATGCTTGTCGATGCATGATTTCAGAAGCAAATTCTATCCATCATAAAGCCACAGGGATAATTCAATTTAGTTTAGAACACATTGGTGATAAATTGTATTTATGTTGCAAGGACAATGGGATTGGAATGACCAAAGAGATTATAGAAAATCATCTTTTGAAAATAGGTAATTCGTATTACAAGTCATCAGATTTCTATAAAAAACAAGCTCAATGGGGCGGGTCTTTTACACCAACTTCACAATTTGGAATCGGGATACTATCTTGTTTTATGCTTGGAAGCAAAATAGAGATTATCACAAAAACGAAAGAA
Organism: Pontibacter chitinilyticus; assembly: GCF_039748935.1. Taxonomy (NCBI): domain Bacteria; kingdom Pseudomonadati; phylum Bacteroidota; class Cytophagia; order Cytophagales; family Hymenobacteraceae; genus Pontibacter; species Pontibacter chitinilyticus. Next base: position 103,673 of record NZ_JBDIZJ010000015.1, read on the forward strand.
GGAAGTTTTGTTTCTTGCGCTATAGATGGGCCTCATGAAAACTTTTACTATAAAACCACAACTGATTCAGAAAAGGAACTGATATTGGAATCGGGAACAGTGATCAAAGTCCTCCTTTCCGATGAAAACAAAAACATTTCTAATAAGGTGCTTGAAAAACTCTATCTCTTACTAGAAGGGAAACCTAATTATTTCCCAGAACAGTTTGAGCACTACAAAAATTTGTATGAAAATTGGGACAATCATCTATATCGTTTAGTTAATTCGTTTGTTACATTAATTCCTGATGAAATCGAGGTAAAAGTTGTTCTCGTAAATGATAAGAATTTACCAATCTTAAACAAACCAATTCTTCCAACAAATAGAGAGTTTACATTTACTCAAGAAGATCTTGAGTTTCTTGACTTCTTAAATAGCCAAGGAAGAATTTTAAAGCTAAACGTTAGCTATAGTGAGGTTAAAAATTCATTAGAAACATACGAAATTGATATTAAGTCAGATTCTATTCATTATAGAACAACTCTTACTTTGCCAAAACCAGGAGCAATAGACCCTGAACTGCATGCTTTTTACTCCCTTCCAAAAATTGGTTCATCTGCTGTATGCGTTGACGGTGTATCTGTCAACGATCGTCATATAATAAGTATTACTCACTTCTACTCAGATGCTTTACAAAGAAATGGTGTGTTAAATTTTATTGGTGAAAACAAACCTCAATTAACTGTTGATAGAACTTCTTTAGTAAGTTATCCTTCAGAATATGAAAAAAATGCTGAAGAAATTTCGAAAAAACTTATCCAAGAAGTAATTTCCAAAACAAGAAGTCACATATTTAAGCACGAATTAAAGAAGGAAGAGTTAGAGTTGTTGTGGAAGTTTGTTTTTGATAAAATAGGGTTTGCAGATTCTATTTTCATTAACGAATTATCATATACTGATTATGGTGATATTCAGTGGCCTGGTATTGAAAGAGCTACAAAGGAAAAATTGTCAATAAGAGATTTCATAATAAGAGAAGAACTTGAATTTGAAAACTTTAACCTTTCTAGTTTGGACCGTTTAACCGAAAAGTTGATTTTATTTAAATTAATTTCCGCTAACAAAATTGTTGTCACAAGTGATAGCGTAAAATGCGAGACAAAGGAATTATTTAAAGCACCGTTTATTGGTAAAAGAAATGATTTAGATCACAATAAAATTCTTATTAAGGCAGATTGCTGGGACAATAAATATTCTGAATTTGACATTGTATCATCATTATTTCCATTAATACCTGAACATTTATTCAATGCTATTGGTGATTTCGAAAGGGTTAAAGTAAATGATAGAACTAAAGTCGTTCATGCTTACGGAAATGGCATTACAGCATTTTTTGACCAGGACCCCTTACTTGTAAATGAAACACTTGGATTATATACAGCAGATTCAAATTATTTTGAAAAAAACGTAAACAGTGTCTATCAGTTTGATAAGAAGAGAGCAAACTTTGGGTTAATGGAAATAAGAGATCGAATTGGAGATAGAAATTCCAAGGAACAAATTGTTTTAACAGCTTTTGTTGCACCTAGAGAATTAAACAAAGTTGAAAAGGAGAAATTGGATGAGATAAAAACAAAAGACTCATCCTATTATAATGGTGTGACTAATGGGTGGAGTATTCTTGTTACTGGTAGACGTAATAATAATATGGTTATTTTACCTGGAAAGAAATCACGCAGAGAACTTTTATCAGCTTTACCTAAAGACTTTTGGGAGGAAAACAAAGACATAGAATTCAAATACCTTGACGGAAAAGAAATGAAAAACCACAGCTAACAAAGTGTATAGTGCATACCCTTCGGGATACGCACCATACACAAAACGTTAGCAAGCAAAAAAGCGCCTCAACTTTCGCTGAGGCGCTTTTAAAGTATAAAGCAGGCTTTTAACTTATAAGCTAGCAGTATAAATCATACTTGTATTACCAGAGTCTGATGCGGTATTCCGGCGCTTTGTAAAGCTTGTCGCCAGGCTTCACATTGAAGGCTTCGTACCAGGCGTCCATGTTAACCGGTGCGCCAATGGTGCGATACTCGCCCGGAGAGTGCGGATCGGTGATGATCTGCTGGGCAGCACTTTCTGGCAGAATGTTGGTGCGCCATACTTGCGCCCAGGCCAGGAAGAAACGCTGATCCGGCGTAAAGCCATCGATCTTTTCATTCGACTGTCCCTGCTTCGTCATCTTAAAAGCAGTGTAAGCTGCGTTCAGACCACCCAGGTCGCCGATGTTCTCACCCATGGTTAACTTACCATTTACATGGATGGTGTCGAGCACAGTATAAGCATTGTACTGCTCCTCCAGCGCTTTTGCTTTTTCTTTAAAGCGGGAACGGTCCTCTTCGGTCCACCAGTTGCGCAGGGTACCGTCCTTGTCATACTGGCTGCCAGAGTCGTCGAAACCGTGGGAGATCTCGTGGCCGATCACGGCACCAATACCGCCATAGTTCACCGCATCATCTGCATTCGGATCGAAGAACGGGAACTGCAGGATACCAGCCGGGAACACGATCTCGTTCATCACCGGGTTATAGTAGGCATTCACTGTTGGCGTGGTCATGCCCCAGCGTGTTCTGTCCACCGGCTTACCCAGCTGGCTTACCATGTCGTTGTAGGCCCAGGTATCGGAGTTTTTCACGTTCTGGAAGAAGGTATTGCGGTTGATCTCCAGCCCGTCGTAAGTTTTCCACTTATCGGGGTAGGCCACTTTCGGCTTAAAGGCGTGCAGCTTGTCCAGTGCTTTCTGCTTGGTCTCAGCACTCATCCAATCCAGGTTGTTGATCCGGATCTCGTAGGCCTTCACAATGTTGCCGATCATATCCTGCATGCGGGCTTTCGCCTCCGGCTTAAAGTATTGCTGCACATACAGCTGGCCCAGCAGTTCGCCAATGCTGCCGTCAGTCAGCGACGACATTTTCTGCCAGCGTGGTGTCTGCACCTTCTGGCCACTTAGGGCCTGGGTATAGGCAAAGTTAGCATCTACAAACGGCGTGCTCAGGTATGGGGCAGCAGACTTCAGTACATTCCACTGCAGGTAAGTTTTCCAGTCGGTTACCGGGGTGTTCTTTACCAGGCTGTTCAGTTCCGTAAAGAATTTAGGATTGTTTACCAGCACTGTATCCTCGCCAGTCACCTTCATCTTCGCCATCAGCGGCTTCCAGTCGATGTTAGGAGTGGTTTTGCTGAAATCAGCTACAGCAAACTTGTTGTAGGTTTTATAAGGGTCGCGCATCTCTACACGGCTCATCTGTGCTTCGGCCATCTTTTTCTCCAGGTTGAAGATGGTCTCGGCGTTTTTCTGTGCCACGGCTGGCTTGGTGCCTGTCAGTGTAAAGAGGGTGGTGATATACTTTTTATAGGCTTCCTGAATTTTGGTGCTGCGGGCATCATCTTTCAGGTAGTAGTCGCGGTCGGGCAGGGTAGTACCGCCCTGGCTGAACTGCGGGATCATGTTGTTCACGTCCTTGCGGTCCTGGCCGATGTAGAAGCCGAACATTGGAGAGCTGAAACCAATGGTGCGCAGGTAAGCAGCCTCATTCAGCACGCCTTGCACATCTTTTACAGCGGCTGCTCTTTTCAGGTCTGCTTTGATAGGAGTATAGCCCAGCTTGTCAATGGCAGCGCTGTCCATGGCAGCTGCATAAAAATCCCCTACACGTTTCTCAAGCGAGCCTGCGGCGGCAGATTTGTTGCTGGCGGCATTGTTCAGGATCGTTTTAACGGCGTTGATGTTAAAATCGCGGAGCTCGTTAAAGCTGCCCCAGCGGGTTTCTTTGGCCGGAACAGGGTTGTTCTTTATCCAGGTGCCATTGGCATACTCATAAAAGTCGTCGCCCGGTTTAACCGACAGATCCATGTTGGCTTTGTTGAGGAAAGGTGTTTTGCCGGCCGATCCGTTGGAGGATTGCGCCGTTGCCTGCAGGGTGTACAGGGAAGCAGCTCCGAACAGGATGAGTTTCAGGTGGTTTTTCCAGTTCGATACCGGTTTCCTGGGGTTCTTATTTGTCATAGGTGTGTTAAATGGTTGTAAAATAGTATTAGGTCTTAAAAGTGAACTTAAGTTCCATTTAATCAATGGTGGAACACTCAATAAAAGTAATGCATTCTGCCGAATACACAAACACAAAGTATTCTAATAAGTTTATGGAAGACAAACAGGCGGGCAACCGTTACATGTAGCTGGTGTTATAGTATAGGTAAATCTACAGTGCTGGTGTGAGCGATCGTTAGATTTTCAGCAGCAGTTGTTTGGTATAAGGAAGTAGGAAGAAGGAGAGGTGCTATTCTGCTACCCCGGTGAAGGCTTCTGGTTCGGAATCCGTGATGGTGAGCACCACGTCCAGGCCCAATGCCTCGAAAATGCTTCTGATTCTCGGCTGCATAGCAATCAGTATAAGTGGGATCTGGCGCGCCGCACAGGCCTGCTGCGTGGCAAGTATAGCACCCAAGCCAGCCGATGAAATATAGTTTAAGCGGCTGAAATTCAGAAACAGGGCTTTCGGGGCCTGCGCCACCGCATCTTCCAGCACATTATCAACGGTAATAGAGGAGTTTGCATCCAGTTCGCCTATCAGGTGAATCACCATGCCTCCTTCCATATACTGCACTTCCGTCTTCACCTGCACCTTTTTCATCTGTTTCTTAGCTAAGCCAGTGGCTTCACCGGCGATTTTTGCAGAACTGGTACGCGTCGGTGATGGTGGGTACAATATGGAGCACCTTGTCCAGGCCCGACTCTTTGATCTTTTTTAGAAGGGAGGCTGGTACCTGGTAAAGAACCAGGTTGACCCCGGTGGCTTCGGCCTTGCTGGTTTGAGAGAGAACCATGCGCAAGGCCTGTGTCGTGATGGAGGTGAGGTGCTCACAATCTACCCATACATTTTTAAACTGCATGTGGGCAGTTTCCCGTACGGCTTTTTCCACTTCTACGCAGTCACTCCCTTCCAGCTCTCCTTTAGCCAGCACAAAGCAGCACTCTTTTATGTGTTGTACAATTACTGTCATACTTGCTCATTTAAAATTGTGCTAAAGACAGGTGACTACAGCCGGACAAATCAAAAATACAAAATTTAAGTGTAAAAGTAAACAGGGTAAATACGTAAGTTTCAAGGGGGTAAACACTTACTAAAAGCTATAGAAAGATATAGCCTTTGTGCTACAATTTTGCTGCCTGGCGCTGCCCGAAAGTATGACTTGAACTAATACGCAGCACTGACGGGATAAAGTCTGAATTTGTGTGAATTAGTACCCGTTTAGAGCGTAACGCAGCATCACGGGGTAGCTTCTGGCGTATGGATGTGAAAGGGCGAGCCGCTACAAAACGGATCCCCCAAAGGCTAAAGGTCGCTAAACCTATTTTGGGTGCTGAGGTTGGCTTCCTTTAGCCTTTAAATTTAGCAATTGCCGGTGCTGCTATAATTCCGGATAGGGCAGCTGTTTGCCAAAACTAAGCTATACCCTGCTAGTAAGCAGGTATAAAAATCGCAGAGAAGCAGTAATAATGCAAGGGTGCTGCAGAAAAGAAGGGAAGGATATTACCCATAAAAGTAATTTATTATTGATCTGTCTCTGCGAAAAGGACGTTTGTCATCTGACGAGCGGCCTTTGCGCATTTTGTACGCTGCCGGAGCTGCTCTCTTGTCCTTCCACTGCCGCTCCTGCAACCCGGAAAGTGGGAGTTGAAAAATCATACTTGGTTTCACAAACCGCAACAAAACACCTTCTTTACGGTTACAACAGCTAATTATGTAGTGTCCTCCGCTTAACCAAGGCGCTGGAATGTGCGAATGCAACATCTTACTTAAAAGTTGGCAAGGTGATGATAATGCCTTAAATTTGAATAATAATATATGGTGGCAAGTATAAGCTGGCTAAGAGGAGGCTAACTGCCCTACCCCTACGGTCAGCATGCTAATACAGTACTTCTGCTTCCCTTCACCTCCGTGCAGCACATGCGTAGCACCGGTAAATAGGGCAGCTTTCTTCAGTGGCTAAGCTGGAGATGACTTATAATAAGTTACATTAAATGTGATACTAAACTTTCGCGTTATTGGTAGCACACACTCACAATTTTCTAGATGGACAATAAGACGGCACCGATAAACGTAACTATCGATAAAAATTATGATTCGGAGTTTTGCGGCAGTATACCGCTGCATTTTGTAAACCTGATACAGCCGCATGGCATGTTGCTGGTACTCGATAACGACCAATTGCGCATCCGGCAGGCCAGCGAAAATGTGCTGGAGTATTTGGGAATACCGGCAGACCAGCTGCTTGAACAACCTCTTTCCAACTACCTGTCTCCGCAGCAATACGACGATATACTTGCCAAGATTAATAGCCAGAACAATCAGGATAAGATTCCTTTTAACCTGTTGTTTGCCCTACCGGATGAGCAGAAACAGGTAGAACTTACTGCCTTAATGCACCCCAAAGAAGGTTATGTGCTGGTAGAACTGGAACTACATACGCCGGCAACGGCGGCAGAATCTTTTATCGGAATTTACCAGCAGATAAAGTATATCACCTCATTGTTCAAGCAGGCCGCTTCTACGGAAGAGGTAGCGCAACTGACAGCTGCAGAAATCAAGAAGCTGACAGGTTTTGACCGGGTGCTGGTATACCAGTTCGACCCGCAGTGGAATGGCATTGTGATCGCCCAGGCCAAAGAAGCCGACATGGACGATTACCTGGACCTGCGTTTCCCAGCGTCGGATGTGCCCAAGCAGGCGCGCGACCTATACTTTAGCAACCCTTACCGCCTGATCCCTACGCGTGATTATACTCCTGTGCGGCTGCTACCCGTTATAAACCCGATCACGCAGCGCTTCACAGATTTGTCGGACAGCAACTTGCGCAGTGTGGCAGCGGTGCACCTGGAGTACCTGGCCAACCTGCAGATCATGGCCTCTATGTCGCTGCCCCTTATCATCAATGACAAGCTGTGGGGACTGATCTCCTGCCATCACAAGCAAGCTATCAATCCTAGTTATGAACTCCGGTCAGCCCTGGAGTTACTCTCAGGGATCATATCGGCACAGGTGGCCTCCAAAGAGCGGGAAAAAGCCATTTTGCGGCGCGCGCACCTGCGCGAAATGCACGCCCAACTGTTGGAGCAGCTGTACACAAATGCCAACCTGGCAGAAGGCTTGCTGAGCGGCCCGACGAATATTGAAGAGCTGTTATCGCTTTCCGGAGCTGCCATTCTGTATGATGGCGGCGTGTGGAAGAGCGGAGCCACGCCCACCACGCAGGAACTGAAAGAGCTGGTTAGTTGGCTGCGGCGCAACAAAAAGGAGAAGCTGTACACCACCGATACGCTGCCCAAAAACTTTGCCCAGAGTAAAGCTTACCGGGAGCTGGCCAGTGGCCTTATCGCCTTACCTATAAACGCGGAGCAGGGAGAGTATATCTTGGGCTTCCGGCCGGAGGTGCTGCAGACTGTGAAGTGGGGTGGCAACCCTAACCAGGCCATCCAGATGGAGCCAGACGGCAAGACGTACCACCCACGCAACTCCTTTGCTACCTACCAGGAAACGGTGCAGTACACCGCGTTGCCCTGGTATCCAGAAGAGGCTGAGGCTGCCGAGGCGCTGCGCAGTGCGGTACTGGAAAAGATCGTTAAAGAAAAGAATTACTAGCCTGTACGGCCGCATTGCCCGCCACTAATAGAAATTATGAAAGCATCCGCACCCAAAAAAAGCCGCTTACCCCAGCCCACCACGGATCATTACCTGGTCGGTATTGGTGCATCTGCCGGTGGCTTAGAGGCGATCCATAAACTGTTCGACCATTTTCCGGGCAACTCAAGCTTTTCTTTTGTGATCATCCAGCATTTGTCGCCAGACCATAAGAGCCTGATGGCAGAGCTGCTCTCCAAGCACACCAGCATGCAGGTGCGGGAGGCAGAAGATAAAATGCGCACAAAGCCTAACTGCGTGTATGTGCTGCCCAGCGGCAAGCAGCTGACCCTGCAGCATGGCCGCCTGCGGCTAACCGAAAAAGAACGAAACCGGGAGCCAAACTTTGCCATCGACCTGTTTTTTGCTTCTATGGCCAAAGACCTGGGGCAGTATGCCATCGGCGTGGTACTATCCGGCACCGGCACCGACGGTACCAAAGGAGCCAAAGCGATCAAATCGGCAGGAGGCATGGTAGTGGTGCAGGAGCCAGAGTCGGCCAAGTTTGATGGGATGCCGCGCAGCGCCATTGAAACCGGCTTTGTCGATTACGTTTTGCCACCGGAGCAGATGCCTGGTGAGATCATTGAATATACCCGCAAAATTCCACTGGTGCAATCAATAATAGCGCAGAATAACCACAGTAACGACGAAGCTGTACTGCAGGAGATATTGGATATGGTTTGCAAGCACACGCAAACCGATTTTACCAATTACAAGCAGGCGACCATCAACCGGAGGATTCGCAAGCGCATGGAGCACCTGAAGCTCGAAAGCCTCAAAGACTACCTGCATTACCTGCAGGAGAACCCCACGGAGGTGAAGCAGCTTTGTATGGAATTTTTTATTGGCGTTACCCGCTTTTTCCGTGACGCGGAAGCTTTTAAGGTGCTGGAGGAGGAGGTAATCCCAAAAATCATAGCTGGCAAAGCCGAAGGCGAGGCTGTGAAAGTATGGGTGGCAGCCTGCAGCACCGGCGAGGAAGTATACTCATTGGCGATCCTGTTCCGGGAAGCCTATGAGCGGCTGGGAATGGAACCTCAGGTAAAGCTCTTCGCCACTGACATTGACCAGCGGGCGATCACGAAGGCTTCCAGCGCCATATACCCGGCCTCCATCGCCAGCGATGTGTCAGAAGACAGGCTGAAACGCTTTTTTCATCAGCGTGGCAACCGTTACATCGTGAATGAGGAGGTGCGCAAACTCGTGATCTTTGCCCAGCATGACCTGCAGAAAGATCCGCCTTTCAGCCGCATGGACCTGATCAGCTGCCGCAACATGCTCATCTACCTCAATGCAACATTGCAGAACAAGGTACTGGCGCTGTTCCCCTATGCCTTAAATATGGGGGGGTATCTGCTGCTGGGCCCTAGTGAGCACATTGGCGAAATGAAGCCTTATTTTTCAGAGGAGCACCGGAAATGGAAGCTGTTTAAAAAGATAAAGGAGACCCGGGGTATCCGGCAGAACTATGGTATAAAAGAATATACCCCAGCTTTGGCGACCAGCAATCCAAGCAGTAACAGCAGCTACAAAGCAGAAATTAACATCCGCTACAGCGATACGTTTATGGATGCTGTAGCGGAAGATTACAAGGTGACGGGCCTGTATGTAGATGCAAGCTACCAACTGCTGCATGGCATTGGCGACATCAACCGTTTCCTCAAGTTCCCGGATAAGCGCCTGCATTTTAACCTGCTCAAGATGGTGCCCGAAGAGCTGGCGGTAACACTCAGCGTTGGCATTCGCAAAGCCCTGAAGCAGGACCGCAAGATTGTGGCCCGCCAGGTACGCGTAAAGTTTGGTAAAACAGAACAGCTGCTGCATGTAACCATTCGGCCTATAAATTTGCAGCAGGACCAGCCAAAAATAATTCTTATCCTGCTGCAGGAAATAGACCAGCTGGCAGTGCAGCCCAAATTATCAGACCTGGCTCTGGTATCAGATACGGACTACTACCAGCAGCTGTCAGCCTTGGAGATGGAGTTGAAAGATGCTCGCGAGAGCCTGCACCTGACCGTGCAGGACCTGAGCACCTCCAACGAAGAGCTGCAGTCCAGCAACGAAGAGCTGATGTCGTCCAATGAAGAGTTGCAGAGCTCGAATGAGGAGATGCAGTCACTGAACGAAGAGCTGCATACTGTTAATACTGAACATCAGCTGAAGATAAAGGAACTCCAGGAACTCAACGAGGACCTGGACAACTACATCCGCAGCTCTAATATCGGGCAGCTTTTTGTCGATCATCACCTGGTGATCCGCAAGTTTACGCCTGCTGTCAATGGCCTCATCAACATCATCAACAGCGATGTCGGACGTCCTATTCACCACCTGTCGCACAACCTCAAGTATACGCACCTGCTGGAGGACATCCAGCAGGTAAATAATACTTCGGCAGACATAGAGCAGGAGGTGGAAACCGTAGATGGCAAGTACTACCTGATGCGCATTATCCCATACCTGAAGCACAATGGAAACCGTGACGGCGTGGTGATTAGCTTTGTGGAGGTAACTACCCTGAAAACGCTCAGCAATGTAGTGCAGGGTGTGCTTAACAGTTCGTTGAACAGCATTTTTGCTTTTGAGTCCGTCCGGAACGAGGAAAAAGTGATTAGGGACTTTACCTGTAGCCTGCTGAACCGGCAGGCGGAGGAACTGCTCGGCAGGCCATACGCGCAACTGATCCATAAGAAAGCAATTGCCCTGATGCCTTTTCTGCAGAAGAGCGGCTTGTTTAAAAAGTATGTGAATGTGGTGGAATCAGGCCAGCCCCTGCACATAGAGCAGCAGCTGGAAATCAACGGGCAAAAGACCTGGTACGAAGTAGCAGCGGTAAAAATGGGGGATGGCCTGACTGTAACGATGGCCGATATCACTGACAAGAAAAACGCCGAAGATAAGGCCCTGCAGGCATACGAGAACCTGAAGAATGCCGAAGAAGACCTCATCAAGCTGAACAGCGAACTGGAGAAGCGGGTGGCGGAGCGTACGAATGCTCTGGCTGCCAGTGAAGAGCGATTCCGGCTCGTGTCGATGGCAACTAATGATGTGGTATGGGACTGGAACATAGTGACCAACAAGCTATGGTGGAGTGAGAGCCTGCCAAGTATACTGGGCTATGACACCAGCCAGATGGGGAATGGTGTGAACAGCTGGTTCGAGAAAATAGCACCTTCAGACCGCGACCGGGTGATCAAGGGGCTTAATGGTGCTATAAATCAAGGGAAAGACCAGTGGACCGATGAGTACCAGGTGCTGAAGGCCGACGGAACGTATGCGTATGTTTCCAACCGAGCTCACATCTTGCACAACGAGTATAAAATTCCGTACCGGGTGATCGGCTCGTTCATCGACTTATCGGACCTGCAGGCCACCCAGGAACAGCTGCAAGATACCAATGAGCACCTGCTGCGGGTGATCGAAGACCTGGATACCTTCGTGTATACCGCCTCCCACGACCTGAAAGCGCCTGTTGCCAACATCGAGGGGTTGCTGTTGTTGCTGGAAGAGCAGATAGAGGCGGTCGGGCCTATTCCGGGCGAGCCTACGCAGCCTCTTTTTGAGATGCTGAAGAATTCCATCAGCCGCTTTAAGAACGTAATCAAAGACCTGACCGATATTGCCAAGATACAGCGTGATGTGGATGGCGATGCGGAACTGGTGGACCTCAAGGAAATTATCGACAATGTCCGGGGGAATATCCAGGAGATGATCTCGGCACATGAGGCCGAACTGCACATCGATTTTGACGAGGCAACGCAGGTTAACTTTTCGCGGAAGAACCTCTACAGCATCCTGTATAACCTGGTGAGCAATGCCATCAAGTATAGTTCGCCGGAGCGCAAACCGAAAGTATACTTAAAAACAGAGCAGGTAGATGGCCATGTGCTGCTGTCGGTGGAGGATAATGGCTTGGGCATCAGCAAAGAAAACCTAGGGAAAATGTTTACCCTGTTCAAGCGCTTTCACTCGCATGTGGATGGCACCGGGATGGGCCTTTACATTGTAAAACGTATGATGGACAATGCAGGGGGCCGCATTGATGTGGAAAGCCAGGAGGGCGAGGGCACGACCTTTAAGCTATACTTCACCCAATTGCCTGTGGAGTGCAGCCCCGTTAGCTAGTCAGGTGTAGCCAGTCACTTCTTCAAAGAATAAAAGCCCAGCAGGTTTAAACCTGCCGGGCTTTTATGATAAATGCTAATGAAAGAACAGGTACGCGATAAAGATGGCAGCAATGATGCCTGCCAGGTCGGCCAGCAGCCCGCAAACCAGCGCATACCGTGTTTTGCGGATGCCAACGGAGCCAAAGTATACGGCCAGAATATAGAACGTCGTTTCCGTTGACCCTTGGATGGTAGAGGCGAGGCGGCCTACAAACGAATCTACGCCATAGGTGTTCAGCGCTTCCACCATCATGCCCCGGGCGCCGCTGCCACTCAGAGGCTTCATAAAGGCAACTGGCAGGGCCGGCACAAACTCCGTATTTAGGCCCAGTAAGCCGATCAGGTAGCCCAATCCATTTACAAGCATGCCCAGTGCGCCGGAAGCGCGGAAAACGCCAATGGCCACCAGAATGGCGATCAGGTAAGGGATAATGGTAATCGCCACGGAGAAACCTTCTTTTGCTCCTTCAATGAACGCCTCATACACATTTACTCTCCGGAACAGGGCCAATCCGATAAAGGAGGTGATGATGGAGAATAGAATCACATTGCTGGCAACAGTTGAGATGGTGCTGATCTGCTCCTGCGGTATGGTGCTGAAGTAGTAGATAAGCCCGCCAATGAGCAGGACCAGGGTGCCCAGGTAAGCCATAATTACCGGATCAAACAGGTTGATGCGCTGGTAGAGCGCTACCACGATCAGGCCTACCATGGTTGAGAAAAAAGTGGCTAAGAGGATGGGGATGAAAATATCAGAAGGATCGGCGGCGCCCAACTGTGCCCGAAAGACCATGATGCTGATCGGGATCAGCGTCAGGCCGGAGGTGTTGAGCACCAAAAACATGATCTGCGCGTTGGAAGCTGTGTCTTTATCGGGGTTCAGTTCCTGCATCTCTTTCATCGCCTTCAGGCCCAGGGGAGTGGCTGCGTTATCAAGGCCCAGCATGTTTGCCGAAAAGTTCATCAGGATAGAGCCGAATACGGGGTGATTTTTCGGGAGCTCCGGAAACAGGCGGCTAAAGAACGGACCCACCAGCCGGGCAAAAATGCCGATGATGCCGCCGCGTTCGCCCACTTTCATCAGGCCTAGCCAGAGGGTCATCACGCCCGTCAGGCCCAGCGAGATTTCGAAGCCGAGTTTGGCATTATCGAATGTGCTGGAAACCAGCTCCTGAAAGATCTGGACATCATGAAAAAAGATAAGGCGGAAGAGAGCAATACAAAAAGCGCTTAGGAAAAAGAACGCCCACAGATAGTTTAAAACCATGCGGCTAAAGGTTGATTGATGATAGTATGGGCCTCTAAGTTACAAACCTGCCCGTCATAAAAAAATCGGCGGCATCCGGAGCAGCGGAAGACTATACTTGCTGGCTGAAGCTAAGGCTGCCGCTTTAAAGTATAAGGCCATGAAACAGTGCCGGCAGTTCCGTTGTCTGCGCCCCATACACAAAGCCGTTCACAATAACATAGCGTATTTGTCCGTCTGCTGATTTAAGTATAAAATTGGCTCCGCCCTCCATGTGCAGGCGATGATCTGCTTCGGCGGCGAGACTGGTAACGTTGAATGGGAGCTGCAGCGGGTCTTGGTCTGCTGGCGGGAGTGATGCTACCCGCACCGTTGTATAGCCTGCCCGCAGCAGGTCCAGCGCCTGTTCGGTGGTAATGGCATCTATACTTGCGAAGAGCGTTGGACAGACGTTGCCGGGTTCCAGCAGAAGCCCTTCGCCGTCGATTTCTTCATACCCGTGAAAGATGCGCATGTCGCCAATTTCCTGCACGGTGCTGCGGTGATAGAATTCTTTCGCATTAGGGGCGTTCACCTCCTCGCGGTTGATGCCCACGTCCAGCAAGACTGTATGGCCTGCCTGCGTATAACGTACCTGCCGGATCACCAGGTCGAACAGGTGCGGCTTATTTATCGGAATGCTGTTGTAGGCTTCCACCGTATACTTGGTATAGCTTTCTTCAGTGAAAAGGTGCAGGGCCGAAACAATGGCAGCAAAGTTAAGCTGACGGATATACTGCTTTTCCGGATCGCCGTGGTAACCGCCCGACTCGATCAGGATTACGCTGGTGCCCCACTTCTGGATGTTGTCGCCGAAAGCCCGCGGCTCATGTTCGTCTGAGAACTTGGCTACCTGTCCCGGAATCAACTGCTGAAGTGCGGCATCCATACCTGCAATGACTTGCATGGCGCTTTTACGCACCGTGTTCACTGTTTGGGCTTCGTCGTAAGCAGGAGCCAGAAACGAAATAGTGGCCGGTTTGCTGGAAGCACCAGCAGTATAGAGCGGGCTCTGGTCGTGGAGATTGAAGCCAAAAGCAGGCTGCAGGGAGTCACAAAGGTTTTTGAGCAGCCGGGCTTCCGGACTCCGTAGCCGCAACGCGTCCCGGTTCAGATCTATTTCTAGTGCATTGCGGCGTTTATACTTTTCTGCGCCGTCTGGGTTCAGCATCGGCACAATGTAAAGCGTTGTCTGCTCCAGTATTTGCCGCCGCACCGGGTCAAGTTGGTCAGACTGCTGCAAGAAATTAAACAGGTCGAACAAAGCCATGGTTGCTGTCGGCTCATCGCCGTGCATCTGCGACCAAAGCATAATCTTGGTAGGGCCCTGGCCAGCTTTCACCATATAAATCGTTCGCTGCTCCACCGAACGGCCCACTTCCTGCACCTCAAACAAGGGCTGCTGCTTCAGCCGCTCTAGGAGCGGTACGATATCGCTGTGCTTAAAGCGGCGGTGTCGAAGCGCCGGCTCCCGGTAGGCGGCGTAATGGTCAAAAGCTTGCAGCGCTACAGCTATATGCGGCCGCTGGTGTTGGTTATTAAGGGATGTCATCAATGCAGGGATAAGTAGCTCTTCAGCGGGTATGTTGCTGCCGGCTTTTGGCTGACGCAAGGTACACCGCACCGGCAATATAATGGCAAAACCGGGAAGCACAAGTATAAAAAGCCCGGAAATATTCTGCGGTTCTATACTTTAATGCGACTTTTATACTTGCCCTGGGAGATGCGCAGCGTAGGGCGGTATGGAAAACCCGACATAAGAAAAGCTATGAGTATTGTGCAATGGCAAGTATAAAATTCAGGTGCGGCAGGTGCCCGGTGAGTAGCCGAACCGTTGCTTGAAGGCGGCAGAAAAGCTGCCGATGTTGTTATACCCGATATGGTCGGCTACTTCCGACACATTCATTTTCTTTTCAGCCAGCAGCAGCCGGGCTTCCTGCATCCGCAGGTGCAGTATGTGGCCGAAAACAGTGGTGCCGAACAGTTGCTTATACCCTTTTTTGAGCTTGAACTCATTTAAACCGAATGCCTTGGTGAGCTGTGCCAGACTAAGCGGAGCCAGGTAATTCTGTTCGATGAATTCGCGGGTTGCCCGCAGCTTTTCTTTGTCGGCCGGGCTCCATTGGGCTTTATACGGTTGCGGAGCCAGCGCTGCCATGTGCTCTACCTGCAAGGCAAACAGCTCCAGCAGTTTGGCTTCCATAAAGAGGTATCGGGTGAAGCCCTGGAAGCTACAATGCTGTATGGCGTAGATGATCTCGGCCATACGGGGTTGCAAATCCAACAGGGCAGGAGGGGCTAAAAATGCTTCTTTCCGCTCGATGCTGTGGCAAACTTTCTCCAGTGCGAGCGTGTCAGAGCATTGCACCAGGTTCCGGAAGTAGGCCAGGTCAAACCGAACCTCTACGCCCTTAATTTCGCCCGTATGCAGCACATGCTCTGCCTGAAAATTGGGGTTATACTGAAAGCCATGCTTTTTCTGAAGGAAGCTGACTGGGTTTTTCAAGCTGGTAAACTGCGACTCCACATCCCCATGAAGTAAGAAAGAAGAACGCACCTCTTCCTTTCCTTCCGTATCGCACAGCACCAGCTTCTTTTCAGCTTTCAGGTGCACCTGGCTGAGCACCATGCCCGGCGTACTAATCATCAGGAGCTTGCCCGTGGCCAGGCCGGGCTCCTCAAAGCTGGCTTCAACCTCCGTATACCGCTCACTGCTATGGACCAGGCGCTGCGCAGTCTGGCTGAAAGTATTGGCCCAGTTTTCAGTAAGGATCTTATCCATTTTGCCTAAACCTGAATCCTTTTATCCGAAACAGTTTGGTCCCTACAAATTACATATTTGCAGAAATAATTTAAAACTAAAATAATTAAATTATATGCAAACAGTAGTCACACTTCCGCCGAAAGCAAACCGCAAGACAGCCGGGCTGTCGCTTCTCTTTTACCCTGTTGGGGTCTACCGGATATGGAAAACACGTACCCGGCTTTGGATCAGGCTGCTTTATACGTTGGTTGGCCTGCCGGTATTTCTGTTGGTGTTTTCTTTTCTGGCGATCACGGGCTTTGCGCTCCCGCTGCCCGACCTGGACCTGAGCATGGGTTACCGCAACGACCGCACCGTGATCAACAGTATGGATAATTATGCCACCACTTTTCTGAAGTCGGGCAGCGAAACTGATGGCGCCTACGAATTGGTGCGGGTGGAACTGGGACCGCAGGGTGGAAACGACTGGCATTACCACAAGACCTTCGATGAGCAGTTTACGGTAGAGGAAGGAGAGGTAACCATTGGGCTGGACGGCAAGGAAATACGGCTGAAGAAAGGCGAGAGCGCGACCGCTTATAAAACTCACCTGCACTTCTTCCAAAACAAGACCGCTACGAAGGCCGTGCTGCGGGTAAAAGTAACACCGGCCCGCGGCTTGGAAAAATCCATCCGGATCGCGTATGGGCTGGGCAACACCGGGCAATGGGAAAAGGACGGGTTTGCGAAAAATCCCTGGCACCTGTTCCTGGTAATGGGCTATAGTGAATCTTACCTCCCCGGTATGCCGGCTTTTATAGAAGAGCCGCTGATAAAAAGCCTGGCTAAGATTGGGCAGTGGAAAGGCGAAGATAAAGCCCTGCAAGTATTTATCAGGTAAGCATTTAAAAGGCAATATACCGCAGGTTCATACTTCAAGCTTATCTGCAACGGTTCAGGCTGCGGGTTTCATAACTGCAGGTCTGAACCGTTTTGCTTTTGCTGGTGAATGCCTGTGGTTGATGAATTAAGCCAGTTGCTTCTGCTGTGCTTGGGGTAAACTATAACTTCTAAAACGAGTAAGGAAGAGCAGGTAGCCAAGGCCTGAACCTGGGCTATATTTAAATACTACCCCCTATGGAAAATCAGAAGATACCGTATACGCTGCAGGATATTGACCGAATGTCGCTGCCCGAATGTGAAGAAAACCTGCTCCAATTGCGCCGGATGCAGGAAAATACATCGGATGTTCATGCAATTGAAGGCTATACCCAACACCTGGAAAAGCTCCAGCAGCGCACCATGGAGCTGCTGCTAAAGAGCAAGAAAGGCCTGCTGTAGCTTATGCTGCAGCAATGCAACTTTATACTTATGGCAGGTAATCGGGGATAAAGTTTATACTTACGTTTTGCTGCAACACCACATAAGCCCTTTGCCAGGAATGCTCGTCCACCAGCCGCCAGGTATGGCCGGAGCCGGTGGTATCCATAGCCAGCAGCACTTCACCGGGCCGCAGCAGGAACGTTTCGCCGGACCGGACCTCAAACTCGAGGGTGCCGGAGAAGGTGAGCACGTATTGCACCTCCGGCGCTGTATGCCAGTCGTAGGAGGCATGGGGCGGACTGACGTTGAAGCGTATTGCCACTGCTTCTGTCATAATGTTTTCTGAAACTGTTCCGCTTTCTATATGCGAGTGCCCGTCCGGGCCGGTGTATAGTCTATAAGCTTTGATCATGTGCCAGAGGGGTTTGTTCAGAATTTAACTCTTATTTATTCCCGAAGGTTTTCTGGGAAAACTGCTGAAGTATAAAATGCTATCGGAACAGAGCAGGTAGTAAAGGTATAGGCATTAACCTTGCCTGTAGTTTATTAACATAATAAATCAACTTGTGATAAACTGTATTGTAATCTGAAAGAGTGAAGGAATGCGCATCGTTATTTAAAGAGAAGCGAAGGAGCTAAAAGAAGAACAGAGTTGAAAGCACACACCAGCGGAGCAGCAGTTATACCTGGAAGCGCCTTTTGAGAGCTTTGCGCAGAGAAGTCACAAAACAGCAGCAGCACAGAAAACCGGTTCCTGTGCTGCTGTTTGATTAACGGTATAGCTTTTCAGGGCGACCCGGCCCCACCATACTTCACCTATTGTACTCTAATTTTAGATCTAAGCTGTTCGACTCTGTG
>NZ_JBDIZJ010000016.1:0-103898 GCF_039748935.1 Pontibacter chitinilyticus
AAATCACAACTCGGTGGCTGTCGGGTCCGTGGTCGTGATGACTTTATACTTTAAATCTCTGAAATCAAATCACAACTTCTGCACGCTCTGGAATCTTTTGGGCTTACTTTATACTTTAAATCTCTGAAATCAAATCACAACTTGGCCTCGTCTTCTGTACTGAAGATGAAAACTTTATACTTTAAATCTCTGAAATCAAATCACAACACTTCTACAAGGGCAACGGCACCCACCACCACTTTATACTTTAAATCTCTGAAATCAAATCACAACAATACCTCATCATCATTGAAGCACTTTATAACTTTATACTTTAAATCTCTGAAATCAAATCACAACTGCTCGAACTCCACGAAGTTGCGCAGCAGACTTTATACTTTAAATCTCTGAAATCAAATCACAACCGAAACAGGTCGTTAGGGCGATACCATCGCACTTTATACTTTAAATCTCTGAAATCAAATCACAACGCATAGTGTGGAGAATCGCACCTGCCGGCAACTTTATACTTTAAATCTCTGAAATCAAATCACAACGCGTGGAGTTCTACAACCAGTTCCGCCGCGAGACTTTATACTTTAAATCTCTGAAATCAAATCACAACTGGTATAGGTGTGGTTATGTGTTTTTCACTACTTTATACTTTAAATCTCTGAAATCAAATCACAACAAGCTCTCATGACTGGCAATAGTACCGAAGACTTTATACTTTAAATCTCTGAAATCAAATCACAACTCATGCCATGCAGGGGTGCCGAAATGCTGTACTTTATACTTTAAATCTCTGAAATCAAATCACAACACTCTACTCACTGCCTCGCTGCTGGGAACAACTTTATACTTTAAATCTCTGAAATCAAATCACAACTAGCGTAAGCACGTATCCGTCTCGCTCGTAACTTTATACTTTAAATCTCTGAAATCTCAATATATCAAATAACATTAGACCTCCATCAGTTGGTTGTCTGCCCCTCAATATAGTTTAAAAACATATAAATACAAATACTCGAATTATTCAGCTTCCCGTTTAACGCATCTTAGCTGTTACCCTTGCCGCACCGTGTGGAAAGGCACCAGCAACTTTTCTTTTTCCAGCGCCTAATTTTTTTCACCTACACTCAACAGGCACCAACTGCTCGTCGTTATACTACCAATATAATCTTTAAAGTTGAAGGACTATGAACACCCTCCCCGTCAACTGGCTTACCGAAGGGCTCATTGATTTTGAGTATAAAAAGTATTTGCTGCTGGCCTACCTGCAGGCTGCCCGGAATGAGTTTGGCAAGCAGCGCCTCTACCCTATCTTTTCGGACCTGATTATGCATTACCGTAACCTGCTGCAGGTAAAAGAGCACAAGCAGCTGGTATACGAAGCTTTTCCGCAGCGCATCAGCCGCGCCGACTTTGAAAAGCTGGAGCTGGTATATGAAAAGATCGTGCAGGATGATGAAACCATGCAGCAGATCGAAGAGATCATCCAGTTTGCCGCCCCCCTTTTCAACAACATCCTGGAAACAGGCAAGGAACTGTACGACTTTGTGGAGCGCCACCTCGAGATCAGCCCGGTTGGGATCACCCCGATGTACCGCAACGAAGGCTACCTGTTCCTGGAGGCATTTCCGGGCAAGGAAACCCAGGTATACGTGTACCGCATCACCGTATTTGAGAATACCTACGAAAAATACCGGGGTATTAATACTGAGCTCCTGCAGACGGTGCGCCGCGGTCTGGCGCTTACACATGAGCACCTGAAGGTGCAACTCTTGCGCGAGCGCCTGGAGTTGCCTAACCCGGCCACCTTTGTTGCCATCTCAAAAATTCCTGTCCCTTTAGAGCAGTCGCTGCTGCCCATTGCCAAGCGTTCGCTGGTAAAATACGTGACGCGGCTGGCCGCCTGATGCCGCTTTAGTAGCTGGATTCCAGCGCCTGCCGAACTTATTAGCACCTACTTAACGTATAATCCCTAGCAGCCATATAGAGTTTATATATTTTTATGCCTTCTGTATGGGATGAATCGTAAAAACTTGTACCTTTGTATTTCACAGAGTACAAGGACACGTTAACGTCTAAAGAAATTTATAAAGAAGAGGCGAGAGACTAGGCTCCCGGACCCTCTGGCAACCACCTTGGCGGGAAGGTGCCACATCCTAGCCCGGATTTGCCGGGACATATAAATTTTATACGCAATGCAAATTACCTCCAACACATCGCCATCAGTCTCGGGTAGTCACACACATACGGCTACCGCCTCTTTGCTATCTTTTCCGGTACATTACCTGCGCGCACAGCAGCAATGCTGTTGTTGCTGTTGTATGTGCTGATCGGCCAGTGCAGCACACCTTCGGATAACTTACCTGGGCCCTCCCGATGCGGCACCAGGTTATAGCACAGCTGTGTGAGGGCAGCGCCGCCCTGCTGCGACGCCACTTTCCTGAAGAAATTCATAACCCATACTAGCCTTGCATCCGGAAGTATAATTTTCAGCATTTTAATTTATTCCATAGATGAGCCAATTACTTGCTTTAGAAACCAGAATCCCGGCTTTGCTGGCCGACCTGCAAGGTCTTTCGGCAGCAGCGGGCTTACGGTACCTGGCTACAGAGTTTGCAGACACGATCGCCTTCTCTTCCAGCTTGGGCATCGAAGACCAGGTGCTCACGCATTATATCTTTGAACAGGAGCTGCCGGTGCGCGTTTTTACGCTGGACACCGGTCGGCTTTTCAACGAAACATACAGCCTGCTGAACCGCACCAACGAGCGCTACGGCAAAAAGATAGAAGTATACTTTCCGAAGCACGAAGCGGTAGAGCAACTGCTCAATACCAAAGGGCCGATCAGCTTTTACGAATCGCTGGCGAACCGCAAAGAGTGCTGCTTTATCCGCAAGGTGGAGCCGCTGAAACGTGCTTTGCAAGGCGTGGAAGTATGGGTGACCGGCATCCGGGCCGACCAGTCGGACAACCGCCAGAGCCTGCAACTGCTGGAGTGGGATGATAACTTCAAAGTGATCAAGTATAATCCACTGCTAAACTGGACGCTGGATGACGTGCGAGCGGAGATCAAAGCGCATCACATTCCTTACAATTCCCTGCACGACAAAGGCTTTGTAAGTATCGGCTGCGCCCCCTGTACCCGCGCTATTCGTGAGGGCGAAGATTTCAGAGCCGGCCGCTGGTGGTGGGAGGACAACTCCAAGAAAGAATGCGGCCTGCACGCGAGGTAAGCTAAGGAGTTAAAAAGTTAAAGGGTTAGAGAGTTAATGGCTGTATAGATCTTCTAGTTGGTTTGACCGGGAATTTAAGTTTCCTTCAAAGATCAATTTAACCATTCAGCCATTTAACTATTGACCAATACAGCAATTGAACAATTAAAATATGAGTAAGCAGTATCTTGATTACCTCGACCAGTTGGAGGCAGAAGCCATCCACATCATGCGCGAGGTAGCGGGGCAGTTCCAGAAGCCGGCGCTGCTCTTTTCGGGTGGTAAAGATTCGATCACGTTGGTTCGGCTAGCTGAAAAAGCTTTCCGGCCGGGCAAGTTCCCTTTCCCGCTGGTGCACATCGATACCGGCCATAACTTTCCGGAGGCCATCCGCTACCGCGATGAGCTGGCGGAGCGCCTGGGCGAAAAGCTGATCGTGCGCCACGTGGAGGATACGATCAAAAAGCAGAACCTGTCGGAGCCGACCGGCCGCTATGCCAGCCGCAACGGCCTGCAGACGTATACGTTGCTCGAAACGATTGAAGAGTTTGGCTTTGATGCCTGCATTGGCGGTGCCCGCCGCGACGAAGAGAAAGCCCGCGCCAAGGAGCGCATTTTTTCCGTGCGCGACGAGTTTGGCCAGTGGGACCCCAAGCGCCAGCGCCCCGAGTTGTGGAACATCTACAACGGCCGCATTGGCATGGGCGAAAACGTACGCGCCTTTCCTATCTCTAACTGGACAGAGCTAGACGTGTGGAATTATATCAAGCGCGAGAAGATCGCCCTGCCTAACATCTACTATACCCACGAGCGCGAGTGCCTGGTGCGCGACGGCAAACTGATGGCCTGGTCTGACTTTATTTACCGCGAGCCGGAAGATGTGGTAGTGAAAAAGCAGGTACGCTTCCGCACCGTAGGCGACATGACCTGCACCGCCGCAGTGGAATCTGTTGCGTTCGACATTGACGGCGTGATTGCCGAAATTCTGGAGTCCAAAATAAGTGAGCGAGGCGCCACCCGCATCGACGACAAACTGTCGGAGACAGCGATGGAAGACCGCAAGAAAGGAGGCTATTTTTAAGATGGATATATTACGATTTATAACAGCAGGCAGTGTAGACGACGGCAAAAGCACCCTGATTGGCCGGCTGCTTTACGACACCAAGCAGATTTATCTGGACCAGTTAGAGGCTATTGAAAGCTCCGGCCGCGTGAACGAAGACGGCGAAGTAGACCTCTCGCTGCTGACAGACGGCCTGAAAGCCGAGCGCGAGCAGGGCATTACGATTGATGTGGCCTACAAGTATTTCAATACGCCCCGCCGCAAGTTCATCATTGCCGATGCGCCGGGCCACATTCAGTATACCCGCAACATGGTAACGGGTGCATCCAACTCCAACCTGTCCATTATCCTGGTAGATGCGCGCAAGGGCGTGCAGGAACAAACGCGCCGCCATTCTATCATCTCTTCCTTGCTGGGCATTCCGCACCTGGTGATCTGCATCAACAAAATGGACCTTGTCGATTTTGACGAAGCGGTATACAACAAGATCGTAGAAGATTACCGGCAGTTTTCCAAGAAGCTGACGTCGAAAGATATCACGTTTATACCTGTCAGTGCACTCAAGGGCGATAACATTGTAGACCGCTCCGAAAAAATGCCGTGGTATAGTGGCCCCAGCCTTCTGGAGCACCTGGAGCAGGTGCCCGTATCGCAGGATTTCAATTTAGAGGATGCCCGCTTCCCGGTGCAATACGTGATCCGGCCGCATACGCACGAGCACCACGACTACCGCGGCTATGCCGGCAAGATCATCAGCGGCACTTACCGCAAAGGCGATAAGATTAGTGTGCTGCCTTCCGGACAGACCTCGACTATCAAATCAGTAGAATTGGGCGGCAAAGAACTGGAGGAAGCTTTTGCACCGATGTCGGTGGTACTGCAATTGGAGGATGCAGTAGATATTAGCCGGGGCGATGTACTGGTAAAGGAGGGCGAAGACCTGGATGTGACCAAAGAGTTTGAGGCGTTGGTATGCTGGATGAACACCAAGCCGCTAAAGGCTGGTGCCAAACTGCTGCTTCGCCACAACGTAACCGAAACCCGCGCCGTAATCCGGCAAATACAGTATAAAGTGGACGTCAATTCGCTGGACTACCTGGAGGACGTGGAGCAGGTACAGCTGAATGATATTTGCCGTGTACAGATCAAAACAGCCACGCCCCTGCTGCTGGACAAGTATGCCGACAACCGCGCGAACGGTGGCTTTATCCTGATCGACGAAACCTCGTTCTCTACTGTTGGAGCTGGCATGGTGGCCGCCGTTACACACGAGAGCGAGCTGAACTATATGATTTAGCCGCATCCGAAGAAGCTTACAAGTAATCCCACGGCAGCCACAGTGTTGTTCGTGGGATTATACTTTTATACCTTTGGAAAGAGAGATTGCTCATGCTGTTCCGGAGTTCTTAATGCGGAACCTATACTGCAGCGCATTTCCTAATCCGCGTTAGCAGCAACACGGAGATTAGGAAATCCCGGACAAATGCTTTCAGACCAGGAAGTCCGAAAGAGCAATATAGGAAATACTGCACGAGAACCGGTCTTTCGTCTTTTGTCTAACATCTTTTGTAAAAACATATGCAGGTAAACTTAACACGTGTAGACCAGGATTACCATTTTCAGGCGACAGGTTCCGCCAATGTCGCCATCAACATAGACGGCTCGCCGCAGATAGGCGGCCATAATGCCGGTGCCCGCCCGATGGAGCTCCTGCTGATGGGCCTGGGCGGCTGCAGCGCTATCGACATCATTCAGATCCTGAAGAAACAACGCCAGCAGATTGATGCGTTTAACATTAAAGTAGATGCCGAACGGGCAGAAGGCAAAGAGCCATCTGTTTTTAAAACTATCCATATCCATTTTATACTTGGCGGCCCGCTGGATGCGGAGAAAGTACGCAAAGCCATCAACCTGTCGCTGGATAAGTACTGCTCGGTAGCAGCTATACTTGATAAAACAGCCACCATCACGCACTCTTTTGAGGTGAACCCGGCCTAAGCTGTTCAAGTATTACAGGCGCAAAAGGCTTTTATACGTTAGTAGCGGTGCCTCAAAAGACATTGCAGCGTTTTATCCTTCTACTTTCTCCAGGGCCTGCGTAATGTCTTCGATGATATCGTTTATACTTTCTAGTCCCACGGAAACACGAACCAAGCCGGGTGTGATACCGGTAGCCTGGCGTTCTTCTTCCGTTAGCTTTGAGTGCGTGGTGGAGGCCGGATGCGTTACGATGGTGCGGGTGTCGCCGAGATTGGCACTGATGCTTACCAGCTGCAGGTTATCGATAAACTGCTTCGCCGCTTCGTAGCCACCTTTTACAGTAATGGTGATGATGCCTCCCCCCTGCCGCATTTGCTTTTTAGCCAGTTCATACTGCGGAAACGACGGCAGAAACGGGTAGCGCACCACTTCCAGGGCAGGATTTCCCTCCAGCGTCTGTGCCAGCTTCAGCGCATTTTCGCAGTGCTTCTCTACGCGCAACGCCAGTGTCTCCAGACTCTTGGAAAGTATCCAGGCATTAAACGCCGACATGGCCGGTCCGGTGTGACGCGAAAAGTAACGGATCTCCGCTATCAGCGCTTTGCTGCCTACCGCAATGCCTCCCAGCACACGCCCCTGCCCGTCGAAGTATTTAGTAGCCGAATGTACCACTACATCAGCCCCGTAATCCATAGGCGTTTGCAGGACAGGCGTGGCAAAGCAGTTGTCTACCACCAGTATTAAATTATGCTTCCGCTTCAGCTCTCCCAGCCACTCCAGATCGATCAGTTCCAGGCCCGGGTTGGAAGGAGTTTCAATCAGTATAAGCTTAGTGGCGGGCGTGATCAGCCCCTCCCACTCTTCGGGTTTGCTGGCATCGGCATACGAATACGTAATGCCCCACTTGGCCAGGATATTGTTGAGCAGCTGGTGCGTAGAACCGAACACGGCGCGGCACGACAGCACATGGTCGCCGGATTGGAGCAGTGCCGCTAAACTGGCGAAGATAGCGCCCATACCAGAGGCAAAGGCAAAGCCAGCTTCGGCGTGCTCCAGGTAACATACTTTCTCGATGAACTCATCTACGTTCGGGTTGGCATAACGGGAGTATACATTGCCTGCTTCTTCTTCGGCAAAGACGGCCCTCGCCTGTTCTGCATCATCAAATACAAAACTGGAGGTTAAGTATAGGGGCACAGAATGTTCGCGGTTTTGTGAGCGTTTTGCCTGTATCCGGATGGCATTTGTTTCTTTATCAGACACGTTTCTAAATTTTGAAAACCTTAATTTTAAATAACTGAATGCAGGAAACGGAAAGTCCGGTATCCTGCATTACAATACGCAAAGCCCCTGCTCAGAGCGGGCTTTGCGTCGTTTTTAGCGCACCTTGCAGTTCATATACGACAGTAGGGAGGCACTAAGATTGCTGTTATAATAAAGCCATGATGATCAGGCGGAGGCTGGCAGCAATTACCACGCAGCCCACAATCAGCATAGTTGTTTTTATCGGCAGCTTACGGGAGAGCATTGCCCCAATGGGTGCTGAGACCATGCCACCAAGCACCAGCCCGAGAATTACTTGCCAGTGCGAGATGCCAGCCAGCGAGATAAAGGTAGCAGAGCTGGCGAATGAAACAAAGAATTTGGCCATGTTTGAGGAGCCAATTGTATAAAGCGGATGCCGCCCTTTGGCAATAAGCGTGGAAGTAACAATTGGGCCCCAGCCGCCGCCGCCAATGGCATCTAAAAAACCACCAACGCCCGCCAAAACGCCCACCCGTTTCATCGGCTGCTTTTTGGTGCGCTTGCGCATAGTCTTCCGAAGGATCAGGATACCCAGCACCAGCGTATAGCACGCCACAAATGGTTTGACCAGGTGTAGGAATTCGCCGAGGTTGTAGAGCAGCACCGCACCGAAAACTGCACCACACATGCCCGGCAGCACCAGCGTACGCAGGAGCTTGCCGTTTACGTTACCCAGTTTGCGGTGCATCAGGCCTGAGGCACCGGAGGTAAAGATCTCAGAGGCATGCACACTGGCGCTGGCCACCAAAGGTGTCAGGCCCAGGCTCAGCAGAAACGTGGTGGCGCTTACGCCGTACGCCATACCCAGCGCGCCGTCGATCAGCGCGGCGACAAAGCCTGCCAGCACATACAGCAAGATACCGGCGTTCAGCTGCCCGCTTACATACTGCACAAAATCAGCCACCGGCACATAGCTGAACAGCAAATGGCCCATCACCATAAAAGCAAGTGCCGCTGCCAGCATCACCAGCACCAACCGGGGGCTAAATCGGGCAACTTTCTTAGGTACAGGGCTTACAAGCACCTCGGTTACTTCGTTCAGCCGCTTTACTTTAGAGGCGAAATCTCCGGTGAGCTGCGCACGAATTTTTGTTAGATTATTTAACACCTGCTCCAGCTCGTCGGGCAGGGCCTCGTTCAGCACTTCTTTGATGCGTTTGGCTACTGTCGGTGATTTGCCGTTGGTAGAGATCGCCAGCTTCAGGCTTCCCCGCTGCACAATGGAGCCGAGGTAAAAATCGCATTGCGTTGGCGTGTCAGCTACGTTCGTCAGTATCTTACGCGATTTGGCCAGGTCACGGATGGCGCGGTTCAGCACCGCATCATCTGTCGCTACCAACGCGATGTCCTTGCCTGCCAGGTCCTCTTCCCTGAACTCACGGTGCAGGAGTGTGAGGCCGACATGCGCCTGCGCCAGCACATAAATCTCTGGCAGAATTTCAGGGGCTACCAGCGTAACAGTTGCCTGCGGGCTGTTGCGCAGGATGGCGGTCAGCTTCTCCAGGCCCACCGCGCCACCGCCCACAACTAAGGTTTGTAGTTCCTCCAGCTTTAAGAAGATGGGGAACAGCGGGTTTAGCACCGGCGCGGCAGCACCTGCTACAGAAACTTCTGCTCCGGCTGCAGGCACGGGTATGGCCTCGTTATACTTGTCTTTAGACTGCGACACGCTGCTGGGCTTTCAGATTGAAATCCAACGTATAGCGCAGCGACGGATGGTAAGCCACCACCTCGCCCACCACGATGATAGCAGGCGCACCCACCTGGTTCGTCTCCACGCGCTCTACAATGTTGTGGATATTGCCAATGGCGATCTTCTCGTTGGGCAATGAGCCGTTCTGTATCACGGCTACCGGTAAATCAGCACGGCCCGCCGAAGTATAGATTTCCGCGATCTGCGCCAGTTTGCTCAAACCCATCAGGATGATCACACTGGCACTGGATTGTGCTGCCAGCCGAATATCTTCGGAGATCTCGCCAGAGCTGGTAGTGCCCGTAATCACCCAAAAGCTTTCATTTACGCCCCGTATCGTCAGCGGAATCTGCTGCAACTCCGGCACGGCAATGCTGCTGGAAATTCCCGGCACTACCTCCGTAGCAATGTTATACTTGTCGGCATAGGCCAGCTCTTCGTAGCCGCGGCCAAACACAAACGAGTCGCCCCCTTTCAGGCGCACCACATGGCCGTGCGTTTGGGCAAAGTTTACGAGCAGGCTGTTGATCTCACTTTGTTTGTAGCTATGCTTTCCGGCGCGCTTGCCTACGCATATTTTCAGGGCTGCCGCTGGCGCATGCTGCAGCAGTTCCGGGCTTACGAGCGCATCATACAGCACTACATCAGCCTGCTGCAGCGCCTTTACGCCTTTCAGGCTGATCAGGTCCGGATCGCCTGGGCCGGCGCCTACCAGGGTTATGCGGGGCTGTACTGGAGCCGTTGCTTGTACCGAAGCTTTTGTGTCGTCCTTTATTTCTTTTCTTCTTGATGCCATTTCAGTTTCATTGTGAAGGAGCGCATACTGCAACCATTGCCTGCGGTATGCTTCCCTTCTGGTAAGCGAATTATTTTGCCGCCGTTAAGGCTGACTGGGTGCGCTGCTGCTGCCGGTAACTGGTCGCCTCCTGCAGAAACAGCAGGGCTTTGCTGATATACTGGTTAGCAAAAGCCTCGTCCGGCTCGTGCTGGTTAAGCTGCAACACCTCTGTTTTAAAGTCCGGCTTAAAATCAAACAGGCCTTCTGCTACAAAATGCGTGTCAAAGTCTTGGATGATACCGGCCTGGGTATTACACTTCACATCCTTATCGAGCAACAGCGCTTTGGCAGTGCTGATGTAGGCGCCGTAGGCATAGTAAATGGCATCTGCAAAGCGCTTGTCCGCCAATGCTTCTGCTGCCCACTCCAATTTCTCGTCCGATTCATATAGCAGCGTAGCGACCAGGTCGATCATCACGCCGGCGCACTCGCCCACGCCGATGGCAGTGGAGAACGCCTCCTGGTGCCCCCAGTCGATCAGCTCATCTGCCGTTAAGCTGGTCAGGTCGGCCAATGGCTTCAGCATCTGGTAAAAGTAATCTTTGCCATTCCGGTCGAAGTACTCGTTAAAGCGCTCGTTCTCCAGCTTGTTGGCCTGGTAATCGTTAATGACATAGCGCATCACTTCCGGGCCCCGCTTACTGGGCACTTTCAGCACTTTTTGTGCAATGCGGCCTTCGCCGTTTACCACGGTACCACCGCCCAGCAGCACCTGCAGCGCTGGCACTACATTTTTACCGCTCTTCAGCGAAGACCCGTGGAAGCCGAGGTTTGCCAGGCCATGCTGGCCGCAGGAGTTCATACACCCGCTTATTTTTATTTTGATGTCGGTATTGAAAAGCAATTCGGGATACTCCTGTACAATCACGCTTTCCAGCACCTTGGCGGTGGTCATGCTGTTCGAAATGCCCAGGTTACAAGTGTCGGTACCGGGACAGGTGGTGATATCCCCCACACTGTTAAAGCCGGGCTCCGCCAGCCCCAGGGCATCTAGCTCGGAGAACACATACGGCAGCGCTTCCGCACGCACATACTTGAGCAGCAGGTTCTGACCTTGTGTTACCCTGATCTCATCCGCCGCAAAACCGCGCACCAGCGGTACCAGCGCACGTGCCGTATCACTGCTGATGTCGCCGATCTGTACTTTTATGTAAATGCCATAGTAGCCCTCCTGCTTCTGCTGGAACACATTTGTTTGCAGCCACTGGTTATACTTGTCAGTATCCTCCACTATAAAATCAGGGATCTCGCTTGCTTCCGGAATAGATGGAGTAAAGGAAACTTCTTTATCAATCTCAAACACGTGCGACTTGAGAGCCTTGTACTCTTCGTTTACCAGGCGCATCACTTCCTCTAAGCCTATCTTCCCGATCAGGTACTTAAAACGGGCTTTGTTGCGGTTGTTGCGCTCGCCATAGCGGTCAAAAACGCGTATTACGCCTTCAATAAACGGAATGACTTTGTCTTCGGGCAGGAACTCGTACGCTGTGTGCGCCAGCGCCGGCTGGGCACCCAACCCACCGCCAATCATCACTTTAAAGCCCCGCACAGGTACGCCATTCTCTTCCTGCACCTTTGCAATAAAGCCCAGGTCGTGCATGTAGGACATGGCCGTATCGGAATCGCTGGAGGAGAAGGAGATCTTGAACTTGCGGCCCATTTCCTGGCAAATGGGGTTGCGCAGGAAATAACGGAAGGTCGCATCCGCATACGGTGACACATCAAACGGCTCCTTCGGGTCAATACCAGCTTCAGGAGAGGCCGTGACGTTGCGCACCGTATTGCCGCAGGCTTCCCGCAGCGTTATATCATCCTCCTGCAGCTTGGCCCAAAGTTCCGGCGTCCTGTCTAAGCTCACAAAATGTATCTGAATGTCCTGGCGCGTGGTCAGGTGCAGGTTGCCGGTAGAGTATTCATCAGAAATTGCCGCAATGCGCAGCAGCTGCTGTGTGGTTACTCTGCCAAAAGGCAGCTTGATACGCACCATCTGCACACCCAGCTGCCGCTGGCCATACACGCCACGTGCCAGGCGCAGGCTCTTAAACTTGTCTTCCTGCATTTTACCCTCGCGGTAGAGGCGAATCTTTTTCTCCAGGTCGATGATATCTTTCTCGACAATCGGGTTCTCTATTTCTGATCTGAAACTTTGCATGTTCTGTTTTAAGTTAAGCGGCTTTTCAATTTCTATAAAACCTATAAATCTACTAGAGATTCCGAAACCTGGGAATGCCGCTACAGCGATAAAGTATTATGAGTAAAACATAGCCGGTTAAACGGCCTTGTGAGGTAATGGATCAGCAGGCTAACTTGATATGGATGCTATGCCTGCGGCAATGAAGCGCAGCAGGCGCAGGAGCCAGTATGTTACAATAGGGAGTTAGCGTGGCGCTTTGGCCAGGGCTGTTAACGGATGGGAAATCCTTAACAGGAGCAACAGCAACAACAACAGCAGGGCATCAGGTAAGATGCGGCAGTAGCAGCGGAAAAACGGTGAAAGGAAAAAGGTGTTCCGAAGCGTAAAGTACTGTTTTGTTCGTTCATGATGTTGTAATTTATATTTCCCCTTTGTTTGTTGGGCAGGACTTGGCACCTTTCCAAGCGGATGGTTGCCAGAGGGTCATAGAGCCTGTTCTCTCGCCTCTTCGTCTATAAATTTCTTGCGGTTAGCAATAGTATTCGTTACAAAAATAGAAAAGAAATCAACAAGTATCCTCATAG
Organism: Pontibacter chitinilyticus; assembly: GCF_039748935.1. Classification (NCBI taxonomy): domain Bacteria; kingdom Pseudomonadati; phylum Bacteroidota; class Cytophagia; order Cytophagales; family Hymenobacteraceae; genus Pontibacter; species Pontibacter chitinilyticus. The sequence continues at coordinate 12,801 of NZ_JBDIZJ010000016.1, forward strand.
ATGTTAATTTTTTTCAGTAGTAGGTCTGACCGACCTGGTGAAAAAAGGTTTTGCCGCGCGAAATAGTTCCACCACTGCTGTTCGTTTGCGGATTGCCCCGGCGCAACTCACAACCAGCAACAAAGCCCCACAGCTGATCGGGTTCCTGTGCCTCTTTATATGGAAAAGCATCGTGTTGGTATAATCTATTTTAGCAGTTCCTTCCAGCCGCTTTACTTTGTTTTCTGTAAAGTATAAACCCGCACGCTCCGTGCAGCAAGTATGGCTAAAAACGTACCCGATCATCACGCAAATCGAACAATCGCTAACTCTATGAAAAAAAGTTTTCTGCTGGCCCTGCTGGGGTTGAGCACCGCTGTGGTACACGCCCAGGCTCCTGCTGGCACCCCGGGTAATCCGCAGCAACACCAAGCCATACCCGGCACTACTGCCCCACGCGGCAACGCCAAAATATCCGGCATAGTACTGGATGCGGCAACCAAACAACCGGTAGAATTTGCCACCGTGGCCCTGATCAGCCTGAGCACCGGCAAACCGGTAGATGGCACGATGGCCGATGACAAAGGGCGGTTTACCATCAGTAAAATAGCCGCCGGCGAGTATAACCTCCAGGTTTCGTTTCTGGGGTATCAGTTGCAGAAAGTAGAGCATGTCCGTGTTGCGACGGATAATGCGGAGGTAACAGTAGGCACCATTACGCTTGTCTCCGATGCCAAAAAGCTTAGTGAAGTGGTAGTAACCGGCGAAAAACCACTAGTAGAAGAGAAGATAGACCGCACCGTATATAATGCAGAGAAAGACATCACCAATGCCGGTGGCAACGCGGCCGACGTGCTGCAGAAAGTGCCCGCCCTCTCCCTAGACACCGACGGCAACGTGCAGCTGCGCGGCAGCGGCAACGTGCGCATCCTTATCAACAACAAGCCCTCGTCTATTATAGCGGGCAGCGTGGCCGACGCGCTGAAACAGATCCCGGCCGACATGATTAAATCGGTGGAGGTGATCACGAGCCCATCGGCCAAGTATGACGCGGAGGGAACGGCGGGCATCATCAACATCATCACCAAAAAAGAGGGTCTGCAGGGCGTAAACGGATCGGCCTCGCTCACGGCGGGCACGCGCTCCAGTAACGGCAACGCCAGCCTGAGCGTGCGCCGCGGCAAGTTCGGCGTAAACGCCAACTTCGGGGCTAACATGTTCTACAACCACGGCGACATGACCAACACCATCCTGGTGCCTGCCCTGGACAGCGCCAGCTACCAGAGCGGCAACACCGAGATTAACGGCATGTTCCGTAACAGTCAACTCGGCTTCGACTATGACATTACGCCTAAAAACAGCCTGTCGGGCAGCGTGCGCCTGAACGGCGGTACTTTTAAGATGCAGAACGACCAGCGATCGTTTGACCTGGTGGGCGGCGAGGAGAAAAACGACTTCCTAAACGACATCCACAACCGCAACCAGCGCCAGGGTGTGGACTACAACCTCGACTTCACGCACCAGTTTGCCAGGCCGCAGCAGGAGCTCACGTTCCTGTCGCAGTACTCCACCACCGACACCAAAACGAAGAACTTCCAGGACAGGTATAACGCAGGCGAGGAACCGTTCCTGCTGCAGCGCAACACCAACGATGGCAGCAACAATGAGCTGACTTTTCAGGTGGATTACACGCACCCGTTTGAAAACAACACCACGCTGGAGGTTGGGGCGAAATCGATTTTCAGGGATGTGGAGAGCGACGGCCTGCGCCGTATGCTGTTATCCGATCAGACGCTGATGAGCGACAGCAGAACTGTGTTCGACTACGGGCAGGACGTGTACGCCTCGTACCTGACCTATGGCTTTATGCTGAAGAAAAAGCTGAATGTAAAGCTGGGCGGCCGCTACGAGTATACTGACATCAGCGCCGACCTGGTTTCCGACAACCAGCGGTTCTCCGACAGCTACGGCAACTTCATCCCAAGTATAGCCTTCTCTTATTCGCTAAAAGACAAGCATACGTTTAAGGCCAACTTCACGCAGCGCATCCAGCGGCCGTCGCTGTTTTACCTCAACCCGTTCCGGCAACAGCAGACCTCCAACACGGCCGTGCAGGGCAACCCGAACCTCGACGCGGAGCTGACCAACCTGTATGAGTTGGGCTACAGCACTTATTTCAAGACCACGTCCATCAGCGCCAGCTTGTACATGCGCCAGACCGACAACGCCATCGAAACGATGCCGTACCTGGAGGACAGCACCACGGTGATCACCTTCGCTAACATCGCGAAGAACAAGACCTACGGCATCAGCCTCTTCGGCAACACCAAGCCTACCAACGCCCTTACCGTGGGCGGCAGTGCCAACGTTTACTTCGTAGACCTGCACAGCCAGGACTACGCCAACAGCGGCTGGATGTACAACATCAATTTAAACAGCTCCTACGACTTCGGCAAGGGCTTCAGCGCCCAATTCAACGGTGGCTTCAACTCGCGGCGGCTTCAGTTGCAAGGCAGCTTCGCCTCCTTCTCCTACCATACGCTGGCGTTTAAGAAAGAGCTGTTTGATAAGAAAGGCGGCATCAGCGTGGGACTTGATAACCCGTTTCGGGCCAACATGCGCATGAAAAATGACGTGTATGCGGCGGAAACATCTCAAAACCCCCGCGCCTACGAGCAGCACATCCGCATCAACAACTATAACCGCGGCATGCGCGTGACGCTGGATTACCGCTTCGGAAAGATGGACCAGCGCAAGCCGCGCCGCAAAAAGACCATCCGCAACGACGATACCAAACAGGGCGACAGCAACGGAGTAGGATAATACGCTCCTTCTTCCCCGTTTTACGCGTACGCCTCTCCCCAGCCGGAGAGGCGTACGCGTTTCTGCCTACTTATACTTATACTTATACTTATACTTATACTTATACTTATACTTATACTTATACTTATACTTATACTTCTGGCTGGGCTCTCCGATTTGCCTTGCGCCTGCTTGTGCAAACAGGTACTATAGGGCCTGACTTGAGAAAATTGCAGCAAATAGAAGTATGGGAAATTCTTTTTCTCGATTATACTGCCTATTTTGAGAGGCTATCTGCTTTAGCTTTATCTGACAATCTTGTTACACACACTTATGGCACAGAACACCACCATTCCTAGATCTGAAGTGACGCAGGACACGCACGACAGCGGGTATATGCGTTCGATGGTTATTATTGGCGCACTTTTCTTCATTTTTGGCTTCGTTACCTGGCTCAACTCGGTTTTGATCCCATACTTAAAGATTGCCTGTGAACTGAATAACTTTGCCTCTTACCTTGTTGCGACCTCTTTTTATATCTCGTACCTGGTTATGGCGATTCCCTCTGCCTGGGTTTTGAAAGCGACCGGATTCAAGAAAGGCATGTCGGTGGGCTTGCTGGTGATGGCCGTGGGAGCACTGGTCTTTATTCCGGCGGCCATGTCGCGCACTTATGGCGTATTTCTGTTGGCCCAGTTCATTATCGGTACTGGCCTGGCAGTGCTGCAAACAGCCGTAAACCCCTATGCTACCATTCTTGGCCCACGCGAGAGTGCGGCCCGGCGCATCAGCATCATGGGTATCTGTAACAAAGTGGCAGGTGCCCTGGCTCCTATCATCCTGGGTGCCGTTATCCTCAGCGATGCCGATGCCCTGGTACAGCAACTCAAAACAATGGATGCGGCGCAACGCGTGGCAGAACTCAATGCGCTGGCCTCGAGGGTGATCACACCGTACATGATCATGGCTGGCGTGCTGGTGCTGCTGGCCGTACTGATCTACTTTTCTTCGCTGCCGGAGATAGATACCGACCAGGAAGATGAAAGTGTGGCCAGCGCGAACTCATCCAAGACAAGTGTCTTTCAGTTTCCGCACCTGGTGCTGGGGGTACTTACTATGTTCCTGTATGTGGGCGTAGAGGTGATGGCGGGTGATACCGTAATCAGCTATGGCGCTTCGCAGGGCATTGCTCTGGCAGATGCAACGTACTTTACCACCTATACTTTAATTGCCATGATCGTAGGCTATCTCATTGGTATCGCAACCATGCCTAAGCTGATAAGCCAGGATAAAGCCCTGCAGATCTCGGCGCTGCTGGGGGTTGCGTTCGTGCTGGTGGCCCTGTTCACTGACGGCTATACTTCGGTGCTGTTTATTTCGCTGCTGGGCTTAGCCAATGCTATTATGTGGCCCGCCATCTGGCCGCTGGCCATTGCCGATCTGGGCCGTTTTACCAAGATCGGCTCTTCGCTTTTGATCATGGGCATTGCCGGTGGCGCTATTCTGCCGCTCGTGTATGGCCACCTGACCGACCTTTTTAACTCCCAGGAAGCTTACTGGATCATGGTGCCCTGCTACCTGTTTATCTGGTATTTCGCGGCCTATGGCCATAAAGTGCGCACGCGGTAACGCGACGTGCAGCCGGAGTTGGTCTCATCTGCCGGACGTCCTCTCCGGCAGGCGCTACATAAGCTACCTTTACAGGTATTCTAAAACAAAAGGAGCAATGGCAGCTATGCCATTGCTCCTTTTGTTTTTAACAGTAAGTATAATAGCTCCGAACGCGCCTCTCCTGAAAATTATCCGGCAATTCAGGTACAAGGCTTTAAATTTACCTACACGAATAGCGTTAATCCAGCAGCCTGATTCATTAGCGGTTCGCTACAGTTAAGCCGGGCCAAGTATCGGTACGAAATGGTGAAGCAGGCAAGCCAGCACCATTATACAGGTTACCGACCGGGTTGTTGGCCCAGTCATACCGCACTGCTACCGGAGCGGCGACTTCCGGGCTTGATACTATTACCTCATTTCCTTCGATCCGGGCATTGGCCCAGTGAAACTGCTTGTCTGCGCCCGCTATGGCAAAGCCTTTTAGTTCGGTGCCATCTTTCACCTGCAACCCGCCCTTCGTGTGCTGAAATGCAAGGCGGATAGTATGGCCTTCTGTTTTATACGACTGAAAAACAGGACCGGAATACGGAATATCCTCGCCGTAAACCTTTGCCCGGGCGATCAGCGCCAGGCGGCGGCCCACTTCCTGCTTGTTCTTCGGATGAATATCGCCAGCCTCCCCAATGTCAATCGCGACGGCCATACCTGTGTTGGGCATGGTTAATGTTTTCAACTGTGCCTCCCGAAGCTCTGCCCACTCCGATTCGCCGGGCACATTGGTTTCATCCATAAAGTTTGCCAGCTGCACAAAGTAGAAGGGGAAATCACCCTGGCCCCACTGCTTGCGCCAATCGGCTATCAAGAGCGGGAACAGTTGCTGGTACTGGTAAGCCCGGTTGGCATTGCTTTCGCCCTGGTACCAGATAGCGCCACGTATAGCAAACGGAACCAGGGGCTGAATCATGGCATTGTACAGCACTGTTGGTCTGTTCGGGCCTTCCGGCGCTAGCGGCGCTGCCGGAAGTTCGCTGGCATTCACGCCTACTTTGTAGTGCCAGTTACCGCTTAATGCGATCGGTTTGTTGTTTGCTGCCGTTAATTTCAGCTGGTCGGGCTGTCCGTAAATACCGCCGCCACCCGATCCGTCAAATACCCGTACGGAGAGTATGTTTTCACCGGCTTTTACCAGCTTGGCCGGTATCGTATAGCTCCGGGGCTTGTCCCAGACTTGTGTTTGCCCTACTTCTACGCCATTGAACCAGGTAATGTCATCGTCATCCACCGGCCCTAGTGTCAGGGTCAGATCTTGGCCGGCCATACTTGCCGGAATGGTTATCTTTTTCCGAAACCATACCACGCCGTCAAAATCGGGCAGACCGGCATTTTCCCAGTTGGCGGGCAGCTTCATTTCTTTCCAGTCAGCCTCACTCAGGTTGGGGGTCGCCCAAATGGCTTTGTCCTGCTTATACCCCGGATCTTTTGCTGCCAGCTGCGCCTGCCACGCCTGCAACTGCTGCTGGTACTGTTGCATCAGCGCTGCCGGATCATTGGGGGCCTGCTCCATTTGCGTTACGGCTGGAGCAAAGTCGGGCATCTGCTTTAAAGATTGTCCGCTTGTCCAGGCCTCGGCAATGGTGCCGCCCCAGGAAGTATGGATTAGACCGATAGGAATGTGCTGGTTCTGGTAAATGTTCCGGCCAAAGAAATATGCGACAGCCGAAAAGTCAGCCACTGTTTCGGGTGAGCAGGGTTGCCAGCCCCCGTTTTCCACTTTCATATCCCGGAGCGGCACCGTACTGGTGGCTTTCTCTACCTGCAGCAGGCGAATGTTCGGGTAGGTAGAATTTGCAATTTCCTGTTTGTAATCCTTGATCTTTCCCCAGCCCTCCAGCGGCATCTCCATGTTAGATTGCCCCGAGCAAACCCATACTTCCCCGATCAGCACGTTTTGAAGCGTGAGCGGCTCCCCATCATCAAAGGTGATGGTGTTTGGCTTTTCGCTGGCAGTTGGCGTACTTACCTGCAGCTTCCAGTTTCCGGCCGCGTCTGCCTGAGTCTGGTAGGTTTTGTTGTTCCAGGAGGTGGTGATCCGGATGATTTTAGTAGGTTCGGCCATGCCCCAGAGCGGCGCATTCGTCTGTTGCTGCAGCACCATGTTATTACTGAAAACGGCTGGTAGGCTCACTTTAGCCACTGCCTGCTGCAGCGAACAGCAAGCCATAGCCAGGGACAAAAGAATCCGGGATAAAGGTTTTCTAGTATGCATAGTTGAAAATAACATATTTACAGCAGAACGACAGCATCAAACCAAGTATAAAGTATACATCCGGAAAGACATAACTTGCCTGATGTGCTCCTATCGCACGTCCAACTTTCACATCCTAATCTCTAGCTCCTCTACCTGCGTTGGCACTATGAAAGCAGCATCTATTTCCTGTAAGCCATACTTGCCTACTAGTTGTTCGGCTCAGTCATGACTTCTACTACGCCGCCGCTCTTAAACAGATCATGTGAGATGAAGTACCCGTTATGGCTCGCGCCGTTCACCTGGATCGCTGTCAGTTTTCGTCCCGAATCAGGTTTCTTTATGGTGAGAACCTTGCCGTTATCCAGCTTCCATTGCACCTGGTCAAACACAGGCACTGTCACGATGTATTTCGCATCGGCAGCGGAAAAAGGATACAGGCCAGCGGCGCTAAACACATACCAGGCCGACATTTCCCCCGCATCATCCATCCCGGAAAGCGCCAGGCCTTTCTCCCCGATTCCATAGTAGTTCTCTAGAATATTGTCGATCACTTTCTGCGACTTCTCCGGTTTATCGACAAAATAATAGGCAAAGGGCTCTTCATGGTCTGGCTGGTTTCCGTGGCAGTACTGGCCTATGAAACCCGACACGTTCCGGGCAATATAGTTCGGGTTCCATGGCACCGTGAACAGTGAGTCCAGCTTTGATTCGAACGCTTGTTTGCCCCCATACAGCGTTACCAGACCGGGCATGTCCTGCGGGGCGAAGAAAGACACCTGCCAGGCATTTGCCTCCCGATACATGTACTCGTAGTAAGGGTATTGGGGGTTGAAGTTCTGCACCCACTCCCCGTTCTCCAGCCTGCCACGCATAAAACGGGTGCCAGGGTCAAATACGTTTTTATAGTTTTGAGAGCGGGTCATCAGCACCCGGTAGTTGGCCGTATCGTGCAACGCCTTGGCCAGTTGCGCCACAGCATAGTCGTCAAAAGCATATTCCAGCGTTTTCGCCACGCCGGCTTTGGCTTTTGTTTCTACATTCGGAGCTGCTACCTGCGGTGTCGAGATGTAGCCTTTTTGGATATACTCCGAGATATAAGGACGGGTGCCCCCCTCTACAGTGGCATTGCGCAGCAGCAGGCGGTACACGTCAGGCACGTCAAAGTCGGTGATGCCCCGCTGGTACGCGCCCGCAATAAAAGCAGCGGCATGGTCGCCATGAAAGAACGTAGGGATAAAGCCGGTCTTGTCTCCGATGTCCTGCAGCGATTTGATGACATCGCGGGTTACGTTTGGCCGGAGGATACTGAGCAGCACCAGTTTGTTGCGGTACGTGTCCCACAACGACGGAAGGGTATAGTAGTTGAAATCTGCCCGAATGACGTTGCCTTTTACATCACGGTACTCCCCGTTCACGTCGCTGCGCAGAGCCGGCCACTGCATGGATCTATAGAGGGAAGTATAAAACAGCTGCTTTTGCTTCGCAGTCCCGCCCGTTACCTGCACCTTCGATAGCAAAGCTTCCCAGGTATTGGAGGCGGCGCTGCGCACCTGGTCAAAGGTCCTGTCGCCTATTTCTGCTTCCAGGTTCTGCTTTGCGTTCTGTGTGCTCACAAACGACAAGCCCACTTTCAGTTCCACGGGCTTGCTGCCGCCATCCCGGAGGCTGAGCACTGCCAGGCCATCTTTAGTGCCCTTCCCCCGAACATCCAGCTGCTGAATCACTTCGTTCAACACCCCGTAGAAGTATACGGTCTGGTCTCCTGTTTCCTGAAAACCTTGTACAGCCGTCTCCCCTACCTTTTCCATGTTCCAGTCTGTGACCCTTTCGTTTGATCGGGAAAGCTTGAAAACGATTTTCCTGTCTTTGCCGGCAGCATACCTATACTGATGATAGCCGCAACGCAGGGTAGAAGTCAAATCGACCTGCACCTGATCATCCAGCAGCGTAACGCCATAAAAGCCGGGCTTTGCTGTTTCAGAATCGTGTGAAAAGCGGGACCCATACTCGACATTTACGTTTGCTTCGCCTGATACAGGCAGGATGGGAAGGTGGCACAGGTTCCAATGCCCTTTGTTGGTATGCGCGAAACCATAGATCACCGTGTCCTCATACTCGTACCCGGCCCCGGTATGGAACTCCGTGATCGGACTCAGCTGTACCATGGCATTGGGCAGCGTGCTGCCCGGGTATACCAGCCCCGCCCATACGCGCCAGTCTTTGGGAGGCGTATAGCCAATGATCTTTGGATCGGTGAGCGGCGCCGTGCCAATCAGCGGATTAACGTATTGGGTTAGGCTGTGTTGTGCTGCCGGTAAGGTGCCACTGCTGTCCTGCTGAATCGTTTTAGCACAGGAAACCGCGGCCACGGCCAACAATAGAATTAGAAAGCGCTTTAACTTTATAGATGACTTCATATGCTTTGTTAAGTATAAATAAACCCAACATCAAGTATAAACACAAGCCTTTGCCAGGCACCTGCCATACTTCTATATTCCTTTGTTCCTCAATCGCAGCTTTGTCCGGTTACTTGGTATTGTCACATCTCCTCCTACAGAAAGTAATGCAGCCAGTTTCCTTTCAAGCAGCCTACGCCAGCAACCTAGGGTCCTGCTGGTAGGTTTTCCAGAGGAGCTCCCCGAAAAGAGTATTGGCCCAGGCGAACCAGGCGCGTGTAAACTTCTTCGGATCATCCTTGTTGAAGGCCTCGTGCATAAAGCCTGTACCTGCATCCGTATTTTTCAGCATTTGGATACATTTCCTGATTTCCTGCGGATCAGAGCTGGTCAGGCCCTGCATGGTGATTGCCATTGGCCAGATCATGTCTTGGCCCACATGCGGGCCACCGATTCCCTGGGCTGCTGTGCCGACAAAATAGAAAGGGTTTTCTGTTGAGAGCACGAACTTCCGGGTGTTCTGGTATACCGGGTCTTTTTCTTTTACCGCGCCCAGGTAAGGCAGCGACAGCAGGCTCGGCACGTTGGCATCGTCCATCAGGTTGTAGCTGCCAAAGCCGTTCACTTCATAGGCGTATACCTTGCCATACTGCGGATGCGTGACGATTGCATGTTCCTGCAGCGCCCCTTCCACCTCGTTGGCCAGCGCCTGGAGTTCGGTAGCCGTTTTATTGTCCTTAGCGACTGCCTGCATCATTTCCGCGGCCTGGCGCAGGCTTACGACAGCAAACAGGTTAGAGGGAATCAGGAAGGAATAAAGCGTGGCGTCGTCGCTGGGGCGAAAGGCGGAGCAGATCAGCCCGACTGGCTTTACGGGGTAGCCGTAGCCGCTCATGGGTTGTGTGTCGGTGGCGTTAGCGGTTTCCCGCTGAAACTTGTAAGGGCCTCTGTCCTCTTTGCGCTGCTGCTCCCGGAATGTTCGCAGGGTAGTTTTTATCGCTTCCTGCCAGCGGCCCTGCAGCGGGCTGGTGTCGCCTGTTTCCTTCCAGTAATGGTAAGCCAGGCGAATAGGATAGCAAAGGGAGTCAATCTCCCACTTGCGCTCATGCACGCCAGGTTGCATGGCCGTCAGGTCCGACTTCCACTCCCCTACTTTGTTCGGATCGTCATAAAACGCATTGGCATAGGGGTCGCGCAGAATGCACTCACTCTGCCGGTTAATCACGCCGGCGATCAGCTTCTTTAACGGCTCATCTTTTTTCACAAACTGCAGGTATGGCCATACCTGGGCCGAGCTGTCGCGCAGCCACATGGCATCAATATCACCGGTAATCACATATGTGTCGGGTCTGCCGTTCTGCATCGTGTAGGTCACGGTCGTGTCTAGGGTGCTGGGAAAGCAGTTGTTGAATAGCCAGGCGAGCTCCTTGTCTTTCACGTTTTTGCTGAATTCGCTGATAGCCTGCTCCACCGCCTTGCTCCTGAAGTTGCGTTTAGCGGCCGGTATCCGCACAACCGGAAAATCAGCGCTGGCCAGTACAGAAAAAGGGTTCAGCAAGGCGCCCGCTCCGAGTATGGCCGAGCTTTGCAGAAATGTTCTTCGCTTCATGAGTCGTCTTTAGTTTGGTTTATACCTGCCTGATACATCCAGGCAATGTGCCAACGCTATACCGCTATGCTGGGCCTGCTTTGCCCGGGCAGCAGTACTGTCGTTTCAATTTACTTAAAAAATGATAAACTCACTTAGTCCCTCTCCAATTAAAAGCTATACTTGGTTTTGGCTTAAGGGATTTTGATAAGGTGAATGATGCATTAAGGAGAATTAAATATTTTATAATTAATATATAATATTTAACTTGTACTTTAACCTTCCCAACTATTTAAAACAAACACGGATGTCAAACATTTTCTCTTTCAGCGGACGAATCCGCAGGACCGAGTACGCTGTTACACAAATCATTATCTCTTTTGTAGCAGGTATCATCTTCGCTATAGGTGGTGCTTCCCTTTTTGCCGGCGAGTCTGCTGCGGCCGGCGCAATGATCTTTCTTTTTATTGCCTTAGTTTTCCTAAGCTGGGTTAGCCTTGCCTCTGGCGCCAAGCGATGCCACGATCGCGGAAACTCAGGCTTCTTTCAAATCATCCCTTTTTACGGGCTATGGATGCTGTTCGGTGATGGAGACCACGGACTCAACAGTTATGGAAACGACCCTAAAGGCCGCATAGGCCAAGCTGACCTGTTCAGGACCGCCGCTACTTCTCAGGTTCCGTTGGAAGGCACTTCCGTAGGTCACTAAAGCCGAACACCCTGCCACAGGCAGGGCAGCCGTAAGCCGGTTGAATGATTAGCTACTAAAGCATCTTGAAGTGCCTGAATGTCCTTAGCTACTTCAAGCCAGTAAAAGCCACCTGTATAAGGTGGCTTTTACTTTTCGCTTCCGTCAAGTTTTAATCCTCTGTTTCATGCTCGTCTATTAAGTTTATGAGCTCGCGGATGAAGTTCACAAGACCTTCCCCCCTACCGATTGCCTTTGGTGCAAGCTGCACTTTCAGCTTTCTTTATATTAAATATAGGGATCGTACTAAAGCCGTCTAGTTTAAATGCGAGACTACAGGAGAAGGAGTATCTCTTTAGAGCTAAAGGAAAGGATATGATTAGCAACAGTAAACCTACCTTTTGACAGGCAGATCTCGCTACTCACTTTGTAATGGTAATCCCAAATGGAAATCAGTAGGATGATATAGGATGCTATAAATCCATATAAGAGCCTCCTACCATCTACACGAAAGGCTTAAAATAAGAAAGCCAGACAACATAGTGTTATCTGGCTTTATACCCTAAGTGATCCCGTTTGGACTTGAACCCACGAGCAACATAAGACATTAAGAGTCATAAAAACCCCTTATTTAGCCATTTTAAAGGGTTTTTATTTTAGTATAAAAAGCATAAGACAACAAAATACAATATAAAACTTGACCTATAACTTGACCTATAACTTGACCCGTATTACCTTTCAGAAAAAGTTGAAAGCAAAGAAATGGCAACTACCAAACTTATCATCCGAGAGAATAAACCAAATAAGAAAGGGGAATGTGTAATCTATGTCCGATACACCCACGATCAGAAATCCATCCAAATAAGTACAGGTGAAAAAATTCTGCCTGACTATTGGGATGCAGAGAACGAGAAAGTAAAAAGATCACTTCGTGGTTACACTACCCTTAACAGTGCCATTCAAGCTAAAGAGGATGAAGTTAAAGAGATTGCCAATATTGCTAAATCTATAGGTGTTGACCCTACTATAGAGTATATCAGGGAAAAGTTAAATGAATCCAAAGCACCTGCCAGTAAAAAAGAACCTGATTTTTATGCCCTATATAAACAGTGGGTAGAAGAAAACAAGGGCAGAAAGGTTGATGGCTTCCTTGCTCAGCAACTCAGTACATTGAACCTCATAGAGGAGTTTGAAAAAGAAAAAGCCTATAAGATTACTCTTGACAGGATTGACATGGCTTTCTACAATAAATTTACTACCTGGTTAATGGTAAATAAAGAGCGAACGGCAAATACAGTAGGAAAACATATTAAGCACATCAAAGCCTTCTTAAACCATTTAACGCATCTTGGTATCAACTTAAACCTTACCTTCAAGAGCAAGAGCTTTAAAAGGATTAGTACCAAAACAGATATTATTTATCTCACACGCCAGGAGCTAGACAAGCTGTATGAATTTGATCTTTCAAAGGATAAAAGGCTGGAGCGTATTCGAGATATCTTTATATTTGAGTGTGCAACTGGGCTTAGATACTCTGATATAGAAAATCTAAAACCAGAGAACATAAAGAAAGATCACATCGAGTTTACAACTATCAAAACTAGAGACAAGCTGATTATCCCTTTGAGTAAATATGCCAAGCATGTTCTAGCAAAATATGATGGGCAATTACCAAAAACAATCACTAATCAGAAGATGAATGAGGCCTTAAAAGATCTGGGAGAACATTGTGGCATAGATACTATGGAACAAAGGGTTACCCATGTTGGCAGTAAGCGAGTTGAGAAGAGCATTCCTAAATATAAGCTCTTAACAACGCATTGTGCTAGGAGAACCTTTATCACTCAAAGTTTGGAGCGAGGGCTTAGACCTGAAGTTATAATGAAAATAACAGGACATAAAGATCTTGCAACGATGATGAGATATGTAAAAATCACCCAAGATGTAGTCAAAACCGAAATGCTGAAGGCTTGGGATTAATATAATTATATGTTTTTTGGGATATGTGGTATCTGGATTTATTTAGTGGATCAGGGGAGTCAAAAAATATTGTATTAGACCAGCCTTACGTTAGCGAGTTTAAGAAAAAACATGAGGAATTCTTAACTCTAGACTCTATTTCTGAGAAGCTAAAGTTTTATGATGACAATAGGCATCTTTTCGAGTTTCCCTACAATGAATTTGTAGTAAAAGACTCCTTCGAGACGCACTATACTTTCAATTTTAAGCCTGCTCCACACTTTTTAGAAACCCATATTTATAATCCTTGGTTCATTGAACACAGCAAGGAATACCTTTTCCATATGGGCTATACAATAGATTTTCAATTTCACTCGTGTGAACAGCTCTGGGAAGAATTCATACAAATAAAGGATAGCTTACCTTTACTAAAGAAGTTTATTAAGCACGAAAAGAAAAAGTTAAAAGCATTATGCGAAGAAACTGCTCCTGGGAGGTTTAAGTATTGGTATGAATTAAAAATAGTTGATGCAAAAGTGCTTGCACCTAGATACGAACTTACAAAGGAGTATTGGAAAGAGCTTTTGGTTATGGAGATTGCTGATTATTTATTAAAGCTTGAAAGGTTTAAGGAAGGACAAGATGCCGCTCCACAAAAAGAGCAGGTCAACAGCACTGTCAATAATTCTTTAAAGATATCTGAAGGGACGGACAAAATAAACAAACTCTCTAAACGGGTAAAAGAGGACATTACATTTCTAGGTCTTTTCAAAAGCAATGAAAAAGCAATGGATGGCTTTATAAAAATAATGAAGAGTAAAGGCTACTTAACTGAGGATGAGAAATGGAATTTTGTAGACTTCGATAAAGGTGAAATATTAGCTATAATAAAACATCTTGAATTAGCTGGTATAATAAAAAAACTTAAATATAAAGCAGAGTTAGGGCGTGTTTTCAACAAGCGGTTTGGGAAAATATTGAGTATTCGTGCCTATCAAGATGAGCCCCGATATGATATTGAACCTAGCATTGCTATTGCATTGACCAATTTAAAAACACCTCTCAAAGCATAATTCTTTTTCGTTTCGCTTCCGATTGTTTCCAATCGGAAACAGTCAAATTCAAAGAAACAAGATAGGTCCATATTGCAACGCTAACAAACCAAAGCAATATGAACTTATTATCTAAAACCCTAGCAAATGAACTCGCCCTTATTATACGGCAGGAGTTCGAAATTACTTGTCGTAATATATTACGAGAGTCACAGCCAACACAACACCTACCTATCAAAGAATTCTTTACTGAGCCTGAGTCTCGTGAATTCCTCGGTGGCATCAGCCGTTCTCTCTTCCATAAGTTGAAGAAAGAAGAAAAGTTTAATACCTACCATTGTGGAGAAGGCCGCTGCCTTTATAGCCGCGAAGAACTCATTTTGTATATCAGGACAAACAAACCATCTGCTAAGTGAAAATAGCAGATGGTTTGTCAGATAACCTTTACATAATAAATTACAACTTTTCTTCAACTTTAAATTTACCTTCTATGGACTTATTACACCAGCAAGTAATGGATATGCATATGGCAGGACACCCTGTTCGCGGCATAGCGTCTGAACTGAACATATCCCACTCAAAGGCCCAACGTATTATCCAAAAGCACAAGCCAGCACCTATCTACGATGATACAGATGATGTACCCTGTAATGAAACATTTGATACACCTGATACAGCCGTTGAACCGTCCCTTGATACACTAAATGATACAGGCGATACAGGTCGAAAAACAGCTACTGATACACAACTTGATACATTTGGCCACATCATCAATGAGCAGAAAAACATTAAAAAAGAGCCTTTATCTAGTTTAAGAAGCTATACGCTCGCAGAAACGAGGCTTCTAATGATCCAAACAGCTCTTTTAAAAGAAGACATACAGGACTATGTATCAGAAGTAGTGGATCTACACTCTGGAGGCACGTCGATTATGGTTTCTACCTACAGTTTCTATCTAAGAAGAGCCAAAAGACTGATACAGTCTACGAAGCTTCTATCTGTTCAACTTCAGGAGGAACATAAGAATTTACCAGCCCTGAAGTTGCTGCAAGAGTTAAAAGATACGATACAGGACACTCTTTCCAATAGTGACAAATATCTGGAAGTAGGTCAAGTTTGGCTAAACATTGATGAGTACGACACAGCTGTTTGGCAGGACTATTTAGATGCTGATCTCTTTAACCCCGTAATCTAGCAAGTATGGTAACAGGAATACAGCAGAAGAATGATACTGTATCAGGCGCAGCCGTTGTAATTGCGTCAACAAGCAGCAGTGGCAACTCTTTCACTACAACAGTAAATGTACCTTCAGGCACTAACCTAAATAACCCTATTCCGTCTCAGCCTTGGGATGGAATAGGGTTTGAGGCCAGCAAAAGATTCCCAGAAGAGGTTTTCGAGAACCTACCCGAACTGCAAAGGCTACTTTGTCAGAAAATCGTTGACCCAAATGAACGAGAGGTGCTTTTTGTTGGGCTTTTGGGTGTTGTTAGCGGCATTCTTCCCAACGTATGTGGCTACTATGGAGGGAAAAAACTACAACCGAATCTGTATACCTACACGCTAGGTCCTTACGGAGAGGGCAAAAGCGGATTGATGTGGGCCAGAAAAATTGCAGAGGCTATACACCAAGAGAAAATTGAAAAGACGAAAGAGCTACGGAAAGTGTACAGAGACGCGATGGCCTGTTATAAGAAAGAGTTTAAGTTATTCGAGCAGGGGAAAACTGGTACTATGCCTGAACAGCCTGAACAGCCGCCCCATCTTAAGCATTTTATTCCTGGCAACATCGGGAAGACAGGCATGCTGCAGATACTAGACGGGAGCGGAGGTAGGGGCACTCTCTTTGAGACGGAAGCTGATACACTCGCGGAAGCCATGAAGCAAGACCACGGCGGTTTCTCGGATACTCTGCGGCAATCATTCGGGCATGAACCTATCAGCTTTTTCAGACGTACCAATAACGAGGATGTCGAGATACCTTCCCCTGCCCTATCCGTTGTCCTGTCCAGCACATTTGACCAACTCCTGAAGCTCATCCCTACCATTGAAAACGGCCTTTTCAGCCGCTTTCTGTACTATGAGCTTGACTCTACACCGGAATTTAATAATGTGTTTGATAAGAGCAAGAACAGCTACGGCAGGTACTTCGCTGACATAGGCCTCCAGTTCAAAAAGCTGCACGATGAGCTAGCCACCTTGAGCAATCCTATTATTTTTGAGTTGCAGCCGCACCAGGAGGAGAAATTCCTAAAGATTTTTTCAGAACAGAAGAGCGAGATGCGTGAATACATCAGCTCAAGTCTCGGGGGCACCGTTAACAGGATGGCGATGATCTGCTTCAGGATAGCAATGCAGCTAAGCATATGCAGAGCCTTTGAGAAAGAATACTTACCGCTTGAGCTGGTTTGCTCCGATCAGGATTTTGAAAATGCCCTGCAAATCATTAGCACCTTTACAAAACACACGATCGCTGTTTATGATAAGCTCCCCAGAACAAAAAGTATCTCTTCTGAGCAAAGTAATGATAAGGACGAAGTTAAACTGGCGCAGAAACGCCAGTGCCTTGAGCTGCACAGTAAGGGAGTAACCAGCGTCAGAGAAATATCCACAATTGTTTTTGGTTCAGACAGTCAAAAATCAAAGGTACACCGATGGATAAAGGGCTATTAAACAAGTGTGCCTGTCCTGTCCCAGAAATGGGACAGGACACAGCACCTTTTTCTGTATTGGATGTGAAAGTGAGTTGCTTTGCCAGCTACACCACTCCTACTAACCCAATCTCTGTTAACCTGATCACCTGGCTTTCATCTGCCAAGTACAGAACGGAAGTCGAGAAGATAAGAGCAACAGAGGAAAAAAGTATTCGTGATAGCCTAAAGAGCAAGCTTCCTGCCATTACGCCAAGTGGATTGTTTTCCTTCAGGAGTGAAAACAGCCTTATCCGTCACAGTGGCCTGCTGCAGTTCGACATTGACCTGAAGGAGAACAGGCACGTAGGCAACTTCTATGAGCTGAAGCAGCAGATAAGCAACATCCCCAACGTTGCCTACTGCGGCCTCTCTGTCTCTGGGCAGGGTTTCTGGGGTCTTATCCCCATCTCCTACACAGAAAAGCACAAGGAGCATTTCGGGGCGCTTAGGAAGGCTTTCCTACAACTGGGCATCACCATAGACGTTAAGCCAAAGAATGTATCGAGTCTAAGAGGCTACAGCTATGATGAGGCTCCTTATTTCAATCACCAAGCTGCCGTATTCACTCGTTTTGAGATGCTGGAAAGTAAAAGGCCTGTCTCCTGCCCCAACTTTAAAGCTCTGAATAGCTTTGCTTCACCAACAAAGGATAAAGTAGAGGCTTGCATTGCCGCAATAGTGCGCACAGGAGTTGATATTACCACCTCTTATGCCGCTTGGTTTGAAATTGGATGCAGCCTCGCTGCTGAATTTGGTGAGAACGGCAGGGGCTATTTTCACCAGATAAGCCAGCACCACCCGAACTATAGGCCTGATAGAACTGACCGACAATACGATCGCTGCTTGAAAGGGGGTTATAGTTACACCATAGCGACCTTCTTCAAGTATAGCCAGCTTATAATATGAACTTTGAATTAGATGATAATGATTAATTTCATATAAACCAAACTTAACTCACATCTCTTCGTCTGAGGCATTTCTCTGTGTTTGGCCGCCAAATCGGATGAAGAGCGGCTAGGAAATTTATTTCAGTTGATTATGTGCTTCAGCCAATAAATTAGTCTGATTTACCCTTCATTATTTAATCCTGTTAATAGATTCTTTAACACCTGCTTTTTCTGCTCTACACTCTCTTTGTCGCTGTCCAGCACCATATGGTCTGCTAAACGCGACTCTCCTGCAATCCCCCTGCTTAGGACTGCTGTTAGCCTAGTATGAAGCTTCGCATTTTTACCCACTATGTGCTGTATCTCCCTGCCTAGCCCGATCATGGCCACATCCTCATGCGATCGGTCATTGTCGTACAAGTCGAAATGCCTCGACCAAATATGCTCTTCCTCCAGGTATGGATAAACCCGCACAATACCAGCTATATCTTTTACATCCTTCACCCGATGCTCAGGACGGTCGTCGAATGCAATCAGCTTAAGAATAATGATGGAAGGGATATTGCATACGGCATACACCTCCTCTCCCAGCCTGACTCTTTCTAACCCCTGTTGGTATACTTCCCTGAACCCGTCCAGATTAATAGACACCAAACCTTTCCCCTGTATCATCACCTGCCCTTCTGCCTCAATTTCCCCAAAAGGCAGCAGGTCCACCTGATTACCGTTAGGGCTTAACAGGCAGTAGGCGTTCTCCGCGCTGTCCCGATAGCCATAATCCGTAAGGAGCCTTTCCCTTAACTGGTTATATTTATTTACATCGGGTATATACACAGCAAAATCTATATCTTTTGTACCCCTTGGAAATTCCTCATGGGAAGCAAACCATACGTTGCGGGCAACAGCTCCCACCATAAAAAAATCTATGTCTATGGCTTTGCATGTGGCGCTTACCTGTTCCAGTATCTCCTTCAGCCCTGGAGCCTGCAAGGCATCATACGATATTTTGGAGGTATTTTTCATAAATCGCTTTTGCGGTTTCCATATACCTTGGGTCATCACCTTCCATCAAATCGGCATAGGCAATCAACGGGGGCACATGACTTCCCTCGCACTTCTCTTCCCAGAACTTTTCCAGAACCTTTATGTTGCCGTTCGGATCCGGGATCCACTTCATCTCCTTCATGAGTGCTCCATAATCCTGCCTTGTATAGACCGTCCAGTGATCAGCGATTAGGTGGTTCGTCAGTAGGTCGCCAGCATTGGCTCCCCCCCAGCAGGTATCGGGTGGCAGTGTATATGCTTTCCAATCTTTCCCCTTTTCTAATGGCCGGAATGTACGCTGCTGCAATTTAGGTTTGAGCGTCTTGGTATAACCATCTGCCCAACTCACCAGCAACTGCTCTCTTTTATTCCACTTATACTCTTTGCTGTTTAGAGGGAGGATGTATTTCTCCTTCAACAGCGCTTTGTATACTTTATTGATGGTATCCAAACCTGTGTCTGCTTTTTCTGCGAGGAACCGATAAGGTTCATTGACGTATTCGGGATGCTGCAGCAACAAATTCACCACTTTCAAACCCGTTTTGGTGAACGCCCGATTATTTACCGCTGGGTAAACCCTTTCTGCTCTGTTCGTTTCAATGAGAAGCAGCAACTGGTCATCTGCTAAAAACACATTCCCAGCGGCATCCGCATAGGCAATGTTTTCCTGCTGCAGCAGTTGCTTCGTATTCGGTGTAATATACCCTGCCATCAGCAGCAATGGCTTGACATCCTGAAGCCGTTGCAGCAGGCGCGGTAGCATAGCAGGCGTTAGCTCCCACTTTACTTCCACGTACCAGTCCCGCAGATAGCCCTTCCTCCTGATCTGCATTATACCATCCACCAGAGGATGCGTTGACGTACTATTCTCCTTCAAAACAATCTCGTCAATACCCGGTATTTCCTCCAATCTCTTGATAATCGTATAAATGATATCCTTTTCCATGTTCGCAAAAATACAATGTTCGTGAATAACGAACAAAAATAAATAGCGAACGAATCATTTCAGTTAATTACAATCATAAAGCACACCTTAAACTTTACAAAGAAGGAGCTTAGATTGCCTGTATTCTCTTTTACAGCAATCCTGCTTTTAGGGGGAGGTTACCTCTGATAGGAGAGTGAAATTTAAACTCTTCTTCGCTCCTATTCTGTTACTCCTAGGTGCTGAGCTATAATTTCTACTAGATCTGATTCACTAGAAATGAAGCTAACAAGCTTTTCAAAGTTTTCTAATCTGCCTTCTACTCTGCTCTTTAAAATAGAATGAATTTCCTCAACTAAATCGTCAGATAAAAGCTCAGGAACAGAATAATTCATAACATTAACAGGTGCTTTAGTTAACTTAATTTCATCCTGATTATACATAGTGAATATATCATAATTAGTCTGCTCAATGCTTTTATTAAGCTTCTTAGAGATTCTGGTGACCATACCATTTATCGATGCTTCTTTCATAATGTTAAAGAGCCCGCTTCCGTTATTTTCAAAGCAATCAAAAAATTGAACGCCCTTCCCATGCAGCTTAACAACACCATACTGTAGCAGAAAAAGAAAAACAATCATTTCTGAATTATCTTCTTTGATATCCATTTTACTTAAAGAGTAAATCTTATCAGCTACACTGGTATCTTGATTGAGGGTCTTTCTTTTTGTACTCGTATTTGATGTTGGCTTGATTGTAGTTTCGAAAATATCTAGGATCCTATTTTCCTTAAGTAGTGATTTCTTAATTAAGTCTCTCCTGATTTTAAAATTTGTTTGGGAGTATAAAAGGTAACCATAAGCAGCTTTACCATCTCTCCCAGCTCTACCTACCTCTTGATAGTATTGTTCAATACTTTCCGGTATTAAATAATGAACAACCACTCTTATATCCGGAATGTCAATGCCCATCCCAAATGCACTTGTAGCAAAAATAATTTTGATATGGCCATTCTCGAACTTCTCAAGAATAGATAACTTATCATTATCCTGCATATCAGCATCAAAATAATGGCAGTTAAAACCTAAGCTACTAAATGCTTCTGACATCTCCCTTGTGCCATAGTCTCTTGTTTTTATATGGGTGTACACAATGACTTTTTCATCTTTGTGTTTATTCAAAATTTCTACTAATTGAGCTTTTTTCTGTTCATTGTTATCCACTTGCTCTAATATAGACAAGTGCAAATTGCTTCGTAGAAGTGTATTGCTAACAAATATATTTTCTTGAGAAATGTTCAGATCGCCACATATCTCAACTTTATCGAGAGGATTCAATGTAGCAGTAAGGCATAGAACTGGAGGTATGTTATATGCTCCAAAAACATTTTCAATAAATAGAGGAAGGGTTTTATAAGCTGGTCTGAATGTGTGTCCCCATTGAGAAATACAATGAGCCTCATCAACTACAATTAAACCTATTTTTGAATGATACTTTTTAATCAAATATTCTAAATAACCATCAGAAATAATTTTCTCAGGTGATACAAAAATAAATTGCGGAAAATCATTTCCTGAAAATGCTTTCTTTAGCTTGTTAAACTGAGTTTTTAAATCGCCTAAGCTACTATTATATGACATTACATTTATTCCTTGCTCCGCCAGTCTTTTATTCTGCTGCTTCATCAAAGCAAGTAAAGGTGATATAACTATTGTTATTTTACCTGTTTGTAATCCTGCGACTTGATATATAATGGACTTACCTCCACCGGTTGGCATAAGGCATAAGGTATTCTGCCCTAAAAGAAGGTTGTTTATGACATCTTCTTGAATATCCTTAAAAGTATTGAAGCCAAAATATTTTTGAAGTACTTCAGAGTTTGTCATTTTGCATCCTCCTGATCACCACCCATCATTGTGTTAATGGTATCTAACTTCATTTGCCATATATGAGACATAAAAGTATTTAGATGGACAAAGCGATATTCTTCATTCAGTTTGTACTGGTGTTTCATACAAAGTTGTTCTAGTAGCCTGTATGCTTTAAGACCATATAGAACAAGAAGATCATAAGGGTACCAATAGTTTTGGTCAATCAACATATTCCGATTATACTTTCTATTACTTTCGCTATTCATATCGTTTATCATAACAAACTCATTACTTCTACTTGGTAAATAGAAATGGTCACAGTCTGTTAGGAAGTAGAAACCATACAAAGTATTTTTGTTAGCAGGTAAAAAGTATCGAGGGTTTAGAAAGTATAAAACAGACGATTTGATTCCCATACCAATTACACCTGGAACATTGTAATCATCATCGTCATTAAGCACAACAAGGTTCTCTAGATCATATAGATCGTCATATTTAGAAAATTCTACTGCTGTAGTATCGTCTATAAAATCATTCATAAATGATACTAGATTAAGAAATATAGAATATACATCAGCCGGTTTAGAAGCAGCAAACCTTGTCTGCCATTCGTGCATCATCTCCCGTTTTGAGTTTCTAGCTTTAAGTATCACAGGTACTTTAGTACTTAAAGCAGACTTAAAAGCTTTTGGATCATCTTCATCCTCAAACTCCTGTATACTATCATCGTCAAAGAATATCTTATACTTTACATCTTCCTTCTTATAGTTCTTTAATCCATCTTCAAAAATCTTTGCAAGCCGTTTTCTAAAATCTGTAGCAGTAGTTTTAACTTTAAAAGAACCGTTAGTTTTAAGTTCCACATACTCATCATCCCCTGCTATCATCCTGTTGAAATAATCAGGAATGTTCTTCTTCATTATTTGCCATACTTCATCTATATGATCATCATCTTTAATGTCAAAAAAATCTGATCTGTCGGTATTGATGTTAGAACGTAGCATAGGAAGTTAATTATAGGTGAAATTCAGTTACAGCTAGTTTATGATAGAAATTGGTACGGTTTTTCTTTATCTTCTTTTTCGTTTCAAGCATGTTCATAGCAGTCTCAAAATCTACTTCATCTGGACTGTTTAATAACATATATAGACCCTGTTTTGCTCTTGAACAACCAATGTAAAGCCTGTTCTTATAAAGGTTATCACTATAATTAGCTACGATAATGTCAATGAGAATTAAATATCCTGCTTCAAGCCCTTTAAACTCATCAACAGTATTAAAACATATTTTACCTATTTGTAGAAATTGAGATAACTGTTGATGACAAATGCTTTTTACATTTCTTAATATTGAATTATCAATATCAGACATAGTTAATACTACAATATCTTCCGGTTTGGCTTTTTTATCATTTAGTAAATGATTCACAATCTTCTCGACTGTATTTAACCCAGCTTCTTCAGACTTATACTCCGCTATAAAAGACTGTTCACCTTTTACAGGTGAATTGATGAATGTTTTACTATCTAGTCCTATGTTACGAGCTGAAGTTCTTGCTATTTCCTTTGTGTTTCTACAGTTAGTATGTAATGTTAGCTTACAATCAGCATTGTTAGCCCAAGTTAATTCGCCCTGTTGATGTATACTTTGATTTTTATCATAGAAAGCATAAAAACTTCCTTTAGTTATGTCTTTCAAAACTTCTATAAAGAAAGAATTAAAGTCTTGTGCTTCATCTATGACTACATTTGTATATGGCCATATTGTGGAATTACTCAATAAATGATAGGCTAAAGAATCTGTTACTTCATTTAAGTTTTTAGAATTAATACTTATGTTAAAACTTCTTGCTAATTCATGTATAGTTTTGAAACGAACACATGTAATTGGATTATTATCTTCTAAGTGTTTTCGCAGAGCTTCATTATAACATAAGAATAGCGTTTCTTCATTTCTAACACCGAGTCGGTTAGCCTTTTCTAAAGCCAACATTGTTTTTCCTGTCCCAGCACTACCCGATATAACTGCTGTTTTTTGCTCATCAAGAAAATCCATTATTCTAGCCTGATCTCTTGTCAGCGTAATAAATTGTCTCTCTCGCGATTCGAAATTAGCTCTAACTGATGGAACAGCGGAAAATTCAGGCGCAATGATAAATTTCAGTTGCTCAAAAGCTGCATTGCCATAGGTTGACTTAAAAACAGAATTCCCCCAATAGTTGAATGCTGCCTCTATTGCTTTCTGGGGCTTTGAAAGAGTCTCTGAATCAAATACTATTTCAGGAGAGTAATGTGGTGGATATGGAAAAGTCCATTGAATTGAAGGATACCAAACCGCATGACAAACGAGACATCCTTTTATAGAGGGGTTTGATTCTTTTAGCAGTTCAATAAACTTAAATTTGCTACCATCGGCTTGGCTTAAAGGATCTTGTATTTCCTTTTCCACAAGAGTATTACGGTTTTTTTGAAACCATCTCCTACCTTCACACCTGATATAACCTGATTTTACTTCAAGTACTAATAGTCCTAAACTTTTATGAAGTATTAGATAATCAGCTTCGCCTTGTGATTTATTTGATGATGATACCCATCTTACAGAATGAAAAACTATATAGTCATTATCTAGCCCTTGTTGTAAAGCGTCAAATATAGCTAGTTCCCCTTCACTCTGCGTGTCGTAGGGTTTATGCGGTATCATCAAGGCCATATTGTATCTTTTGAAAATTTGACTTGCGCTATTAAATCAAATTAATATCTTATTTTGATTAAAAAAACAAACAGTAACCTAATTAGAATTTATATAATACTATATTATACAAATATTGTTTTAAATATATATTATTCTATTCATTGTATTCTTATTTTTTAAATTTATTCTATTAACTTAAATCTTAGTTAGGCTGGAATGCTTCTAAATACAGTTATTACTTAATCAATGAATAGTAAAACAGTAGGCAAAAATACTAGTAGTTTAGAAACACTATCTAAGGCAGACAGTGTAAAAGCTTATGAAGCTTTGAAAGTGAATGCTGAGGCACTTTTCTCAACTGCCAAAGATGCTTCTTCTAAAGGAAATTATGGAGTAGCAAGATCATTACTGGTTTTAGGATCAGAGGAGTACATAAAGGGTGCAGTACTCTTCCTGAAAAGCATTGGTGTAAATGCTATAAAAATACCCGAATTAAGTGGTGTATTAAAGAATAACCATAAATGTAGACACGAAGCAGCAATGTTATTAAAGCTGTTGAATGCTGTATTGTACTTCATCGAGTGGGAAGAGTTTGAGGCGCAACCAAACAGAAAGTCTAGTAAGGTTACCAAATTCTTATTCTATGCAGAACAAGTGATCATTAAAGTTCAATCCGCATTAGAAGAAGCTGAAGATCTTTTATGGTGGGAGCAAGTAGATAATTATAAAAACAGTGGCTTTTATGTTGGTTATAGTGAAGGTTTGTTGATTCCGCAGAGTATTACTCAGCAAGATTTTGACATAGCTGCAGCTAAAGTCAGAAAACTTGTAAAGAGACTAAGATTATTCCAGATTGCTTATGAAAGAAGTAATACTAATGAAAAAAGGCTTATTGTTCAGAACCTAAATGATGCCGTTAAGCTGCAGATACGTATTAACAAAGAAGGGAAAATCGGATGATACTGATCTGTCATTTTATATCTTGACTATTACACATTGATACCTACCCGCTCTACCTTCATGTTATTATGATGTAATATCTAAGCTAAGGTACTTTCCAATTTGTCCTTCCATTTTTTCCAATCCGGTAATATCAAACTCTGAAGATTATGGAAGGCTTTAGTGTGATTGTGATGCACCAAATGAGATAATTCGTGAATGATCACATATTCAATACTGCCTTTAGGCGCCTTGATTAGTTGCGTATTCAGAATGATCTTACCAGTAGGTGAACAACTACCCCAGCGCTTGCTCATATAGCGGATGGCCAGAGATGGCTTCTTAATTTTGTACTGATTAAATTTTGGCAGTAATTCTTCAAGTAACTCAGTAAACAC
The DNA here is from genome assembly GCF_039748935.1 of Pontibacter chitinilyticus. Lineage (NCBI taxonomy): Bacteria > Pseudomonadati > Bacteroidota > Cytophagia > Cytophagales > Hymenobacteraceae > Pontibacter > Pontibacter chitinilyticus. The sequence goes on from NZ_JBDIZJ010000016.1 coordinate 38,572, forward strand.
AATATCTGCTCTGTGTTTATACCAGTTATCAAGCTGTTGCTTTAATGCATCCGGTTTTGTATTTACTGCATGCATAAATAACTGACCACGATAAAGCTTTACTACATTTTCGCAATCAGGCACAATTTTCAACCTGTATTGTCGACCGAGATACAAATGTGTTTCCCCATTCACAAACCGTCGAGGTGGCGTAGCGGGTTTATAGCTACTGAAAAAATCTATCTGTTTAAATATCCAAGGTGCCTTTTTACGTACCTTTTTCTCGATCTCTTCTTGCTTTGCAGCCAGTGGAGCAAATACCTCCACTATTCCTTCAGGATGAACTTTAATGCCTAATGACTTGCGTTCTCTATGATATAGTGTAATGTCAATTACCCTTTCTCCAAACTTCAGTTGATATTCCACTAACTTTTATATCTTGTTTCCGCAACTTTGATACATCCGGCAATTAATTTGTCTATTTGATCAAAGCTTATCTCCAGATCATATTTAGCTTTAGTTTCAAAAAGAAGATCATCAATTTCTATACGCACCTTCCCCTTGATATCATCATTTTTCTGCCAGTCTATTACAGGATGCCCATTATCAAAAACATTCATTTTGACCACCTCATCTATCCCAGCAGCAATCTCTGCTGCAATGTCAATACTATTTGTTTTTAATGCTAATCCATCTTTAAGTTCTTCTGAAGTCAAATTGTAAAAAGCTACAGATGTCGGATTATCTTTGATAATTGAAGGAACGTTGGTACGCCTTCCATTGAAAAAAGCGTCTTCAAACTCCGTCGTTCTAGCCAGGTATTCGGCTTCATTTATTCTTTGCTGATGATAATCATCTATAGTTTTTTTAATTAGCTCAGATAGCCGCTTATATTCAACAGGGTCATCGTTCCACCTTATATTGATCGCCTTTAATGTTCTACTGGCAATATGATCTGCTTTAGCTGCCTTGCCTGTGACCTTTTCTAGTTCTGCTTGACGCTCCTCTTTATTAAATATGTTCACTAGGTCAGTTATCTTCAATACATCACCATGAGAGGTAATATGCTTATCAATAAGCTTTTGCACCTGTGCTTCATATTCTTTGTAATCCAGTTCATCAGAGTAACGTCTTTTTACTGATACTCGCAAAGCCAAAAAGAATTCAGCATCTTTTCTATACTTTTCAATTTGCTTTTCTGGTGTATTATTATTAAAGTCTAAGCTGGATAAGGCTAATTTTAGAATTCGCAGGTATACAGATAACTTGTCATAAAAGCTGTGCCTTTTTGCTTCATCAGATAAAAGCTCTTCGTATGCCGGCTCATCATATTTATTCTTTACTTCCTTAAAGATGTCCCATAATTCAGAGTGCGTCTGAGGTAGCTTTTCTATTTCTTTACCAACATTTGTAAGGGTGCCAATCAACTCTTCTTTATCATACTCTTCCAGCCCTGCATAAGTATGCAGAGCATCATCAAGGTTCTCGAGATTGCCGTAATAGTCAATAATGTAACCATAATCTTTACCCGGATACAACCTGTTCACCCTTGCAATTGCTTGTAATAATGTATGCTCTCTTAAGTTCCTTGTGAGATATAATACCTGATTTCGTGGTGCATCAAAACCAGTCAACAACTTATCTACAACAATAATGATCTCAGGCTCATCCTGTTTCTTAAAGCTGTTGATAATTGCCTTTTCATATTTCTCTTGGTTCCCGTATTTATCCATCATGGCTTTGTAAAAAGCCTTAACTTTTTCATCACTTTCTTCAAAAGCATCTTTTTCACCTTCGCGGTCATCTGGTGCTGAAATAAGTAACTCAACTGAAACCTTAGCAATGTCTTTAAAAACTTCTCTATATCTTATAGCTGATAGCTTGTTTGGCGCAACTAACTGACCTTTAAATCCCGTTCCTTGTATATTATCCGTGAAATGCTTTACTACATCCCAAGCCGTATTTTCTATGAAGGATGCAGACTGAACAATTTTATTTCTGGAAGAAAACTTGCGTTTTAAAGCTGCCTTACCATAATCAGTAAGTGGTTCCGCCACACGTTCAAAAAATGTATCAAGCGGCTTTTCATTTACATGCATAATATTATGCCTTCCTTCATATAATAGAGGCACAACTGCTTTATCTTCTACTGCATCTGATATTGTATATACAGTCCCTGGTATAATACCACCAAACTTTCCTGCAGTACTTTTATCTTTCTTCAATAAAGGTGTACCAGTAAATGCTATGTAACAGGCTTGCGGAAAAACTTTCTGCATTTTTACATTGAAAGTGCCATACTGAGTACGATGACTTTCGTCTACTAAAACAAATATATTGTTGCTGTTAAAAACATCCTTTGCTTTAGTAACTGCAGACTGGAACTTGTTGATGATAGTAGTAATGATAGCATCGCCATTCGTTTCTAATATCTCAATCAGCTTTTCCCCAGTAGCGGCATTCACCACCGGTTTACCACATTTCTTAAATGTTTCAGTAATTTGGTCATCAAGGTCAACCCTATCAGTTACCAAGACTATCTTGGGATTCTTAATTTCTGGATGCATTGCAATTAACTGCGCCAGCATTACCATTGTCAATGATTTACCACTTCCTTGGGTATGCCAGATAACACCTCCTTGTCTTTTTCCATCAGGTTGTACTTTACTGATTCGTTCCAGTGTCCATTTTACAGCGAAGTATTGCTGATAACGGGTTATTTTTTTTATTCCATCATCAAACAGTATAAAATGGTGCATAATGTCTAACAATCTGTCCTGACGACAGAGATTGTAGAGCATTTTATCCTGTTCGGTAATAGTTAAATCCTCCTGCTCCAGTTGATTAAAATATTGAAGCACGTTCAGAAACCTCTCTCTAAACAACAAGGTTCTGTCGTTATTAGGTAAGGGGGCATTTTTAAGCTGTTGCAAAGTTTTTTGATACTCCTCTTCCTCATCTTTGTGCCGGAACTGCTCTTTCCAAACACTCCAGAATTCTTTGGATGTTGCCGTAGTTGCATACTTTGCTTCATTTACCGCAACGCCTATCACCAAATTGGAATAGTAATACAACGAGCGAATACCATCTTCCTGTTGGTTTCGCAAATGCTGTTCTATTGCCTGGTCAATAGGATGTTTAATTTTGGGACTCTTACATTCTATTACTACTAATGGAATGCCATTAATAAATAATATTATATCTGGACGATAGGTGTCAGATCTTTCAAAGCGAAGAACAGAATATTCCTCGGTGACGTGGTAAACGTTGTTTTCCGGATTCTCCCAATCAATGTACTGGAAAGAAAAGCTTTTCTTATCACCTAAGACACTTTGCTCCAAACTCTTTCCCAGTGTTACTAAATCATAAAAGGCTTGACTTGCCGCCATAAAGCCATCTTGTAGCGGTAAATCTCTTAAAGCAAGAATGGCAGTATTGATATTAGCTTCACTAAAGGGAAACTCTTTACCCTTATATTCAATCTTATTGATCTCTTTAAGTTGCATTTTAAGGATGGCTTCCAACAATACATTAGAGCTCCGGTTACCTCTGGCTTCCAAAGCCTCGTCTGGCGTTAGGTACCGATAACCCATCTTCATAAGCAATTGAAGTGCAGGTATTTGGGATATGTAATCCTCTTTAAATGAAGGTAGTTCCATTAAACTATTATTTTACTGCAATTTTTACCTGTTTGGCCTTTGGCTTCTCCCAATGCAGAATTAACACGATCTATAATTGACTGATAATTATCACCTTTCTTATATTCAGTTATACCGCAAGATACTTTTAAATAATACGATTTGTCATTAACACTAAAACCAGTACGTTCAATTAGTTTCCTTTTTCTTTCTGCAGCTAAAAGAGCATCATTGGCTGATGTTTCGTTTGCAACAATTAAGAACTCATCGCCACGATTAAAAAATCTGAAAGTTTCATCTGTTACTCTTTTATCGTTCCCTAGTAGTTCTCCTAGCTTTTTTAAAACTTGATCAGAAGTTATGTAGCCATAATCTGTGTTGAAGTGTTTAAAATTGTCAACATCTAAAAGTATTATTGATAAATTCTTCCCAATAGATTTACTGCTGTCTTCTAATTGTTTTTCTAAATAATATTTTAGAGCCTTATGGTTTTTCAAGCCTGTTAGTTCATCAGTAAAGTTATCCGTTTCTACTTTCTTATACTTTTGCTTAAAAGTTAAGAATGCTAAAACCACAGAAGCTAGAATAATGACAATTGTATAGATTATTACCCAGTAAAGTGAAATTTGAAATTTGTAGTTTATTATACTGAAATAGTTTGTATCATTTGGGATAAATCTGGCAAAAGCAAATACAACTAGAGCAATAAATAACCATTTAAGCACGTCATAGACACCTTTAGCTAAAGCATCAGCTTTAAATTTCTTAAATGATTCTTTAAAATAATTACTCATACCGTTGGATTAAACTACTATTGAAAGAATGTTTGGATGATTTCATTACCATTGTTTTGAAAGGCTACCTGCGCCTTTTCCTTAAGTTTGATTAACTTCTTCTTATCTTTTTCATCCAGTTCGATAATACAAGTTTCATCCAATTCTGTATCGATTCTCTTGTAAACAAAGTTTGGTTGCTGCCCTTGCTCTCTGTCAATACCGTTTTGAAGAAGGCTGACAAGGTTTTGCACAAGTTGAGACTGTCCCTGCATGAATAACTCAATCAATCTCTTTCTGTCACTTTCAAGCATCCAGTATTTTATCCCCCAACTTTTCCGTTCACACGCATCAGCAAAACGCTGATAACCTGTACCTATAGAAAGCACTTGCAATTCAGATAATTGTTTGTTAAAAGCTTTTTGAGCTTCTATTAAGGTAAGTAAAGTTGGGTTATTTGCCATTACTCCACCGTCTACTTTGTTGCTGAATGATTGCTTCATTCCATTCAGATCAGTATAACTTGCAGAATAAGGGTCAAAATAAGTAGGGGCTGCGGATGTTGCCAGTGCTGCTTGGTACGCTGGAATATGATAGTCTCGAATAAAACGAGGATGATAATTGTTCTTCAAAACAGATGGCTTTCCTTGCATCAAATCATAGATAGGAATACATACATTTGTTTTGCAATCTTTTAATGTGGGTTCTGATCCCCCATTAGCCTCCTTAAATTTCTTTCTAATCAAATTCTCTAAAGCTGTTCTATCGTGTGCAGAATTAAAAAGTCTACCAAAGCCATTTCGTTTTTTTCCAAAAATCATGGCTGCATTATCTAAATAGAGATCAAGTATATCTATCGCTGGAACACCTAGTGCTAGAGCGATTGCTATAATACCTCCTGTAGATGTACCACTTATCAACTGGAAATTTTCATATATTTGGTATTTTTCAACCCCTCTGGACTTTAACTCTGCTTCAATAGAAGCTAAAAACATTGCAGGAAATATTCCACGAATTCCACCGCCATCTATTGTTAATATATTAAACTTTTCTTCCACTTTATCCTTCAATTTTCACTCTTACCTCACCTGTTAATAATTTTTGCATTAAACCTTTCTTCTGGTGTTGTAATGCAAATAACTTTTGTTCGTAAGCTTTTATTTCAAAATGTGCTGTATTAAGAATATTAGCAATTGCAACTTGTGCCTCGTATTCAGGCACTTCTACTTTCACTTTAGCAAAGTCTTTAAATTTGCAGTTAAGTGTATCCTCAACTAAGCCTTGGGAATTTCTGAAGAACTTATTTATAACTGAAGGTAACCTAAATAGGTATGCATAGAATTTGGAATATTGATTTTCTTTTGGTGTAACAATTGTATAAGCTGGGCTAACAATTCCTTCCAGGCTAGATAAGGCACTTCTGCCCTGCCACATCCTCATTGTATTATACCCAATATCTCCAGGACAAATTCTCTTATACTTTGCCTTATCACTGTTTGAAGTATCTCTTTTCTCTGATTGCGATTGTGGATAAATACCTAACGAACCTACTGACAATAAATCTAAATTTAAATAACCAGTTTCATTCCGTTCAATAAAAGCTTCAGCCAGATGTATTTCTTTCCATGGCTTATTAAATCCTTTCAGCTTTTTTTTACCAGTAAGTAATTGCAGCGTTAATCCTTTATTTCGTTCTAGTAATTTATAAAGGATCTGTTGGGTATATAATATCGCTTCATCCCAACAATAAAGAATTGAAGCTATTTTCTTTTGCTCTGATAGCTTTGGGAGTATTGTATAAAACTTTCGCTGTGTAGTAATAGGCACTTGGTTTCTTGTAGATTGGCCCATTACTCGTGAATACTGATTTATAAAATAGTCTGAAGTAAAATATTCCCTCAAATAAAGATTGCTCAGTAAGTTAGGATTACACCTAAAATATGTTGCAGTTGTACTTAGTACAACATACTCCAGTTCTGTGTTAAGAATCGCAACTGGACCGACAGTTGCATTATGAGCAAATAAAACGTCACCATTCTTTGCTATACCTTTTCTAAATTGTTTAGCTCTTTCAGGGTGCAGAAATTTACAGCTGTTAAAGTCTACGTACCCGTTAAAGAAATTATTTGCAGAAAGGTATGGCACACCTGTTGAGACAAATTCCTCAGATCTTGGATAAAGTTCACCATGATTGCCATCTAAATGATCAACCAAGATACCCTTTGAAAGCAGTTCTCCAATTTTGTACACTTCCCATTCTTGAGGTATCATACCTAATGGTGAAGGTTTATAGCCGGGTTTATTACTCATGTTCGTTTTGTTTTTTAGGTAAATTATTTCGCGCATGCACACCCCCACCTGTCCATTCACCTGTGCCTAACCAAATCTCATAATGGTAAAGCCATTCATATGTCCAAGGTATAATAGTTGTGGCCAAAAGCATTGTTTTGTTCCACTCTTTTCCGTCAGGATAGTACAGACACAGTTGCTGTTCCTTCTGATCATAACAATGAGGGAGCTTTGTTTTTCCCTTAGCCAATGGCAAAGGCTTAGGTTTAATTACATAAACCTTAGGAGGTTGGTTAACATGATACTCAAGCTTTACTTTATACAACTCCCCTAAAGGTGAAGATGAAATGGTGTCCGTCCAGGTTAAGTGATTATCACGAAAGGTAGTAACATTGCTACCAGTGAAGATGCGTTTAATGTTTAACGCCTGAACGCCTATTGGTAAAGGTTTAATCTTCTGAGCCATAAAAGTTATGCGGTTTAATTACATTTGCAGCACCGGCTGTAATACCCAGCTTTGTGTCAAAGCGGTTCTTACCCTGCTCAGTTAATAATCTTTTGCGTTCTCCTATGTTAGTGAACGTTCTAGTAATCTCATTTTTACCGAATGCTTTAGACAGACTTTCCATGATGTTATGATTACCACGTTGAGCCGTTGCATTTGAGATGTCTTCTTTCACCTTCTCTAACCACCTCATGAATTTCGTTTCTTTGGCAGGTGTTTCTCTCCATTTATCAGCAAAGTTTTCTTTGTCATTAACCGGGTTCTCAACACATCTATAAAACTCTCCTGTTATAGGGTCATATTTTGTTTTAATAAATAAATGCATCCGGTCAATTACATCAACCAGCGCTTCTAATACATTGGTCTGCTTTTCATATGCATATGCAGCAAGGGTAGTTATTATAATCGAAATTGGCTTCTCTTTATCATCCTTGAACATCATATCCCTGTGGCGTTTAAGAATTTGAACTACTCTTTGCAAAGGCATTCTTTCCCGCTGATACTTAGGGGTCGGCTTTACAGCTTCGTTTAGGGAGAACATTCTGATACTAGAACCAGGAACTGTGGCTTGGTCTATAAACCATTTTGCATAACCAAACGGATTACTCTTTAACCAATATTCAGGCCTTTTTTCTGTATTGTAATTACCTTCTTCTCTATCTGTAATACTGATAGCAAGGTGATCTACATGATTGGTAGTTACATTTGAAAAAGCTTTCTCTAAAAGAACTGTATAGCCGAAGGCAATAACCGCAGGAAGTATATCCATGTGGTACTGATCGTTTCTTTTCGAATTCTCCCGGTATTTTAATGTCCAGCATCTTCTGCCTTCTTCATCCAATAAGCTTCGGTAGGTTTTGTGCTTTTCCAGCTGTCCACCTACTATAACTTTTAGGTCTTTTTGTGTCCACCTTTCATTTTTACCAGACAACTCACAAACCAAATCAATATCCAGATCCTGATTTTCGTCGTATGGCTGTATAGTAGTACCAATCAAAAATGATCCTTGCGGCTTGATAGTCGGACTGAAGGGTTTTAATAAAGAATCATCCGCACATAGCCAATTTCCAACTGCGTTGTAGCTTTCTACCGCAGCATTAAATTGAGTTTCGGATATGTCAAGAGTATTACCAAGCTCCTCCAGTATTTCGCTAAATTCTGTTTTTTGTTCTTTTGTAAGCATCTTAGATGAGGTTTAATTCTTTTAAATAATTTTCCATTTGAACCTCAACGTCGGATAATTCTGCCTTCAATCGGGATATCTCGGCTTGTGTTGAGGCAATATCTACTGGCACTTCCTCCTCAAATGTGTCCACATAACGAGGGATATTCAGGTTATAATCGTTCTCCTCGATCTCTTCAAGGGTTGCTCGGTAAGCGTATTTATCTTCTATTACAGCACCTTCATTTGCTATTAATGGAGCAGCAGCCCTAAAAGCTTTATAAGTATCAACAATATGTTTAATGTCTTCAGGTCTCAGCCGGTTCTGGTTTTTGCCATCCTGATATTCACGGCTTGCATCAACAAACAGCACATCTTTATTATCACCTTTACCTTTATTAAAAATGAGGATAGCTGCAGGAATACCAGTACCAAAGAATAGATTAGCAGGTAACCCTATAACTGCCTCCAGCATGTTTTCCTTGATTAACTGCTCTCTTATTTTTCCTTCGCTGCTACCACGGAACAAAACCCCATGTGGAACAATAACCCCAGTTTTTCCAACATCTTCAAAGGTGGTTTCAATCATGTGTGTAATGAAGGCATAGTCACCTTTGCTTTTAGGTGGTGTACCTCGATGAAAACGATTGTATTGATCTGCTAAAGCGTTGTCAGCACCCCATTTATCTAAGGAGAATGGAGGATTGGCTACTACGATGTGGAACTTCATTAGCTGGTCGCCTTCGAGCAGACGAGGATTGTTCAATGTATCGCCCCACTCAATGTCTGCATTGTCCATTTCATGCAGGAACATATTCATCCGAGCCAATGCCCAGGTGCTGCCGTTGTTTTCCTGTCCGTATAGAGAGAAGTTGTTAGTACCTACTTCTTTTGCCACCTTTATCAATAAGGAACCAGAACCACACGCAGGATCACAGATACGATTCCCTGGTTGTGGATCTACCAGCTTGGCAAGCAGAGTTGAAACTTCACCCGGTGTATAGAATTCTCCAGCCTTCTTACCAGCATCGCTTGCAAACTGAGAGATTAAAAATTCATAGGCATCACCTATTATATCATTACCTTCTAAGTGCGAAGGCTGTAAATCCAACATAGAAAAATCAACCAGCAGGTTTTTCAGACGTCGGTTACGGTCTTTGGTTTGACCAAGATTAGCTTCGCTATTAAAGTCAATGTTACGAAACACCCTTTCCAGCTTGCTACGGTTAGCATCTTCTAATTTTTCCAGGGCAATATTAATTAGCTCACCCAGGTTATTTTCATTGCGCTGTTCAAAAAGAAAATCGAATGTACATTCCTTAGGCACTTGAAAACGTTCGTTACGTAGTGCCCTTTCAATTCTTACTTCATCTCCATTATATTTTTCTGAATAAGCAGCTCTTTTATCTTTCCAGACATCAGTTAGATACTTAAGGAAAAGCATTGTTAAGATGTAATCCTTATACTGAGTAGCGTCGATGGTACCACGAAATGTGTCGCATGCTTTCCAGACAATGTTATTGATTTCTTTTTGTGTTAGTTTCTTCTCCATTAGAACTATTTTATAAGTTTAGAAATGATTGCTTTATACATATTTTGTTTTTGAGTCAATAGCTGTTGGGTAAGTTCGATTTCCCTGTGGTGCAGCATTGCTATGGCAGCTATCTGCTTTTGTTGCTCCATAGATGGTAAGGGTATTTGAAAAGCACCTAATTCAGATATTCGTATAGAAAGAATGTTTGTCCCTCCGCCAATTTGCATAAATGCAGCTCTACTTTGGGGGGAATTCAGAAAAGCAGCCAGATATTCAGGATCTATTACTTCCTTTTTAGGCCTAAGAACAAAGAATGTGGATGAAGCCACTGCAGGCTGATTTGTTTCATGGTAACACCATGCAAATAGTCGGCTACCCTTTCCTGCGAAAAGAACATCTCCTTCCAATAATACATGTGAAGCCGATTTTTTATTTATCATAATGTACTCGTCAGCCTCAGTGGTTAGCCTACCATCCTCGCTAAATTGACGAGCCTGAAGATAGGCAGCAATTCCCATCGGTTCTGGTTTCGCATACAATCCAATGCGTATATCACATATGGAATTTATATTTTTAGTTCTTATCATTGTAGAGTTATTCGATTTTGACAAAGGTAAGTTTAAAGATGATAATCACAAATTTAAATTGTAGAGTTTTTCAATTTTTATAATTTTTGTATTTATTAGTTTAAAATTATGATTTTAAACGCCTCTATTCTGCTTAATATCAAAGCACCCATGGATTAGGCCTTAAGAATAACTAAAAAACAAAAGCCGTTTTAGCTAAGCTAAAACGGCTTTTGTTTTTTAGTTATTTGCAGAAAAAGCACTTACCATATTCCATTATGTATGTGCTCGGTTAGCAAGTGCGGCCACCTGGAATCGAACCAGCCACCTACTGATTATGAATCAGCATATAGTTTATGAAATTAAATTAACCTCTTAATACTGACTTATACTTAACACTATTTGTTTATTTACAACTTGACCTATAACTTGACCCAATAAAAAAAACGCCTGTAAATACTTGATTTACAGGCGTTTAAAATGATAAATGTGATCCCGTTTGGATTCGAACCAAAGACCTACTGCTTAGAAGGCAGTTGCTCTATCCAGCTGAGCTACGAGACCATTGTTGAGGAAAATTTACAAACTTCCTTAAACAAAAAATTTCGGAATTGCTTCCGAAATTTTTAAGTCGGGGTGGCAGGATTCGAACCTACGACCTCCACATCCCAAATGTGGCGCGATACCGGGCTACGCTACACCCCGAACTGGTAATTCGCATTAAATTGCGGTGGCTTTGTGTGCCATTGCGTTTTATTGCGATGCAAAAGTAAGCGAAGAATTTAAAGTTTCAAACTTATTTTCAGCTTTTTTATTCGCTTGCGGAGAAGGGGGGATTCGAACCCCCGGTACCGTTTCCAGTACGGCAGTTTAGCAAACTGCTGGTTTAAGCCACTCACCCACCTCTCCGGGCTCTTCCTGCTAAAGAGATTGCAAACATACTACATTCCCTTTTATGGCGCAATAGCCGCCCTTACTTTTTCGGGCCTTTATTCCTTTAAATTCTCTCGCCTGCACTCCCTTTTCCTGCTAAGCTGCTGATTTTATTCTGCTTGCTCCGGCGAACCTGCCCCAAAATAATTAAGCTTGGGCTGCCAGCTAATTTGTGCAGCGCCTGTGGTAGTGGCCTTTGCCAGCTCATTCGCTATAATAGTTGGCCTGGCAGCACGTTCTCTCACCAGAAGTACAGCAGGCATTTGTATATTTGCGCCTGCACCGCGGCGCATTGCCGACACAGGCCGCCGCTGCCATACAACACCCTATGACCTGGTACCAGCATATTACTTTGCTCGAGCTCCTGTTCGGCATCCTGTTTATCGGGTTGTACATCGGCTACCTGTACCGGGTGTGGCGTGTAGCCCGCTTTTTTAAGCAACGGCCTCATGCTATCTGGATCAAGTTTCTGCTGCGCAACCTGTATGTAGGGCTGCTGCTTGTGGCTATACTTGGTCCCTCGTTTGGCGCAATGAAAAAGGAGATCCGCACCATCGGAAAGGACCTGTACATTGCGGTTGATCTTTCAAAATCGATGGATGCGACGGATGTGCAGCCTTCGCGGCTGGAAAAAGCCAAACATGAGATACAACGCCTCATTACCCGTTTTAACTCCGACAAGATTGGGCTGATCGTGTTCTCCAATGAGGCTTTCATCCAAAGCCCCCTTACCTACGATCAGAATGCGCTCCAACTATATACCAAGACCTTACGCACCAGCCTGATGCCCTATGGCGGCACAGACTATGCCCCTGTGCTGCAACTGGCGCTCGATAAGCTGGGGCAGCCGCGGCAGATAGCAGCAGCTGAGCAAAAGGCCCGGGTGCTGGTGCTCATCAGTGATGGCGAAGACTTTGGCGAAAATGTGGAAAACCTGGCCGAACAATTGCGGGAGCAGAACATCCGGGTGTACACCGTAGGAGTTGGCACCATCGAAGGCAGCCGCATTCCGGTAGGCAAGGGTTTTAAAAAGGACGAAGAAGGAAAGACTGTGATCACACAACTCAACCCGGGCCCGCTGGCAGTGCTGGCAGAACTCACCGGGGGGCGTTATTTTGAAGTTAACAACCGGGTAAGTGAAGTCAGCCGCCTGATTAGTGCCATCAATAACATGGAGGGAGAACTGCGGGAAAGTAAGATGGTGGATGTAACTGCCAACAAGTATGTGTACCCACTAGCGCTGGCGTTGTTCTTTATTCTGCTCGATGCCTTTATTACCGTTAAGCTGATCCGGATATGAAAGTGCTGCTGTATTCTGTCGTCCTGATCAGTTTCCTGAGTGGTGGCCTGCGCACCATTTCGCGCATCAACATCTACTCACAAGAGGCCGCTATAGCGTACCGGCAGCAGGATTACGCCAAAGCCATGGCCGCTTATGAGTACCTGCTCAACGACCTGGAAGTGCAGGACGATCAGCTACGGCTGAACCTGGCGCACACATACTATAAACTAGGTAAGCTGGATGAAGCCCAGGCAACCTACCGCCTCCTGGCAGATCATCCTTATAACCACCTGCGAGCGGTGGCACACCTGCAGTTGGGCAACATCGCCGCTTTGCAACACAAGTATAAACAAGCCCTTTCGCTTTACCGGGAAACCCTGATCATAGAGCCAGCCAATGAAATGGCCCGCTACGATTACGAATTACTGAAGAAATACCTGGTGCTGCATCCCGAAAAAGTGGAGCAGGCCCCGCAGGAGAAACTGCCGCCACCGGCAGCCAAAGCACCGGATAGCCTGCAAGCGCCTCCTCCTGCCGAAGAAAACATGGAGCCACAGCCGAAGCAAAAACCGGATACTCAGGGCAGCGATAAAGCGGAAGTGGATAAACCGGAGCCATCTCCCACGCCAACAGATCAGCAGCAACAGGGTGGTAGCCATGGTGACCAGCCACAAAATGGCAGTAGCAACGGCGACAGCGAGCGGGAACAAGCCAGCGGCTCCTCTGACGGCGATACCAAAGGACAGAACCTGCAGGATGTCTCCGAAACAGACCAGCCGTTGCAGCGGGGTAGCTCTCAAAACGCAACCGACCAGGACCAGCGTGCCCAAACACAGCGGAGCCGGCTGCAACAGATGAACATGAGCCCTGAGAAAGCACAACTGCTGCTCAACGCCATGCGAAATGCCGAATTACAATACATCCAGCAACTTCCGAAGAAGTCTGCTCACACGCCAGCTCCCGGCAAGCCCGACTGGTAAAACAGCTATCTTACCTGCTGCCTGCGCTATACTTATAGCTATACTTCCAGTCAACAGTTTGATGCCCTTATAGTATAACTGGTCAGGCATAGCAAGCTTTTGGCGTTTGGGCTGCAAGTCTCCTGTGCAGGAGGAGGTAACTGTTCTGAGTATTATGTATACTTGCGTGATCTACCCCGGAAATATGGACGTACAAGAACATTATCGCCGCCTGGAGCAGCTGTATTATAGTGCCAATATACAACGCTTTTACAGTAACAGTCAGCTAACGGTAAGTTATGAGCAGGCCGAGATTATTCTTCCTCTGGACCCGGCCTTCCATCATGGCGCGCATGCTGTTCACGGCAGCGTATACTTTAAACTTCTGGATGATGCCGCCTACTTTGCTGTCGCCTCGCTGGTGCAGGTTGAATTTATTGTAACGGCTGCCTTCCAACTGAACTTGCTGCGGCCGGTTACCAGCGGCACGCTGAAAGCCGTAGGCAAAGTCCGCTCGAAAAGCAAAAGTCTGTTTGTGGCAGAAGCCACGCTGTACAATGAGAAAGGCAAAGAGGTCGCTTTCGGCTCTGGGCAGTTTATGCGCACCCAACAATTGCTGGAAAGCTTACCAGGATATCATGATAATGACGCATGAGGGCCAACACAACTGCTGCCTGCCTTGAGAAGAATTAACCAGGGGCCGCACTTTCAAGGCTACCAGAAAAATAGCAGGAAAATACTTTCTTGCTCCAATCGCCTGCCACAGCACTGCCGCAGGACTTAGCCTACTGTCCTATCGACGGCGGAATATCTTCTGGAGGCGTACCAGCCCACAAAAGTGCCCCAGATTACCACATTAAAAAAGAAAGGCATCAGAAGGCCTTTTACAGTGAAGTCGTTGAACAGCGGCTTGCCCAAAACAGGGTTTACCACCACCCAAATCCAGAGGCAAGGCAAGATACCGAATATCATTCCCTTCGGGATTGTAGGATTTTTTACAAAGGCAGTAAAAATAAGACCCCAGATGCCGCCGCTGATCATAAACAGGATAGCAGCGATTACCTGGGCGCCGGCATCATCCCCGCCAAACATCCCCTGATACATTTTTACAAAACCGGGAGCACCCATTCCCGCTGCCTGCAAAATATACATGATCACAATGAGGAGAAGCGCCCCCAGTGCCCCGCCAATAAAGCCTGTTGCTAACCGATTGTTCATAGTTGTATGGGTTTAGTGATAGATGACCATACTCTTTACAAAGTCACCCTTTGTATTTAATTATCTGAATATGTATACTTTATATCAACAAAAAGAGTTTTTTAGCGCCTTTACACAGCGCTTAAGAGAGGAGAGCCTTACAATTTTGCTATTCAGTTATAGGTGCTTTTTCTGTAGCATGCCTCACTAGCTGAAAGTGCTTAAGAATTATAAAATTATTCATCCTGCCTTTCTGCTAAAGTATAACACAGCTTGCATGTGTTGACGGTCTCCACCAGCATCTTAGCTTAAGGTAAGTGGCTGTTTACCATAAACAAAGAACATTCATAAGTTTTGCGGCTTATAGATTAGCACATTATTTCACTAAATAAAATTATATACAAAAATTATACACCTCGATTACCCGCTTCGCTGCCAGTTTAATGTTATTTTCTGCCTGTTCTGATGACAATGCATTACCAGGAGACATGTCCTTAGCCAGCCAGACACAACAGGATGCACGTTCTGCTAAATCATTAAATCAAATTAAAACATATGTGGTCGACCTGACGTCTCTGAACAACTCAGGTGTAATGGGTACTGCTACACAGACGCTAAATGGCGACATGCTCACCGTACACATCACGGCCAGTGGCCTGGAGCCAAACAAACTGCACCCGCAGCACATCCATGGCTTTGTAGAGAACAACCAAAATGCGGTTTGCCCGCCCATGTCGGCTGATAAGAATGGTGACGGCTTGATCGAATTGGGTGAAGGCTTGCCGTATTACGGAAATGTGCTGATACCACTCGTAATGGACTTCAGCAACCTGCTTTTTTTCCCGACGGCTGATGCCAGTGGCAACATTGACTATACCCAAACAATTGACCTTACAAAGGATAACAATGGAGACGGTGTGGCCGACTTAGTGGTATTACCTCTTCAAAACGATGCGATTGTATTGCATGGCTTAACAGTAGACGGTAGTTACATGCGCACGCTGCCTGTAGCCTGTGGTGAGATCAGACCTTATAACGGTAAGTAAACCACTTAATACCTAAAATGAGCAAGGCCCGCTGTACTTCTGGTACAGCGGCCCTTGCTCATTTTTAAGCACCCGTTACTACTATATTACCAGTGATAACTTCTCTCTTCTGCGCCCACTGCTTACGGGTAATAGCGATAGTGGCAAGTATAACCATGGTGCTGATGATAGGTAAAGATCCGATCGGGTTAAGCGGAATAATAGGTAAACTAAAAGCAATGATCACAAAGCTCACCTGTTTTAGTTATTGATACCCGCTAGCATCTCCGCGGAGCATGGACAGGATGCACCGCAGTTGCTGCAGGATCAGTAGCAGAAAAACCACTCCCATCAACATCAGGGAATAGAAACGGAAGCTATACACAAAGCTGCCCTGTAGTATCAGTTTTACATTTACATAAGATACGGCAACTAAATGGCCAGTCCAGTTAAAGAGGCTCCAGAAGCAGAAAGCCATTACCAGGAACAGCGGCAAGCGCTTCACGGCCACTTGCTGTGAACGACAAAGCAGTTGAGCAAACAGCATACCGCTCAGCAGTGAGAGTATGATCAGAGCAGCATCTACTTTCTGGGTATCAATCATATGTTTACTGTTTTAAAAGATCTATTTTTTACTACTATAATACAAAATATAATTCAAATAAAATCTTCTTGTAAGAAATATTTAGCTAAGAATAAACAACTGGAAGTCAGTTGTTTATTCTGGAAGCTGTAAAGCGATAAGAGCGCAACTGGTAAGTATAACCAGGGCTTTTAAAAGCAACAGCCGCTGCACCATCAGGTACAGCGGCTGCCAAGTATAATACGCTTCTGGTTATTCTTTTGCTTCGCCGGCTACTTCGGGCTTTACCAGTTCAAAGCCGTAATCTTTGCCCTTTACCACTTGCGGCACGCCCTGCTTCATCCACTGCGGCATTGGAGCGCCTTTCAGGTAATAATCGAAGTACTGCGACATGCGCACCGAAAGGTCTTTGCGGTTTTTGCGCTGCATCAGGTTGTGGTCCTCGCCATTATACACCAGCATCCAGACAGGCTTGTGCAGGCGGCGTAGCGCCATAAAGTACTCAATGCCCTGGTACCACGGCACTGAGCCATCGGCGTCGTTGTGCATGATGAGCAACGGCGTCTCCACGCGGTCGGCAAAGAATAGCGGCGAGTTCTCAATAAACTGCAGTGGTTTTTCCCATAAGGTGCCACCGATGCGACTTTGTGTATGCTCGTACTGGAACTGGCGGCTCAGGCCGGTGCCCCAACGGATGCCTCCGTATGCGCTCGTCATGTTTGATACCGGAGCGCCTGCCATAGCTGCTTTGAACAGGTTGGTGCGCGTTACCATGTACGCAATCTGGTAACCGCCCCAGCTCTGCCCCTGCAAGGCCATGTTCTTCTCATCCACGAAGCCTTTTGCCACCAAGCTTTGCACACCCGGAATCACGCAATCCATGGCACTCTCGCCGGGGTAACCGTTTTTATATACAATATCAGGCACGAAAACCAGGTAATCATTGCTTACAAAGTATGGGATGTTGATAGTAGAGGCGCTCGGCGCCGGTACACGGTGCTGGTGGATACCGTCGGAAGAGCGCTCGTAGAAGTACACCATCATCGGGTATTTCTTGTTCGGATCGAAGTTCTCCGGCTTGTAGAGCAGGCCCTGCAGCGGTACGCCGTCTGTTGATTTCCACTCCACCAGCTCCACTGTTCCCCATAGGTAGTCCTTCATCTGCGGGTTAGCATCGCTCAGTTTCTCCACCTTGGCAAAGCCCAAGTCTGACGTATACAGGTCGTTATACTCGCGGAAGGCACCTTTGCGGAACGTCACGCGATCATCGTTCTTTGCCTTGCTGAGATTAGTATAGGCATGATCCGAGAAAATCAATTGCTCCGGCAGCGCCTGCTTGCTTACGTAGTCGCGGAAGTAGCCATTAGCTTTGGTCTTCAGGTTAAAACCGCTCAGGTAAATGGTTGCGCTCTCCGGAATGAACTTCTGCTCCGGATCGAGTTGCTCATAGCGGAAGCGCAGGTCATGTTTGCGGCCGTAGCCGTCGGTCAGGTTCTCCGGCGCTTTTTTGCCGCTGGGGTCCAGCAGCCACATATCATACTTGTCGTACACCAGCAGGTAATCGTCGTGTTTGCCTACCCAACCGGCTATGCCATACTCGTCAGGCAGCACAGGCATATCGTTCGTCTCGTCGTAAAAAGGTAGGCCTACCCGCTTGCTAAGGTTTTCTTTGTGACCGTTTTTGGTGGCCAGCGCATACCAGCTGCTGTCTACGGGCTCATACCAGTACACGTAGTCGCCCTGCGGAGAGAGGCGCGGCATGCCCCGGGTTTCGTTCAGCACCTGCTTCCGGGTACCTTTTTTCAGGTCGAGCAGATAAGCATCTTTGCGCGTAGGTGTTTCGTAGCCGATGGTGATTTTATACTTCTCATCGCTGACACCTAAGGCCACATCGCCTGTTTTATAGGCATCCAGGTATACATCCGGCACCTCCAGCGTCGCTAGTTGCTGCATCTTGTCTCCTTTCAGTTCATACATCGCCAGAAACGAGCGCTTTAGCTCCTTGTCCTTCTGCTTGAGCTGCATCGGCTGAATAAGCGGATCTTTGTAGGTCCAGATATCTAGGCTCACTTTATCCTCCTCCAGCTGTGTGGTGTCTTTCTCGTAGCGGGTCGGGCGCGGAAAGGTGCCGAAGAACAGGCGCTTGCCGTCTTCCGAGAACAGCAGTTCCCCATTTTCGCTTACCATCCAGTCCTTTGGCATCCCTTTGGAGGCGGTGTCGGCCAGCACCTGGCGCTTGTTGTCTTTGCGGTTCCAGTAATTGAGGTTAAAATAGCGGATGTCGGCCCCGGCGCTATCCATGGTGGCAACATACGCCAGTTGGTCGCCGGTCTTGTCAGTGCTGAGTCCATTATAGCTGGTGCGGCCCGTATCCACAGGTATGGCTTGGAGGTCGGCAGTATTCACCGCAAAAACGCCGGCGTTGTGCAACGAGTCGAGCTTATCCTTTACAAAATAGAGCATATTGCCCTTCTCGGAGAAGACATAATCCGTTACGCGGCTGTAGCGCTGCTCCTGCCGTGTCTGCAGGTTGCGCAACACGAGCTCGGTACCTTCGGCTTTTTTGTTTTTCTTCAGAGTCGGCTTCTTAGCGTCTGCTTTCTCTTCCGGCTTCGCTTTATCGTTCTTTTTCTGGGGCAGCGGTTTTTCCAGTTGGTAAGCTACAAAGCCGCTTCCCTCTTTGGGCAACTTATAGGACTTTACCCGCGGCACTTTCACCACCTGCATGTCCTGCAGGTTCAAGATCGCCAGCGAATCTTTTGGCAGGTCGTCTGCTTTTTTCTTCTTCAGCTTAAGGGCGCGCACCTTCTGGAACTCCGGCTTTACCTGGAACACAGCATAGCGGCTATCAGCGGTAAAAGCAGCTTTTGATCCCCGGCTATACTTGGTGAGCGCGTTGTTAAGGTAACTTTTGATGAACAGACTGCCATCGCCTTCCTGCGGATTCACATTGTAGAGCACATACTGGCCGTTATCCGAAAGCTTGCTTCCTTCCACGCCTTTCCAGCTGTCGTATACATCATGGGTAAGCGGTTTTTTAGCGGTTTGCTGCTGCGCCTGCGCCTCCAGAAGGCCGGCACTGCACAAAACTGCCATCAGTAAAAATCTTTTCATTTAAGTGACGTTGTGATTAGATTGATCAGGTGAGATTATTTGATCTCTAAAGATAAGCGTTTCGCTGTAAAATCATTGCTTCCTGGTATCCTTTAGGACATCGACGGGCACTTACATGTAGTCCAAACCTTTGCCTTGGTACCGCTTCTCAGCAGCCCGTGGTCCTGCAACATTTCCTTTTCGGCTCTATACCTGATGCCATACAACTTTCTTTATCGTTTCCCACCGGTTTCTTCCTATGCTTAAACTCCTACCTGCAAAGTTCAGGAGGCTGTATGGTTGCAAACTATAAGCTGGCAGCCGGTGTTATGAAGCTGCAGGGCTCAGGCAACCATAGTTAGCTAACGAACGTTTGGTTTTAAACCTTAAACTTGATAATTTCACTCACCAAATTAATTCCATACAAAATCATGCAAACCAAAGAAGTATATATTATCTCCGCTGTCCGAACGCCGATTGGTAGTTTTGGCGGTGCATTAGCCAGCCTTTCAGCCACTCAGTTGGGTGCTGCCGCCATTAAAGGTGCGCTGGAGAAAGCCGGTGTAGACAAAGAACAGGTACAGGAAGTGATTATGGGCAATGTGCTTTCGGCCGGATTAGGCCAGGCGCCCGCCCGCCAGGCAGCTGTTGCCGCCGGACTGGGATACAACGTGGAGTGTACGACGGTGAACAAAGTATGCGCCTCCGGTACCAAAGCCATCATGTATGCTGCTCAAGCCATTATGCTGGGCCATAAAGACGTGATTGTGGCAGGCGGCATGGAAAGTATGAGCAATGTGCCGTTTTACCTCGATAAAGCCCGCTGGGGGGCCAAACTCGGCCACGGCCAGATGACGGACGGCCTGCTGAAAGACGGTTTGTGGGATGTATACAATGATTTCCACATGGGCAACGCGGCAGAAAACACCGCCAAAGAAATGCAGATCACCCGCGAAATGCAGGACGAGTATGCTATAAGTTCTTATAAGAAAGTGGCCGCTGCAGCCGACGCTGGCCAGTTGAAGGACGAGATCGTGCCGGTAGAAGTGCCGCAGCGTGGCAAAGATCCAATCCTGGTGACGGAGGATGAAGAGTATAAAAAAGTCAACTTTGATAAAATTCCCGGGCTGAAGCCTGTGTTCGACAAAGCAGGTTCTGTGACAGCTGCCAACGCTTCTACCTTAAATGACGGCGCTGCTGCGGTTGTGCTGATGAGCAAAGAGAAAGCCGAAGAACTGGGCGTAAAACCGATCGCGAAGATCCTGGGCTTTGCCGATGCGGAGCAGGACCCGATCTGGTTTACCACCACGCCATCGCTGGCCATCCCCAAGGCGCTGAAGCATGCAGGCATAGAGGCTGCTGACGTGGATTTTTACGAGATCAACGAAGCGTTCTCTGTGGTATCTATCGCGAATAACCAGAAACTGGGCCTGGAAGGCGGCAACGTGAACGTGTTTGGCGGCGCTGTATCGCTTGGCCACCCGCTGGGTGCTTCCGGTGCCCGCATCGTGGCTACACTGTGCAACGTGCTGGATAAAAAAGGTGGCAAAATAGGTGTTGCCGGCATCTGTAACGGTGGTGGCGGCGCCTCCTCCATCGTGCTGGAAAAACTGTAAACTGCCCCAGGCATACATTTTGCAAGAAGCCTTACGTTATGCGTAAGGCTTCTTTTTTTATCTGATCAGCGTTTGCCGGAGCATGAGGTATTCAGATCTTAAAAGTAGGTTCTGAAGAAAGTATGGTTTATACTTCATCTTGCGCATCAGAAGGTCCTGCTATCGTTTTTTGAATCGTTTGGCCTGCCTTTATGTTGTTTATTCTCCGAAGCAGAACCTGGCACAAGTTCAGATTCAAGCTTCTGCAACCCAGAAAGTACTTTTTATTTATGTATAAGTTAGGATTTACCCTGTTAGCACTGGCACTGCTGCAAACTGCCGCCATTGCCCAGACCAAAGTCACTACCTTCCACGATGAGGCGCACACGGCCGTTAAGGAAGAATACTATATGTCGCCCGACTCGGCTATTGTGGGCTATTACCACCGCTACTACCCGGACGGGCAGCGGGAGGCGCTGGTGAAGTTTGTTGCCGGCAAAAAGGACAGCGTGTATACTGAGTTTTATCCTGATGGTCAGCCGAAGTTAAAAATTACCTATGCCCAGGATGTGAAGCAGGGCCCCTACAAGGCTTTTCTGCCAAACGGGCACCTGCTGCAGGAGGGTACCTACGAAAACGATCAGCAAAGCAACGTCTTCAAGACCTTTTACGAAGACGGCACCCTGAAAAAGGAAACGACTTTCGTGAACGGCTTCCCGGAAGGCCTGGTGCGGGAGTACTACCCTTCAGGCCAGTTAAAGTCGGAGATCACCTACCAAAACAGCCAGCAGAACGGCCCTGCCAAAACTTTTTATGCCAATGGCAAGCCCGAAACAGAAGCCAGCTACCGCAATGGCATGCTGGAAGGCCCCTACAAAACTTATTTCGACAATGGCCAACTGGAGACAGAGGTTGTGAACAAGGCCGGCGAGAAGAACGGTACGTTTAAAAGCTACTACCGCAGCGGAAAGCTGAGCACCGAAGGCGGATTTTTGGCTGGTAAGATGCACGGCGAGTCCAAGTCATACTATGAGAGCGGCCAGCTGCGCAGCAATCTCACCTATAAGAACGGCCAGCCAAACGGCAAATATTTTTATGCTGATGGCAAGCTAAAGGAAGAAATATCGACCAGCGGCAACGGCGATAGCAAGTCTGTTTTATACTACCCGTCGGGCAATTTGCAGGCCGAGCAGCAGCTGAAAGACAACATGAAACAAGGCAATTGGAAGACCTACTTCGATGCGCCCGGCAAGCACCTGCAGGTGTCGGAAAATTACGCAGATGATATGCTGACCGGCGACCGGCTGGTATACTATGAGCGTGGACAGGTGAAAGAGAAGTATAAGTATGAGAAAGGCAAGATCCTGGACCTGAGCTATACCTACTATCCTTCCGGAAAAGTAATGTCGGAAACAAACCATAAGGATGGCCTTCGCTTTGGCCCTTACAAGCAGTATTTTGAAGACGGCAAGGTAGAAGTGCTCGGCCAGTTTCGTAATAACCGCGAAACGGGCACCTGGAAATACCAGAACGAAGCTGGCAAAGTAATCAAAACCACGCTCTACCGCAACGGACAGGTACTGGAAGAGAAGACCAAATAAGAACAACTTTTATACATGAAGCCCCGCTACCCTAACAGGCAGCGGGGCTTTTTTATTAATCCCTTGTGAAGTATAACAGGGTGCGATTCCGACATGGCAACATTCGGCTCAAAACAAATTTTATACTTGATCTCAAAACTCTTATCTTACTGTAAAAAACGTGACGAATGGATAGGAGAAACTTTATACGAAGTGGTTCGCTGGCGGGCATAGCCTTGTCTGCTTTTACGCTAGAATCCTGTAGCAAAGGAACGTCTGGTGCAACAGAGAACGAAAAGGCTGCGGCCACAGGCACAGGCCTTTCAGAAGGGTTTGAGTTGAATGAAGCGACGATCAACGGCTTGCAACAAAAGATGCAGAGTGGCCAGCTTACCTCAGAAGCCATTACCAAGCTTTACCTCGACCGCATTAAGGCCATCGACCAAAACGGGCCTAAGATAAATTCTGTTATCGAAGTAAATCCGGATGCAGTAAGTATAGCCGAGCAAATGGACAAGGAACGCAAATCAGGTAGAATTCGCGGGCCACTGCACGGCATTCCGGTACTGATCAAAGACAACATTGATACGGCCGATAAAATGCAGACCACTGCAGGAGCCCTGGCGCTGGAAGGCAACATCGCTTCTACCGATGCTTTTATTGTAAAACAGCTACGCGAAGCAGGTGCGGTGATTCTGGGCAAAACGAATTTGAGCGAGTGGGCTAACTTCCGCTCCACCCGCTCCAGTTCCGGCTGGAGTAGCCGCGGCGGCCAGACGCGTAATCCCTACGTGCTTGACCGCAGCCCCTGTGGCTCCAGCGCCGGCTCGGGCGTGGCGGTGGCTGCCAACCTCTGCACGGTAGCAGTGGGCACCGAAACAGACGGCTCCATTGTGTGCCCGTCGGCGGTGAACAGCGTAGTAGGCATCAAGCCAACAGTAGGCCTGGTGAGCCGCTCCGGCATCATTCCGATCTCCTCTACCCAGGACACCGCCGGCCCAATGGCGCGCACTGTAACAGATGCCGCTATCCTACTGGGCGTTTTAGCAGGCACCGATCCGAAAGACGCTGTGACCAAAGAGAGCAATGGCAAGTCTTATACCGGCTACACGCAGTTTTTAGATGCCAACAGTTTGCAGGGCAAACGCATTGGGATAGAAAAAACGTTTATCAAAGGCCATGAAGGCGTAGATGTTCTGCTACAGAAAGCCCTCGATACCCTCCGCAGCAAAGGCGCAACCATTGTAGAAGTAGAGGTGGTTGATAAGATCAACAAGCTGGGCGAAGATGAGTTTAAGGTGCTGCAGTACGAGTTTAAAGAAGGCGTAGACAAGTACCTGGCGGGCGCTAACGCCAAAGTAAAATCGCTGCAGGATGTGATTGACTTTAACAAAGCGCACGAGAAAGAAGCTATGCCCTACTTTAAACAGGAGACGCTGGAAAGCTCCGAATCATTGGAAGGCATTAGCCCGGAAGTATACCGTGAGGCGCAGCAAAAGAACCTGACCACCTCTCGCCAGATCATTGACGACGTGCTGAAAGCAAACAACCTGGATGCTATTTCCGGCCCCACCTACGGCCCGTCCTGGTGCATCGACGTGATCAACGGTGATTCTTTTTCTGGGTATGGTCTGTCTACACCGGCAGCTATTTCGGGGTACCCGCACATTACGGTGCCACTGGGTGCCGTGCAGGGGCTGCCGATCGGCCTCTCATTCTTCGGTGGTGCTTACACCGAGCCGAAGCTCATCGGCATTGCCTATGCCTACGAGCAAGCCACCCACAACCGCATAGTGCCAACGTTTATCAGATCGACTAATCCATCTTAAGGGAAGCCACTTTATACTCGAAAGCTCCGGTTCGCAAAAGCCGGGGCTTTTTGTTTTACCTCGGGTCTGTAATTGGTCGAGATGTAGCAGTGTAGTATTGGCTCATGCGGAACCCACCCCTAGCCCCTCCAAGGAGGGAAATTTGTCTGTAGCAGGAGAGAAGCATAGATGGTATGGTTAGAGCTTTACCTCCCTTCTACCAAGATTATTTCAGAATGACAGGAAAGAGAAAACAGGGAAGAAAGATCCCGTAGTAAGTAAAGCTTCCCTCCTTAAGTAAGGAGGGGTAGCGGTGGTTGGATCCAGAACCGTAAAAGACAATAGCTATCTACCACAGCTACCAAGTATAGCTGATTAAATAAAGTATGAAGCGGCTGCAATCGCTACAAAATAAAATGGCACTTTAACTGTAATAGTCAGGATGTAAGCTGACATTCTCTGGCATTGAACAAAAGTGAACCTGATATTCACCACTTAATATTTTTCTTTCATAATCCCCTCTCATAAACTTGGAGGGGTTGCGAAAGAAAATAAACCTGTTAGCCTTCTGTTACCAAGCTTAGCAGTAGTGTCTGGTCAAGTAGTGGCAATTACACTTTAACCTCCAACACTATCTCGGCTTCCGGCCCGCTACAATATAAACCAGGCTCCCTCCTGCCGATACGTACTCTTCACGCTGCAGCTTCTGTTTTAACGTTATTTTGTTGTAGAGCAGCTTCTGCCAGTAGGCATCAAACTTCTCTTTGTCGCCACCCCCCGCCAGGAAGTAGTTCAGGTTGTCCTGGTAGTCGTATCCCATCGCTTCCGTTTCGACCCACTGCAGCATTTGCTCCACGCGCAGGAGCTTTTCCTGGGTGTCATAAGGGGGGATGATACTTAGCGCTTTATCTGAGATCCATACTTTGGTATCCAGCAGACCGGCTTTCAGGTATAGGTCCGGGATCACGTCGCCTAAAGAGTTAAAGCCTTCGCCGAGATTTTTCTTGCCCTTTTCGATGCGCAGCTTTATCTCCAGCACGTCCAGGGTGCTTTCCACATCAAAATCCGTTTCGCCGTAGCGGTCGAACATCAGGTTGGGTACCAGGTTATTCGGCTCCAGGGCCAGCACCCAGCCGCCCGGTTTAGTGACGCGGATCATTTCCTCAATCACCCGTTGCGGATTTTTAACGTGGATCAGCAGGGTTTGGCAGAGGGTGATATCAGCAATGTTATCGGGCAGCGGAATCTCCGTGGCGTTGCCTACTTTAAACTGGTAGTTGATGCTGTTATGGCCATACACGCTCTGTGCCCGCTGCTGGGCCTCCTGTATGTAGCCGGGCTCGTAGTCTACGCCATATACGGTAGCCCCATCCGGCAGGTACCTTGAAAATTTAAAGCCCATCATGCCCTTGCCACAGCCGATGTCTACCAGCGTTTGTGTGTATGGCAGGTATAAGCGGTTTGCCAGCAGTTCCAGGTAATCATCGTTCCACCAGTACTCACGCGCCGGGCCAAGGTGCTCCTCCGAATGTTTTTTCTCTTCGTGCTCTTCCAATAATATCGTTTCTAAATAGTGCTAAAAAAGCCTCTGGCGTATATACCAGAGGCTTTTTATACGTTGTAAACCTATAAAGCTTTACTTCATTTTCTTCCAGTCGGCAATGGCTTTCTGATTTAGGGCTACATAGTCCTGGTTACCTTCTTTCTGCGCCAGGGCCATCGATTGTTCGGCTGTTTTGATCGCCTCTTTGTAGTTTTTCATTTTAGCCTGGATCTTCGCCTGGGTGTGCAGGTTGTAGAACTTGGCATCTTTCTCGTTCGCCTTCTTTATCCAGGTCAGCGCCTGCGGCAGGTCTTTGTCTGTGTTAAAGTAGTAGTTGGCTGCCGATGCATACAGGTCGGGCGTTACGCTGGTGCCCTTTACTACCTGCTGCTGTATCTGGCTCATTACCTTGCTGTCAACATCCGTTTGGATGGTAAACGGCACCACCACGTTGTCCCAAAGCAGTTCTACATCAGCAGAGTTGTTGGTCAGGTTAGCGAAGTCGATGGTAAAGGTTTCTACTTTGCGGCTGTTCTGCTGCGGCTTAACATCAAAACGAAGCTGGTCCTGCTCCGGCTTGTAGTCTTTGCCGCCATCGCCCCACAATTCTGTGTTCTTGTGCAGCACTACGGTCCACTGGTCTTTGCCAGGAATTGTGTAAAGGGCATATTTACCGGCGGGCACTTTGTTGCCGGCAATGCTTACCTCATCAGAAAAAGTGATATCGGTAGAGCCGTTGGCCCCTGTACGCCAGAGCTTGTCATAAGGTACCAGGTCGCCAAATATCTGGCGTCCTCTCATCGACGGGCGCGAATAATCTACGGTTACGGTAGAAAGGCCCACCGCCTGTTCTACTTTAGAAGAAGGGCTGGAGGCCGGCATTTTGATGCCTTGCGCCAGCGTGATGCCGGCACCACCTAACAAAAGGGCAGCCGTAAGCGCCAAAGTGGTAAAAGATTTCTTTATCATGTGTGTGTATAGAGGTAAAGGATGATATTACCTGTAATATTACGCATTTTCAGTGTCATTTTCGCAAGTGGTTGTGCCGGCAGCGCCTAAAAGCTGCGGCCCACACTCACGCCAAAGCGCGGCACCAAAGCTACGCCCGGTATTCTGTTGTTGCTTTCCGGGGATATAAACGGCGTAATAGCCACCCGCACCAGCAGCCCGCCGCGCGCTTGCTGGTACCGGAACCCGATTCTACCAAAGTACTGGTTGTGCAGCAGGTCTGGCCGGTCAGTAAAGCTGCGGGTATAACCCAGGCCAAATTCCAGGTGCTGCTCTTTGTTGCCGATCAGGGCTACGGCCTCAATAGGAACGATCGGGTAAACGGATGGCTCCCCCTGGAGGAAGAAGAAGTTTGTGCCGGCGCCTACCCGTAAGCCAGTCTTAAAGGCCCTTTGCTGGTACAAAATACGCTCAAAGTTCACCGAATATGTATCGCCATTGCCACCCAACTCCAGGTAAAAAGCATTAAGGGCGCGAAAATTACCTGTGAATTCCTGAGCCGATGCCGTAGTGGAATACAGCCAGCAAAAGAGCACAAGCAACAAGAAATGAGCACCTTTGGATGTGGGCATAGAGCAGGAGTGCATGAGGCAATACCGGATGGCCAGCGCTTTCGCCTCCTGCATACGTAAAGTACTTCAATTGGGATAAGCTTAAAAGGGTGCGCCCTGGCATTTTGCCAGGGCGCACCCTTTTAAGCTTAAATATACTTACTTAGCTCAGTTCGAACTGCAGTCGCAGCAAGTTGGCGTAAATGCCATTCTCGTTCATCGACAGGGAATCGTGTGAGCCTTCCTCCACGATTTCGCCGCCATCTATTACCAGGATCTTGTCTACCTTGCGGATGGTGCTGAGGCGGTGTGCGATCACAATGGAGGTACGGCCCTTCATCAGCTCGTCCATGGCCTGCTGCACCAGTTGCTCCGATTCAGAGTCCAGCGCAGAGGTGGCCTCATCCAATACCAGTATCGAAGGGTTTTTAAGTATGGCCCTTGCAATAGCAATGCGCTGCCGCTGCCCGCCCGACAGCTTCACGCCGCGTTCACCAACCAGCGTGTCCAGCCCCTCCGGAAAAGTCTGCACAAAATTCCAGGCATTGGCTTTGCGAGCCGCCTCTATAATTTCCGCTTCCGTTGCTTCCGGCCGGCCATAGGCAATGTTTTCGCGGATAGTGCCCCCAAACAGCAGCACCTCCTGCGGCACGATGCCGATGTTGGCGCGCAGGGTGGTCAGGTCCAGGTTGCGGATATCTTTTGCATCTACCGTAATGCCGCCGTCTGCTACGTCATAAAAACGCATAAGCAGCTGCACAATGGTAGACTTGCCAGCACCACTTGGGCCAACCAGCGCAATCTTCTCGCCCGCCTGAATGCTGAAGTTGATATCGCGCAGCACAGGTATATCTGGCCGGGTAGGATAAGAAAAAGCCACATTGTGATACGTGATGTCGCCGCGCAGTTTAGGCATTTGGCTGAGGGCGCGCTGGCTCTTGTCAGTTGGCTCTTCCGGCTCGTTTAGGATCTCCAGGATGCGCTCCGTTGCACCAAGGGCCGCCTGCACTTTGCCATACAGCTCTCCCAAGCCCCCCACTGAGGCCCCGATGAACACGGTATAAATGATAAAGGAGATCAGCTCTCCAATCTTAATATCGCCGTTATGCACCAGCGTAGAGCCGTACCAAATGACCAGGATAATGCCGCCAAACAGGCCTACAATGATAAACGTGATAAAGGCGCCCCGGTAATAAGCCGCCGATAATGCCGTTTTCACCGCCTTGTCCAGCGATGATTTATACCGGCCTACTTCAAACAATTCGTTGGTAAAGGCTTTAACCGTATTGATGGCCTGCATCGTTTCCTCCACAATGACGTTGGTGTTGGCCAGCTCGTCTTGCGTGCGTTTAGACAGTCCTTTTATCTTGCGCCCAAATACGAAAGCTAGCGCTACCAGCACCGGGAAGGTAGCCAGCATGAACAGCGAAAGCTTGATGGAGGTCCACATGATGATGACGATGCCCACCAGCAGCGTAGTTACCTGCCGGAAAAGTTCAGCCAGGGTAATTGAGAAGCTGTCCTGCACCTGCGCCACATCCGTGGTGATCCGGCTGGTAATTTCTCCCACGCGCCGCTTTTCGTAAAAAGGGATAGGCAGCATCACAAACTTGCTGTACAGGTCGCGCCGAATGTCCGCTATGGCGTTCTCGCTCACCTGTGCAAAAAAGTATACCCGGAAAAAGGAGAAGATGCCCTGCAGCAGGATGATTACAAACAGCCCCAGTGAAATCATGTTGATGTCCTTGAGGAACCAGTCGGCGTTGCCCGTGGAGGAGTCGACCAGCTTGCCCACCAGGAAGGGGAACACCATAAAAGTGAGACTCGAGAGCACTAAAAAGCCCAGTCCGACGATGAATTTATACTTGTAGGGGAGTACGTAATTGAAGATCTGAAGTCCGCGACGAAAGCTCTCTTTGGTGATGCGTTTTTTGCCTTCGTTGTCCTGCGCTCCGTTTAATTCGAATCCGCGTTTTGCCATTAATGAAACTCTGCTATTACTGTGTATGCGCTTGCTGCGGCGTAAAAAGCATCTGCAGCCGCCAGGTGTGCTGCTTTACAACAACCAACTGCCCTTAAAGATGCCACTGCCCCGCAAAATCTTACAAAGGTACGTAATTTGATGGATTTGGCGGTAGTGCGGCAGCTATATGAAATTTGTTTAAATAAGGGAGCGTTGGGATTGAAGCGGTCATACTTCTGCTATGTTTTCTGTTTGAGGAAGGATACATTTCGCTTATACTTCCAATACTACTCGTACGACCTACTTGGTAGCTTTGGTCTGATACTCAGCAAACGTATTCTGGTTATACTTGCTAGCTGTGGTTTATACTTTAGCAGGCTAGGCGCTCAACCTAAGTACTGGAATCCTTCCAGATAGCTCCTGCTTATACTTTTGCTCAAGTATAACTAGTGTAATGAAGCGAATCAGGACTTGGAGCGGAGCGTCAGCAATACAACTTCTACTTTTCTTTCTTCTGAAGCAGACTCCCCTCCTTAGACAAGTGAGAACGCGAGTTCGACACTTGCGGGCGTAGCACTGAGGGGCAGGGGTGGTTGGATCCGGCTTAGCAGCAACGCTTATACTTCAGCTAAAACAACAAAACTCACTTTGAAAATATGAGTAAACATACTTGGACGAGTATAGCAAAACACCAACAGCTGCAGCGGAAAGCCAGCAGCGAGGCTAGCTGCGCCTGCAGTTTAATCAATAATACAGGGGAGAAGGGTTGAAAGGAGAAAGGAAAAGTGCGCACGGGGAGATTCGAACTCCCACACCCGAAGGCACCACCCCCTCAAGATGGCGTGTCTACCGATTTCACCACGTGCGCAGGTAAAATGTGGATGCAAAAGTAAAGAGCCCATATGATATTTGCAACCTGCCGCTGCCTCTTGTAAAAATAAAGTTTATGCAGCTTCCCTATACCTCTGGTTTTGAGAGGCTGCTTCTATAAAAAGTTATTTTTCTCTCCCTCCTGCAGAAACCTTCTTCACACCTCCGGATGTTACTTCTACCAAACAGCCTAAGCAAAACATAAAGAAGCTTGTTACTATTGTAGCAGCACCCTTCAAGGCCTTATGAGGTTAGGCGTATTTACCATTTTCGCATTAATTTGGGACAAGCAGGCACATTGCCGCCGCTTCGGCTGTATTATACCGGTTGATTTATGAGCGTAGCTATAACGGGATTATCGAAGGCTTTCGGGAAGAAGCAAATATTGCAACACCTCGACCTCACCATTGAAAAAGGACAATGTTACTGCCTGCTTGGGAAGAACGGCGTAGGCAAAAGCACTTTTCTCCACTGCATTCTTGACCTGGTAAAACCCGACGCCGGCAGCATTCGGCTGTTTGACAAAGATTATGCAGACCATAGCCTGGAGGTAAAGCAAAACCTGGGAGCGCTTTGCGAAGACAATCCCCTGATAGAAGAATTTACAGGGCTGGAGTACCTGAACTTTGTGGCGAAGCTCTACCGCCTGGATCCGGCAGAAACAGAAGAGCGCATCTCCAGCCTCACCAACTACTTTTTTTCGGATCGTGAGTCGCTGCACAAGAACATTGCCGGCTACTCCACTGGTATGAAAAAGAAGATCGGCATTGCGGCCGCTATTCTGCACAAACCCCGTGTGCTGCTGCTCGACGAACCATTTACCGGTCTCGACCCCATTGCAGCGCAACTGCTGGTGCAACTTATCCGGAGCTACCGTAACCCCAACCGCATCATCCTTATCTCGTCGCATGACCTGAACTATGTGGAGCGTGTGGCGACGCACATTGGCGTGCTGAACGACGGCCAACTGATGTATAACGGCACGATAGAAGAGTTTACCATGAACGGCAAGAACCTCATCGACCAGGCTCTGTTTCACATGCTGCTCCCGCACCACAACCCGGAAGCCAACATCGACTGGATGCTGAATTAGTGAAGAGTTACCGCCCTGAACAACTCTCAACTTAGGACTTTAAACTCTTAACTGAATTAAATGGATCTGATCTTATACTCCTGTCGCGCCAGGCTAAACAATTACTTCCGTCATAATAAGGTACAGCGTGCCTTGCTGCTGGCCTCAGGCATCCTGCTGTCCGGTGTTTACAGCGGCATGTTCTCCTTTCTGTTAGCAAAGGCGCACACCGGCGACTTTAACGAAACCGTGGAGAGCATTCTGCGCTATATAAATCTGCTCTTGCTGGTGGTGGTGGTGATGCGCGGCTTTTTTCCGGCGTACACACCCCGCACTGAGTTTATTTCCCGCCTTTATCCTGTGCCGCCGGTGCAACGGTTTTGGGTAGAGCTGGTGGTGGAGCTGGCCTCGCCTTTTTACCTGATGCTGCTCAACTTCCTGCTCCTGCTCTTCATGCTGTCGGCTGATTTTAGCTTCCTAGACCTGTTGCAGAGCATCATGGTCCTGCTCACAGCCCATGTAACGCGCCGCTCGCTGCAACTGCTCGTGGAGCGGAAGATCAGGTGGAGCCATAGCACCTTCCGGGCTTCGGCAGTAATGGCGGCCGCTTTTGTGGCACTGCAGCTGCGCGCGCCCATGTTTGAAGCCGCTCATACGCCGTTTCTGCTGGTCGTGCACCTGGCTGCTTTTGGCTTTTTCCTGGCTTCAAACTTTTTTTTGGAGCAGGCCGCGCTGGAGCCAAAGCGCCGCGAAGTGAATGACAGCCAGCATGCGAAACGAAGTCTGAGCTGGCGCCTGTTCAAAAATCACAAGCTGGCGAAGCAGATGATCATTTTCGGGCTTGGTTTTAAAGTAGTAATACTGGCGATTGATGTGGTGTCCTATACCCTGAAGGGCCGCCACCTTTACGATCAGAACATGTCTGTGTGGCTGTTCATGGGCCCTGCCATCCTTTATACTTATGTGTTTAACAATGCCTGGGGCTTTTACCGCAACCTGTGGCTTACACTGGAGCGGGCCAACAGCAGCTACCTGGCCTTTGTAAAAGGAAGTCTGCTGCCGCTGCGAGTGCCGCTGCTCATCGATGCTGCCTTGACGGCCGTATACGTGGCCTTATTCAACCAGCAGATGGCCCTCTTTATTGTGCTGTTTTACGGCGCCACAGTGCTGGTGCTAACACCCTTGAGCATTGTCGCTTCGTTCAGCAGCCCCAAAGCCGTTGTTAGCGGCGTGTTCAGCTTCAGTGCTAAAACGTCTTACCTTTACAGCATCCTGTCTGTTCTGATCGTCGGCATGCTCTGCCTGCCTTTGCTGCACCCGCTGCTCTACCTCCTCTACCCGCTGCTGATTGGTAGTGCGTTTTTTACGATGATCGCTGTGTTGAAGGAATATCCGAAGTATAAGTATAAGCTATTCGAGACACTCTATAAAGCTGAAGCCTGAGCCCCTCCTGCAGTTCCTTTATACCTTAAACTTAGCGGCATCCGCCACTTTAAACAGTCAATTCTTTTCCGTTTAAAATTCGCTAAAAAGCACGTCAGCATTGTTTCCAGGTTCACATACTTTTATTATTTTTATGAGCTATAAATCAAACTGCTACTCTAGGCGCATGTGCTTATGCTTTATTTCCTGCTTTATCAAAGCAACGTCTGCCCCTCGTTAACGGCGTCAGATCTCGACCATATCCTACAGGTTAGCAGGCGCAACAACGAGCGCTACGGGATTACCGGACTACTCTTATATGTGGAGGATATGTTTGTGCAATTGCTGGAAGGAGAAGAGCAGGTGGTGCAGCAACTTTACCAAACCATTGAACAGGACCAACGGCATGCCAAGAGCCTGGTGCTGGCGGAAGACTCCTTGTTGCAACGCAACTTCCCGAACTGGAGCATGGGGCTGCGCAGCCTTAGCTTTGAGGAGCTTCATCAAAAGACAGGCTTCCGCGATCTCGACGCCAATACATTCCTGAAATTCCAGATACGCAACTCAGATCACCCGGCGCTGCAACTGCTTAAATCTTTCTACGAGCCCGAAGCAGCCGACCTTTAAAGCTTGATACATTCTGCCTGAAGCCCTGCTGCGGAGCATGGTTAGCTTTGCAAGTATACTTTTGCCAGCATACGGCAGCAGGGGTTTACTGCCCCAACCGTTGCTAAATAAAAAAAGCCACTCGTTTCGGAGTGGCTTTTTTGTGTGATCCCGCTGGGATTCGAACCCAGGACCCATACATTAAAAGTGTATTGCTCTACCAGCTGAGCTACAGAATCAGTACTGTTGTTCCCTTGTTTGGGAGGGCAAAATTAAGTGCTTAATTCTAAATTGCAAAATTTATTTTAAGCTTCCTGCTGCTCTCCTTCTTTAAAGTGTCAGAACGAAGAAGCCTTCCTGATTAGAAAGGCTTCTTACTTTCACTTGTGATCCCGCTGGGATTCGAACCCAGGACCCATACATTAAAAGTGTATTGCTCTACCAGCTGAGCTACAGAATCTTTTACTAACTTGCAGTACCAGGGGCGTTTCCCTTAATTGCGATGCAAAAGTAACAGCTAAGATTTTAAATGCAAAGCCTTAAGTTCAAAATATCTGCCTTTTTCCTTCTTTTTTTGCTCGCCTTTAGCAAACCGGCTTATAGCCAGCCACCTAACTCCACGCTTACGAAAGCTGATTCGTTGTTTCAGCGGCAGCATTATACCGAAGCCTATACCTTATATGCCCAAATACTAAAAGATCAGCAGCTTTATTCGCCGCAAATGCTCCTGAAAATGGCCTATATCCGGGAGGGGCTGCACGATTATACGGGTGCCATGTACTACCTCCACCTCTTCTATACCAAAGAGCCCAGCCGCTCAGTGCTCAAAAAGATGGAAGAACTCGCACAGGCACACCGCCTGCAGGGCTATGAGTATAACGACCTGCAATTCTTTAAAACGCAGTTCAGCAAACATTACATGCGCATTCTGGAGCTGATGCTGCTAGTAGCCGTAGTCACTGTAACGGTAATGTTCATGAGTTGGCGCAGAGGCCACCAGTTTACCAAGGCCTTTAAGATCGGTTTCAGTCTATACCTGGTGTTTATCTTATACTATATTAATTTTCTTAACTTAGGCGATGAAGGTATTATCACGCACAGCAATGCGGCCATCATGTCGGCTCCTTCTGCCGGTGCTTCCTGGCTAGCTACTACTACCAAGGGCCACAAAGTGCCCATTACGGGCGAGCAGGACATCTGGTACGAGATCAAATGGAAAGGTGAGAAAGCATACATCCGCAAGAGCAACCTCGTAGAGCTACCTTAAGCGTAAGCGTTGCCCGCTGAACGTTATGCTTTTTTCGTTAATCGTTTTCGATTCTATAAACTGTGAAAACCTATAGCAGGTAGAGGATTAAGTTTTGATCAATCTTCCACGCGCCAAACGATCAACGAAAAACGTGCAACCACTACTTTTTTAGTGGCGAATCCTTCTCCTTGGCCATTACATTGTACACCAGCTTATCGGCCAGACTCGGGAAGAGTTTGTTCACCCACACGGCCATTTTTCCCTGCGTCGTCATCAGCAGATCGCGTTTGCGTTTGATAGTAGCGTGCAGAATGCGGTTGGCTACTTCTTCGGCGCTCATCATTTTCTCTTCTTCACGCGGCGTCTCTCCCTGCTGCTGCCCGTTAGCCGAAAGCGCCACGTTGCGGATGTTAGAAGCTGTAAAACCCGGACAGGCCAGCAGCACGTGCACGCCCGAGTGCAGCAACTCCGTGCGCAGCGTCTCCAGGAACCCATGCATGGCAAACTTGGAGGCCGAATAGCCGGTACGCGCCGGAAGCCCCCGGTAACCGGCCACCGAGGAGATGCCGATAACAGAGCCTTTCGCCTGCTGAATGTAAGGCAGCGCAAATTTGGTGCTGTACACTGTTCCCCAGAAGTTAATGTCCATTACTTTGCGGAGCACCTCCAGGTCCACATCCTCAAAAAGAGCACGCATGGAAATCCCCGCATTGTTGATCAGCACATCCAGTTGGCCATACTTGCTTACCGTTTCCTGCACCATACGACGGCACTCCTCTTCCTGGCTTACATCCGCCTGTATCGGCAGGTTATCAATGCCTGCCGCTGTCAGTTCTGCTGAAGTCTCTTCCAGCCCCTGCAGCTTGCGACCGGAGAACGCTACCTTTGCCCCT
This sequence comes from Pontibacter chitinilyticus, assembly GCF_039748935.1. Lineage (NCBI taxonomy): Bacteria > Pseudomonadati > Bacteroidota > Cytophagia > Cytophagales > Hymenobacteraceae > Pontibacter > Pontibacter chitinilyticus. The sequence goes on from NZ_JBDIZJ010000016.1 coordinate 74,250, forward strand.
GCCTTACCAAACGCGAAGGCCAGCGCTTTGCCAATGCCGGATGTGCCACCTGTAACGATGACTACTTTATTTTTCATATTCATGCTGCTCTATTACCGGCACAAAACTAAGTATAAATTGCTAATGATGAACGCTGGCTGTTGCGCCTCGTCGCTTCTGTTAAATGAACACAGCAATGCGGCTGTTACGGTTACTACACGACGGCTCTAGATCCCACCCATGGCTTCTCCGAGGAGAGAAAATCTGCTACTGCTTTGGCTGGAGTAAAAGCGCTGTTGTTTGGCTGATCAGGAACACCTCCCTACCCTCCTTGTGGAGGGATCCGGCTGTTGGACGTGAGAAGTAGAAGTGAAATAGCTGAAGTTTGATCTCCCTTCTACCAAGACCCTTTCAGGATGACAGGAAAGAGGAAAAAGGAATACAGAACCCGTAGTAAGTAAAGCACCTCTCCTTTTAAGGAGGGGGTGCTTGGACCCGGAACTGTAAAAGACAGCAGCTAAGAGAAAGATTCCAGTCCTTGGGTGGAGCGCCTCGAGAGTTTGCGGTGACGACCTTTTGGCGAGGCAGCCCGAGGTACGAGGGCAGGAAACGAAAACAGCGCGATGCCCTTGTCGGGGGCCCCTGCACCCCCAGGACGTGCCCTCGCGGGCCAGAGCGCTCCAAAGCTTGGGATGCAATAGGACAAGTATAAAGCTGCGCATCAAACAATAGCTGGCAAGTATAGCCGGAAGTATAACAGATTAACAACAGTTAACAATCATCCTTGCAAAAAAGCGCGCTCACAAGCAATATTGAATACTCCCCCACCCTCCTGCTTCTCCTAAAAATTGATTAATTTTGCACCATTGTGAAAAAGAAAAAGAAGAACAAATTCGAGATTCTCGAAAACGTACGCATAGATGAGATGGTGGCAGAAGGCAAATGCCTGGCGCGCCACAATAATATGGTAATTTTTGTGGGTGGCGTGGCTCCCGGCGACGTAGTGGACCTGCGCGTGACCCGCAAAAAGAAGAGTTTCCTGGAGGCGGAGCCGGTGGCGTTTCACCAGTTTTCGGAGCTGCGCGTGGAGCCTTTTTGCGAGCACTTTGGGGTATGCGGCGGCTGCAAGTGGCAGCACATCGGCTACAGCACCCAGCTATACTATAAGCAGAAACAGGTGAAAGATAACCTGGAGCGCATTGGCAAGGTGCCCCTGCCGGAGTTTGATCCAATCCTGGGCTCCGCCAAAACCCGGTATTACCGTAATAAACTGGAGTTTACTTTCTCGGGTAATGGCTGGCTCACCAACGAGCAAATCAAGTCTGGGGAGGAGTTTGACCGCAATGCTCTTGGCTTTCACATTCCGGGCCGCTTCGACAAGATCCTCGACATCCAGCACTGTTACCTGCAGCCCGACCCGTCCAATGCTATCCGGCTGGAGGTCCGACAATATGCACGGGCACACGGCCTGAACTTTTATGATGCCGTGAAGCAGGAAGGCTTTCTCCGTAACCTTATTATCCGCACCGCCAATACCGGCGAACTGATGGTGCTGCTGCAGGTGAAGCGAGACGATCAGGAGGCTATACTTGGTGTATTGGAGCACCTGAAAATAACATTTCCGGAGATCACGTCGCTGCAGTACGTGGTGAACCCAAAAGGCAACGAAACTTACCACGACCTGGAGGTGGTCTGCTACCATGGCCTGCCTTACATACACGAGGAGATGGAAGGCATCCGGTTCCGTGTAGGGCCTAAGTCGTTTTACCAGACCAATGCGGACCAGGCCTACGAGCTCTACAAAAAGACGCGCGAATTTGCCGGGCTCACAGGCAAAGAACTGGTATATGACCTCTATACCGGAGCCGGTACGATCGCCAATTTTGTGGCGGCCCAGAGCCGTGAAGTCATTGGCATTGAGTATGTGCCCAGCGCGATTGAAGATGCGAAGATCAATTCGCAAATCAACAACATCACCAACACCACCTTTTATGCCGGCGATATGAAAGACATTTTGTCGGATGAGCTGGTGGCCCGCCACGGCCAGCCGGATGTGGTGATTACGGACCCACCCCGAGCCGGCATGCACGAAGATGTGGTGGAGAAGCTACTGCAGATGCACCCTGAGCGCCTGGTGTACGTAAGTTGTAACCCGGCTACGCAGGCCCGCGACCTGGAATTGCTCTCGGCCAAGTATGATGTGGCACGCGTACAGCCGGTAGACATGTTCCCGCAGACGCACCACGTAGAAAATATTGTTCTGTTAACAAAACGTAGCGCCTAGTACGCTATAAATCGATTGCTGATTTACGCATAAGCAGTGCTTAGAGGAAGTATACTTCACCAAGCCTGGCTATGTGCTATGCAAAAATAAATATGGAAAACGATCCGGAATTAAATGGCAAATACCTCGGCACCATCTCCAAAGATTTTGTAGTTGTAGCCGAAACATTGCGCGAGGCATCGTACCAGGTGCGCAAACGCAAAATATCAGATTACCCGATCTTTGTCTTCAGCCGCACGCAGGTACCTGTCGGCTCTTTTTTTCTGGCCAAAGAAGAAGTGGCGCTGGAGTGGAACATCAATGCTTCTTACCTCGAGGACTTCGTGCAGCGCCAGCTGGTGCTACCTGAGAAAGTAGACGAGTTTAAAGCTGCTTACAAAGACCCCGACGAGTACTGTTGCCTCTTTGTGGTAGACGGCGACTTCCAGAACTTCGTGTACATCCCTTTCCCGGAGGATTGAAAAACGTAGCTAGAAGCGTTTCCCGTAGCAATCACCCGCAGGCCTGCATACTTGCGAAAGTATAGATCGAGAAATATAAATTCCGCTGTATCGGACATCTTTGTCCGCGTGCCGGCGCATAACCGCCGCTGATCACACCTGTGGAAGTATAAAGTGCTTGGCTCCCACAAGTAGGAAGGTTTACTGGTATTAGAATTCCCCTGCTGTTTCGGATGAAGAAATCCGAAACAGCACACAAGTATAGCCAGCGGTTTTGCTGCGTAGCCTCTGCACCTTGCAGGTGCCTTTAAGCATAAAACAAGAAGGGGAAGCCGTGTGGCTTCCCCTTCTTGTTTTATGCTGCTACGTGCTTTTAACATTTAAAAATGGCTCCATCCCTGTGCTTTCAGCGGGTAAGCCTGGCCGGATTTAGTGGCGAGGTTCACACCGTCGCTGGCTTCTGTTATTTTGCCGATGATGGTGATGTCCGGGTGGTTCTTTAGCTCATCGTACGCTGACAGTGGCACTGTGAAAAGCAGCTCATAGTCTTCACCGCCGTTCATGATGCAGGTCAGCGGGTCGATGTTGAACTCCAGCGCTGTTTGCAGCATCTGCTGGTCGGCCGGCAGGTTGTCTTTATACACAGTGGCTCCAACGTTCGATTGCTTGCAAATGTGGAACAGCTCCGATGCCAGCCCGTCAGATACATCAATCATAGAAGTGGGTTTGATGCCACGCGCTTTCAGATCATGTACTACATCCATGCGGGCTTCGGGCCGCAGCTGGCGCCCAACAATATACTGCTTGCTTTCCAGTTCCGGCTGCATGTCGGGGTTTGCCAGGTAAGCTTGCTTTTCGCGCTCGAGTATCTGCAGGCCCATGTAGGCGGCTCCCAGGTCACCGGTTACGCAGATCAGATCGTTTACCTGCGCACCGCTGCGGAGCACTGCCTCTCCTTGCGCCACCTCCCCGATAGCCGTTATGCTGAGCACCAGTCCTGATCTGGAAGAGGTGGTATCGCCACCAACCAAGTCTACTTTATAGTTCTCGCACGCCATCCGTATACCTTCGTAAAGCTCTTCGACAGCCTCCAAAGTATACCGGGCACCAAGCGCTATGTTTACTGTGATCTGCGTAGGGGTAGCATACATTGCCGCAATATCAGACACGTTTACCGCCACCGCCTTATAACCCAGGTGCTTCAACGGGCAGAAGGTCAAATCAAAGTGTACGCCTTCCAGCAGCATGTCGCTTGATACCACGATCTGCTTTTCCTGCGGCTCTATGATGGCGGCATCGTCGCCAATGCCTTTAATGGTAGAGGCATTCCGCAGCTCCACCTTTTCATTAATCACCTTGATCAGGCCAAATTCACCTACTTCACTTAATGGGGTATAGTCGCTCATTGTTGTTGCTGTTATGATAGGCAAAGATACGAAAAGGAAGAGACATGTGGCGGAGCGACAAGGAAAGGCTTTTCTTCAGCCCCTTCTCAGAAAGAACCAGCGCATTTTTATACTTCTTGATCACCAAAAACAAGTATAAGTGCCGCTCTAGCTGAAATGAAGTTTAAAGAGCTGATTTTACAACTACTGAGCAATGTGTGCACATTCTTAACCTGCTCAAGTGAAGCGAAACGTCTTCAATATCCGCTTATCTGACTTGGCGCTTAAGAAAATCAGCAAGACAGGATCGATGTGGCCTCTGAAGTCAAGTATAAATTCCTTCATCCTAAAGCTCAGTTTGTTTTGAGCACCAGCGCCCCGGAGTCGGCCACATCGTAGTAGGCTAAGCCGAGAGTGTCAAGTTGCTGCCGGAGGCGCTGGCGATACCAGAGACTGCTGGAGCCATCCACAACAAGTTTCCGGAAAGTATAGTGTTGGATGTCCTGCGGTTTCAGGCGCACGTTGTGGCGCAGCAGGAGGTAGTCCAACTGCAGTGGTGCTTTGGAGCGAAGCGTTGGCGGATGTGATAGCAGCAATATCCGCTGGCCGTGCCACACCAGCAGGCTGTTGCTATCGGGCAGCAACGTATAGCGGGCATTTAGCCGGGGCACGGAACCCGTAAAGGATGCAAATTGCGGCTGCTCTACGCCCAGACGCCAGAAGTGCGGCTGAATGTTATAGGTATAGGCAGCATCATTTTCCCGGAGGGCTGAGTCGGCCAGCAGCACAGCCGACTGCCCCTGCACCAGGGCCATACCCGACGCGCGCCGTAAGCTGTAGATAGCGAGTACGTGCTGTTGTCTTTGCGCCAGCACCTCTCCCATTTGCTGCACAGAAAATATGGCGACAAGTACAGCCGCCAATACCAGAAAGCGGAGCTGCTTTAAGGTCAGGAAAAGCAGGAACAAAACCAGTAATGCATAAAGCAGCAGCGTCTGCCACCCAGAAATGCTAATACCATTGATGCGAGCCGCCGGCCATTGCTGCATCCATAGGTTCAGGTCATTCATGATATAAACCAGCACCTGGTGTACGCCAAACAACAGGCTGCCCAGCCAAGGCACCCAGCTTACTGCCACCGCCAGCATACCCGAATAAAGCACCAGCATCGCCAGCGGCACCACTACCATGTTGGCCAGCCAGAAGTAGACCGGGAACTGGTGGAAATAGTATAAGCCCAGCGGCAGTGTGGCTACCTGCGCTGCCACAGACACCGTAAACAGCGCCCATAGCTTTTCCGGGAGCCAGGCGTTTAGCTCCAACAAACTATAAAGCTTCGGTTGCAGGTAAACGATGCCGAGCACAGCCAGAAAAGAGAGCTGAAAACCTACATCCAGCAGGTAATAAGGATTTAGTAACAGCAGTACCCAGGCCGCAAATGCAATGGTATTGTAAATGCTCGTACGCCGTTGCAGGGCCAGCCCTACCGTCACCAGGCTGAACATGACCACCGCCCGCAGCACCGAAGGCGACAGGCCTGTCACAAACGCGTACAGCCACAGCACACCTAGCACCAGCAGGGCGCCCAGTACACGCTGCCGGCTGCTGCGGTTAAAGCGGCTCAGCAACAACATCAGCACAATGTAGATCAGGCCCACGTGCAACCCGGACACGGCCAGCACATGCATGGTGCCGGTATTGGCGTAGGCCTGCCGGATGCTGTTATCCAAATCATCTTTCACGCCCAGCAGCAATGCCGAAGAGATCCCATACTCGCGCCGCGTACGTATCTGCTGGCGCAGCAGCGCATCCAAGTGCCGCCGCAGCTGCATGCTCCTATACAGCAGGCTCCACGACGGATCGAACGCAATTTTCTGATATTGGTGCGGCTTCAGGTAATGGCGGTAGTATATCCCTTTGTTGGCCAGGTAAGACCGGTAATCGAACTGTTCGGGATTGGCAGGTGGCGCTACCCGCTCCGGCGAACCTTTCACCAGCAGCACATCGCCATATGTCAGTTCGTACGGCCGCTCGGAATCGTGGGGCACTGTCAGTTCTACTTTACCTTCGGCGGTTTGCCACTGGCCGTTTACCTGCACCTGCCGCACCTGCATCACCGTGCGCTGATAGCCGGCCTTCTGCACCACATAATCATCTATAACGCCGAGGTAATGTGCCGGCTGTTCGGCTAAATGCAACAGGTGCTGCGGCCGGTATTGTTCAGTGTGCAGCTGCGTTACCCAAAAGCCGCCCGCCATAAAGCAGAGCAGCCCCAGTATACCAGCTGCATCAGTTACCTGTGGTGCTTTATACTTGCGTGCCAGCAGCCAGGCGAACAAGTATAGGCCAACAAAAAAGGCAAAGACTTCGGCACTATAGCTGAAATCTTTGCCTACATAAAAGTACAGCAGGATGCCTGCTATAAAACTTAGCGTAATGCGGATAAACGGGTATGGTGCCCACCGCAGCATCAGCCGTTGTACACCATTTTATAATGCTGTATGTCGCACTCCGTAAACAGATCGCCTTCCGGTACAAAGCCGTGGCGCAGGTAAAAGTTTACTGCCGGCAACTGGGCATGCAAGTATATTTTCTGGTTTGGGTATGCCGTCTGCACATCTTCCAGCACCGCCTGCAGCACCTCGCTACCAACGTTCTTGTTTCGGTAAGCCGGCAACACTGCGAAGCGCTCCAGCTTAACTCCTTTATCTGTTACGCGCCAACGGGCAGCGCCACAGGGCACGCTTTCATAGGTGGCGAGGTAATGCTGTGAAACCGGCTCGTGCGCATCATACTCTGCCTCGCGGGGCACCTGTTGTTCCTGCACAAATACCTGCTCCCGTATCGAGAAAGCGGTTTTAAGGTCCCGCTCGTTATCTATTCTTTTCAGTTCAACCATGCGGCAAGATACAAAGGTCTTGAAAAAAGCAGAGACGCAACCAGATGCGTCTCTGCTTTTTACTTGAGAATTACTACGCTGGAGCCAAAGCGTGCCTAAGCAGCAGGCTCCTGCTGTGGTTTGCGGCTGCGCCTGTTCACTTTGGCCGGTTCCTGTTCTTCAGAAGCCTTCGCTTCTTCGCGGGCAGCGCGGCGCTCTTCCTCCAGTTTGGAGTAGGCATTTACAATCTCTTTTACCAGGCGGTGGCGCACCACGTCTTCCGTCGTCATCTCTACAAAGCCGATGCCTTTTACACCGCGCAAAATATTAAGCACTTCCATCAAACCTGAGCGCTGGTTACGCGGCAGGTCTATCTGCGACCAGTCGCCATTTACCATTACTTTGGCGTGTGGCCCCATACGCGTCAGGAACATCTTCATCTGAGCGGGCGTGGTATTCTGCGCTTCGTCCAGCAGTACAAAAGCATTGTTGAGCGTACGGCCACGCATGTAAGCTAGGGGCGCAATCTCGATGATCTTGTTTTCCTGGTAGTACTTCAGCTTCTCTACCGGAATCATGTCTTCCAGCGCGTCGTAGATCGGGCGCAGGTAAGGGTCTACCTTCTCCTTCATGTCACCGGGCAAAAAGCCCAGGCTCTCGCCGGCTTCTACTACAGGGCGGGAAATGATAATCTTCTTCACTTCCTTATTCTTAAGCGCCCGTACAGCCAGTGCTACGGAGATGTACGTTTTACCTGTACCGGCTGGCCCGAGGGCGAAGGTCAGGTCGTTTTTCTCCACCGTATCCACCAGTTTCTGCTGGTTAGCGGTGCGGGCTTTAATGATGCCGCCCTTGCTGCCATACAGAATCACGTCAGGAGATGTAACTATTACCTCCTCATCCGTAAAAGAATCGGCAGAGAGGTATCTATTTACACTATTATGCGTAATTTTCCCGAACTTGTGGTAATGGTCTATCAGCGACGAAAGAATCTCGTGAATTTTAGTGATCTCAGGCGTTTGGCCCTGGATCTTGATTTCGTTACCTCTGGAGATAATCTTACTGCTTGGGAAAGCAGCAGCCAGTTGCTTAATGTTCTGATTCTCTGTCCCCAGAAAATCAATCAGAGAGACATTCTCTAGTGTTATTACTTTCTCTACCAAATGTTTTTTCCGTATATAGTTGTATTAGGATATTTTTCTTAATTTAACTAAATCTGATATATAATATTACAAATCTACCTAAATTATAGTTCGAGTATGGCTGTAATTACGTTTACATCTGATTTTGGGTACAACGATCACTACGTAGCCGCTGTAAAAGCTAAAATCCTTTCGCAAGAGCCGCAGGCAACCATCGTGGATGTGTCGCATGCCATCGAACCGTACAACATTGCGCATGCGCAGTATGTGCTGGGCTCGGTTTTCAGGGAGTTTCCGGCAGGCACTGTGCACCTGGCTGCCGTAGACACGCATGGTAGTAAATACGGCAAATATCATGCTGCGAAGTATAAAGGACACTATTTTTTACTGGCAGATAACGGCCTGCTCTCGCTGCTGACCGACGGACACCCGGAAGTGGTGGTAGAACTGCATACCAACAACCCGCTGCTGCCTTTTCCGGCCAAAGAACTCCTGGCACCTGCCGCCGTGTTCCTGGCTAAAGGGGGCGACCTGGAGGTGCTTGGCGAGCGCACACATGACTTCCGGCAACTGCTTAACCGCCAGCTACGCCTCGGCGATCATGCCATCTCCGGCCACGTGATCCACGTTGACCGCTATGGCAACCTGATCACCGACATTACGCGCGACAGCATCGACACCATTGCCCACGGCCGCACCTTCACCATCCACTTTGCCCGCGAAACAGTTGGCCGCATCATGCCCAATTATACCCAGGTAGACGATGGCGACTGCTGCTGCATTTACAACAGCCAGGGCCAGCTTTGCATCGGCATCAACAAAGGCCACGCCGCCGAACTCCTCGGCCTCGGCTTCGACTCGCAGGTAGATGTGCGCTTTTACCCGGGGAGTTAATTTTGAATTCTGAATAGCTGAATGACTGAATAAGGCAGTATTAATGCTTTTTTAATTCGGTATTCTTACCATTTATTTAAAAGTCATTATTCGAATTTATGATAGTTCGCATTGTCCGGATGACGTTTCAGGAGAACAAGACAGCTGAGTTCCTGGAGATTTTCCGGCAGTCCAGGGATAAGATACAGGCCTTTGATGGATGCCGTCATGTAGAGCTCCTGCAGGACATTAAACAACCAAACGTATACAGCACCTACAGCCTCTGGGACTCAGAAGAACACCTGAACCGTTACCGCCACTCTGAACTGTTCGGCACTGTATGGCCTGCCACAAAAGCGCTCTTCACCGAAAAGCCCCAAGCCTGGTCCCTGCAGCAGGTGGAAGTATAGAACCCTGCCGAAGCTCTTTTAGGGGAGCATGATACAAACAAGCACATTACCCGCTAGCAGCTTTATAGTATAAAGGAGCAATAAACACGCTCAGCACGTTATTCGCAAAAGAACAGCCTTCATCCGCCCAATTATACAAAGGCGGATGAAGGCTGTTCTTTGTAGCGCCAGTAACCTGGCTGGCTTCCGTTTTCTTACCTGTTCAGGATAATCTTTTGAGAGCTGGTTTTATCAGCAGTATGCAACCGGAGCAGGTACATACCTGCGGCCAACCCCGCATCAGGCGACCAGTCAAAATCATATGCTTGCCCGGCAGCAGCCTGGCCTTTGTAAAGCGTTGCTACTGCCCTACCCTGCGTATCAAAAATTTCAATAGCTACGGGCTGAGCCTGTGTTACGGTAAAGCTTACGTGCACTCTGTCGGAGAAAGGGTTCGGGTATACGGCTATACTTTTCCCCATGAAGGCCGCTTGGTTGTCCAAAGCTTCAGCTGGTGTTATAGCTGCTATAGCCGCTGAGGCAGAAACTCTTTCCACTTCAATAGCGGAGATGATGGCGTTGTCTTTAACCGAAGTAAAGGCGATGGTCAGATTACCATCGCTTACGGCTACATTCTCAAAGGTCTTCACCACGGCTTTGCCAGCCCCGTCCTGGGTATAAATGTCATAGTTGCTGAGCACCCGCTGGCCTTCCACATCCACATGGAAGACGCGGGCACCAGTCAGGCTGCTGGTCTTGCCGCCCGGTGCTCCAAAGTATGGCTCCAGAAAGTAGAGCTTCACACGGTAAGTGCCTGCGCTCACGGGAATGCTGTAGCTGAAGGGCGCTCCTGCCGAAGCATAACGGTACTTGAGGTACAGCGCATCATCCGTGGTGCCTGCCACATCAAAAGATTTCGCCGAAGTAAGTCCGCCGCTGAAGTAAGCATCGGCACTCCAGGTATGGGACTGGCTGTCGGTATACTGACTGCCGCCCGAAGTGATGCGGGCGACGCTGGCGGGCTCAAAGTTCGCCGTTACTGTTTTGTTGGTGTTCATCACCACCACCAGCGGGTTCATAGTACCGGAGGCGTTGCTGCTCCAGCCGGTGAACACGTACCCCTGAGCTGGCGTGGCGGTGAGGCTTACGCTTGTGCCACTGTCATAGCTAGGCTGATCTGGGCTCTTCTTCACTGTACCGCTGCCCGTAGTGCCTACCGATAAAGTATACTGCACCACATCCGGTACTTTCTGCAACTCAATAGCGGAGATGATGGCGTTGTCTTTAACCGAAGTAAAGGCGATGGTCAGATTACCATCGCTTACGGCTACATTCTCAAAGGTCTTCACCACGGCTTTGCCAGCCCCGTCCTGGGTATAAATGTCATAGTTGCTGAGCACCCGCTGGCCTTCCACATCCACATGGAAGACGCGGGCACCAGTCAGGCTGCTGGTCTTGCCGCCCGGTGCTCCAAAGTATGGCTCCAGAAAGTAGAGCTTCACACGGTAAGTGCCTGCGCTCACGGGAATGCTGTAGCTGAAGGGCGCTCCTGCCGAAGCATAACGGTACTTGAGGTACAGCGCATCATCCGTGGTGCCTGCCACATCAAAAGATTTCGCCGAAGTAAGCCCGCCGCTGAAGTATGCATCGGCACTCCAGGTATGGGACTGGCTGTCGGTATACTGGCTGCCGCCCGAAGTGATGCGGGCGACGCTGACAGTACTAGCATTGGCCGTTGAAATAGAACCTGAGATCGTGTAGCCGCCCAGGGAGCCATAGTTTGAATCAGCGCCCAAAGCGCCCTTTGCCCCTTTCACATACAGATAATAGGTACCGGCCTTCAGCGATTGGCTGATGGAGGCAGACAGGGCCGCCGGATCTGAAATGACGAGCGTCTTACCGGAAGCATCTTTCAAAGTTAGCAAAACATCCAGGTTGGCATAGGTGCTGCCTGATGCCACGGTCAAGGCCACGGGGCCTCCTCCTGTGCTGAAAGAGAAAACATCCACATCGCTGCTGGTGGTAATAAGGCCGGTATTGGTTGTGGCACTCACATTGCCGGCGCCATCCACTTGCAACGGAGTGGCGCTGCTGGCCGTGTTGCCGTGGTCGTCGGGCTTATAGCCAAACCCGTTTTGTGTTGTGATGATGCTCAGGTCATCTTCTGTGTTGTTAGCATACAGGTACTCCCCTTTGCTCCACTGCACCATACTTCTGTTATAGCCCGCTCCCATAATGGGTGCCCACGAATCTTGTCCGTAGTAATACGCTTCTGCCGGCGATGTGCGGCCATCGTGGGACAAACCCAGCGCATGCCCTATTTCATGCGAACCGGCCTCACCGGCAAACTTGGCACCGCTGTTAAACACCCAACTAGGTGTATCGTCGCCCCAGGTAAAAGCCCCTACATACGACACGCCGCCGGCATTCGGGTAAAAGAAGTTGGTAGGTGTAAAAATAACCCGCACCCGGCGGTTTACTGGCGCACGCTGATATACCGCTTCGCTGGTGGTGATGTTCACAGAAACGGGCGCATAATCCTCGCTGATCATCTTCCAGGTCTCCAGTATCTCTGCCGAGCTCAACGTGGCCGGAGCTGCATCAATGGGATCGCCGTTGTTCCAGTATGAGCCTTTTACATACTGCCCGTCAAAGTCCAGCAGCACGACGGCGGCAGCGCCCGGCAAGCTCTGCAGCGTTGTAATATCAATAGCTGCTTCGGCGCTGGTTACCTGTTGCGGGGCAGTACTGCCGGCTGCGGAACCGCGCTGGTATTCAATACAAAGCACTTTGTCGATGTCTACCTGCTGCAGCGAAACCAACCCGGCAGCAGTGGAAGTATACTTGTAAGCCTTTTTCTGATCTTTTAAGATGATGTAACCGGACAGCTGCCGGCCATTTACCTTCAGGAAAAAGGTGCTGTTCTTTTTGTTGGCCACCTCACCGATAAACACATCAGCATGCCCCTCCGTTTTGCTGACTTGCAGGCGCAGCAACAGGGAATCCTGACCGGGCAACAACTGCCGTATCAGGCGACCGGGGCGGGAAGCTTTTAAGCCATTGGCTTCTGTTCGGATTTTAAAGGAGGCGGCCACCTCTGCGGAGGTGCCTAAGCGAATCGCGTTCTGAGCCGAAAGTGGCACAGCTAATCCCAGGAGAAGAAAAAGGGTAAGCAGACAAAGGGGTTTGTAAATGTTTAGCATAGCAAGCGGGTAATTTGGTGCATTAGGAATGAGCAAGGGAACAAGACTACGTATACTTACCTGGTGTTGGTCTGGCGGCTGCGCTCCTGCCAGAAACCTGCGGCGCAGCTGTTGCTAAAGATCAGTGGTGACTGAAAACTCCGGGACAAGGAAAGCGCCTCAAATCAACAGGGCTTTTGCTGGCTTTCCCGGCAGGTTTATTCAACGGAGGAGCAGGTACGTAAAGCAACAGGTAGTATGGGGAGCGCTTGCAGGCTTCAGCTAAGTTTAGCCGCTAAAGCCTGCAAGCGCCGGCTATACTTACTGGGGCAACAGGGGGCTGCTTTACGTATACTTCTATTCATATTCTGTTAATTTAATTGCATCAAACGAGAGCGCCGGCCTATTGCCTGGTACAGGGGAGCTTTCCGGCTGCCGCAGTACGGGTAAGCATGCTGCTGCCACGTAATTACTGTTAAGCTTTATACTTGCTTTGCCATGATAGGTTTGTTGTTATAGCGCTAATATTTTGTTATAATCCGGAATTAATAGTACTGATTTTCAAAGAGAAATCAAATAGTTACAAATAGTTAATTAAAGAACAAACCGCCGGTTTTCAGCGCCTCCCGGTAAAGTATAAAGCCCGTTGCAGGCGGCCAGCTGTCCGCGCTTTTTCTTTATAGCCACACAATGCCCGCTTTTCCCGTACTTTGCAAGTATAAACTGCCGCAACCGGCGGTTTCTGTTACCCGCTAAATACCAACTGATAAATGAAGAACTACTTTGCGTTTTATAATATGCCGGAGACCTTTTTGCCGGACGAGAAGGTCCTGAAGGCGAAATACTACGAACTGAGCCGCGCCTACCATCCTGACTTCTTCGCAAATGAGCCACAGGAAAAGCAGGACGAGATCCTGCAGCTTTCTACCGAGAACACCAACGCCTATCGCACCCTTTCCGACGCCGACCTGCGCATGCAGTATATCCTGAAGGAGCATGGGCTGCTGGAGGAAGGGGGTAAAAATGAACTGCCTTCGGAGTTCCTGATGGAGATGATGGAACTGAACGAAGAGCTGATGGAGCTGGAGTTTGACTTTGATGCGGCCAAATTGCACGAAGTGGGCGAGCAAAGCAATGGCCTGGTGGCGCAGCTCGACAACGACATCCTGCCGGTGCTGCAGCGCTACCCGGAATTGCACGGCATTACGAAAGAAGAGGCGCTGCAGCTGGTAAAAACTTACTATCTGAAGAAGAAATACCTGTTGCGAATTCAGGAAACATTATATAAGTTTGCAGCACGTTCCTGAAAAGGAATATGCCTTGGTGGCGGAATTGGTAGACGCGCTGGTCTCAAACACCTGTGAGGTTACACTCGTGCCGGTTCGACTCCGGCCCAAGGTACTTTTATAGCAAATAAGCCGCTGATTATCAGTGGCTTATTTTGTTTATAGGTGGCAGAAATGGTGGCAAAACATTCAATAGAATTTCTGACGCCTCTTTTAACCTGCTTTAATTCCTTCTTAAACAGGATCCAATATTAGCTACACTTTTGTGTGTATCCTCTATCTACTGTTGACTCGTTGATTGTTCTAAACAACATGCTGCACATCAATTAAATACATCATCTGACGTATGATATTGAGCTTGTTGAAAGCTGTTGAAGAGTTGATTGAAAGTTGAACCGTTGACAGTCAGTTGAAATGGAGTTGACTTTTTACAAAACTGAAACTCTCTGATATATAACAAGTTATTATTATTCATCAGAGAGTTTCAATCCTTCAACAGTTAAAGCTCTAATTTTTCAATGGGTATCTCATAATACCTACCCTTTTTGTTTGCTGCATGTGCGACATGTTTGCTACCTTCACTCCCATCAGGCACCTCAATCCAGGTATAAAATTTATAGGAGCTGTTAGTTGGTGTAAGCTTCCACTTATCAAGCACTTTCTTGATATCACTAGGATTAAATCTTACCGAGCTTCCAGATGCGTTAGACATTAGTTTTGCAATGTCAGTAGCAGTAAGCTTGAGCCAAGAAGAATCTTCTCCTTGTTTTCTCAAGTCTTCATTAAAATCAAGAAAGTACTCCTTCACCGCATCCATCATCAGTTGCTCAACTCTACTCCTATTCCCATTCATTGCTACTTCAAGAGCAGGTGTCCAAATATCTTCAGGTTTATGCCACATTCTGGATAAGGGTTTAGGAGTATGTAGTTCTCTTTTTTTAAGGTGGTAAAGAACAGCAGGAATTTCGCGCTCAAGCTCATTTAACAGATTTACATTATCACTACACAATGGCTTAACATATCTCACCCAATACCTGATCTCTCCTTCATCTATTGGCAGGAAATTAGCAACGTTGTTAGAGGCGAATATAAATTTGGCAAAGAATTCTGTTTCAACTTTGTCCTTCTGCTTGGCCTCTGTTTTAAATGTTTTGGTAGTAGACAAGCTCTTGATTCTTTCAGCTGCCTTCTTACTATCTATAAAGGTCTCATCAATACAAACCAGCAGTTTTGAGGTCCAATCGCTATTAAACCTTCCTTCAACATCCTCACTATTAATCAGCGTAACATTTTTACAAAATACTAGTCGTAGCCAATTCAGAAAAGTTGTCTTCCCTGTATTTCTTTCAACAGAAACTAAGCAAAGTATATAGAGTTTCTGCAACGGCTTAGTGTAAAGCAACTGCAAATAGTCTAACCCTATTTCATACTGATCTCCAAATATGTGCTTCAAGAAACTCTCTGTTACAGGAAAATCTGAAGCTTCCTCAGAGGGATGATACTTAAGAGTATCGTACTGATTGTAGCACCCTTCTATATTTCTCTGGTAATTTATATGCTCAGGCCTTACTACAAATGCTTTGTATTTTGGCATTCTGTTACATATCTCTCTAGCGGCTTTTTTACCGTAATCATCTTCAATGGCTGTTCTGGTCCAAGCATCAAGTCTCTTGCCTAAATATTTCCCAGGTGTTGCAGCCGGTATATTGATCTCACGATAGTAAGTAGTACCCACCTTCATATACTCCTCACAGATTTTCTCAATTTCATCTATGCCTACAGCGTTGTCTGATGTTCGGCTTTGGTTTTGTTTTGGTGTGAAAGCAGTTTGGTTACACGGTTTGCGATTGGTTAGTGATGTGTGATTTTGGCCTGAATTCGGTTTGCTAATGATTTGTTCAACGTTTGTACTAGTCTGCTTCATTAGGCTACCCTCCTTTCTGAAGCTTTATCATCAATGATACTGGCTTTCTTGATTAGTTCTATTTCATTATTCAGTTCTTGCTCTGCTTGCTTACATAGCTGAATAATCCGCTGCTCTGTCTTAAGCTTTACCTGCTCTTCGACCTCTATTGGTTTTGTGATAGTTAGTAGATGTAAATAGGTTTTTAGCCTCTTCACTTCATCCTTCAGTTTGCTTATTTGCTGCAGATAAGTTGACCTTTCATGATCAACTGTTATAGCTCGATTTAAAAGGAACTCCAGCTCATTATAAGCATCCATGTAAGCAGTAATCTTCCGATCCCACTTCTCAACAACACCAATTTTACTGTATATAGATGCCTTATACCTTTCAAAATCTTCCCGATCAACTGTCAAAGCATAATTAAATTGTTTTACAGTTTCTCTTATCACTCCCTCAACTATAAATATGTAGGATTCTTTCATAGGACATTCCTTAAGACATGAACACTCGTTACCTTGTTCTTATGAAGGGTGTGCAGATAAGTTTGTTTCACATATCTGAATGAGCTTGAAGACGTCTTGATAGTGCACGTTTCAATAAGTGTTAAGAGTTGATAATTTAGTACCTTTGTTGTTAACATATTATCTGAGTTTAATTGTAGTTAAGCTCAACATGTAGGGCGTTAATGGCAGTTAGCGCCCTACTTATTTAAACCTATGAATCATTTTTATAGCTTATTTAAGCATAGCAGGATTCTTCTTTGCCACTTCTAGCAGTTGATCTTTAAAATAGAAGACTGTTCTTCCAACTTTGTTAACAGGGATTTCTCCTTTCTTTTGCCATCTGATGATGGTGGCTGGTGTAACTCCAAATAAAGCTGCAGCCTGTTTCTGGGTTAACCTTTCTGCAGTTTTTTCTCTGTCTTGAGTTATATCGCTCCTTTTGTACTTTTCAATGTAGTCATCCAGCTCTTGCTTTGACATTGTAATAACTACTACTTCATTTTTGATCATAGGCTTATGAATATAAATGTCTCTCTTTACCATTGTTAACACACTATATTTTTTGCAAACATTTTGAAAAAAATTATATTTATTTAAATAATTATACTTTTAAACTCAGTAGCTTCATTTTTGCCCCTATTGCTTTACTTCTTAATATTAATACTGCATGCACTGCAGAATCAAGCTCAGGATGTATATATTTCTTATCAGACAAAAATTTAACAAAACTCACATACAATTCATTTTTAATCCAATACAGCATATAACTATTACAATTATCCAAACCATAGTTTGTCTGGCCTGCATTCTCTACAAGAAACTCATCAATATGTCGAATAGCTACTTTATAGGGCACCAAAATTTTATCACAGAGAATATCTTCATTAAAATCTTTGTTCTTACTACCAATTAGTTCAAGGCCGTCTAATATCAAATTGAAAGGCAGGTCCCAATTAATCATTTTATTAACATTTTCCCAGTTCCCTCCTAGGATTCTGATTAATTGCATCTTACCTGAGATATCTAAATCTTCATTAACTTTAGATGTAGCTATCTCATATATTTTAGTAAAATCTTTTACTGAAAATTCCTCTCTTTCGAAAGGATTTAAAAATGCAATTAAATCTTTCACGTAACTACACTCTAAGAATAAAGCTTTGCCTATACCTTTATCTTTGTTAGTTAGTGCTATATCAAATTCTTTTTGTGTCATTTGAAGCTCATTTTCTTTGATAGAGAGAAATTTATGAGCTCTACTTCTTATTTTGTTCACTTGTCTTTTTACTGTTATCTGAACATAAATCTGAGACACGGACTCATCAGTATCACCTCTTTTGGCTAAACTTTTATTCAAATAATGCTTAACAGTTATTTTACCCATTCTTTTTCTGCTTTTGCTCGCGCGCTTTCTTGTTCCAAGTGCGATCAATTTCTTTCTCCTGGAATGAATCGGCAATATCTATATATTTGTTGAAGCTGGCATCCTTCTTATGACCAGTCATACTCTTTAGCACCTTCAAATTCACGTTATCTTCTACTGATAGTGTGGTGAATGTTTTCCTGGCAGTATGCGAGGTTATTAACTCATGCTTTGGAACTGTTATTACGGTAGCCTTACCTCCTGAATACTTCGTAATTGTCTCGTGCTTATCAATCCCCGCTTCTTGACAACAGTCTTTTATGAGCTTGTTGAACTTAGGCTCTGATATTTTAGGTAATGGGTAATAAGGCGTATTTTCATACTTCTTCAGTATATCAAGCGCAAAGTCATTAAGATATATCTTCAACTTCTCTTTAGTCTTCACAATCGTTTTGGTAATCACGTTGCCTTGTATATGGCTGGGGTTTAAAGCCATTAGATCTGAGTAACGCAAGCCGGTGAAACAGCCAAAGCAGTAGATATCCCTAATCCTGTTATGCCTTTCGTCTTCGAAGGTAAAGTCGTTGAGCTTCATCAATTCATCGAAAGTCAGGTAAATGATATCAATGTCCCGTCCGGATGCCTTAAACTTCTTATACACCTCAAATCTGTTGTACCCCCTTTCATGCGCCCATGTCAGAAAAGTTTTTAAAGACGCTACCAGTACCGCGAAGTAGTTGTCCAAACAAACCTTTTTACCATTTGCAGCTCTTTCAATAAAAGCATACCGCTGAAGCCTGTCAAAAAACTCCAGATTGATGCTATCAAACCGCATGTCATACTTAGTGTAGTTCTGAAACTCTTTGAAAAAGCTTAAAGCCGTATTATGCTTCTTATAGGTTCTCTCTGCCTTGGTGGATTTATATGACTCCGTAAACTCTGCAAACACCTCAAAGAAAGGCCTACTTCTGACAAGAGAAAGGAACTGCTCGTTCAGCTGGTTCCCTACATATTCTTTCGTCAGCTTTATATCATGAAGCAAAGCATTATTGAAAATGTCTCTTACTTTGGCTTGATACCTATCCAGCACAGCGTTATAGACTTCATGATTGTTGTCAGGCTCTCCTTTCAGAGGTGGCTTCAACCGGCTCTTGGCATCACTCCAATGCTTCTCTTTAGCCTTAACCTTCAGCTGCTTCCTTATCCTAATACCATCAAACGTCAACACCATCATTACAGGACACTCACCATTCTTGTTCTTCTTGGCCTTAAGTAAATTGAAGCTGACATTTGCCATATAGCTGCTGATAAATTTAGGCCTTTCAAGATGACCAATATCATTTGTTTGCAAATATAAATTTATTCAAACATTTTAAACAAGAACTTATTCATAAATATTTACATATTCTTTTATTTATGTTGTACCTTGTTATTTTAAAACAGACACTATATACCAGCTTTGTATCTATCATTCAATCTTTTACTGAATGATAACTGGAAATGAAAATAAACTAGGTGTATACAGAGAATATCTTAAGCACCAATAAGATTTGCTGCGTTCATGAACCAGAAGCCGGAACAAATTGCCCGCGACTATATAGATGAGCTGCTGACAGCTTCAGGCTGGATAATCCAGGATAAGAAAACCTTCAATCTAAGTGCCTCAATTGGTGTAGCCATAAGAGAGTGGCAAACGGATGTGGGACCTGCTGACTATGTGCTGTTTGTAGATAAGAAGCCTGTTGGCATAATTGAGGCGAAGCGTGAGGAAGAAGGGCACAAACTGACGGTACATGAAGATCAGTCTACAGAGTATGCAAAGGCTAAGCTAAAGTATATTGACAATGATCCGCTGCCCTTCGTGTACGAGAGTACCGGCTCTGTTACCCGCTTCACCGATTACCGCGATCCTAAGCCCCGCTCCCGCTCGGTTTTCACCTTCCACAGACCCGAGACTTTTCAGAAATGGATAAAGGAAGAGAAAACGTTACGAGCACGCTTTTACGATATAACTGAGCTCCCAACCGATGGCTTGCGTGACTGTCAGGTAGAGGCGATTACCAACCTGGAGCAGTCTTTCCGTGAGAACCGGCCGAAGGCGCTGATTCAAATGGCGACGGGTTCGGGTAAGACCTTTACGGCGATTACCTTTATTTACCGTCTGCTCAAGTTTGCCAAGGCCAAGCGAGTTTTGTTTCTGGTAGACACCAAGAACTTAGGCGAACAGGCAGAGCAGGAGTTTAGAAAATTCCTGCCGCAGGACGATAACCGACTTTTCCCGGAGCTGTACGGACTCACCCGACTCAGCAGTTCCTTTGTGCCGGACGATAGTCAGGTATACATCAGCACCATTCAACGCCTCTACTATATTTTGAAGGGTACGCCGCTCGACGAGAAGGACGAGGAGGAAAACCCAAACGAGGGCAACAAGTGGCAGCCCAAGGAACCGATGCCGGTGGTATATAATGAGAAAATCCCGATGGAGTTTTTTGACTTCGTGGTGATTGACGAGTGCCACCGCAGTATTTACAACCTCTGGAAGCAGGTGCTCGATTATTTCGACGCCTTCCAGATCGGGCTGACTGCCACACCGGATAACCGCACTTTTGGCTACTTTAACCAGAACCTTGTCTGCGACTATGGATACCAGAAAGCCGTGGAAGATGGCGTGCTGGTGCCTTATAATGTGTTTGAGATTGTAACCAAGGTAACGCAGCAGGGCGCTAAAATAGAACTGGGCGAGTATGTGGGTACACGCGAAAAACTGACCCGCAAGCAGTTCTGGAACACGCTCGACGAAGAGGTGGAGTATAACGCCAAACAGCTCGACGACAAGGTGGTGAACGTGAACCAGATCAGGCTGATCACGAAAGCGGTGAAAGAAAACCTGCCGGCCATGTTCCCGGACCGGTATGACAAGGATGGCAATTTTGAAGTGCCTAAAATGCTGATCTTCGCCAAGAGCGACAGCCATGCCGACGACATCATCAACATTGTGCGCGAGGAGTTTGCCGAGGAGAACAAGTTCTGCAAAAAGATCACCTACCGCACCGAAGACCCGAAGGGCACGCTCACACAGTTCCGCAACAGCTACTACCCGCGTGTGGCCGTGACGGTAGACATGATTGCGACCGGCACCGACATTAAACCTTTGGAAGTGTTGCTGTTTATGCGCGACGTGAAGAGCCGCAGTTATTACGAGCAGATGAAAGGCCGTGGCACGCGCACCCTGAGTCTGGAAGACCTGCGGGCTTCGGGTACGCCATCGGCTAAGTTCACCAAAGACCATTTTGTGATCATCGATGCCATTGGCGTAGAGAAAAGCCGGAAGACAGACAGCCGACCGCTCGAGAAAAAGCCTGGGCTCTCGCTGAAGCAGGTGCTGGAAGGTATAGGCATGGGCAATACCGACGAGGCCATGCTGACCACGCTGGCTAACCGCCTGATCAGGCTCGACAAGCAAATAAGCGAAAAAGAGAAAATGGCTTTTGCCGAAAAGGCCAATGGCTATACCTTGAATCAGGTGGTGAAGCAGTTGCTGCACGCGCACGACCCGGATACCCTGGCAGGTATAACAGAGCAGGTAAAAGCCCAGACCCCCGGCGCTGCACCCGACACCATTGAAGCCAAAATACAGGAGCAGCACCAGCAGCTGGTGGACCAGGCAGTAGCGGTATTCAACGACTACGAGCTGCGGGATTTTGTGGTGGATATCCGCCGGAAATATGACCAGATCATTGACCACATCAACCCGGACGAACTGGTGAACATCGGTTGGGTGAAAGACAACAAGGCCGAGGCGGAAAACTTGGTAAACGATTTCAGAAGCTGGATAGAAGAACACAAAACAGAAATCGTAGCTTTGCAGCTTTTTTACGGTCAGCCTTACCAGCGGCGCGAGCTCACTTATAAGATGCTGAAGGAGCTGGTGGAGGCGCTGAAGGCCGATAAACCTACCATGGCCCCGCTCAACATCTGGCGGGCTTACGAGCAGTTGGAGAAAGTGGAAGGTCAACCGAAAAACGAACTGATGGCCCTGGTGGCGCTGATACGGCGGGTGAGCGGTCTGGATGAAAAACTGACGGCTTACGACAAAACCGTGGACCGCAACTTTCAGGATTGGGTATTCCGAAAGCAGGCAGGCGCTTTGAAGTTCAGCGAAGAGCAAATGCAGTGGCTCCGCATGATCAAGGATTATGTAGCCAACAGCTTCCGGATTGAGCGCGATGACTTTGACCTGAGCCCTTTTAACGCACACGGTGGTTTGGGTAAAATGTGGTCTTTGTTCCAGGAGAAGACCGACGAAATTATGAATGAATTAAACGAGGAGTTAGCAGCGTAGCATGATTAATAAAAATATACTTCCTGCACATTGGGAGGTAAAGAAGTTGGGGGATTCAGCAAAATTTATAGACTACAGAGGTAGAACACCTAAGAAAACAAGTTCCGGCATTCCTCTTATCACAGCTAAGAATGTGAAGATGGGTTACATCAACGAAGAGCCCCGCGAGTTTATAGCTGAAGATGATTATCAAAGTTGGATGACAAGAGGTATACCAAATGAAGGGGATGTACTTTTTACCACTGAAGCGCCATTAGGGAACGTTGCAAGACTAAAAACTTCAGCCCGTATTGCCTTGGCTCAAAGGATGATAACTTTCCAAGCCTATGGTTTCTTAAATAGCTCCTTCTTGCATTACAGCCTTATGAGTCCTCAATTTCAAAAGGCATTGAATTCAAAAGCAACTGGAACTACTGTTAAAGGTATAAAAGCAGCTAATCTTAAACAATTAGAAATCATTGTACCTCCTCTTCCCGAGCAGCAGGAAATCGTTGCTAAAATAGAAGAACTGTTCAGCGAATTAGACAAAGGCAAAGAGCAATTAGAAACTGCCCTGAAGCAACTCAAGGTATACCGCCAAGCTGTTTTGAAATGGGCTTTTGAGGGGAGGTTTACTAATGCGGAGGTTAAGAATGGTGAGTTGCCGAAGGGTTGGAAATGGGTAACAACTGGTAAAGTGATAAAAACTATAAACAATGGATATACTCCTAAAAAAGAGTTTCTATCTGAGGGCAATGGTGAAGTGCCTTTCATTAAGGTATACAACCTAAACTTTGATGGAACTTTAAACTCAAAAAAAAATCCAACCTTTATACCCAAGGCAATACATGTGAAAGACCTTAAAAGATCAATCTGCTTTCCAGACGATGTTCTAATAAACATTGTTGGTCCCCCACTAGGTAAAGTCTCAATTGTTAGTAGTGAATATCCTGAATGGAATATTAACCAAGCGATAGTTTTGTTTCGCCCAAATGAGAATGTAATCTCAAAATATATTTCCTATTTCCTTCAAAATCCAGTTACAATAAATTGGTTAGAAAACACATCTAAAGCAACAGCAGGGCAATGGAATATAAAGGTCACTACGTGTAGAGAAATCCCTTTCCCTTTACCGCCTATTGAAGAACAAAATCAAATCGTTCAGGAAATAGAAAGCCGTTTGAGTGTCTGCGATAAAGTGGAGGAGACAATAACAAAAGGTATACAGCAGGCAGAAACATTGCGGCAGAGTATTTTGAAGAAGGCTTTTGAGGGGAAGTTAGTAAAGGCTGAAAAAACGGTAGCGGAAATGGCTTAAAAAGTCAGGAAATTAAAAATAAAATTATTCACTAAAATATAACTATGAAATCTTTCTCAATCTCTGGTAGTAAATGGTGGAAATGTGATTTTCATAACCATACACCAGCATCGTCAGATTATGGCAAAGGTGTAAATCAAGCTGTTTTAAAAACAAGTACACCTAGAAAATGGCTACTAGATTATATGGCTGCAGAAATCGACTGTGTAGGTATTACAGATCATAATTCTGGAGATTGGATAGATAAATTAAAGGCTGAGTTATTGATAATGGATGTCGAACAACCTGAAGGATATAGGCCAATTAAAATATTTCCAGGAGTTGAAATTACAGTTAATGGAGGAATTCACGTTTTAGCAATTTTTGACCCTTCTAAGAGCACCCAAGACATAAGTGCATTATTGGGTTCTGTAGGTTATCCAATAAGTGAAGCAGGTAATAGTGAAGGAACCACCGAGAAATCCATTTATGGAGTAATTGACTCAATAATTGCTGCAGGAGGAATAGCTATACCTGCTCATGTAGATAAGGCTTGTGGCTTATTCGATAAGTTAGGAGGTTCAAATACAGTACGAAATTTACTTTTAAAAGAAAATTTATTGGCCATTGAAGTAGTCAACAAGGACTATGCAATGCCTGATACATACATGCAGCACAGAGAAAGATTAAATTTAGCTGAGATTGTAGGATCAGATAGCCACTTACCTGAACAGGTAGGAACAGCTTATACTTGGGTTAAAATGGAGGAGCCTTGTATCGAAGCACTTAAGTTAGCATTCCATGACGGGTTTGATGGTATAATCCGGCATGAAGTACCTAATGTAAAACCAAATAAAATTGATGATAGATATTTCATTAGAAAAGTAATTGTACGAAATGGATATAAAGCTGGCAATGGAAACCCTTTGGTTATAGATTTTAGCCCGTGGCAATCTACTTTAATAGGTGGGCGGGGCTCAGGTAAATCAAGTATAATAAATTTTCTGAGAATTGCATTAGATAAGTGCGAGGGCGTTCCAGCTAAAATAAAAGCTGACATTGATAATTTTAAAAGGGAAGGCTCCAGAGGCGGAGTCGGAATGCTTAAACCAGCAACTGAAATAGATGTTGAAATTCAAAAAGATGGCCGCTTACTGACTTTAAAATGGAAATATCAAACTAATGATTGTATTCTTCATGAATTAAAAGATGAAGGAATTTGGGAGGAATTAGGCCCTATAACCAATACAAGCAAGTTATTTCCGGTAAGAATATTCAATCAAAAGGAATTATATGAGTTAACGGAAAGTCCTAATCATCTATTAGAATTAATAGATTCACAGTTTAATAAGCATGAATGGCTGCAGACCCTTTCCGATTTGGAAAAATCTTGGTTTGCTACTTGGAGAAGATATAGGGAGGTAAAAAGTCAATTAGAGAAAGAAACTGAATTGCGTGAAAGTTATAATTCTGTTAACGCAAAAATTAAGGTATATGAGTCTTTCGGAAATGAATTACTTACTAAGTATAAGAGTGAGCAAGATGTTTACAAAGAATTTAAAGACCATATTAATAAATCTAAGCAGCTGTCTAACGATTTAAGAGCTTGCATTGAAGCTATACTTTTACCTTCCCTCAGTAGTCAAGAATGGGGTTTGGATGAGATTTTAGCAAATGGGGTAAATACTTATAATCAAGTAGTCGAAGATAGTATCAATAATTTTAAAATTTACGCCGAAGCTTTGAAAGTAGCAGCTGTAAATTTAGATAATAGCCTTGAAGATTCGGTATGGTATCAAAATACTCAAAAAACTAAAATAGATTATGATGCCTTAATAGAATCTTTAAATGCAACTCAAACAGGAAACAACATTGATTACCCAACCCTCTTAAACCAGAAAAAAGCGATTGAAACTAATCTAGATCGTTTCACAAAACTTAAAGAAGAGAAGGAGACTCTAGTGGGGTCGATTAATTCACAGTACGATACAATCATTCTTCATCATAGGCAATTAAGGACATTAAGAAAGGAAGTTATCAATACTTGGTCTGCACAATTTGACAATGAAACAATTGCGGTTTACCTACATGAATTGGGAGACTTTTCAAATTCTGAACAAACTTTCAGGGATATAATTAGGAGGTCTGGAGAAGAATTTAAAAATGATATACTTACTTTAAATGAAAATGACCACCCTTCAGGTGGATTCATTAACGATATTATAAATTCTGATGAAATGGAAGTTCGTTGGCAACTTTTACGTCAGAAAAAAAATGAAATGATTTCTGCAACCGAAACAGATAGTAAGGGTATTGGCCTTCGCTTTATAAAGCATATCCAAAAGATAAAAGAAACAACTCCAGAAGATATCGATAAAATTTTATTGTGGGTACCAGAGGACAGAATAGTTTTAAAGCTAAAAAGACAAGGTAGAGAGGAAGACATTGAAGGTGGTTCAGCTGGCCAAAGAACTGCAGCAATCCTATCCCTTTTATTATCAATAGACAATGTTCCATTAATACTTGATCAACCAGAGGATGATCTTGATAGCAGAATGGTAACTACCCTAATTGTTGAAAGATTTAAAAAATTAAAGCCTCACCGCCAAATTGTAGTTGTTACTCACAATCCAAACATTGCTGTAAATGCAAGTTCAGAGACCATAGTTGAATTAGCATTTAATTCTGGGCAAATCCGGACTGGCTGCTATGGTGCTTTGCAGAAAATTGATGTACGGTCCGCAGTCTGCGAAATAATGGAAGGAGGAAAGACCGCTTTAGAGACTAGATATTATCGAATTTCAAAAGCACTTTCAAATAATTAGTCTTCTTATGTCAAATCAAAACTCCGCAATCGTTTCTAAAGTCTGGTCTTTCTGTAACACCCTCCGCGACGACGGTGTGGGTTACGGCGACTATTTAGAACAGCTTACCTACCTGCTATTCCTGAAGATGGCAGACGAGTATACTAAGCCCCCGCATAACCGCCAGCTGCCTATACCTGCAGAATACAATTGGGAAAGTCTGGTTGATCTGAAAGGCGCTGAACTGGAGGCGCATTATACCATCATGCTGCGCGAGCTCGGCAAAGAGAAAGGTATACTGGGCCAGATTTTTACCAAGAGCCAGAACAAAATCCAGGACCCGGCCAAGCTCTCCAAGATCATCGCCATGATAAACAACGAGCAGTGGCTGATGATGGGTGTGAAGGACAAAGGCGACATTTACGAAGGCTTGCTGGAGAAGAACGCCGAAGACACCAAGAGCGGTGCCGGCCAGTACTTCACCCCGCGCGCCCTGATCAAAGCCATGGTGGAGTGCGTGAACCCGCAGCCAATGAAGACCATTGCCGATCCGGCTTGCGGCACAGGTGGTTTCTTCCTGGCAGCTTACGATTACCTGGTGGAGCACCACCAGTTGGATAGGGAGCAGCGCCAGTTCATGAAGTATAGCACTTTCTTCGGAAATGAGATCGTAGCCAGTACCCGCCGTTTGGCGCTGATGAACCTGTTCCTGCACAATATCGGCGACATTAACAGCGACAACTTCATCTCCCCTGCCGATGCGCTGATCGCAGACGCCGGTGTGCGCTACGACTATGTGCTGGCAAACCCGCCTTTTGGCAAGAAGAGCAGCCAGACTTTTACCAATGCAGATGGAGAACAGGAGAAAGAAGACCTGACTTACAACCGTCAGGATTTCTGGGCCACCACCAGCAACAAACAGCTCAACTTCCTGCAGCACATCCGCAGCATGCTCAAAACAACCGGTCAGGCCGCTGTGGTGTTGCCAGACAACGTGCTATTCGAAGGCGGAGCCGGTGAATCGGTGCGCAAGAAGCTACTCGAAACCACCGACATCCACACCATCCTGCGCCTGCCGACAGGTATATTCTATGCGCAGGGCGTAAAAGCCAACGTGGTCTTCTTCGATAACAAGCCGAGCAGCAAAGACCCGTGGACGAAGGAAATCTGGGTATACGACTACCGCACCAACGTGCACCATACCTTAAAGAAGAATCCGCTCAAGCTGGAAGACCTCCGCGATTTCATTACGCTCTACAACCCGGAGAACCGTCACAAGCGCACAGAAACCTACCACCCGGAAACGAACCCAGAAGGTCGCTGGCGCAAGTTCACCTTCGAAGAGATCATCGCCCGCGACAAAACCAGCCTCGATATCACCTGGCTAAAAGATAAGTCGCTTGCCGACCTGGACAACCTGCCGGATCCGGATACTTTGGCAGAAGATATTATTGAGAACTTGGAAGCTGGATTGGAGAGCTTTAGGACAATCTTAGTGGCTTTGGAGAAATAAATCAGTTAACAGCAGCTCTTACTCTACTACTTGCTAGGCAGAATCTGTAGTGGGTGAAGTAAGCGCTCAAAATGAACACTATCCTGATGCTGCATGGATCGGCATGTTAAGCTGGCTACAGTGTAAAAGCATGAGTAACATTAACTATAGGTACGCACATGATCATCAGCTAAAACTGGTTGATGTGAATTCCCTCAGTAAAGAAGATAAGCCCTCTAACCAAGTTTTTACCTGCCTTGCCTGTGGTCGGCACCTCGTACCGAAGCTAGGCAGTATTCGACGAAAACACTTTGCACATAAAGAGGAAGTAACCTGCTCCCGAGAAACTTATCTGCACAAATTAGGCAAAGCAATTTGTGCTGCTGAGTACCAAATGTGCCTTACACTAGGAGTCCCCTTTTACCTGAACTTTACCCGCAATGTTGTTTGTAACAGTTTAGAGCAAAAGCACGGGTTACAATGTACCCTAGATGAAGTAGAGGATAAGTTTGATTTAACCACAGTCTTCAAAGATATTGTCGAGGAAAAGCGAGAGGGCGATTTTGTTCCTGACCTTTTATTAAACTCAAGAAATGGGCAAGAGAAAATCTTCATTGAGATTGCGGTTACACACCTCTCCTCGATCAATAAGCTACACTCCAACTATAGGATCATTGAGCTTACCGTAACTGAGGAAACTGACCTCGATATATTAAAAGGCCATAGTTTAGTTGAAAGTGATCGTTTAAAGTTCTACAACTTTAAATTTAAAGATGATATACGGAACAGATGTGGCGGCTCCTGTACTCACAAAGGATTTTGCTTATCTGCTGTTTTCAATGACGGCAAATGTATACTTCGACCTAACATGACGTTGTCACATGCGCAGAATTATATCAATAAAGTAAAAAATGACCTTCAGTTCGCTGAAATACAAAGAAGCCCACCAGATGTACGTAGAGAATACTTCAGGTCAATAGCACAGGCTTATAAGAAAGGCTTAAAAGTTAAAAACTGTTTTATCTGTAGATATCACGCCATCAATGAATACCGAGACTTTCTGATGGATGATGATGGAGATAAAGCTATATTCTGCAAGTTCAGAAAGATCAAGTGTACATCTAATGAAGCAGTCACTTGTGATTATTTCCGAGTGAACCAAGAGTATGTAGAAGCTCTGAGTTAAATAATGACATCGTGCTCATTTAAGCTGACTAGTTTATATATAAACTATAATGATATAATCAGAAGCAATTATCTGAGGAGGAGCTTAAATCAAACGGCTATACATTAATTTGGACCGTGTTAGAATCACTAACAACACGATATGTACTGGTGCCACCTATTGTTGATAGTCTGCAACAATAGGTAATGAATGCTTTCCGGAGTCGGCCAAAAAACTACCCACACTGCCAACGTATCAAAACAGTAGAATACTTTTATAAAATATCCAGTTGATAGCTCACTTGACCATTGTAGCCGTTAATGGGGTTTTCCCTTAGTTTGCAAATGGTTTGCACCTGGTTTGCTTCCAATGGAAAGGCAAGGGTAAATTGACGCTGTATTAGTCGCTTCTCAAAGTAGAAGCGCTTTTCACTGCCGGAAGGGTAAGCGGCAGCCTGCAGAGGCGGAACCACCACTACGCTCGCTTAGTTCTGCCATGGTTGCACTCTGTTTGCAAACCAGGTGCAACCGCAGGTTTACGTATCACAATTCCCCGGAATAATGGGACGGTTAGGAGCAACCGTTGATCGGAGACCGCAAAGTGCCGGCACTTGCGGCCCCCTGCCGATCTGATGTGGCGGTTTGATGGTGGTTAAGAGGGGGCTGGTAGGGGGATTTGTGGTGGCTCGGAGGGGGGCGCCGGGTGGATTTGTGGGGGCTTCTTGGGGGAGCCAAGCACAAGGCCCCGGCCCGTGCACTGACAAAGCCAGGGAAAAGCAGCCATACGCGCCTTTCCCTGCATATTTACGGAACGAGTGTATAAAACAGGCCTCTTGCAAGCGGGTGCACCGCTCCTGCCGCCGGGCCCTGCCTGCGTCCCAGAAAACGGAGGTATAACGAGATCCGGCACCTCCATTTTCAAAGTGGGCTAAACGTAGGATTTGAAGCATCCCCTATTCTCATT
>NZ_JBDIZJ010000017.1:0-86883 GCF_039748935.1 Pontibacter chitinilyticus
TATTCTACCTGCTCCTTAGCCTTATTGTTTGTGTAAAATGCTGATTTTTACCCGTTTAATTTCCGAGTTCACGTTAAAACAAAGCACTACAGATGGCTGTAACTAAACAAATAATGCAAAAGCTAAAAATGGCCTTCTTGCTCTGCCTCCTGCTTTTGTGGGGACTGAGCGTACAGGGGCAAGAGCAAGTTAAGAAAAACCTGTATTTCAAGCTGGATAAGGAAAAAATTGATTATAATAAGAAGGTATATGAGCGTACTGTGACTATCAAAACTACGCGTAAATCTACGGGATACGGTTTTTTGATAAGATGCACCTGTCATCCAGGAGGCTGGATTTCCTTTTTAGGACATAATAATCCTGAGGTGGGTGAGGTTTCTGAGCCCATGAGAGTTATCTCAGACTCGGCTTATAAGAAACTGGAGTTCATCAGCTTTGATGAATTGGTCAGGCTATTAAAGCAGTATGACTTAAAGTTCAATGATAAGTATAACCTTTACTTCGTTGAGCCTAACGAGAAGGAGAAAGATAAGTATACTGTCTACAATGTCAAACTTAGTGATAGCTTCATTCATGCCCAATGAACAACTCCTTTGGAGAAAAGCAGTGGCAGTGGCTAAGAAACGCATCAATTTTTAGCCATTGCCATTCATGTTTTACATAGACCCTAAACAGCACTACCCAGCATAACCTGATGGCCGACCTGCTCATCACGGATCTGGCCGAGGGAATCAGGAGGTTTTAGAGACACGGATGCATACACAAAGCTGAATACAGACGGCTTACATGAAGCTGGCTTTCATTAACGTTTGTGAGTTGTTGAAACTTCTGAAGCAGCATGATTTAAGCTCAACGACATCTACTTCATACTTTGTTGAATCTATACAGCAAGGCGCATACACCGTCAATAATGTCAGATTTCCGAATATCATCATAGATGCAGCGTGAGTTGCCTCTTAAAAGCACCTCCAGGTTCCCATGTCTCCAGATCATGAATTCACCAACACCTTAAAGGTATCGCACTAACTTACCGCTCGGTAAAAAACAGCGCTGTGAGTGCTGACACGATGAAGTTGACACCAATGGAGAGTACGATAAAGCCCATGATGCGGGAGAGTGCCGCCAGGCCGGATTTGCCCATGTAGCGCGTCAGCTGGTGCGAAAAGCGCAGCACAATGTAGCTGACGATAGCGAGCAATACAATTCCTACCAGGATCATGGCCATGTCCAGAATAGAAAGGGATTTGGTGAACAGCCCGATGCTAATTGCAATGGCGCCGGGGCCGGAGAGCATGGGCATTGCCAGCGGCGTAAACGAAATATCTTCTTTCAGCTGGCCTTCTTCTACCACATCCGGTGCAATTTTTTTCTTGTTTGCTCCGGGGGCTAGCAGATCAAATCCGGCGCGCATGATCATCAGGCCACCGGCAATGCGCAGGTCCTGGATGCGGATCCCGAAGAAGTTAAGCACATACTGCCCCGCCAGAAAGAAAACCGCCAGAATCCCCACCATATACATGCAGGCTTTAAGCGCTTGTTGGTTCCGGTGTTCCTGCGTGTCGTCCTGCGTGAGGGTCAGAAACACAGGCATAGCCCCAAACGGGTTTACAACAGAGAACAAAGCGGTAAAGGTGGCAAGTATAATCTCCATAAGTAAATTGTGGAACGATAGGT
The DNA here is from genome assembly GCF_039748935.1 of Pontibacter chitinilyticus. Classification (NCBI taxonomy): domain Bacteria; kingdom Pseudomonadati; phylum Bacteroidota; class Cytophagia; order Cytophagales; family Hymenobacteraceae; genus Pontibacter; species Pontibacter chitinilyticus. The sequence continues at coordinate 1,675 of NZ_JBDIZJ010000017.1, forward strand.
TTGTTTTAAATATAGCTTATTTGTGATGCAAAGCAAAGTTTTACTACGCCCGCGCAGAAAGGTTGTAGCCTACAGGCAGCTGATGGATAGCAACGGGTGCTTCTTCCTTTCAAAATTGCTGCTGATCTTTTCGGCGTAACCTGCTAAGTATAAGTATAAAGCGCCGGAAGAGCGATGTTAAAGAACGATAGTTTTATGTCACTCTGCACATTATGCGTATTTTTGAGAAATGATCATCCAAAACTTATCATACATGAAAGGAGAAATAAAGCTGGGTATACTTGGCGGGGGGCAGTTAGGGCGGATGCTGTTGCAGGCTGGCCTCGATTTTAACCTGTATACCTTGGTGTTAGATCCCGATACCAACGCGCCTTGTAAAGATAGCTGCCACGAATTTTTTGTAGGCAGCTTCCGCGATTTTGATACCGTATATGCGTTTGGCAAGCAGTGCGACATTTTAACAATAGAGATTGAACACGTGAATGCCGCAGCACTGGAAAAGCTGGAGCAGGAGGGTGTAAAAGTATACCCTGATGCGCAAACGGTGCGCACTATTCAGGACAAAGGCCTGCAAAAGGAATTCTTCAGGAAGCACAGCATTCCTTCGGCTGATTTCATGCTACTGAAAGATAAGCAGGAACTGCAGGAGAACGAACCGTTTCTGCCAGCCTTTCAGAAGCTGCGGCGCGAAGGCTATGATGGCCGTGGCGTGACACGCCTAGCTAGCGCAGCAGATTTCGGGAAGGCTTTCGAAGAGCCGTCGGTGCTGGAGAAGCTGGTTGATTTTGAAAAAGAGATTTCGGTGATCGTTGCCCGCAACGCTAATGGCGAAGTAACGGCCTTTCCGGTAGTAGAACTGAGCTTCCATCCGGAGCACAACCTGGTAGATTCGCTGTTTGCACCGGCTCAGGTTGCCTATAAATTACAACGGCATGCCATCGAGATTGCAACGCGCGTTATCGAAGCCTTTAACATGGTAGGCATCCTGGCAGTAGAAATGTTCCTGACACGCGAAGGAGAGATACTGGTGAACGAGGTAGCGCCCCGTCCGCACAACAGCGGCCATCATACAATTAAAGCCAACTATACCTCGCAATACGAGCAGCACCTGCGCGCTATACTGAACCTGCCGCTGGGCTCCACTGAAATACAAAGTGCGGCCGTAATGCTGAACCTGTTAGGCGAACCCGGCTTCGATGGCGAAGCGAAGTATGAAGGGCTGCAGGAGGCGCTGGCAGTGCCCGGCGTTTACGTACACCTGTATGGTAAAAAGTATACTCGCCCTGCCCGCAAAATGGGCCATGTAACCGTATTAGGACAAACATTGGAGGAGGCACAGCAGCGTGCGGCCACCGTTAAAAACATAATTAAAGTAAAAGCATAACCATGCCGGAAGCAACTACAAACACGCAGCCGCTTGTCGGCATTATTATGGGTAGCCAGTCAGACCTGAACGTAATGGAGGCGGCAGCGGAAATACTGGACCTCTTGGGAGTGCCTTACGAACTGACGATTGTATCGGCCCATCGCACACCGCACCGCATGATAGAATATGCCGAAACAGCCCGCAAGAAAGGGTTAAAAGTGATTATTGCCGGTGCCGGTGGCGCTGCCCACCTGCCGGGTATGGTTGCCTCGCTTACAACCTTGCCTGTTATTGGCGTACCCGTTAAGTCGAGCAATTCGATTGATGGCTGGGACTCTGTGCTATCGATTTTGCAGATGCCGGGAGGAATTCCGGTTGCAACCGTGGCCTTGAACGGGGCGCAGAATGCTGGTATCCTTGCTGCCCAGATCCTGGGTACGGCCAATGCCGCTGTGGCTGACAAGCTGGAGAAGTATAAAAACAGCCTGAAAGAAAAAGTAATGCGCTCTGTAGAAGAGCTTCGCCGTGGCGACCGGGACCTGGACTAAAAAGTGGCGCAGGAGAAAGCAGCCGGCAAGTATAAAATGTTTTCTTTTAATGGCTGATTTTAGTATAAAATCCGGCCGGCCTAAATTTACTGCTCAATTTTAAAACTTTGCAGCAACAGCAGCAGTAAAGGGGGACGGCTTATTCCAGGGCTAATCTTTTAGGAACTTTATATAAATTCTGATTTATATATTAAGAATTTATTATATTTATACGCCCCAAGCTGGACCAAATCTAAAAAAACTTTACCAGGGTTATCAAAAGCGGCACTTGTATGCAGAGGATTTTTTTGAAGTTGTTGTATGTAGTTACGCTTGTAAATTACCCCTCCATGCATATAAAGTTACGCCGGTATATTCGGGATAACTACTATAGCAGATTATATCAAGCCCGGTTCTTTGTGAACGATTATGTGCTGAAACCCAAGTATAAGGTAATAGAATTTCAGCAGGAATTTCAGCAGGAGCTAACGTTTGTTCTTCCTTTTGCTTACTGGCATCATTTAAATGGGACGCTGAAAAAAACAATATCCTGTTACGACACCAAAGACTTCTACTTCTTCAGCGAAAATCACGAAGAGAAGTATGATTACCGGGTATGGAAGGCAAAATACAACCCCTTTGGTGTGCCCAACATGACCCACAGCAATTCGGTTTGCTTTACAAAATGGGCCCAGGTACCGCTTAAAAATCACTTTAAAAATAACAGGTTTACTTTTGCAAAGCCGCTGCTGATTGTTGCTAATAAGTATAATGTGGAGTGGCACGGCGCTCCGATCAACTACTTCGATTACCCGACACTAAGCAGCATTTTTGCCGCGTATAAAGACAAATACCAGATCATCTACAACAGGCCACCAGCAAAACATATTGTAGAAGATAATAGCGAAATTCTGGACCTTCAGGAACATGCACTTATCCGAAGCGAACACCCCGAGGTGCTGCTGATGGAAGACCTGTATGAAGCGCACAAGCACGAGGTAAACAGCTTTAACCACCTGCAGCTGCTAATCTATGCCAATTGCAGTCACTTTATATCTGTGCATGGCGGCACGGCTGCTTTGGCAAGCTATTTTGGCGGCACCAACATCATTTTCTCCAAGCGCGGCATTGAGCACTACTTCAATGAATTCGAGACGATCTTTCCGGCTTTGTCGGGCGCCAGAATTCTGCATGCAAAACGAGAGAAGGAAGTATTCGAATACCTAGAAGCCTACTACTAATCGTAGCTGACTGCTAAAGCGCTCTTAACCTGCCGGTAGGTTGTAGCTGTACGAGTAACAGACCTGGGTTGCAGTTGCAGCAGCAGGCTTACTTGCGCTGTTCGTTGAAACTAGCTTGCAGGTATAATAGCGCAATTTTGCCATAAAGTTTAGGGCCGGGATGCATCTGTAGTATCTGCTGCAGGTTCTCTAATACCGCTTTTTTGTTGTGGGTGCGTTTCCACAGCTTTTTGGTTATTTTAAAGCCAAAGTTTGCATAGTAGTTTGTCGCTTTCTTTCGCACAATTGGTTGCTGCGCCGCTGGTAAATGCTGCTGTATAAGTGCGATGGCCCGCATCATGTCTCTCAGATACTGCCCCGTGTGGAACATTTGGCCTGAAATAGAACTGGTATGTTTACGGTAGTCAGCCAGCACTTCAGGCGTATATGCTACTGCATAATGCTTTGCAATCCGCACCCACATCTCCCAGTCTTCGCCATACTTCATGCCATAAAAGGCACCCAGCTTCTCATATACTTCCCGGCGTACGGTTATAGCCGCATACTGTATTCGCTGCCGCGCACCAATGCGCAGGAGCCAGTCGCTTAACAGTCCGTCTTCCGGCCGCTCGGGTTGGGGCAGGTAAATATCGCCTGTCTCGTCAAAAGTATTGAACCGGCAAAAGGCCGCGCCTGCTTCCGGGTATTGCGCGAAAAGCTGTGCCATTTTTTTATAGTACCCGGGCCTTATCTTGTCATCGCCGTGCAGGAGGTGTACCAACTGGCCTTTTGCCCGGTTAATGCAGGTTTCGAAGTTGCACAGGCTGCCCACGTTCTGTGGCTGGCGAAAATAGGTAATTCTTCCCTGACCAATCCGGTTTACCAATGCAGCTACATCGGCATCCGTGCTGGCGTCGTCTACCACTTCAATTTGCATGTCCTGTAAAGGTAGAGCCTGCTGCAGCACGCTTTCCAGTGTTTCAGCCAAATACTGCGAGCAGTTATACACCGGAATCATAACTGACCAAAGCGGGCGCGCTACGCCGGCCGGTACAGGTTTAATCTCGGGAGGAGAGGAGGGAATGTAGTGCATAAAGTAAATTCAGATGCCTTGCTTTAACGGGGAAGGCCTACGCAAAGTAATGCCTTTATACTGCTGATCGGGATAAAGGGCCAGGTAGCAAACTGGTGCTGATGTTAGAAGCAAGCCGCCACGTTTTACCTGCCAGAAGATACGTCTTTTGGACCGAAGAGTTAAGTATAAGTATGACTATATAGTAAATGTCAAATAAATATAATAAGAATCTAAACCAAACAGCGTTAAAGTAAGTAAAATGTCAGTATCTGATATCCCGGAGCGACTCACACGAACGATACACACATGTCCACTTCACTTGACAAAAAATCTTCTGCAATTTTACAGTATAAGCCGCAACTGGACGGGCTTAGATTTTTTGCTGTGCTGACCGTGCTGTTCTATCATTTCCTGCCAATGTATCAACTTATTGGCCGGATATTGGATATTGGTGTGTTGCTGGTTTTCTTCTTTGTGCTGAGCAGCTACCTGATCACTAAAATTCTGTTAACAGGCAAAGATAAGGGACTAGCAGCGGGGTATAGCAAACCCAAGATCGGGCTAGTGTTTCTGATGCGGCGTACCATTCGTATTTTTCCGGCTTACTACTTCTATTTATGTATCCTGCTGCTGATTCCGGCGGCAAGCTATGTGCGGGAGCATGCGTCCACTTACTTTTTTTATGTATCCAATTACGAGATCTTCTTTTCGCAGCAATGGGGCGAACTGACAGCCCATATCTGGACGCTGGCCGTAGAGGAGCAGTTTTACATCCTGTGGCCGTGGGTGATTCTGCTTACACCTAACCGGCACCTGCCCAAAGTACTGTTTGCCATTATTGCCTGCGGTGTTCTTTCACGCATCATTCTATTTAGTGTGCTGGATAACCCAGCCATGGAAAACGTGACGCTGCTGGTGCTCACGCCTACCTGCCTGGATGGGTTTGGTTTCGGCGCGCTGCTTGCTTACCAGCATTATTATGGCAGTTCTATCCAACACCTCTGGCGAAAAGTGTTTTTTATCGCGCTGCCTGTGTGGATCGGTACACTGTTCCTGGCTATGCCTGCTGTTTCTATTGTCGCGGATCGGGTGTTCGTGTCGCTGTTTGCCATGTTTATCATCGAAGGCGCTAACATTGGCTATAAGAACCTGTTTGGCAAAGTGCTGGAGCATCCGGTGGTACTCTACCTGGGCAAGATCAGCTATGGCATTTACCTCTACCACATTTTGGCAGTTTTCCTGTTTTGGGAGGCTTATGATAAAGTAACCAAACATATACACCATTTAGGCGGCATCCGCATGTCACGTATCACAGAGTTTCTGGTGCAGCCCTGGGTGTGTTTCCCTATTTACCTGGTGCTCTCGGTGCTGTTTGCCACTGCGTCCTGGTATTTGCTCGAAAAGCCAATCAACAACCTGAAGCGCTTCTTTATCTATACCAAAAAGGCAACGCCTGCACTAACTACTCCATCTGCTAAGGTGGGAAACAACCAGTTGCCTGCCTCGTTAGGCGAAACGCCAGTTCCGGCAGAGCGATAGCAGCAAAGATATCTCTCTTTCATGCTGTGTGATGCAGTGTGCCTTTTTCTGTTCTACCATATTGGCTATAACAAGAGCTGTACTGATTTTAAAGCAGGAGTGGTTTTATACTAGGCTGATGCTGCCCCTGGACTTCTACGGATTGTTTTTAGCAACTTTTTCTTGAGCTTTTTGAGCAGGTCATCGGCGTAACCTAACCGGATGAACAGGGGAACGCCTTGGTAAGCAGGCAGGTGCTTAAGAAAATAGCGGGCAATGAACCGGCGCTTGTAAAAGGCGGCCAACTTTATGGCTGCCGCATCATAGTTCACGTTTTCTTTGGCCAGAATCTGCTGCGTCAAAAAGTCCAGTTCCCGGATACAGGCCACCACGCTGCCGGGGCTTTTCTCGGCCAGCAGCGGCTTAAAGTTATGCTGCAGGCACTCCAGATAGCTTTCTGGGATCGTATAGTTCTCGCCGGCATAATACCGGAAGTTTCGGAGTAGTTGTGCGTGTTGCGCCTCGGCATACTCCTGCTTTCGAAGTACTTGGTGCAGGCTTTGGCTGGTCTGTCGGTAGTCGAGCAGCACCTCAGGCAGGTTGTAGAATTTATACTTGCGCGAGAGCTGCCAAAACAATTCAAAATCCTCCGAGTAAGCCGCCGTATACATCCCTACTTCCTGCACTGCATCCTTGCGGTACATTACCGTAGGGTGATAAATCCAGCAGATAAAGGTGAGGTTGTAGTAAAAGTACTGGCTGTGAAACAGGTCCTGCCGCACAAAGCGGCCATCCTCCGTAATTACCCGCACCAGGCAGGACACCATGGCACAATCCGGATGCGCCTGCAGGTAGTTGTACTGCTTTTGCAAGCGGTCTGGGTAGCTAATGTCATCCGCATCCATGCGGGCGATATAGGGAGCCGCTGCCAACGCTATCCCTTTGTTCAGGGTAGGCGAGATGCCCATGTTGCGCGCATTCTGCAGAAAGCGAATGCGCGGGTCGGTATAGGACTGCACAATGGCTATACTTTCATCGGTAGAGCCATCATCTATAATCAGGAATTCAAAGTCGGTGAAGGTTTGTTGCAGGATGCTATCTATCGCCTCGCGTAGGAACCGGGCAGAGTTATACACCGGCATCAGCACCGTAACTTTGGGTGTAGTAGTGCTTGCCATCAGGTTAGCGGATGCGTTTAAAAATGCGCCTGAGCCGGGCAGGGAAAGTATCGGTCAGGTAGTATAAGGTCGGGTGATGGTACGGATGCAGAGCCTGGCGCAACAGTTGCTTCACTGCCGGAACTTCTGCCTGCTGTTGTTGCAGGTAAGCTTCAAACCACTCCAGGAAGTGCTGGCGTACGGCATGGTATTGCCCATCGGCATGCACCCACTGCACAATAGAGCCGTGGCGCTGGCGGTACAGGTTGTTGCAGGCAGAGGAAATATACACCTGTTCTTTCAGGTATACTTTGTTTAAAAAGGCTTGATCTTCATACAACTGAAACTTTTTAGTAAACGATTCTTCAAAGCCGCCGACATTGGTGATAGCCTGTTTGGTCATGATCAGGCCGGAGGGGCAGGGAGCCGCACCTTTGTTCAGAGGATAGAGGTAGTTAAACAGTTCGGCAGGCTGGAATACTTTGTCCTGGGGGGCGCCCACCGGAATCAGCACGTCCTTTTTAGAAGCATCTGCCCAACTATACCAATAACTTGACGCCTCTGCCACCATAGCAATACCCGGGTGGCGCTGGAAAATAGCGACCTGCTGCGCCAGCTTGGCGGATAGCCATACATCGTCGGCATCCAGCAACGCAATCAGTTCGCCTTTTGCCTGGCTGATGCCCCTGTTGCGGCTCGCGCTTAAGCCTTTGTTCTGGTGGTGCTCGTGCTCACAGTAAAATACCTGATCCTTATACATGGTGGCATACTGCCGGGCAATGGCTGTGCTGTTATCTGTAGAGCCGTCGTCTACCAAAAGCAGTTCCCAGTGGGTATACTCCTGGTGCAAGACGCTGGTGATGGCCTCCTCCAGAAACTTCTCTTCATTCAGAAAAGCAATTACAACAGAAACAAGCGGTAAGGTGGTGGCAGGCATGGAATTTTATTTAAACGGTTTGTTAAGCAGGGCAGCGAATTCGGGACCGGAGCAGTTAGGGGCTTGTATACGGCCGAGGCGGAAGCGGGGCGAATGCCTGGTGACTGGCTTTTCTTCGGTGGTAAACGCTGCGGCAAAGCCAATTTCGGCAGCTATAGTTGCCGTTACGTTGTTATAATTGCCGTACGGATAAGCCAGCACTGCAGCTTTCACGCTGGTCACCTGCTTCAGCAAACGGGCATTCTCCAGTAGCTCCTGTTGCTGGTAAGCTTTATCATGAAAGGCCAGCGCCGGATGCGAGACGGTATGTGCGCCTACATCAAACAGCCGGTGCTTGCTCAAGCGCTTTAACTGTGCTTCTGTCATACTTCGAAAGTCTTCCCGGGCAGAGACGGAAGCCCCAGCCCACGCTCTGATACGTTGCAGCATCTCCTGTTGTAATGTATGAGGCAGAGGCTTCAGGTGCTGCCATACTTCCAGGAAGAGGGCAGCACGCACAGTAGGAGGCGCATCCTTGCAGGCATCCCAGTTACTGTTTTTTTGCCGGAGTGCTTCGTCTAGCTCTGCTTCCTGTTGCAGGTCAAAGCTGATGTCATTTCCGTTAATAGACATGCTGAACTGGCGGGGCAGGCGCGCTGAGAAAAGAATCAGGTACTCCAGTTCATCCCACCAAAACTCCGCTTGCTGGCCCAGGTTGCCCGAAGTGATGAAAAACGTGGCCGGCAGTTTATACTTCTCCAGCAGCGGCTTGGCTACCGTGAAATTATCAACATAACCGTCATCGAACGTGATGGCCACGCTGTTTTTCCGGACATATCCGTTCCGGATGTCTTCTACGAGTTGCTTTACCGGGATCACTTTCTTCGTTTTCTGCAGCACCTGCAGGTGCTGTTCAAAGTTCTCCGGACTAACGGCAATACCCCAGATATCGGAAGCGGGCATAGCCACACGGTGATACATCAGTACCAGCGCCTGGTGCTCGAAGTATTTTTTCAGCAAAGCGCGCAGTTTTGTTCTCACACGGCAGGGGCTTTAACGGCCTTTACAGTAATGATAACCTGGTAATGCGGATCGTGGTGGTCCAGTTTCGCCACGGGCACTTCGGGCAGGCCCATACCATACAGGAAAGCGGTAGCGGCAAACACATTGCCATAGCTGTTTACCGTTACATCACCCTGCGGAAAAGCATCGGACATGAGGCGGCGCATGGCTTTGTCGGTAAAGGCCCAGTACCAGGTTTCTTTCCATTCACCGTGATCAATAGGGGTAATGCCTGGTACTGTCAGCAACAGGGCTCCGCCCGGCTTCAGAATGCGGTGGCAGGTTGCCAAAGCATCTCTGAAATCATAGATCAGGTGCAGTGTCTGCGTCAGCACAATCGTATCGAAGGTATTGTCAGGTAGTTGCGGCGCATGGCTGATGTCGCCTACAAATGTAGCTTTCGGATTGCTGTCGTCCACATGCAGGATATCGCTTTGAGTGATTCGCTCGCCTCCAAACAGCAACGTATACTCATTATCTCCGATCTCCAGTGCGCGTCCTTTTATACTTGGGCCTTCTGCCCGCAGGAAGTTCTCGATGTAATAACGGTCCACAGGGCCCCCGCGGTCGTAGCCAAACTGCTTGCTGAAAGGCGATGTACGGCCAAAATCGCCAAGTTCTACCTGGCCAACAGCCGGGATGCGGGGCTTGTGCAGTCCCATTTTCTGCAGGAGCCGCAGGCCAAAAGCCGGGGTATTCTTCTTCACAATGGATTTGATACTCGAGGAGCCTTGCGTTGCCATATACTTCAAAAATAAGGATGGTTTGTTTTTAAGGAGTGTCATCAGGATTTCGCTGGATGCCGGGATTTTCCTGCGGCGCAGCTTCCTGTAAATTTCTTTGCTATAGTACGTTTTCCATACCCTATGGCCTGCTTTGTACGCATGTTCTTCTGCCGCAGATCGTAGCCTGTCTTTCTGTCTGTCGAGCACCTGCAACACTGTTTCCAGCATCCGCGGGATGTTTGCCGACATATTGGCTGTATGTAGCCGGTAAGCGGCAATTTTATACGTATGATGTGCCACCGGATACTTCCGGGCAACGTTCAGGTATAGGTCATAGTCTTCGCAAAAGCGGAGCGACACATCGTACTGCAGCTCATCAAACACCCAGCGCCGGTACATAACGGTGGCGTGCATACCGATGTAGTTGCCCTGCAGCAGCTGTTGGTAGTGGTTTGCTGGCACCTCGTGTATCTCTTCCTTCACCACGCCTTCATCTACAAACACTTTGTCATGCGCACCGGACACGAAGGCCAACTGTGGGTTTTGCTGCAGGTAGCGCACATTGGTATGCAGAGCACCCGGTAAAAGCCAGTCGTCGGCATCCAGAAACACCAGCAGTTCTCCTTTACTGTGGCGGATACCCGTGTTTCGTGCCGCAGATAAGCCCTGGTTCTCCTGGTAGATGTAACGGATACCGGCACCCGCTTCAGCTACCGCCCTGGTGTTATCGGTAGAGCCGTCGTCCACTACGATCACTTCCACAGCGGGGTAGTGCTGCTGCCAGATACTGGCAAAAGCTTCCGGCAGATATACCGCATGGTTGTAGCACGGAATAATGACCGACACCAGTGGCAACGCTGCCTGTTGTTGCGCAGTAGCCATTGGTTAGCGCTTTACGTTGCTAGGATGTTTCCTGTTGATGAAATAGTAGGCCAACCCTGACAGAATTCCCTTGATCTCCACACTTAAGGTTTTATACCGGTAGTCATAACCGGGAAAACCTGCTTTCAGCATACGCGCATAATGTTTGGGCAACTTTCGGAAAATGTGCCGGGCATAGCCGGCCTGCCGGTGCTGCTGTTGCTGCATCAGGGCCGCCGTCGTAAACCCGCGCATGTAATAGAAAATCTGTTTCTTAAGCCCCTGCATTTCTCTGCGGTGCTCGTGGTATACAATGGCCCGAGGGTTATACTTGATGGTATGGCCTTTGGCCAGAATACGATACCACATCTCAGAGTCTCCGTTGCAGCCGGCGGCACCTACATCCAGCAGTTCATTAAAGAAACCGACTTCTTCAAAAACATCTCGCCGGAAGGCCATGTTGGCACCGGCGCCTATTCTCCATACGGGTGGCCCTTTCCTGAGCGTTGCATCAAAAAAGGCTTTGTCGTATATCACGTCCACATAGCCGCGGTTAAAGCTCCATTGTGTTTCAAAAATATACTGCGCTTCGGTATCGAGTTCAGCAGCAATCACCAAACCTGTCATGGCCGCTACGGCAGGGTCCTGAAACGTTTCCCATACCCTATAGAGCCACTGCGGATGCACCGTTACATCGTCGTCCACATACGCCACCACAGGCGATTTGGTATAGATGATGCCAGTATTGCGGGCAATATCTAAGCCCAGGTGAGACTCCCGAACATAAATGACGCCGTTGAATTTTTCCACTACATCTTTGGTAGTAGTGCCGGTGGAGAAATTATCAACCACAATAATTTCTGCCGGCTTACAGGAGAGATTGGTGAGCATGTGCAGGCAACTCTCAAGCTGAACCGGCCTGTTGCGGGTGCAAATGATCACCGATACCGGTACGCTGTCCGGTAGCTTGTCGGGTAGCCAGCTCTGGAACACCTGGTGCATCCAGTCTCTCCAGGCCTGCTCATTTTGTTGCTGCAGCCATTGTGGCCAGGCAGTAGTCGCGGTGGCGTTGCCTTTTGTATAGTGCTCAATGGCAGGGGTGATGGCCTCTACCAGCTTAGTATAGTATAGTTCAGTTGTGAGCGTGCTGCCTGGGTCTAAAAACAGATGGCCCAGCGCAATTTCTTTCCACCAGAACACCACGTAATGCCCTTGCTGGCTTAAATCAAGTGCTGGCTGTGCCAGTTGCTTGTCCAGGTGAAGGTGGGTAATCTGGTACAGCGGATGATTGTTCATGGGTGTTGTTAACTATTGCTGAAGGACCGGCGCATTTTGCCTTAACCGGAAGGGGAACTTAGGGCGCACGGCTCCCCACCACTTACCGTACCATTGTATGTTGTCGCGGAAGTCTTCCATATCAAAGGAGAGGCACTCTTCAAGGTAAAACAGTTCTACAGAGGTGTCTTTCACAATAATAATGGAGAAGTAATAGGAGCCGTCGTTCAGGAAATTGCCCGGAATCACGCACTCGCCTTCTACCAGGCCTTTGTCGCAGCGGGTGGCAGGGGAGGGCACGTCAAAAATACATTCGTCGCTGTAGGTGAACAGATGCAGGCCGGAACTAAGCAGGATATCATCCGTCATATTCCAGAACTTGAATTTCACCGTCAGCGGCGTCCGGATGTCCAATGGGGCATCCGGCGAAGGCAGCTGCGGGATCAGTTCTACCGATTTGAAACGGACCAGGTCGTTGCCAGGCGCCTCTTCCGGGGTCGCCCATTCCTGTTTCAGTTTAAACTGCTGCGTACCGGTAATGTATTTGTTCACGATAGAAGATACATCGCCCATGGCCTTCATTTTGCCATGACTTAACCACAGCGCTTTGTCGCATAGGTTATTTACAGCCTGCATACTATGGCTCACAAACAGGATGGTGCGGCCATCTGTATGCGAGGCTTCGCGCATTTTGCCCAAGCATTTCTTCTGAAAGTCGGCATCGCCTACCGCCAGCACCTCATCTACTATCAGGATATCAGGCTCCAGGTGAGCCGCTACGGCAAAGGCCAGGCGCACATACATGCCCGAAGAGTAACGCTTAACCGGTGTATCAATGAAAGCCTCCACGCCGGAGAAAGCAACGATCTCATCAAATTTTTTGGTGATCTCGGCCTTGCTCATACCCAGAATATAGCCACTGATGTAGATGTTCTCGCGGCCGGTCAGTTCCTGGTGAAAGCCGGTGCCCACTTCCAGCAAACTGCTGACAGTGCCTTTGCCGCGTACGGCTCCTGTTGTAGGCCGTACGATCCGTGAAATGATCTTTAATAACGTGGACTTACCGGAGCCATTACTGCCAATGATGCCTAATACTTCGCCATTTTTAACATCGAAGTTGATATCCTGCAGGGCCATGAGGTAATCCCTGTTAGCAGAAATAGCTTCTGCGCCGTGTAGCTGAAAAAAGGGATCTTCGCGTTTCAAAACAGAGGTGGTCCACCACCGCTGAATATCCTGGCGCAAAGAGCCGGTGCCGATAGTACCAAGGCGGTACATCTTAGATAAGTTTTCAACTTCTATTACTACTTCTCCCATATTGCTACTACACTACGTCAATCAGTTTGTCGCCTTGTTTGTTAAAGAGGAGCATTGCCCCGGATAGCGTTACCAGCATAAAGGCCAGGCTATAGCACAACTGCCAGATTGTAACAGTCCCTTCGCCCAGCAGCGCCAACCGCGACAATTCGAAAAGAGGGGTGAGCGGGTTTAGCTGCACCAGCCAACTCCAGTCTTTTGGCAGCGATTTTAAGGGGTAAATAACCGGCGTCATATACATAAGCAGGCGAATGCCCAGGCTGACAAACCCGCCAATGTCGCGATACTTAGCTGTGATCACAGAAAAGAAAAGCCCCAGGCCCAGGCCTGTACCAGCAATGCAGGCTACTGCAAAAGGGAAAGCCAACGTCCGCATAGAGAAAGGGACTACCAGGCCCCGAAAGATGCAGTAATAGGCGATCAGAATCAGTAACATGGTAAACTGAATAGAAAACCGGAAGAACTGTGTGCTGGTTACAGCCATGGGCACAACTAACCGCGGAAAGTATACTTTGCTGAACACCTGTGCATTATCGCGGAAAGTGTTGGAAGTACCACTAAAGCTGTCGCTGAAGAAGTTCCAGAGCACAATACCCGAGAAGTAAAACAGCACCGGCGGCAGTGAGCCTGTCGAAACGCCTACCAGCCGGCCAAACACAATCACGTAGGTGACCAGCGTCATAAGCGGCTGAAGCAAGATCCAAACCGGGCCCAGCACGGTCTGCTGGTAGTTCAGCAAAAAATCGCGGCGCACAAGGCTGCCTAGCAGGTGGCGGTACGACCATAGTTCCTTTGCGCTCCACCCCCAGTAACTTGTTTTACTTGTAATTTCCCAATCCCACACTTTTTTGCTTTCTGGCATACTTTGGTTATACAGGTTGTTTGGTCTGATGGATTCTATGATTGTACAGTAAAACTGCTTTTAAGATGATCAGTTTCGCTGCGTTTTGTTGATAGCTAAACAAGGACGTAAAACCAGCAACTTTGTTTCACCTGGTTCTCCGTACATTTCCGGTAGCCGCCTGCCCACAAGTATGAACAGGCGCTCTGAATTGTATATAGGCTTTTACCTATCTTTTACTAAAAAGTTATGGTTTTTAACGGAAAATTATGATGTTTTTTTCCTAGGAGACGAAGCGCCTGAACATGGTCTGCTACTGTTATCTTAAACGGCTAGGGAAGCGCTATAGTATAGGGGTTGTGCTTGTGCTTCAACTTCAGTGCTCGCTGCGAGCTGTTTTGCGGGCATTGTAGGAGAACCTGAACATTGTACTAAGTGGTATCAAAAGCTATAGTTCAAGAGAAAGTAAATGGTTTTCATTCTCGATTTTAAATACGTTAGCTCAGATAAACCGTCTGTTTTTTCATATCGAGCTTCCAACGACAGGGGATGGTTGTAAAGCGTGTAGGATAAGCCTGCCCCGGCAGTTAAGCCGGTGGTATACTTCCGGAGCCCGTCGTTACTGATGGCTTCGCCCTGTTCTGTCGAGGTAGTACTTCCGGATGTGCTTCTGATTAAAGCTTTCTGCTTATCACGAATTAAATATCCCATCAAAGCGCCGGCATTTACAAAAGGGCGTAGTTTTCCGCGCGGGTAAGTATACCGGATCTGAGCAGGAAGCTTTAAATAAACCAGATCAAAGTCTACATGATAAGTATAGCTACGGCTAAGGTTTTCATCTCCGGTAATGAGCAAAGAGAATTTTTCCGGATCATACAGCAGGTCAAGCTGCAGCGATAGCTTTTCGTTTAGGTTGGGAGAGGTGACGTTCATTGAAATGCCGGCTCCAGGCTTAGAAGCGGAGCTTTCGTTAAAAGTGCTCCCATCCAGGTAATTTTGGCCGACAAATGTCAGGGTGGAGTTGGTATAGTAGAGCATGGCCCCAAACCTGGTAGTTACCTTCTGCTCCTGCGGTGCAAGTATAACCTCCCCAAAACACTCGTTGTACTTTTGTGCCACACTAGCAAGCGACCGCTCAGATAAGCTGACACTGTTTACCTGTTTGGGCGTAATACCCGGGCAGTCACTGAAGGCATGCAGCAATTCCGTTTTATACTTTTTGTCCTCTACGTTGTAGCTCTTGCCGGTTTGCGGGTCCTGCTGGCTATACTCGTCTATCAGCAGTTCAGTTAAAGGCCCGTTGTCTTTTGCTAAATAGTAGTGGTCCTTGTGGAAGGAATCACGGTAGAGGTAAATGCTTGCTTTGCCTTTGGCTACCACCAGCAGGAACAGCTGCTGGGGTTTGGCACTTCCGGAAAGAGCGGGTAGCTGAACGGATTCATACAGCTTGTGCTCCTGCTTGAAACCAAACGCCTGTATAGCTGCGGGAGAAAAGGTTTGCGTGGCACTGTTTTCGTTCTGTTTGAAATCTGCCCGCTGTGCACTGTGCGCCATGCCCCTGTAATCAACCAGGCCGTTTATGGTGTCGCCGTTCATCACCACATACCCCGGCCTGAAGTCCTGCTGCGCATAGGTGCAAGTAAAAGAGATAAGCAATAAAATAAAGGTAAGATAAAGCTGTTTCATTTAACTGTAAGGTTAGTTCGTCTGTTTTGATAATCAGCTCTATATACATATTTATTATTATATATAAAAGGCGGCCAGTCAAAACCACCCGTGTTTCCTTTGACTTATCCGTTTAAATGAAACTTCTAAGCACCAGGGCTGCCAGTGTGTACCGGAATAATAAACACTTTGCTGTGTTTGCCGCAGCTTAAAAACAAAACTCCCCTGCCGCAACCGCAGCAGGGGAGTTTTATACTTGGTATACTTAGAGCAACTTATTTGTTGCCGTCTACTTCTTCGTAGTCTACATCCGTTACACCACCGTCGGCAGTAGCGCCTTGTGGTCCACCGGCTTGTCCATTAGATCCCTGGCCGTCAGCGCCTGGAGCTGCTCCCTGGCCATCTGTGGCGTTATACATCTCCTGAGAGGCGGCACTCCACGCGTTGTTCAGGTTTTCGATGGCTCTGTCGATACCAGCGATGTCTTTCGCGCCATGGGCAGTTTTCAATTCACCCAATGCATTCTCGATGTTCGACTTGTTGCCTCCGGAAAGCTTGTCGCCATACTCTTTCAGCTGCTTTTCAGTCTGGAAGATCATGGAATCAGCGGCATTCAGCTTCTCGATCTCTTCCTTCGCGCGCTTATCAGATTCGGCGTTGGCTTCAGCTTCCTGGCGCATTTTCTCGATTTCCTGCTCTGTTAAGCCGGAAGAAGCTTCAATACGGATCTTCTGCTCTTTACCAGTCGCTTTATCCTTTGCTGTTACGTGCAGGATACCGTTGGCGTCGATGTCGAAGATTACCTCGATCTGTGGCACACCGCGTGGTGCTGGCGGAATATCAGACAGGTGGAAGCGGCCGATCGTACGGTTATCGCGGGCCATCGGGCGCTCGCCCTGCAGCACGTGGATCTCTACAGATGGCTGGTTATCCGAAGCAGTAGAGAAAGTTTCTGACTTCTTGGTCGGAATCGTTGTGTTGGATTCGATCAGTTTGGTCATTACACCACCCATGGTCTCGATACCCAGCGACAGCGGAGTTACGTCCAGCAGCAGTACGTCTTTTACTTCACCAGTCAGTACACCACCCTGTATCGCAGCACCAATAGCTACTACCTCATCCGGGTTCACACCTTTAGAAGGCTTCTTGCCGAAGAACTTCTCTACTTCTTCCTGCACGCGTGGAATACGGGTAGAACCACCCACCAGAATCACTTCGTCGATGTCGGAAGTAGAAAGGCCTGCATCTTTCAGGGCCTGCTTGCATGGCTCCATTGAGCGGCGGATCAGGCTATCGGAAAGCTGCTCGAACTTAGCGCGGGTCAGTTTACGCACCAGGTGTTTCGGCACGCCATCTACCGGCATAATATAGGGCAGGTTGATCTCTGTTTCGTTTGAAGAAGAGAGCTCAATCTTGGCTTTCTCAGCGGCTTCTTTTAAGCGCTGCAGGGCCATCGGGTCTTTGCGCAGGTCTAAACCTTCGTCATTCTTAAACTCGTCGGCCAACCAGTTAATAATCACCTGGTCAAAGTCGTCACCACCCAGGTGGGTATCACCGTTGGTAGAGAGTACCTCAAATACACCGTCGCCCAGTTCCAGGATAGAAATATCGAATGTACCGCCACCTAAGTCGAATACAGCGATCTTCTGATCTTTATGTTTTTTATCCAAACCGTAAGCAAGCGCTGCTGCTGTCGGCTCGTTAATGATACGCTTTACTTCCAAGCCAGCAATCTGGCCGGCTTCTTTGGTGGCCTGGCGCTGTGCATCGTTGAAGTATGCGGGCACCGTGATCACCGCTTCTGTAACAGTCGTGCCCAGGTAATCTTCAGCAGTCGCCTTCATTTTCTGAAGGATCATCGCTGAAATCTCCTGTGGCGTATATTCACGGTCGCCGATCTTTACACGTACGGTGTTATTGCCACCCTGTACCACTTTATACGATACGTGGTTCGCTTCTGCGTTTACCTCGTTGTAGCTGTGGCCCATAAAACGCTTGATCGATGCGATAGTGTTCTGCGGGTTTGTGATCGCCTGGCGCTTGGCCGGGTCACCTACTTTGCGCTCGCCATTGCCGTTATCTAAAAAAGCGACAATCGAGGGCGTGGTGCGGCGACCTTCGCTGTTTGGTATTACCACAGGCTCGTTGCCTTCCATTACGGCAACGCAGGAGTTGGTAGTACCTAAGTCAATACCTATTATTTTTCCCATTCTATAGTTTTATTTATAGTTTCTGATTCAATTTTATGTTGATGACTCTAGTATAACAAGCCATGTGCCAAGGCGGGATAAGGCTTGCTTTTATGTCAATATGTCACATCTGCAATGTTTAGGTACGTTTTTGACGTACGCAGGCGAACACACCTGTTACAGACACGACATATTTACCTATCGTACGCGTATGTTTTTACTGTCAGAGCAAAAGAGGGGTTGCGAAATAAACCGGCGAAGTATAAAATGTGGCCCGCATAGCAGGTCACTTTTATACTTTAAAGATCAACTGTACAGCTTATAAAGAAACGCTATGGAAGGATATGCTGGGCCACCGGCAAGGCCAAAAGCGCCCATTCCCCGTGCATTTTACCGGAGTAGTGCAGGCCGTCGCTGGCCAGGTAGGTCGCATCGGTTCCGAAGGTGCGGGTAAGCGGAGTGATATCCACGAAAGGAATGCCGGCATGTTCGGCTTCTACTTTAGCTACAGCATTAAAGGCATCGATTTCCTGCGCAATCTGTTGGCGGTCGCGGCCGCTGGCAAACGGAGTGACGCCCCAATCGGGAATGGACAGCACCATAACATGCGCCGGATTGCCTTTTGCGAGTCTGGTGGCTGTTTGCAGCAGCTCTTTAAATTCAGTCCGGTACGTTTCAACTGACTGGCCGCGGTACTGGTTGTTCACACCGACCAGCAGCGATACCAAGTTATAAGTAGCAGCCGGATTGGCAGCACGAATCGCATCAGCCAGTTCCGAAGTAGTCCAGCCGGTACGGGCAATGGTGGTAGGGTTGCTTACCGGCACACCTTTCTCCCGGAGCAGCGCTGCCAGTTGCATGCCCCATTGGTCTGCTTCCGGCACGCTTTCCCCAATGGTATAGGAGTCGCCAAGAGCTAAATAAGTATATTTATTGGCAGTGCCAGTAGTGGGAGCAGGAGCAGAGGTATTGGGCATAACAGCTGTTTGTTTTTGGCAGCAAGCCAGTGTAAAAGCAGCGAAGATAACAAAAGTATAAAAGATGAGCTTCGATATCATAAGGTGGTTCTTTCAGCCATATACTGTTGGGCTGCTGTTTCGGATTGCCACATGGTAGGTGCGCAGCCGTTAAAGTGATGCAAAATTTTTCAAGTAACCGGCTCCTGCTCTTGCCAGCACATGTGCCGGCAGTAAGTTGACTTTGATGAGCAGGTATAAAAGGCTCTGCCGGTGGCTCACCGTAAAGTGATAACGGGCCATCGGCAGGGTGCCAGATTCTTCTTAAGATACCTATACTTTAGGTGCTTCCTTCACTATAGCTGCTTTTGGCTGTCTCGTTTTGGTACTATTGCTGCGGCGGTTGCTCTTGCGCTTCACATAAACGGCTGAAGGGCCTTTGTCGTCTTCCTGCCGAATGGTGAATAGGTCTTTATGCGCTTTAATGAGCTGCGATAACTGGCCATAGCCAAAGGTGCGCGGATCGAAACTAGGATCTAGCTGGCGCAGGTTGGTGCCCATGGTGCCCAAGTGCGCCCAGCCGTCTTCATCAGCCGACATTGTAAAGGCTTCTTTAAGCAGTGGCAGCGGGTTAGGCCGATGTGACGTTCCGCTGCTGTTTTCAGTGGTCTTCTCGGTTGCTTCAATCTTATGGTCGTCAATATCATCCGTCAGGTTTTCGGTATAGATAAAGATGTTACACGCATTCACAAACGGCTTCGGCGTTTTGCGCTGGCCAATGCCCATCACAAAAATGCCTCCTTCCCGTATGCGGGTAGCCAGACGGGTATAATCGCTGTCAGACGAAACAATGCAGAAGCCATCCACCAGTTCTGAGTGCAGCAGGTCCATGGCATCGATGATCAAAGCGCTGTCTGTTGCATTTTTACCTACCGTATAGCGGAACTGCTGGATAGGCTGAATAGCGTGGTTGTTCAGGCAGTCTTTCCAGCCGTTCATTTGCGGGGTCGTCCAATCGCCATAAATACGGCGGATGGTAGGTGCGCCATACTTGCCGGCTTCGGCTAGCAGCTTCACGATTAGACTTGGTTGGGCATTGTCGCCATCTATCAGCATGGCCATGCGGCCTAGTTTTTTATCACGTGGGGTATTTTTCATATTGGGATAATGCGATAAGGGTTGAATCCGGTTGCAGGGGTGCTTCCGGTAGAGGTAAGCACTATATAAACACTTTCTTATACTTTAATTTTCAAAGGAGGTTGTTCACGTCTATACTTGGCCATTGCAAGCGGACAACTTATATTTGTTTAAAGCTGTAAACAAGCCGCTGCCCTGCTGCCTGGTACGTATTCACTCCGGTAGCACAGCTTATATTCTTTAAAGAACTATATGCGAAAGATTAAAACAATACTCCTTGTCATGAGCAGTTTGATAGTTGCCACCCTGGGTACGGCCAGCGCACAGGTGTACAAGGCCGACGAGCCCCTGGCCCATACTTTCTCGATTGTAGCCCGCGATCCGAAAACCGGCGAAATGGCTGTGGCGGTGCAGAGCCATTGGTTTTCAGTGGGTACCGCTGTGCCCTGGGCCGAAGCTGGTGTGGGCGTAGTGGCTACACAGTCGTTCACCAACAAATCTTTTGGGCCACGCGGCCTGGCACTGCTGAAAGCAGGCAAAACACCCGAAGAGGCATTGGCCATTCTGCTGGCGGATGACGAAGGCCGCGACGTACGGCAGGTGGCGATACTGGATGCTCAGGGTCGTGTGGCCACGCATACCGGCAAGAACTGCATTCGCTATGCCGGCGACATTACGGGCAAAAACTTTTCGGTGCAGGCAAATATGATGCTCACTGACAAAGTTTGGCCCGCCATGGCCAAAGCTTTCGAGAAGAGCGACGGACAGCCGCTGGCCGAGCGCGTGCTGCTGGCCCTGCAGGCCGGCCAGGAAGCTGGTGGCGACATTCGCGGCAGACAGTCGGCAGCGCTGGTGGTGGTAAAAGGGCAGGCCTCCGCCGAACCCTGGAACGACCGCCTCATCGATTTGCGGGTAGATGACAGCGAGCGCCCGCTCGACGAACTGTCCCGCCTGCTGAAAACGTATCGCGCTTACGAGCACATGAATAACGGCGACCTGGCTGTGGAGAAGGGGCAGATGCAGCAGGCCATGCAGGAGTATGGTGCCGCCGAAGCCATGTTCCCCAACAATCTGGAGATGAAGTACTGGCATGCAATTACACTGGCTAACAACGGGCAGGTAGAAGAGGCTACCAGGCTGCTGCGCGACGTGTACAAGAAAGACAGCAACTGGCGTGAACTCACCAGCCGCCTCCCGGAAGTAGGCCTACTCACTGTGAGCAAACAAAGCCTTGAAAAGTTGCTACAGCTGAAATAAAAGAATGGATAGTTAAGTATAAAAGGCAGAGAGCAAAGCAGCTTTCTGCCTTTTATTTTTTGCAGCAGGAGGTAGTTTCGGGGCCAACCACCCCTGCCCCTCCTTAACTAAGGAGGGGAGCCTGTAACTGCTTTGGAGAAGTATAAACGTTGTAGTTACGGCTGTTGGAGAAGTTTAGATAGTATAGCAGAAGCTTAGCTCGCGGTGCAGTTTTGTCCCTTCGGGCCAGTGAAGTTGGAGACTTCAATTCTGCCTCAAGTCACGAATCTGGAAAATCGCGCCTGTATGCTTTCCAGTATACTAGTTTATACTTGAGCACAAGTATAAGCGTGAGCTATCGAATAGATTCCTGTCCTTGGGTTGAGCGCCTTGGCGGGTTCCGGTGCCCGGAGGGCAGCGCGCAAGCGCAGGTTCACGCCACCGCGCGATGCCCTTGTCGGGGGCCCCTGCACCCCCAGGACGAGCCCTCGCGGGCAAGAGCGCACCAAAGCTAAACATGAAACAGGACAAGTATAAAACTGAGGAAGAACGGCAGCTACCAAGTACAACTATAGCCATAAGTATAAAACTGCTCATAATAGCAGATGCTGTCAAACAGAAAGAATAGCTACAGCAACCGCATCTTCCTCTATCTTCCTCTATCTTCCTCTATCTTCCTCTAAAGGAAATCAAACCTAAATTACCCCCCTCCAGATGCCATTCCATTTCATCAAGGTTTAAACATGTACATCCTGCGCAAAAATCCCTAACTTATAGGCGCTAAACTATACCTTAAAACCAAACACTCTTTTTCAAATGCGAATGAACCCTAAAGTGCGTAACCTGCTGGTGGCAGCGGCAGCGGTGGTTGCAATGCCAGCTATGGCGCAGCAAGCTCCACCGGCCGACTCTGTCATCATCCGGAAGATCTACGACGATGCCCTGACCAATTATGATAGCTATAATAATCTCCGTTACCTGACCAAAAAGATTGGCGGACGCCTGGCCGGCTCACCGCAGGCCGCTGCTGCCGTGGAGTGGAGCCGCCAGGTAATGGATAGTATGGGCCTGGACCGCGTGTATGTGCAGGAAGTCATGGTGCCGCACTGGGTACGTGGCGACAAAGAGGTGGGCCAGATCTTTAATTCAAAACAACGAGGCGCAGTAGATGTGCCGATCACGGCACTTGGTGGTTCGGTGGGCACTGGCAAACAGGGGCTGAGCGCCGAGGTAGTGGAGGTGCATAACTTTGAGGAACTGGAGAAGCTGGGCAAAAAGAACGTAAAAGGCAGGATCGTTTTCTTCAACCGCCCTTTCGATAACAAACTGGTGCATACCATGGAAGCCTATAGTGGTGCGGTAGACCAACGCGGCGGCGGCCCTGTGGCAGCGGCTAAGCTGGGTGCGGTAGGCGTGATTGTTCGCTCTATGGCCAATGAACTGCAGGATGTGCCGCACACGGGCGCTACGCACTACCAGGAAGGTGTTGAGAAGATTCCGGCAGCAGCCATTAGTACCAACGGCGCTGAACTGCTGAGCAGCCTACTCCAGAAAGACCCTAACCTGAAGTTTTACATGCGCATGACCTCCGAGACGCTGCCAGATGTGAAATCTTACAACGTAATCGGGGAAATAAAAGGCTCTGAGAAGCCAGACGAGATTATCGTTGTTGGTGGCCACCTTGACTCCTGGGACCTGGCAGAAGGCGCTCATGACGATGGAACCGGCATCGTGCAGTCGATGGAAGTGCTGCGCCTGATAAAAGACTTAGGCATTAAACCAAAGCGCACCATTCGCGCTGTTATGTTTATGAACGAGGAGAACGGCCTCCGTGGCGGCACCAGGTATGCGGAAATAGCCAAGCAAAAGAATGAGAAACATGTGGCTGCGATTGAATCGGATGCCGGTGGCTTTACCCCCCGCGGCTTTGGCGTGCAAGGCAGCGATGCGCAGTTAGCAAGTGTGGCCGTATGGCAGCCGCTGCTGGCCCCATATGGCCTCAACGACTTTGAGCACGGCCATGGCGGCTCCGATATCGGACCACTGGAAGGGCAGGGCAACGTGACGTTGATCGGGTACCTGCCGGATTCGCAGCGCTACTTCGATTACCACCATACACCGATAGACGTGTTTGAGAACGTAAACCGCCGCGAAATGCAGATGGGCTCCGCCGCTATCGCTTCACTGGTATACCTCATCTCGCAGCACGGATTATAGGTGCTGCCCGGTCGAACAGGTATTTACATCTAACTTAAGTATAAAAGCCAGCCTTACTGTAAGGCTGGCTTTTTATTTTATACTACTTGCTCCAACTTAGGTTCATACAAGCTTAGAGTAGCTGACAGTTGGGCCGCATGTTTATAGATGTCATCTAGTGAAAGCAATTCATATTTAATTTCCTTTTTAGTGCTGTCAAAGAGGCCAATTTGCTTTTTAGTGCCTTCTAAGTATAATCTGCAAAGCGGTTTTCTGTTGTTATCATCCAAGAGAATGCCGAAGTAGGATTGTGTATCACGGTAATAGATGCGGCAGGCCTCAATGTTAGTTCTTAATATGGAGCGGATGATAAAGAATGCTTCCTTTTCGATTTCATGCGTTACAATCTTGGCGTCGGGCTCTTTAGCGGGTGTTACAGTTACATCTTCAGCTACTTTTTCAAGTATACCCCCCTTGCCCCTGTCCGCCTCTGTTGCCAAGGCATTTTTAAGGCGCTCGCTAATCAGATCACTGATTAATTGGTTCAGAGATTTTTTCACGAGGCCGGTAAACTGCTCTAAAACCTTTGCTGTCATCACACCCGTATGGATCTGCTTACCGAAATGCTTCACAAAAGCTTCCGTTGGATTCGCCAGTTCTTCTAACATGATGCGCTTTACCTCTCTGGAGTACTTTAATTCAGATGCAGCACTCAGAATATTATCGACATCAAACGAATTACCATGGTACTTCTTAAGCTCAAAAATGTTGGCTTCGCTAAGTTCTGTAATGTTAAACTCCCAGAATGGCTTATCGTCCATTTTGTTAGGCTCTACCAGATCGGTATAAAATTTATAGATGATACCGTTGGTCAGTATGCCTAGGCGGGTGGACGTTACATGGAAATACCGATGCAGTTGCGAGTTATGGACGTTTAAGTCTTCCTTCCAGTGCTTACACTCGATGATGATAATTGGGGTTTGCTCCTTAAAAATACAGAAGTCTACTTTTTCACCTTTCTTTATGCCCAGATCGGCTATGTATTCGGGCAAAACTTCTTGTGGGTTGAAAACATCATAGCCGAGCGCCGAAATAAAAGGCATGACAAAGCCCATCTTTGTAGCTTCTTCCGTTTGGATAGTGTCTTTAAGGCGGGACACTTTTTCACCCAACGCTTTAATTACATCAGTAAAGTCCATGAATCTTTAAATTAAGTTTGTTGAAGTTGCTTAAAATTTAAGGATAGTAATATATGGACTTTGTATTGAATTATCTAATTATATCTAAATTTTAATTTTATTACAGGTCAGATAGTTAAAGTATAGCTTCAAGGTCGTGGTAGATAATGTTTGGCGCGCTTAGGGCAGCAGCAGCGAGCTGTCGCCATAACTCAGGAAGCGGTAGCCGTTCGCTAGCGCGTGCTGGTATACTTTACGCCAGTCTTCTCCAATCAGCGCCGATACCAGCAGGAGTAGTGTACTTTCGGGCTGATGAAAGTTAGTAACCAAGCCATTGCAAATGCGGAAGGTATAGCCGGGCGCAATAATGATCTGCGTGCTGGCGTGCAGGTAGTTTGTGCTGTGTCGCTCCATGTACTGCAGCAGCGCATGCAGGGCATCGGCGGCGGCAGGCGGGGCCATACTTTCGTAAGGCTGCCACTGGCTTACGGTCAGCTCCTGCAACGGCAGTTCCGGTTGTTGCAGCACTTTGGTGCCAAGCCAGTATAAACTTTCCAGCGAACGCATGCTTGTCGTGCCCACCGGTATGATCGGGTGACCCAGTTGCGTTAGCAGGCGCTGCACCAGCAGCTTGCTGATGTAAAGCTGCTCGGCATGCATTTCGTGCGCCTCCATCACTTCGGCTTTTACCGGTTTAAACGTGCCGGCGCCCACGTGCAGCGTGAGGTAAGCAGTGGTTATACTTTGCTCGCGCAATTTTCCCAGCACGCGCTCCGTAAAGTGCAGCCCAGCCGTGGGAGCAGCTACTGCTCCTTGTTGGGCGGCATAAATCGTCTGGTAGCGGGTATGATCGTCAGGAGTGAGGTCGCGGTTGAGGTAAGGCGGCAGGGGCAGACGGCCGCAGCGCTCCAGCACCTCGGCAAAGGGCAGCTCGGCAGGTTCCCAGCGAAAGCGGATCAGGAAATGGCCCTCCTGCTGTGCCTGGCGCTCGGCCAACAGCATGCCACCCGCAAAGAACAGCTTTACAGCGCCGTTTTTCCAGCGCTTGTTATTGCCCACAAGGCACTTCCAGACGGCATTACCTGTTTGCTGCATGGCCAGTTGTACTTCGCGGTAGGGAGCCACCGGCTCCAGGCAAAATATCTCCACGACGCCTCCTGTCT
The DNA here is from genome assembly GCF_039748935.1 of Pontibacter chitinilyticus. Lineage (NCBI taxonomy): Bacteria > Pseudomonadati > Bacteroidota > Cytophagia > Cytophagales > Hymenobacteraceae > Pontibacter > Pontibacter chitinilyticus. The sequence continues at coordinate 27,255 of NZ_JBDIZJ010000017.1, forward strand.
CTTTCTGCATCAGCAGCCGCGCCTGCACCACTTTAGTATCGTTAAATACCAGCATGGTATGTGGTGGCAGCAGCTCGGGCAGATTGGTAAAGGTCTGATCCTGTATCCGGCCTTGGTGGTAGTATAGCAGTTTCGACTGGTCGCGCTCCGGCAGCGGAAATTTGGCAATGCGCGCTTCCGGCAGCTCGTAAACAAAATCCTTTATCGCCAGCTTTTTCGGGTTCGTAGACATGTTAAGCAGAGAGGGAGAAGTGAAGCGTTTAGCGTTATGAGGTAAGGGTTGAAAACTTTACAGGCTTTTCAAAAAGTCCTCGTCCAGAGGGGGGAGTTCTTCGTCATCATCGTGTTGGGAAGCAGCTTCCCAGTCGATCTCCTGCAGCAGTTCTACTCCTTCTAAAATGAGTTCATCCAGCTCTTCTTTGGTGCCAGCATCCAGCGTTTGTTCAAACAGGGCAAGCAACTGCTCCCGCTGCTCGTTCACGAATATCTCGTGGTAAAGGTGGTCGAAACTGGCGATCTTCTTTTGGATGATCTTGTCGATCTCTTTCGTGTTGCGGGCTTTCAGTGCCTCCTGCAGCACGGCTAGCGCCTCCACGCTTTTCTCGTTATCAGAAAGGCGCGTAAAGGCCCGCACAAAAGCAAGGGCAACACCAAGGCGCACCATTTCAAAACGATAGCCCAGCTCGTCTGCCGATTTGGCACCCGGCACCCGGGATGCTTTCAAGGCCCGCTCCAGGTGCTGGTACGCGGTGGCCAGACCGCCTTCAAACAGCTGCGGCTGCTCCGGGGCGTAAGCCGATTCGATCAGTAATTCAAAACTTCTGGCACTCATGCGCTTGTTGGTTTAGCAATTAGGCTGCAAAGGTAAAGGTTTATACGTTCTTACCCTATGCGCTGCCAAAGAGTTATACGTAGGACGGCAGTAGTGCCAATATGTGAAGCAGCATAAAAAAGGGGCGCTGCTTGTGCAGCGCCCCTTTAGAAGCAAGTCCCCAACGAGGGAGTTATTTCAGCAGCGTAACGCTTCCGGAGATCGGTGTTTCGTTAGGAGTGAGGTGGATGATGTAATAATAGGCACCTACTGGCAGCGGCTGTCCTTTTTTCGTACCATCCCACGGCGTCGTATAGCCGCGCGATTCAAACACCAGCTCGCCCCAGCGGCTGAAGATCTGCACTGAACAGTCCTCGTACGCCTCAATGTGTTTGATCTGGAACACATCATTAAACCCGTCACCATTCGGCGTGAGCACGTTGGCAGGTTGCAGCTTCGGCGATACCGTCACGGTTACCTGGTTGGTTGCTACACAGCCGCCCGCCGTGGTAACAGTAACAGTGTAGGTGGTGGTCTCCTTCGGATTGGCCATCGGGCTGGCGCTGCTGGCATCAGATAATCCTTCGGCCGGCGACCACTGGTAGGCAACACCTCCTTCGGCTGTAAGCTTTACGGCTTTGCCATAAAGTATGGCTACATCGCCGCTTACCTTTGCCACCGGCACCACAACCGTCGCCTTAACCTCGCGCCGGCCGGAGCTGGTGCACTGTGTGCTGTTCACAGCCTGCACAAAGTAGGAGGTAGAGGTTGTAAGCGCTGGCGTAGTATAGGTGGTGCCCACATGCAGCAGGTTGCCGCCTTCCGGTGCATCGTACCATTCCAGCGCCTCGCCGGTAGCGGCGGCGGCTGTAAGGGTGGCAGCACTTCCGGGACATACTTCTGCAGAAGTGCTGGTTGGTATAGCCGGTAGCGGCACCACTTCCAGTTTTACCAGGTTGCTGTAGCTTTCCGGACACGGACCGGTCGCTACTACTTTCCGGCGGAACCAGGTGGTTTTGGTATAAGCTTCGGTTGGCGTATAGTGCTGCGCCGTGGCTCCCGGAATGTCCTGGAACTTCACGCCGATCTCACTGCGCTGCCACTGGTATGTATAGCTGCCATTGGTGCCCGTCGGCTGGGTGCCCGTGAAGCGGCCGGGTATTTCACCGTAGCAGATCGGCTTCACCTCCTGCACCACATTATTACCGATGGCCGATGTGACCGTTACGAGCACGGCCCGCCGCGAGGTGCTGGTGCAGCCGCTGGTATTGCTCGCCTCTACATAAAAGGTTGTGCTGCGGGTGAGGGCTTCGGTGGTATACGAAATGCCACTGCCCAGGAACGTACCCCCTCTGGCAGCATCATACCAGTTATAGGTGATGCCGGAGAGGGCGTTCTTTACCGTAAGCACGGCGTTGCTGCCGGCGCAGGTACCCGTGTTATCCGCCAGTGGCACATTTGGCAGTGGCGACACAATCACTTGTACCATGTTGCTGATGCTTTCCGGACAAGGACCTGCCGTTTTCACTTTGCGGCGGAACCAGGTGGTGGTGGTGAGGCTGCCTGGGGCATAGTCCTGCGCGTTGCCGCCAGCGATCGGTGCGAAGTTAATGCCATCTGTGCTGCGTTCCCACTGGTACAGCAGGGTATTGCCGCCGCCTGCCGGGAAGGTGCCCGTGAGTTTGGCCGGCGCACTATTGTAGCAGATAGTCTGCTCCGTGCTGATCTCGTTTTCTGTGATCGCCGGTGCCACCGTTACCTGCACGGTAGTAGAAGCGCTGGCGCAGGCCTGGCGGCTGGCGGCAGATGCCGTTACGTTGAAAGTAGCATTCGCCAGCAGCGGCTCCGTGGTAAGGGTAGTGCCGGTATGCAGCAGCGTACCGTTCTGGTCATACCAGGTGTACACGGCATCTGCCGACGGCGTACTCACTGCTAAAGTGGCGCTGCTGCCGACGCAGACCGTTACAGCATTTACCACAGGTGCCCCCGGTTTGCTTATAACCGATACATCTACCTGCTTCAGTGCTGTGCTGGTGCAGCCAAAACCATTTTTTGCCTCGATAAAGAAGCTCTTGTTTGCTGTAAGGGTACCCGAAGTATAAGAGATGCCGGAGCCAACCTGGTTTACCCGCGCCTCATCGCTGTACCAGGTATACTGCAGGCCTGGGGCGGGGTTCTTCACCCATAGCGTCACGTTTTCGCCGGAGCAGATGCGGGCATCGTCTGCCGCAGGAGCCAAAGGCAGCGGCATTACTGTTACAACCACTGCCCTGCGCGAAGCACTCACGCAACCGCTGCCAGTTACAGCCGCTACGTAAACGGTTCTGCTTTGCGCCATACTTGGTAAAGCGAAGGTATTGCCGGTAGCCAGCAGGCCATCCCCCACAGGGGCATCATACCAACGGTAGCTCAGGGTATTATCCGGGTTTTGAACTACCAGAGTGGCTGTTTCGCCGGCGCAAACTACCTGGTTGTTTACCTGCGGCAATGCAGGCAGCGGTGTTACGTTTACGGTAACGGCAGTGCGGGCGCTGGTGCAGCCGGTGGCCGTGCTCGCCTCCACATAATAAATTCTGCCCGAGGTCAGGTTGGTAGTCGTATATGAGGTGCCTGTTGTAAGTGCGGTGCCGCCGGTAGCTAAGGTATACCAGGCATATTTTAGCGAAGCATCGGAGTTTCGCACCGCCAGTGTCGCTTTCTCCCCGGAGCAAATAGTAGCATTACTTGCTGTAGGAGCAGTAGGCTGCTGTGTTACCCGCACGGTTACAGTAGTCCGGGTGCTTCTGCAGCTTTCCGGCGTAGTGGTGCTGGCCTCTACATAGTAGTTGGTAGTGCGGTCCAGTGCCGGTGTGGTGAACGAAGAGGCTGTTTTCTGTAATACATTGTTGCCATCATACCAGTTATACTCCAGCCCTGAATCGGGCGAAGTAACCGACAAAGTAACAGACTCTCCGGCACAGATGGCTTTATCTGCGGCTACCGGAGCGCCAGGCAGCGACAACACGTGTACGGTAGCTGCGCTGCGGGCGCTGGTGCAGCCACTGGCATTCACGGCTTCCACAAAGTAAGTAGTAGTGGCTTGTACTGCTGTAAGTGGGAGTGATGATCCAGTAAAAATGCTGCTGCCACCCGTAGCTGTGGTGTACCAGCGGTAGGTCATTTCGCCGCTTGGCGCCGGTGCCGCCGAACTGATAGCGAGTGTGGCATTTCCGCCGGCACAAACGGTTAGATCCTGCACAACAGGCCTGGTGGGCAGTGGCACTACGGTTACCACAACGGTAGGGCTGGTGCTGGTCGCACAGACCGTACCGGCCGTTACTTTTCTTCGGAACCAGGTGGTTGCGGTGAGCTGCCCCGGGCTGTAGTCTCTGGCTGTGGCGCCGGTTATACTTCTGAAGCTAACACCATCTTCGCTGCTTTCCCACTGGAATATGGTGGTGCCTGTGCCGCCGAGAGGTTGTGTACCGGTAAGGCCGGCCGGCGTGCTGCCACTGCAGATGGTTTGGTCGTTGCGCACCACATTGTTGGCGAGGGGCTGTGTTACCGTTACGGTTACCGTTTTACGGCTCGCACTTGCACAGCCGCCGGCTGTTTCGGCAGCCACAAAATACGTGGTGCTGGCATTTAGGACTGGCGTAGTGAACGAGGTGCCGGTGCCTTTAAGCTCCTCATTTTCATCATACCACTTATAAGTAACAGATGGCAGGGTATTCGTGATCCAGAGAATGGCCGTGGAGCCGGCGCAGATGCTGGCATCGGCTACTGCCGGCGAGGCGGGCAGCGGCGTTACGGTCACATTAACTGTCTCCCGCGGACTGGCGCAGCCGGGCGAGGTTTTGGTAACAGCTTCCACAAAAAAGGTTGTGCTGGCCGCCGGCGTAGTAGTATAGGTGTTTCCTGTTGCCAGGGATGCGCCGTTTTCGGCATACCAGCGGTAGAGCAGGGCATCGTTGGGGTTGGCAACCGCCAGCGTTACCGGTTGGCCGGCACAGATGGTGCGATCCGCAGCTACTGGTGCGGCTGGTGGCTGAATTACACTGACAGTCACGGAACGGCGTGTAGTGCTGGTGCAACCCGAGGCGGTAGCTGCCTCTACATAGTATGTTCTGGCAGAGGTGAGAACGCTGGTAGTATAAGCAGTGCCTGTATGCACTGGCATGCCGCCTGTTGCTACGGTAAACCACCTGTATGTCAGGCCAGGAATAACGCCGCTTACCGTTAGTTCAGCAGCGCTGCCGGCACATACGCTGGCATTAGCTACCACCGGAACGGCCGGTCGTGTAGCAATGTTCACCACTACAGCCGTGCGGCTGCTCATACAGCCAGGTGTAGTAGCCGTGGTTGCCGCTACATAAAATATTGTGTTGCTGCTGATCGGGTTGGTAACGTACGTTGTGCCGGTGGCGAGCAGTGTGCCGTTACCGTCGTACCAGCTATAGGTTAGGCCGGCTTCCTGGTTGTTGACTGCTAATGTTGCCTGCTCGCCGGCGCAGATGTTCTGGTCGGAAGTTAGCGGCGCCTCCGGTAGTGGCAAAACGGTAGCTGTAACTGTTCTGCGGGGGCTGATGCAGCCATTGGCATTCACGGCCTCCACATAATAGGTAGTGGTGCTTTCCAGCGGAGCTGTGGTGAAAGAGGTACCAGCCAGCATGGCGCTTCCTCCGACAGGCGTAGTATACCAGCGGTAGGTATACGTCGTGTTCACATCCTGAATACGCAGGGTGGCGGTGGAGCCCTCACACACGGTGGCATTGTCTGCTGCCGGAGTAGCCGGTACCGGTGTGATCGTAATCTGCGCCACGTTGCTTACCTGGGCAGCACAGGCACCAACCGCGCTTACTTTACGTCGGAACCAAGTGGTAATATTAAGTGCATTCGGTGTATAGTCTGAGGTTGTGACACCCGCTATACTTGTAAAATTCACCCCATCTTCGCTGCGTTCCCACTGGTAACTATAGTTGCCGCCACCGCCGTTCGGCAGTGACCCGGTGAGTGTTGCCGGAGTGCTGCCGCTGCAGATGGTCTGGTTGGCGTTGATAAAGTTGTTCGAGATAGCAGGCGTAACAGTTACCACTACAGTGCTGCGGGCAGGACTGCTGCAGGTGGTGCTGGTATTGGTAACGGCCTCCAGGCTGTAGGTAGTGCTGGTGTTGAGGTTGCCGGTTGTAAACGATACGCCCGTACCTGCCAGTGCTCCGCCCAGGTACCAGTTGTATACCACGTTCGGCTCCTGGTTGCTCACCCACAAGGTAGTGCTGCTGCCGGCACAGATGGTCACGTTGTTCGCCTCCGGTATGGCAGGGAGTGGGGTTATAGTTATAGTTACAGTTCTACGGCTGGGGCTGCTGCAACCCGTTGCTGTTACGGCCTCCACAAAATAGGTAGCATTGGCTGTTAAAGTAGGAGTTGTGTACGTGTCGCCGGTGGCTAACAGGGAGCCTTCGGCTGCGGCATCATACCAGGCATAGGAGAGTTCCGCATCCGGGTTTGTTACAGCCAAAGTGGCCGGCTGCCCGGCGCAGATAGCGGCGTTAGCAGCCAGCGGAGCTGCTGGCAACGGTGTTACCGCTACAGCCACTTCCGTTCTGGCACTGGCACAGCCTGCTGCCGTTACAGCCTCTACGTAGTATGATTTGTCGGAGGTAAGGACAGGGGTGGTGTACGTGCTGCTGGTCGCGATAGCTGTTCCGCCGGCAGGTGCTGTATACCACCTATATGTTAGATTCGGGTCTACAACCTGCACCGCAAGTATGGCCGTGCTGCCTGAGCAAGTAGCTGTGTTGGCCGCAATGGGCAACTGCGGCAGCGGGGCTACCTCTACCGTTACCGTGGTGCGGGCACCGGCAGTACACTGCGGCGTGGCAACGTAGGATGCTTCCACAACATAAACCATCGTCTGCTGTAACACCGGAGTAGGGAAAGACACGCCGGTGTAAACCAAGGTTCCATCTGTTGAATACCACTTGTAGTTAACGCCTGTTTCAGGTGCTGTCACCGCCAGGGTGGTGGTCTGGCCTGCGCAGATAGCTTTGTTTGCAACAGCCGGCGTAGCAGGTAGCTGCCGTACGCTTACGGTAACGGCTCTGCGGGGACTGATGCAGCCGGTGCTGTTCATCGCTTCTACATAAAACGTGGTGGTGGCGCTGAGTTCAGGTGTTTCAAATGTAGGTTCTGAACGGAGCGGACTCCCTCCGGTAGCTGCAGCGAACCAGCGGTAAGTTAGCGTGCTGCTGGCGTTACTTACCTGCAGAATGGCAGTTGTGCCGGCGCAGATGGTAGCGCCCGCCACAGCTGGTGTAGCAGGTGGAAGCGTTATAGTTACTAAGATGCTGTTGCTGTTACTGGTGGCGCAGGGGCTGCCAGTGGCCGTTACTTTCCGGCGGTACCAGGTATTGGCGGTTAGGGCCACATCCGGCGTATAGTTCTGGCTGGTGGCGCCGCTAATGCTGGTGAAGTTAATGCCGTCCGTGCTGCGCTCCCACTGGTAAGTATAAGTGCCACTTCCCCCATCCGGCGTTAGGCCGGTGAACGGGTCAGGAACAGCGCCGGTACAGATCGTTTGCGCATCGCTGATGCTGTTGTTGGTAATCGGCGCTACAACATTGACATAAATCGTTTTCCGCTGTGCACTGGCGCAGGAGGTGGATGTGTTCGTTACGGCCTCTACCGCATAAGCAGTACTTACTTCCAGGGCAGGCGTTGTGTAAGAGGTGCCGGTCGCAAGGTATGCGCCAGCCTGATCGTACCACCTGTAGAGGAGGCCGCTGCTTGGGTTGGCTACCCACAAGGTAACGGTGCCGCCGCAAACGGTTTCGTCATTGGCCTGTGGCATCGCAGGTAGCGGCGTAACCGTAACTCTGACCGCGCTACGGGCAGTACTGGCGCAACCGTTCTGGGTAGCTGCCGCCAGGTAGTAGGTGGTGCTGGCCTGCAGGGCAGGGGTTGTATACGTAGTGCCGGAAGCCAGCAGGTTGCCATCAACGGCCGCATCATACCAGTTATACACTAAGTTGTCTGCGGCATTGCTGACGCTAAGGCTGGCAGTAGCACCAGCGCAAACAGCCACATTGGCTGCTGCCGGTGTGGCTGGCAGGGGAACCACTTCTACAACTACAGCGGTGCGGGCACTGGTGCAGCCGCCCCTATTCACAGCCTCTACATAGTAGGTTCTGCCTGAGGTAAGGGCGCTGGTGGTCAGGGCCGGGCTCTCTTCTATCGCGGTGCCACCAGTCGGAGTTGTGTACCACTTGTACGTGATGGCCGGGTCGATGATGTTGACCTCAAGGTGCGCCGTGCTGCCGGAGCAGATGGTTACACTGTTGGCAACAGGCATCTCCGGGGTGGTGGTAACGGTTACAGCTACAGCCCGGCGGCCGCTCACACAGGCCGGAGTTGTGGTGGTGGAGGCTTCTACATAAAAAGTAGTGCTGGCGCTGAGCGGATCGGGTGTGGTAAAGGAAGTGCCGGTGCCCACTTGTGTTCCGGTATTATCATACCAGGTATACACCAGGTTCTGCGCAGAGGCGGCAACTGTTAACGTGGCTTTCTGTCCCTGGCAAACCAACTTGTCTGGTACCTGAGGCAGCTCTGGCAAAGGCGTTACATAGACGGTAACGGCTCTGCGGGCACTCACGCAGTTGGTGCTGTTCACGGCTTCCACATAATACGTGGTGGTAGTGCTGAGCTCAGGCGTTTCAAAGGTGTCTTTTATGTCCAGAATGGTGCCGCCTGTGGCCGCCGCATACCAGCGGTAAGTATAACCGGGAGTGATGTCGCGTATGGCTAGTGTAGCTGTAGTACCCGCACATATGGTCGCGGTGCTGGCAAATGGCGTAGCCGGCGGGGCCGCTGTGGTGATCTGAACGGCTGTACTGTAGCTAGGCCCGCAAGGACCGGTGGCGCTTACTTTTCGTCGGAACCAGGTAGTAGTGGTGAGGGTACCCGGATTATAGTTGCGGTTTGTAGCACCCGTTATACTTGTATAGCTGCTGCCATCTACACTTTGTTCCCATTGGTAAACATAGTCTGTGCCGCCGCCGCTGGGTACGGAACCTTGCAGGGTAGCAGGCGCACTGCCACTGCAAATGGTCTGGCTCGCAGTGATGGTGTTGTTGGTGATAACAGGTGTAACCGTTACCGTTACGGCTTTGCGCGTTGCACTGGTACAGGCGGTGCTGTTATCCGTCACAGCTTCCAGGTAGTAGGTGGTGTTTTCAGTTAAAGGGCCGGTATTGTAGAAGATGTTGGTGCCAACTTGTGTACCTGCTTCATCATACCATTTATACTTGAGGGAAGCATCCGGATTCTGCACAGAGAGAATGGCAAAGCCGCCGGCACAGGTTGTTTTGTTTTCTGCTACCGGCTCCGCTGGCAGTGCTGTAACCGTAACATTAACTGCTTGGCGTGAAGCGCTGGCGCAGCCTGTGCCGGTCATTGCTTCCAGGTAATAAGTGGTAGTGGCCTGCAATGCCCCGGTCGGGAATATTTCGCCGGTGGCTAATGGCGTAGTGGCGCTGCTGGAGGCGTACCAGTTATATGTAAGCGCAGCACTGGCATTTGTTACGGCAAGTTCTACGGTTTGTCCGACGCAAATGGTGGCGTTGGCAGCAAGCGGTGTTTCAGGCAATGGCGTAACATTTACCTGCACCGGCTTTCTGCTACTGGCACAGCCACCGGCTGTCACGGCCTCCACATAGTAGGTTTTTCCCGATGTAAGCACAGGCGTCGGAAAGCTTGTGCCTGTCCGGGTGGCGGTTGAGCCTGTGGCCGAAGTATACCATTTGTAGGTGAAGCCGGCATCAGGATTCTGTACCTGTAGCAGGCCGCTGGTGCCGGCGCAAAGCGTTATATCGTCTACTGTTGGCAGGCCAGGGAGCGGAGTAACAGTCAAAGTAACAGCGCTGCGCGGGCTCGAACAAGTAGGGGTGGATGTATACGTTGCCTCCAGGTAGTATAAAGTGGTGGCTTGTGCATTGGCTACTGTCAGCGACGACTGGCTGGAAAGCAGCTGCCCATTGGCATCATACCACTTATAAGTGAGCCCGGTAGCAGGCGAGGCAACCGTTAAGATGGCACTTTGTCCGTAGCAGACTGTTTTATCCGCTGCCACGGGCGCTTCCGGTAATACCCGTACCACTACCGTTACCGCCCGGCGTGGGCTGATACAGCCGCTGGCGTTGGTGGCTTCCACGTAAAACGTTGTGGTGGCATCCAGCGCATCAGTCGTAAAGGTAGGTTCGGTGCTTAGGATATTGCCTGCCGTAGCTGCAGTGTACCATTTATAAGTAGTTCCGGCTGCTGGAGCACTTACCTGCAGGGTTGCCGTTGCCCCGGTGCAGATAGTTTGATTATCGGCTATCGGAGTGGCTGGCAATGCATTTATCATTACCTGTACTGTGTTGCTGTAACTTGTAGCGCAGGTATTGTTGCCGTTTACGCGCCTCCTGTACCAGGTTGTTGTTGTGAGCACGTCCGGGCTGTAGCCTGGCGCCGTAGCTCCGCTGATAGCAGTAAAAATAGTACCGTTATCGCTTTTCTCCCACTGGTAAGCAAGTATGCCGCTGCCGCCGGTAGCTGTGGTGCCGGTGAGGGGTGCTGGTGTGCTGCCGCTGCAGATGGCCTGGCTGGCGGTGATGCTGTTATTGAGAATGGGCGGAATAACGTTTACCGTCACTGCGCGGCGGCCGGGACTGGCACAGGCAGATGAGTTGCTGGTAACCGCATCTACTTCATACATGGTGCTGGAGGTAAGATTGCCAGTTTGTAGTGAGGTGCCGGTTTGCAGCAAGGCACCGTCGCGGTACCAGCGGTACGTGAAGGCGGCGTTCGGATTACTGATATACAGTGTCGTTCCATTGTCCGCGCAGATCGTAGCACCTGCTACCTCAGGTATAGCTGGTAAATCGGTTACCGTTACAGCAACTGCTTTTCGGGTGGCGCTGGCACAACCTGCTTCATTTACAGCCTGCACGAAATAGGTGGTGCTGGCCGAGAGCGCGTCTGGTGTCATGAAGCTGTTGCCTGAGGCAAGCAGGCTGCCTCCCTGGGCAGCATCATACCACTGGTAAGCCAGGCTCGGGTCCGGAGCCAGTACAGAGAGGGTGGCTTTGGTGCCGCTGCAAACCGTTACATTATCCGAAACAGGCACCGCAGGAAGGGGAGCCACTGTAACTGTAACCGGCCGGCGAGGGGTGCTCACACAGCCAAAAGCGGTAACAGCCTCTACATAATAGGTTTTGCTGGAGGTGAGTACTTCTGTTGTCAGGCTGCTGGCATCCAGGGAAACAGCTGTTCCGCCCGTTGCTGCAGTATACCAGTTGTAGCGAAGGTCGTCATTTGGCGAAGGAATCTGCAGGGTGGCTTCTGAGCCGGTACAGATCGTTTTGCCAGGTATGGCCGGTACTACCGGCAGCGGGTTTACCGTTACAGTCACCAGGTTGCTAACTACTGCAGCGCAGGTGCCCGCTGTAGTGCCCGCCATCCGGCGGAACCAGGTAGTGGCGCTTGGCGCTGCCGGCGAGTAGTTGCGGCTGGTGGCTCCCGGGATGTTGGTGAACAATGTACCGTCCTCGCTGTACTGCCACTGGTATGTATAGCCCCCTCCGCCACCTTCCGGTGTACTGCCTTGTATTGAAGCAGGTATTTCGCCGCGGCACAGCATCTGATTGCCTGTAATGGTGTTGTTATTGATCGGCTGTAGCACTGTTACAACTACAGCCGTTTTGGGGCTCGTACAGCCTGGCGAGGCGTTGGTAACTGCTTCCACGTAAAAAGTAGCGTCCGCTGCCAATGGCCCTGTGGAATAGCTGGTGCCGGTCGCGAGTAAGGTGCCACTGCTGTTATACCACCTGTAAAAAAGAGTGGCATTGGTAGGATTAACGGACAGCGTGGCGCTGCTGCCGGAACAAACGGTTGCTCCGCTGGCCAAAGGTGCAGCCGGAGGCGTGGTTACCGTAACGGTTACAGGCCGGCGGGTAGAAATACAGCCTGCAGCGGTTGTTGCCTCCACATAATAAGTTTTATCAGATGTAAGCGCTCCGGTGGGAAAAGTGCTGCCTGTGCCAAGTATGCTGCCACCGGAGGCGGTGTCATACCAGCGGTAAGTATAAGTCGCCGGGTCGGCATTGGAGATGATAATGGTCGTGCCAGAGCCGGCACAGGCCACCGGATCTGTAATGTTGATAGAAACGGGCAGCGGTGCCACACTAATGCGCACGGCATTACTGGTAGACTGCGGACACGAACTGGTAGAACTGACCTTGCGACGGTACCAGGTAGTGATGGAGAGTGTGCCGGGAGCAAAGCCCTGGGCATTAGCGCCTGGGATATCTGTATAATCAGAACCGTTCTCGCTGCGTTGCCACTGGTAAGTATAGGTGCCGCCACCACCTTGCGGTATCGTTCCTGTTAACGGGGCAGGAGTACCGCCGCTGCACAAAGACTGATCGGAGCTGACTGTATTGCCGGTAATAGGAGCGGTAACGGTAGCCCTGGCTTCTACGCGGGCTGTGGTGCTGGAGCAGGCGCTGTTGGCTGTAGAGGAGGCTTCTGCAAAAAAGCTGGTTGTAGCTGTAAGTGCCTGTGGTGTGGTAAACGAGGGTCCGGTGCCGATAGCAGTGGCACTGCCGGCAGTGGCATACCACTTGTAAACCGTACTCTGATCGGCGTTGGCGACTCTGAAAGTTGCCTGCGTCCCGTAGCAAACGATCACGTCCTCTACTATGGGGAGCACAGGGCGCGGTATAACCGTTATTTTGAGCACATTGGATTCTTCCCCGCAGAAGTTGTTGTAGGATACTCTTTTAAACCATGTAGTTTGCGATAAAGGAGAAGGCGTATAGTCCCTGTTCCGGGCAGAGGCAATGGGGAAAAAGTCGCTATCGAATCCGGTGGTGCTTTGGAACCACTGATACCTCATAAAACTTGAGTTCGGAGCATTGCCGGAGATGGTGCCCGGAGTTTCCCCACTGCAGACCTGCTGGCTGTTGGTACTAATGCCGCCGCCATTACCTGTAGACGAAGAGGAGGTGAGGGAGGCCATGGTACGGGTAGCGCTGGTGCAGCCAGAGCGGGTAGTCGCTTCAATATAATAGTTTCCGGGTGTGCTGGTTGTGTACGTAGTGCCCCAGACCAGCGGTGTGCCCCCAGAGGGTACATTATACCACTTATAGAGATAGTCCGGATTAGGACTTGTGACCCAAAGGGTGCCTTGCATACCGGTACACATACCCCCATTTTCAACAACCGGCGCGCTCGGGCGGGCATCTACCGTAATGGCCTGTGTAGCCGTGGCCGACCCGCAACTGCTGCTTACAGTTATACTTACCTGGTAAGTATGGCCTTCCTGAAAACTGAAGCTCGGGTAATCAACAGATGCGCTCACCACACCATCAATTGTCCACCTATATGTGGCAATGGTTCCGGAGTAAGTGGGCTTGTGGGCAGCACTTGTGTTGTTGAAAGCAATAGTTACAGGCCCACAGTAAACCTGGCTTCCAGGCAGTGAAACGGAGGGAACCTGACACCCTTGCGCCAGTACCTGCTCCGGACAAAAGCTGATAAGAAAGAAGGCGAGGAGTAACGGTAAAATTTGTTTCATACAAAGATATTATACTTCTTTTAAATCCTGGTATAATGCAGTAAGTGCAATTCCAGTAGCAAACTAATGTTTAAAAATTAATTAGGATTATTTGTATAAGGTATTTTGTTTATTGCGTTCCATGTAGTACTTGTGAAAGGTATAATTAAATTGTTTCATATTTTGATAGAGTTTGTCATATATAAAGCAATTATACATAAAATGCACATTTTAAAAGCTATAAATAAGGATAATTTAAAGGTGGGTGTCACAGTTTTTTTAACAGTTGTAGGGTTGCTGAATAGTTTTAAAATATAAACTTACTTGTTTAGCGTAGCACAGATTAAATGTATTTTGGAAAAGGGGAGAGGCTAATAGGGTGGGAAAGTATAATAATGCACGAGGAAGAATATGTTGCTGAAGGGCAAAAAAAAGCCCGAGACTGGCTCAGGCTTTCGTAAGGGATAGATCAAGTTTATTTTATTTACCAGACCCAGGTAGGACAAATCACTTTGCGGCTGTTGTTTAGTTTAAGGCCTAACACTATTTCATGGCTGCCTGCGCTTACCTGGTTTAAGCTGGAGGTGGTAACATCATATGCATAGCTGATATCCAGGAGCGCATTCATGTTAACGCCTGCCATCAGAGCCATCGCGTCGCCTTTGCGGTACGACACGCCACCCCATACGCGCTGGGCATACAGCATGCGCAGATTAACATCAATCGCTGGCGCTGCCGACTCGGTCGCTTTAACCATGACAGAGGGTATGATCGACAAGTCCTGGCTGGGCTGCAGGCGCCAGCCAGCGGTGCCGTAAAAGTGTGGCTGTTGGCGCATGTGCGGCTGACTGATCGTGCCGCCCTGTTCCAGGTCGTTGCTGTTGCGCAATAACTGTCCTCCCGAAACACCCAGAAAGAAATCCGGACTATACAGCCAGAACCCAATACCTAGATCTGCCTTGGTTGCATTTTGCACCGCCCCTGACAAGTACGGGTCGTTCGGGTCGAAAGCGATGGCATGCTGGGTGTTCACAGTAAACTGGGTAATACCACTGGAGATGCCACTTGCCAGCGTCAGGTAACGGTTCAGAGGCTGGTGGTACGCATAGCTCAGGTTAACGGTGGAGGTGCGCAGCAGGCCCGCTTTGTCTACCATAGCCACCATGCCTACCCCGTGGTGCGGAATGGCATGCTTGTACGTGCTGCGCTTCGAAAAGCCGCCGCGGGCGCTAACTCCTTTCGACGAGTTGGGCTCGTTATAACCAATAGAGCCCTGCAAAGAAGCATAGAAGCTGGTAGGGGCGCCCTCCAGTCCTGTCCACTGCATTCTGTACCCCAGCCGTAAATCGGTATAACTTTCGATACCGCCAACTGCCGGATTGGTGATGTAGTTGTTTTGCACATACTGCGTGTATTGCGGCCGCTGTTGCGCCAGCACTACCACTACAGTTATTGCATAAAGTAAAACTATCAGTAAAATTGTTTTCATATTGTTCTCGCTTGTTCACCTCTTGCTACTAGCCAGCTGCCAGGTTGCTGTTCTTATACTTGGTACTACCTAAGCAGCACCAGAACTGCCAACTTCTGGTTCAGTAGTAGTGCCGAATCACTATTCTATAGGTTTGTTGCAGTTCTGGCAGACTGGTAGCTCCGGAGCCGTACTTATTCCTGCTTGTAGAAGTACGCACGTGTTTCTGGTGCTCAGGCCTGCCGGCTTTTATACTTACTCAATAGCCCTGTTGCTACTGCCCGGCCTGCTAGCTCTACCTTGTCTTTTTAAAATCATGTTCATTATAGGTATTTGCAAATTTGAAGTTTACAAAGATGTTGACTACCTGTAAGTATAGCAAATATACTATAAGTAAGCGTTTAAAAAAGCGTTATAGGAGATATTTTGCAGTTTCAGGTATGAAATAAGGGGAGAAGGTGATTTATGTAAATAGTACTTAATACATGTAGAGCTGCAGCAGGGCTGCTTTGTTTATGTTGAACTAGCTTACAGGAGAAAGGCTGTACTACCTTTCTGGGTTCGTAGTCTTACTTTGGTTGTTTGAATTAGCTTATGGCTTCCGTTGGCTAGCTGTTAGCACCAGTTGCTGGCTATTACTATCTCCCGACGATTGGCTACTCCCTGTTGAGATCCTCTTCCTTATGCTGCCAAGGTGCCGCGCCCTGTCTTAAGGCAAAACAATCATCAAATTGAATTTAATTTTCCAAAAGTATACTCCTATAGGATTGACCTGAAAAGGCTTTTCAATTCTTTACTAGTATTGCGCTAAGCAAAATTAATCCTGCTGTTTATCAGGTACTTAAGACTGTTAAAACGTAAATATTTATGATATAATATATAACGATTATAAGTATTTTTTTTACTGTTAAAAATTTATTTAAAATATTTTGTAAAAAATATGTCATCGGCTGTAACGAAATTTATTTATTTCTGTACATATCCAATGAATTGTTAAACTAAATATATAACCATTGAGATATAGCGAGAAATAATTACACTTAATAGCAGCAGCTCCTGAAATTCTATCAGCTTTGGAAGCAAGATGAGCTGCGTGTAAGCCTTGTTAAGCTACAATAAATCTTTATTAACCTTTGCCAAGTGCAAACTTTGGCAACTCACAATGTAATTCCAGTTCTCTTACGAGCGCTGGGTCGCTGCATTGTTACCCTGTTACACCCTTTTGTGAAGCTCAGAGTAGCTTTTATTATACCTGATGTAGCTAAAGTATAAGTACGAACCCAACTCCAATACCCCAAACCCTTTATCCCTAATTTGTATGTCTAAAAATTTTACAAAGCTGATTACACACGCTTTTAAAACCCGACTTTACCTTAATGCCACAGTAGGGTTACTGTGGCTGTTTCTATTGCTGCTGGCTAATATGGCTTCGGCGCAGACAAGTACAACAATAGAAGCTTGCGAAGGTAAGTCAATAACACTTTCTGTTACTTCACAAGATGTAAGGAGACAGTGGCAAGTTAGTAGTTCTGAGAGTGGGCCGTATAATGATATTTCAGGACAGACAAATTTATCTTACACCTTCACCCCAACAGCATCGGATAATGGGAAATATTATAGGGTGAGATTTACTAATAATGGTGGTAATAACCCTTCATTCAGTAATGTACTACTTCTCAATGTAAATTCAATTCCTTCAGCACCAACTGCACCTGCTGTAAGCCGCTGTGGAAATGGTACTGTAAATTTATTAGCATCTGGTGCGCCGAGCGGCGGTAGCTATAGATGGTATACAGTAGCTACAAACGGAACACCTAGTAGTACAACAACTGCAACATTTACAACACCAAATATTACTGCTGGAACAAGTTTAACCTATTATGTAAGCACCGTTAATGCTGCAGGTTGCGAGAGTACCTCTAGAACTGCTGTAACAGCTACGGCTAGCCCTTTACCGTCGGTTGTTATCACCAACCCCGCTGCTGTATGCTCACCTGGTACAGTGAATTTACAAGCAACGGCAGTAACAAATGGCAGCACCAGTGGCTTGAGCTATAGTTATTTTACCGATGCGTCTGCAACAAAAACGCTGGCTAACCCCTCTGCTGTAGCAACGAGCGGTACTTATTATATAAAAGGAACAACTGCAGCAGGCTGCTCTGACATTAAGCCAGTGACAGTGACGATCAACCCACTGCCAACGGTGACGCTGAACAGTTTTAATCCAATCTGTGTAAATGCGCCGGTTTTAACTTTATCAGGAGGTTTACCTGCAGGCGGTACGTATTCCGGACCTGGTGTAAACGGGAACGGCGTTTTTAATCCGGTAGCAGCAGGCGGGGCGGGTACCTACACTATAACTTATACTTACACCAACAACAATCAGTGTAGCAGTTCTGCCTCGCAAACCATTACGGTAACTAATCCGCCAACAGTTACGCTGGCAAACTTCGCTTCTGTATGTGTTGACAATGGTTCTGTAACTTTAAGTGGGGGCTTACCTGCTGGAGGCACTTATAGCGGCACAGGTGTTGCCAACGGCATCTTTAATCCCTCTCAAACAGGTGCTGGTACATATGATATTACCTATACTGTGTTTGAGAATGGTTGCTCCAGTTCTCAGACCAAATCCATCACAGTTAACCCGCTCCCTGATGTAACTTTAACGGTGCAATCACCAGTGTGTGTAAATGCACCTGCTTTTGCGCTTACAGGGGGCCGCGTAGGTGGCACCGTGCCAACAACAGGCACAGGGGTATATAGCGGCAAAGGTGTAACAAATGGCTCCTTCGATCCTGCCGTTGCGGGAGTAGGCACCCACAATATCAAGTATACTTATACCGACGCAAACGGCTGCTCAAGTTTTGCAACACAGGCCATTGTTGTAAACCCGCTGGCAACAGTAACTCTAAGTCCGTTTGCGGATGTTTGCGCCGGTTCCGAAGCTTTCACGTTAACGGGCGGTTTGCCTGCAGGCGGTACTTACTCTGGTCAAGGAGTAACAAATGGGAAGTTTAACCCTGCCGTCGCAGGTACTTATACCATTACCTACACGTACCAAGCCACGAACGAGTGTGAGAATTCCGCCTCTCAAACCATTACGGTTAAGCCATTACCTGCTGTAACAGTAACTAGTAACCTGGGAATATGCCCGGGTGAAAGTGCTACATTAACTGCTCAGGGTGCTGATTCCTATATATGGTCGCCGAGTACAGGCCTTAGTGCCACAACGGGTGCCAGCGTAGTTGCTAAGCCTGCGGTAACCACTACCTATACCGTGATCGGAACTTCTAACGGCTGCCAGTCGGAGGAAAAAAAGGTGACTGTAACAGTTAACCCGCTCCCGGATGTAACCATCACGCCGACAGGCCCGACAGAATTCTGCAGCGGCAACTATGTTGATTTGGTTGCTAAAAGTAATTCAACATATAGCTATGCCTGGTTTAAGGAAGGAAACGATACTTCTATCGGTAATGAATCTACGTTACGGGTGAATAAAGATAACGGCACCGGAAGATATTCTGTAACGATTACTACGGATGCAGGCTGTACGCTAACTTCAGAAACAATTGCAGTGAAGGTGGCTGATGTACCGGAAGTTGCGACTATCGTCACGACAGGCGCTACCACTTTCTGCCAAGGCGGCTCCGTGAGATTTGATGCTAATAAGCCGCCTGTGGGGCAGACTTATGTATATCAGTGGGAGGTGAGCGATAATGGCATAGATTATACTCCTGTCGCTGCAAATGGCGAAGCCAGATCCTACACCGCCAGCACGTCCGGCTATTACCGTGTTTTGGTAAGCAACACAGAGGTAGCTGACGAAAATACAGAACAGTGTACGAAAACATCGGTAGCCGTGCAAGTAGTTGTGTTGCCACAGCCTGTGGCCAGTATTACCTCTGGTAACCAGGCGCAGTGCCGGGCCGAGAATGGTGCAACAACTTTCACAGTAACAGGCACTTTCTCAGGAGGTACTGCTACATGGGCATCGGCAAACTCTAATTTTGTAATCAGTAACAGGGAGGATGTGGTGAATTCTGGAACGGGTGTAACGACATCTTCTGTTACCGTTAGCGTTTCTGGGTCCTCTGCCACTTCTATTTCCTCTTCTATAACACTGACCGCCTCTAACTCGGCGGCTACCTGTTCGCCAGCCAACAGCAGCGTAACCCTTACGGTAAAGCCACTGCCAGTGGCAACCATCACAGCAAATGGGCCTACTACCTTCTGTGAGAACGGAAGTGTAAAGTTAACGGCAAGCACAGGTACGTCCTGGCTCTGGAGCACTGGCGCAACTACGCAGTCTATTGACGTGAACCAAAGCGGAAGTTATACAGTGCAGGTAAAAAACAGCAATGACTGCGCAGTAACGTCAGCTGCCACCACAGTTACTGTAAACCCATTGCCTACAGTAACGTTAGCAGCCTTTGCACCGGTTTGTAAAAACGGCGACACATTCTCACTTAGCGGTGGTGCGCCTGCAAATGGTACCTACACAGTAGATGGAACTGCTGTCACGCAGTTCAATCCTGCTAACTATACTGTAGGAAACCACACCATTGTGTATACCTACACTAATGGCAATACCTGCTCAAACACAGCAACCCAAACCATACAAGTAAAAGCTGTTCCGACAGTTACATTGGGTAGCTTTGCTGATATATGCGTGAACGCTGCGGCGTTGACACTTTCCGGTGGCTCGCCAGCAGGCGGTACGTACAGCGGCACTGGTGTAGCAAATGGGGTGTTTAATCCTGCTACCGCGGGTGTAGGTACGCATACTATTACCTACCAATATGAGTCGAATGGATGTATTAGCACTGCCACTAGTATTATTAAAGTTACCGCTCAACCAACCGCAACACTGGCCGCCTTCAGCAATGTCTGCGTGAACGCTACATCATTTGCCCTTACAGGAGGCTCGCCAGCAGGCGGTACGTATAGCGGCACGGGCGTGAACAACGGGCAGTTTAACCCGGCTACAGCAGGCGTTGGTACGCATACCATCACCTATACTTATAACTCCAATGGCTGTACGGTGTCTGCTACCAGTTCTATTACGGTAAACCCGCTGCCAACTGCCACAGCAGGCACTTATGCCGCACAGTGCGTAGGCGCAGTTGACAAAACAACTTTTGCCTTAAGTGGCACTGTAACTAACGGTACTCCTACCTGGGCATTCGTGAGTGGCACTAACGGAGCCACTGCGACTATAACCAATGGGAACACGCTTACACCTACCGTAACGGTAAATGGTACCGGTACAGTTACCATCAGGCTAACCGCAACGAGCAATACCAACCCGGGCTGTAGCCCTGCTGCTACGAGCACGACTGTATTGACGGTTAATCCTCTGCCTGTTGTAAGTATTACTGCACCATCGGCTTCTGCTTATTGTGCATCTGCGCCAGTTATCACGCTGGCGGGTAACCAGAGCGGCGGTAGTTTCACGGTTGACGGTGTTGCGGCCACTACTTTTAATCCGGGTACCCTTGCAACTGGAAACCACACTATCATCTATTCCTACACCAACAGCAGCGGCTGTACGAACTCAGTATCAAAGACAGTGACTATCAACCCGCTGCCAACTGTTAGCTTTACCGGCTTGAATAATGGAGATGTACTTTATACTGGAGGTAACAATATCGCACTTGTCGGTAATCCTTCAGGTGGTACGTTTACTTCTTCCACCGGCACAGGTTTAAGTGGTAACACCTTTAACCCTTGTTCAGCAGGGCCAGGGACGTACACCATTACCTATACTTACTCCAATGGCACTTGTAGCAACTCAATTCAGAAAACAATTACCGTTAAAGAGTCCAAATACACTGTAGTTGTGAAGGCTAGTCCATTTCCAATCTGCCGAGGCCAGAACACAGATTATACAGCTTATGTTTACCGTGACATAGCAGGTGTAGTCTATCCATACAAAACAAACAGCTTGGGCCAACCAGTTAATGATAGTAATCAGCCGATTAGTGATGGGGATATTCCAACTTTAAACCCTGATTATTTCGCTGCTGCAGGTATAGACCCGAATAGCATCCCAAGTATAATAAGAAGCAACGCTTGGCGGTTCTACCAGCCAATCGTTAATATGGGAAGCGGTGTTATTGCAAACCAGTCTGATATACAGTCAGGCACCAATACTCAGTTTGATTACACTTGGACGAAAAACAACAGTAACCCTACCAATGGCTTAAAGAAAAATGCGCCTAGTGTAAATGAGGCTGGTTTGTCGTCAACTGATTGGTATTCAGTGCAGGTATCATCTAAACCCAATGTGTTTTGCACACCGCTCACTAAAACACTCGCTAACAGAATGTACCTTAGCGAGCCGGATGGATATACAATGACGATGGCAACAGTTGCTCCCTGGTGCTATGTTGCCAATGATCCCGGAAGTGTTACACTGACAGCTCAGCTTGGTAATTTGCCTGGAGGATGGGCTAGTTCCGATTTAACTTATGTGTGGTACATTAGCCGCAACGGACAAAATATTGCACTTACAGGCCAGCTTACCTACTCTGGTGGTACTACAATTAGTACTACTCAACCAAAAAGTAAATTCCAGAATGGAGACCGTGTTTTTGTAGACTTTAACACCAACTATGATACTTATTCTGAACTTAATTCTAAATGCTTGGTGACAAGTGAGAGTGATAGAACCAGCATCACGATTGACCAGCCTGCTGCCATAACAGCTAACTTAAGTTCTAATACAGTATGCGAAGGCACGGCAAGCACTACGTTCACCGTTCAGGCAACTGGTACCAACTTGCAATATGCCTGGTATAAAGGAACGCCAAATGGTACGCACTCTCAGATCACAAATCAGGCGGGTAAGTATGCTATTAACAGTGCCAACGGCAGCCTGCAAATATCCAATGTAGTAGTAGCAGATGACAACAGCTATT
This sequence comes from Pontibacter chitinilyticus, assembly GCF_039748935.1. Taxonomy (NCBI): domain Bacteria; kingdom Pseudomonadati; phylum Bacteroidota; class Cytophagia; order Cytophagales; family Hymenobacteraceae; genus Pontibacter; species Pontibacter chitinilyticus. The sequence goes on from NZ_JBDIZJ010000017.1 coordinate 49,031, forward strand.
ATGTGGTTGTTAGCAACAATAGCACTACCTCTGCTTGTGCCAATACAGTTACTTCTAGCACAGCGCAGTTGCGTGTAACGCCTTTGCCAGTGCAATTTGCGATGAACGGCGGCGGAGGCTACTGTGTTAGCGATAACACCGGAGTATCAATTGGCCTTTCAGGCTCGCAAAATGGTGTAAACTACCAACTTTACAGAGACAATATACTTGTCACTACTAAAAATGGAACAGGAAACAGCTTTAGCTTCCCTAATCAAACTGCCGCAGGTATTTATACTGTGAAAGCCACAACTATAGCCGCGAATGGTACTGCTGCAGAGTGTCCGAGAGATATGTTAGGTACGGCAACAGTAACGATTAACCAACTGCCTACGGTTACAGCCAGCAGTCCGGAAGGTTGTACAGGTTCAGCAGCAACGGTGACGGCAACACCTGCCGGGGGATCAGGTACTTATACTACCTATACCTGGACAGTGCCATCCGGCTGGACAGGTCCAGTACCAACAACAGCCAGTTTCACAACTACAGTACCGGGTGAATATAAAGTGCGTGTAGCAGACGACAGAGCATGTACCAGTAGCGAGGCTGCTACCACTACATTGACCTTTAAGGCACCAGTGGTAAGAGAAGAGCCGGTGCTGAAAGTTGCTTGGAACAGTGCTCATACGGAGTGGCAGGTTACTGCAGAAGAAGTAGCTCCTATAAAACCGGGCGAACTCGGATTAAATCCTACATATGTGTGGTACAGAAGAGTAACTTCTGCTGTTACAAGTGAAGGTGAGTGGGGAAGCCCAGTACAGACAGGAATAAGCAACACCTATACTGAAACTGCCCCTGCTCAGAATGTTCAGATAAAAGCTGAGATTTACAACGGTAACAGTTGCACACAGTTCAGGCTAACAAACATTGGGGTTTCAATCCTGCCTGTAGAGATCATGTACCTGAAGGCAGGCAAGCAAGGCAACAATGTGGTGCTGAACTGGGCAACAGCGCAGGAAATCAACAACGCCGGATTTGAAGTGCAGGTGTCGGAAGATGGCCGTACGTTCCGTAAGCTCGCCTTTGTGCCTACCAGAAATGGCAATGCTACCATGAAGCAGGAATACGAATTCACAGACAAGGAAAATGGCAAGCATGGCACCCGTTACTACAGACTGAAACAGCTGGATACCGACGGCACCTTTGAGTATTTCGGTCCGAAAGCGGTAACTTTCGATCAGGTAGCGGATAATATCAAAGTGTATCCGAATCCATTCTTCGGAGAGGTAACCTTGGATATTGCTGCCGAGCATACTGGTGAGATGCTGATTCAGGTGCACAACGCAGTGGGCAAACAGTTGCTGCAGCGCAAAGTGCATGTGGAGAAGGGCGTAACGTCGGAGAAACTGATGTTGGGAGCAGGTTTACCAAAAGGAGTATACTTCATCACCACCCAATTAGACGGTCAGATAGCTCACTTCAAATTATTAAAAGAGTAACAACAATTAAATTAGGGTTTAAAGCTGAAAAGCCCGGGCGTTTCGCCCGGGCTTTTTGCGTTCTGCCAATAACCGGCTACATGCGCCAACCTATACTTCCCGGCTGATAGTCGGCAGCAAAGTATGGGGAACACTAGCTACAAGGTGGCATACTTTGCCTTTCATGCAGAGTAGAGCTGTCCTGGCATTGCAACAAATTGCCTTTTCGGGTAGCGCCATTCAAAGCCAAGCAATAGTATAAACCTGCGCTTGGTACCATGCGTTATTACCTGACACTTACCTATGAAAACAAATGGAACAGGAACATACCACTTTACTCAAAGATTACTCTAAAGAAGAGAAAGGCGCCTACTTTGGTGCGCTGGCTACCATGGCCTCGGCAGACGGCAATGCCTCGGAAGAGGAACTTCAGTTTCTGAAGCTGATGGGCGAAGCGGCACAACTCGCGCCGAATGTGCAGCAGGAGGTCGTGCAGATTGCAAAGAACCCGTCTGTTATTGATCTGCAGAAGTGCCTGGATGTGCTCAAAGGCAGTCAGCTCCGCTTTTCCTTTGTCACAGACATCATCAGCTTTGCTAAATCTGACGGGCAGTACTCGCCGGAAGAGCAAAAGCGGATTGAGGACATTGCCAATTACCTGGGCATCGATCAGGAGCAGTATAGTATACTGGACCAGTTCGTAAACAAGGCCGGCGAAGCCAGGGAGCACGGTGAAGACCCGACATCGCAATCGTTTCTGAGCAAAAGCGGCTTTGGCGACATGTTCAAAAAAGCTGGTATCTCACCGGGTATGGTTACAGGTATGCTGGGCATACTGGCGCCGCTCGTAATCAGTAGCATGCTGAGCGGCAGGCGCGGGCGTTATAACGGCGGCATGATGGGCGGCATAGGCGGCGGTTTGCTTGGCGGCTTATTAGGTGGTGGTATGGGTATGGGTGGCGGCATGTATGGTGGGGGAGGGCTTGGCTCTATTATCTCCATACTTGGTGGCCTGAATGGCCGCAGAGGCTACAGCTCTATGGGCTCGGGCGGCTTAGGAGGCTTGCTTGGTGGCTTGTTTGGCGGCAGAAGAAGGGGTGGCTGGTAAGGAAGTACATAAGCAGGGCTGCCCCATAACATAGTAAAATTGCTATGCTATGGGGCAGCTTTTTGTTAGTTTGAGGATCAAATAGAAATTAAGTGCGACAGGTATGGAATCAAGAAAAGTGAAGCTGCTGCGCGTTGGCGGCCTTTTACTGAAGACCGCAATTATCGCCCTGCTCCTGGTTAACTGGCCGGAGCTGAAGCACGGTCTGCTGGATGGCTTTCTGGTGAAATAGTTTGTGCTGCATTCACAAAGCAAACTATGCAGACAAGGTGTTGCCTCTAAAGCAGGTTACGCGCTGGGCTACAACCTCAGGTACTTTGCTGGCTCCTATAGTTACCGTACTTTCGGGATTGCTGTTACTGCTGGTTTACTAGAAAGTAAGGAAGGACAGAATTCTACAACGCCATCAGATGTGCAGCTGCAAGTAGCACCGTAGCTAGTTGATCGGCATTAACATACGCTAGCTATGCTCCAGTTCCTGCCTGATCAGCTGCCGCAGATCTTCTTCGCGCAATAAGCCGCGCACTTTTTTGTTTCCGATGATGAAGGTGGGTACAGCTGTTACATTTACCGCCTCATACGCCTGCTTCAATGCCTCCTGGTGCACCTGTTTATACTTGTCGGATTCCACTGCTTCTCTAAAGGCCTCCCCCTCAAGCCCGACTTCCTTCGCCAGCTTCACCAGCACCTCCAGGTCACCGACGTCCTGCTCTTCCTGGAAAAAAGCCCGGAACATGCGGTGCGTATACGTTTCTCCGAGTCCCTTTTCCTTCGCATACTGATATCCGGCAAAGGCCAGGTGCGTGTGCGGCTGTGGCGAAACTGCGGGCAGCACAATGGGAATATCGAGCTGCTTTGCCATCGGGTACACAGAATTTTGCCAGGTGCTTTGCAGGTAGTCTTCTTCCGGCTTTAGAGTAGGTGTGGGGGATGGGCGCAACTCAAAGGGCATCCATTCAATTGTTACTTGCTCCTTCATCCCCTCCAGGGCCCGGTCCAGCACTACTTCGCCTAAAAAGCAGTAAGGGCATACGTAATCAGAATATACTTTTATTTGCAGCATGATGATATTTCTAGTATTGTCTCTTTTACCGGAATTTAACAGCTCGAAGTTGCCTGTGGGCTGCCAAGGCAAAAGAATTTTTAGTAGCTTAAGAAGTTAAACAAAGCTTATGACCTTACGAAAACACTTTGCTATACTAGCGTTGGCACTGGGCCTGCTGGCTTGCCAACACCAGCAACCAGCAACCACCACTACCTCCGACCAGCAATCCACAGCCAAAGTATACTACCCCGGCAAAGGCGACAATTGGGTGCATAAGCAGCCGGAGCAGGTCGGTATGGATGCGGCAAAATTGCAGGAAGCTGTGGAGTGGGCCAAAACGCAGGAAACAAGGCAAATGAAGAAGGACTTCTCTACGCAGGAAGAGATCTTTGGCACGCCGCTGGGGCCACTGCCTGCTGACCGGGCCTTTACCAATGGCATCATCCTGAAAGATGGCTACGTTGTGGCCGAGTGGGGCGATACGAAAGCAGCAGACCCAACTTATAGTGTAGCGAAGAGCTTTCTCTCTACCATCCTTGGTTTAACGATCGACAAAGGCAAGATCCAAAGTATAAAGGACCCAGTAGCCAAGTATGTGCACGACGGGGGCTACGACTCAGCGCAGAACCGCCCGATTACCTGGGAGCAACACGCACGGCAGACAACAGAGTGGGAGGGCGAGCTGTGGGGCAAGCAAAGCGACTTTATCGGGCACGAGGCTTTTGGAAAAGGCGAGCGCAAGCCACGGGAGCTGCAGGCGCCGGGTACCTACTTCGAGTACAACGATGTGCGCATTAACCGCCTGGCCTTATCGCTGCTGCGGGTGTGGGAAAAGCCTTTACCCGAAGTGCTGGAGGAGGAAATCATGGACCCGATTGGTGCCTCCGCTACCTGGCGCTGGGTACCTTATCGCAACTCTAAAGTAAATATAAACGGCAAAGAGATGGCTTCGGTCAGTGGTGGCACGCGCTGGGGCGGTGGCCTCTGGATCAGCGCCCGCGACGAAGCCCGCTTCGGCTACCTGTTTCTGCGCAACGGCCGCTGGAAAGACAAGCAACTGGTTTCAAAAGCGTGGGTGCAGGAAGCTACCACCAGCCGCGGTCCCGTTGGCCCGGATTATGGTTACCTGTGGTGGTTGAACACCGAAGGCAAGGCCTGGCCCGATGCACCTGCTATCAGCTATGCGGCGCTCGGTGCTGGCCAAAACACCATCTGGGTAGACCCTGCACATGATATGGTGATTGTATGGCGCTGGCACGATGGTAACCAAAACGAGTTGTTCAAACGGGTGCTGGCAGCGGTGCAGGAGTAGCAAAGCGATAATTACCTGCTGCCGATGCTGACGGGCAAAATGTACTTTGTGAACTTTGCGTAAGTCTTCGCGTCCCTGGCGGTTTCATTTACCGCAAAGGACGCAAAGGGCGCTAAAAAAGAAAGGCCACCTTTGCTTAGCAGAGATGGCCTTCATGTAATTTATACGTTGTACTTAGTCGCAGATCAGACCGGCGGCTTCGGTTTCTTCATGCCAGTCGAAGGCGGAGCCGGTTTTGCTGTTTTCCCAGTAAAACTTGCCAGGCTTGCGGTTGTAGTTGCCGATCTCGGCCATGGTGTCAGCATCGTAGAGGCGGCCGTTCACCATCGTATACTTCACGCTTTCGGAGTTGTGGATGTCCTCCAACGGGTTCTGGTCCAGCACGATGAGGTCGGCCAGTTTGCCTTGCTCCAGAGAACCGATCTCGCTGCCCATGCCCAGGTACTGCGCTCCGTTTAGCGTCGCCGCACGGAGGGCTTCCATGTTGGTCATGCCGCCCTGCTGCAGCATCCACAGCTCCCAGTGGGCGCCGAGGCCCTGCAGCTGCCCGTGGGCACCCAGGTTCACTTTTACCCCAGCATCCGTCAGCGCTTTGGCTGCTTTAGAAGTGGCGATGTAGCCTCCTTCATACTCCTCGTCCGGCGACTGCACCACGCGGCGCGAGCGGCTGTCGATTACGGAGCGTGGCGTGAAGCGGAGCAAACGCTCTTTCTCCCATACCTTCGTGTGCTGGTACCAGTAATTCTCTCCGGAGTTGCCGCCGTAGTTCACGATCAGCGTAGGGGTGTAGCCGGTGTTGCTGGCGCTCCAGAACTGGATCACATCCTTGTACACAGGCGCTACCGGGATGTTGTGCTCCACACCGGAGTGGCCGTCCATCACCATCGTCATGTTGTGGAAGAAGGTAGAGCCGCCCTCCGGTACCACGGTCATGTCCAGGGCGCGGGCCGCTTCGATCACCTGCTGGCGCTGCTCGCGGCGGGGCTGGTTGTAGCTCTTCACCGAGAAGCCACCTACAGCTTGTATGCGGCGCTCATGCGACAGGGCATCTTCTTCGCTGTTGATCACGGCTTTAAAATCGCCGTCGGCGCCGTAGAGGATGGTGCCGGTCGAGAAAATGCGTGGGCCTACCATCGCGCCGGACTTCACGGCCTCGGACTGGCTGAACACCATTTCAGTGGTAGAAGAAGGGTCATGCGTCGTGGTGACGCCGTACGCCAGGTTGGTGAAGTACGCCCACTGCTTTTTGGGGCTCATGCCGTTGCGGAACGTGCCCATGTGCGCGTGCACGTCCACGATGCCCGGCATAATGGTTTTACCGGCGGCATCAATCACTTTGGCGTCTTTGGGCACCTGCACCCCTTTGCCCACCGCCACAATGCGGTTGCCGTCTACCACAATCGTGCCGCCCTCGATTACTTCATCGCCTTTCATGGTGATGATGCGGGCGTTGATAAAGGCCACTTTGCCCTCCGGCACATCCGTCTTCAGTTCCAGGCCGATCTTTGTGCCGGTGGTATCGATGGCAGGCAATGTTTCCGGCGCGCCTTCCACAAACTTGAAGCGGTCTTTCAGGTCGTTGGTGAAGTACTCATCGCCCAGCACCCAATGGATCTTTTTGCTGTCCGAAGACCAGTTGATGCTGGTGCCGGCGTCGCGGGTAAAGCGGGCCACCGGTACGGCTTTGGTTTCTGCGCTCAAATCCAGGCCGGTGCCGTTGGTGGAGAGCGGCGCGATATAGCCGTTAAACAGCTCCACAAAGGCCAGCCACTTGTTGTCGGGGCTTGGGTGGAACTCGTTCGTGTACTTAGAAGTATAGTGCGTGATCTCCTCCTTGCCCTGCAGGTTGATGCTTTTGAAGGCGTGCTTGTCGCCTTCGGAGCCGGTAAAGAAGATGCGGTCGGAGGTGGCGTTAAATTCCGGAGAGGAGCCGCGCTCGGTTACTAGTGTTGCTGTACCGCCAGTGGCCGGCATGTAGTAGATGCCGGGCTCTTTGCCAAAGGCATAGCCCATGTGGTTGTTGCCGCGGTCTTTGCGGTAGGTGATGTACTTGCCGTTGGGCGAGAAGGCCGGTTCCACGTAAAACCCTTTCTCTGCCGTGAGTTTCTGCGGCTTCGGGTTCTTTTTGCGGAGGTCGAGCTTCATCAGGGCGCCATAGTTGTCATCGTCCCAGGTGGAGTACACGAGGTGCTTGCCATCGGGCGAGAAAGCCGGGTAAAACTCGAAGTCGGGGCTGTTGGTGATGCGCTCTGGTTTGCCGTTGGGCAGCTCTTTTTTATAGATATGGCCGGCCGCGTTAAACACCAGCGTCTTGCCATCCGGCGAGGTAACGGCGTGGCGAATGGCTTTGGCGGCAAATGTTTTCGGAGAGATGCCTTCTTTGCTGAAGTCGTGGCGCACCGCCTGCGTGATGTGGTGCGTGGCCGTGGCCTCAAACGGTATGATGGTAGCCTGCTGCGTGGCCACGTCCACTTTGTTGAGCTTGCCGCCTGCCCAGAACACGATGCTCTTGTCGTCAGGCGTCCAGGAGTAGTTCGGGTATACACCGAAAATGGCCCAGGCTTCCTGCTGGTCGTGGTTCAGCTTGTCATAGATCGGCCATTCCTCGCCTGTTTTCAGGTCGTGCAGAAACAGCACCGACTTGGTGCGCACGCGGCGTACGAAAGCCAGATAGCGGCCGTTGTGCGACACCACCGGCCGCACGGCGCCACCCGTGCCGGTCACTTCATTCTCGATCTTGCCGGTGTTGCGGTCCACGCGGCGGATGACATAGATCTGGCCGTTAGGGTCTTTGTTATACTCAAAGGTATCGCCGCCGCTCATGTCTTCGGAGAAGTACACATACTTGCCGTCGGGCGAAACAAACGGCTCGCCGGCGTCCTGCTGGTCGTTTTTGCGCTTGGTGAGCTGAATGCCGCTGCCGCCGGAGATGTGGTACATCCACATTTCGCCCGCGCCCAGCGAGCGGGTGCCGGTAAAGTGCTTGCGCGCGATCAGGTATTGCCCGTCGGGTGTCCAGACGGCGTTGTTCAGTAAGCGGAAGTTCTCATTCGTGACCTGCCGTGGATTGGAGCCGTCGCGGTTCATCACCCAGATGTTGTCGCCGCCAGCGCGGTCGGAGGTGAAGGAGATCAGCTTGCCATCAGGGCTGAAGCGCGGCTGCACGTCGTAGGCGCGGCCGCCGGTGAGCAGCTTGGCCTTGCCGCCCGTGATGGGCATCAGGTAGATGTCGCCGAGCAGATCGAAGACGAGCTCCTTGCCATCCGGGCTCACGTCCACGCTCATCCAGGTGCCTTCGTCGGTGGTGATGGTGATGTCTTTCTGCGGACCATGGGCGTCTTCCACCTTCCACTTCGGAGTTTCTTTTTTCTCCTGCGCCTGGGCGGCGCTGTAAGGGAGGGCCAGCGCGGCGGCCAGTACCACACTCAGGTACGTACGTTTATGCATGGGTTTGCTTTTTGTAGATTAGTTTGTGCTACAAGTTAAGCAATTAGCAGGAGTGGAGAAAGAGGGGAGGGCATGGTATGTTTATAATTGAAGTATAGCGCCCCTTGCGTAATCCGTTGCGCCTTTGCGGTAAAATAACCGCGGAGAGCGCAAGGGGCTCAAAATAGATAAGCTAAATACTGGGTCTTACAAAGCCGGGAATTTGCTGTCCTGCTGCTCCTTGCCCTGCAGCTGCTTCAGCGTATCGGCGGCGGTGTGCACGGGCAGCTGGCAGGTTTTGTTGTAGCACACGTACACGGTGGTTTTGCCGTTGATGGCCACCCGGTCCTGCAGGAGCGGAATGCCGGTGCCGGAGCCGTCTGGGGCGCTGCTGCCGAGCAGGATCATGTTAGGCAGGAAAAAGGAGCTGAGCTCGGCGCGCATCTCGGCGGCTTCTTCGCCCACCATAGCTACTTCGGCTGTCGGGGTCAGCTTGTAGAAGTATAAAATAGCCCAGTTGCTCAGGTGGGACGGCTCTTTGATGACCAGCTCCTTTACCTTGCTCAGCATCTCGTCCGACAGAGAAGTATATCGCTCTTCATCAAAGTATAAACCCAGCAAATGCAGGTTAGTGGCCATCACGGAGTTGGAGCCCGGCACCACGTTGTCGAAGAGCTCCTTTTTGCGGGCGATGAGCTTTTCGGAGCTGTTGTCGGTGAAGAAGAACATGCTTTCCACTTCGTCAAAGAAATGCTCCAGGGTATAGTCTGTTAGCTGCTTCGCCTCCTGCAGCCACTGCGCGTCAAACGTCACCTCGTAGAGGCGTGTGAGGGCGCGGATCAGGAGGGCATAGTCCTCCAGGAAACCGTCGATGGTGGCCTTTCCTTTTTTATAGTTGTGGAAGAGCTTGTCGCCCTGCTTCAGGTTGGCAAGTATAAACCGGGCGTTGCGCAGGGCCAGCTCCAGGAAGTGCTTGTTGCCGAAGGTATAGTAGGCATCGGCCAGGCCTTTCAGCATCAGCGCGTTCCACGAGGTCAGGATCTTGTCGTCCAGCCCCGGCCGCACGCGCTGCGCCCGCACCGCCATGATCTTCTCTTTCCAGCCCTGCACCATCTCCTGCAGCACGTCCGGCTCCAGCTCGTTCTCTTTGGCAAAGTGCTCGTCGGAGATGCGGCGGTGCAGGATGTTGCGGCCATGCTCAAAGTTGCCGGCGGCCGTGGCGTGGTAGTACTTGGAGAACAACGGCTCCTCGTCGCCCAGTATGCCCTGCAGCTCCTCCTTGGTGAAAGTATAGAACTTGCCTTCCTCGCCCTCACTGTCGGCATCTAAGGAGGAGTAGAAGCCCCCTTCGTCGCTCATCAGTTCCCGCTCCACAAACCCAATCGTTTCATATACGACCTCATGGTAGAGGCTCTCGCGGGTTACCTGGTAGGCTTCGGCGTACAGCGAAACCAGCTGACCATTGTCGTAGAGCATCTTCTCGAAGTGGGGCACCAGCCATTCGGCATCCACCGAGTAGCGGGCAAAGCCCCCGCCAGTCTGGTCGTAGAGGCCGCCGTAGGCCATCTCGCGCAGCGTGAGGTGCACCTGGTTCAGGGCCGCCTGATCGTTGGTGTGGTGGTAATAGCGCAGCAGGAACAGGTAATTGGTCGGCATCGGGAACTTGGGCGCCTGCCCCAGGCCGCCGTGCTCTTTGTCGAAGCGGGTGCTCAGGTTGTAGCCCATCAGCCGGAAGTCGTCGTCCCGCACGTGGTAGTTGTGTTGGGTGAGGCCATACTTGGCCAACTCGCTGCGGTTGAGGTGCTCGGCAAACTGCTCGGCGGAACCGTCCAGCTCCTTCCGGTTGTTCTCGTACGCCTCTGCAATGTTCTGCAGCAGCCCCACCCACTGCTTGGGCGGAAAGTAGGTGCCGCCGTAAAAGGGCTTGGCGTCGGCGTTGAGGAACACGTTGAGCGGCCAGCCCCCTTGCAGGCCCATGGCGTGCAGGGCATCCATGTATACGGCGTCCACATCGGGGCGCTCCTCGCGGTCCACTTTGATGCATACAAAATGGTTATTCATCACTTCGGCTACCTCCGGTTTCTCAAACGACTGGTGCTCCATTACGTGGCACCAGTGGCAGGCGGCATAGCCAATGCTGACGAGGATCGGCTTTTGTTCCTGCCGGGCCTTTTGCAGCGCCTCTTCTCCCCAGGGATACCAGTCGACGGGGTTGTGGGCGTGCTGCAGCAGGTAGGGGCTGCTTTCGTGGATGAGGCGGTTGGTGGTTTTTACTTTGGCCATAGGTCTATTGAGCTCAACGGGTGCGTTCAGTTTTTACGGGTGAGGCGGGTAAAAGTGTTGTGCGCCCACGGCCCTGGCCCAGCAAAGATTAGAGAAGCTGCGCTTGCAACGCTGCTTTTTCATCGGAAACGTCTACGTTATACTTGCTGGACACCTGCTCCAACTGCTGCAGCGTGCGCTGCAGAAACTGCTGGTGCGCCGTCGACTCTGGGTGAAACGGCTTGTGCGCCACGGCCCGCCGCAGTTTCTCCCACACCTCCAGAAACTGCCGGAAGCTATCATCGTAATAGGCCCGCACAAATTTCTCCCAGATATAGTCCTCTGCCACTTCGGTGGGGTGCAGCATGTCTTGTTTGTAGAAGCGGTAGTCACGGAGGTCATCCTGCATCAGCTCATAGGCGGGGAAATAAAGCACATCGGCGTGCGCCTCCGTCAACTGGTGGCACAGCACGCGCAGCAGGGCCTTGCTCACGCTGTTCGTCTCAAGCGTCTCCTTCAGGTGGCGCACCGGGCTCACGGTCAGCAGCACGGTTATACCTGGGTTGAGCTGTTTCAGGGAAGTATACATGGTCTCAAACGCGCTCCGCATTTCCTCCACTGGCAGCAGCACCCGGTCAAAATTGCGGGCGGGCAGCTTATGGCAGTTGGCTACCACCGTTCCGGTGGTTTTGAGCCGGTAGGCCACTGCCGTGCCGAGGGTAATGATGAGCAGCTTTGCCTCCTGCAGGTGCCAGGCGGTTTGCTGCTGCCGTTTCGCTATTTGCTGCAGCAACATTTGCTTGTAGGGGGAGGAGAGGGAGGAGTGGAGGTCGTAGGCGTACCAGATGCCGTTGTGCTGCACTAAGTGCTGGCCAAAGTCATAAGCCTTGCCGCAGGCCGTCTGTAACAGCTGGCACACCGAAATGGGGTTGAAGAGAGTGCCGAAGGGATTCACCAGCGCCTCTACCTTGTGCTCGCGCAGCTTGCTGCCAATCACATCGGCAAAACAAGAGCCGATGGTCACAACTTTGTCCTGCAACGTGAGGCGGAGCGGTGATGCGGTGACGGATACTTCGGTTCGGAACATCAGTTACAAGTATGATTGATTTGGGACAGGCGCAGGTTTATACTTTAATTCCTTGTTAAGTTAAGAGGATTCAGTCTTTTCGGCAGTACTATGCAAGTATAAAAAAAGCGTCCTGCTGTTTAGGCAGGACGCTTTTTTTATACTTGTTCTATGCAGCAGTTTATTCAGCCACTACATTAAAGCGAACCTGGTGCTTTACTTCTTTGTGCAGGTTGATAGTAGCTGTATACTCGCCAGCAGTTTTCACATCCTGGTCAAAAGAAATACGCTTACGATCTACCTCAATGCCTTTCGCTTTCAGGGCATCAGACAGTTGCAGGGTAGTAACGGAACCGAAGATCTTGCCGGTCTCACCTACTTTTGCAGGAATTTCAAGTACGGCATCACCGATGCTGTTAGCCAGCTCCTGTGCGTCAGTCTTGATCTTTTCTGCTTTGTGAGCTGCCTGGCGGATGTTCTCGGCTACTACTTTCTTGCTTGATTTGTCAGCGATAACTGCCAGCCCTTGCGGGATCAGGTAGTTACGGCCATAACCCGGCTTTACCGAAACAATATCGTTTTTGTAGCCCAGGCCTTTTACGTCATCTTTAAGTATGATTTCCATTCTCTGTTCCTCCTTATTTTAAAGAATCCGCTACATAAGGCAAAATAGCCAGGTGACGCGCACGCGCTACTGCCTGGGATACTTTACGCTGAAATTTCAGGCTGGTGCCTGTTAGTCTTCGTGGAAGGATCTTGCCCTGCTCGTTTACAAACTTCAGCAGGAAGTTGCCATCCTTATAGTCAATATACTTGATACCGCTTTTCTTGAAACGGCAGTATTTCTGACGGTTTTCTTGCTTGTGTACTCTTTCGTTTACTAAGCTCATTATCCTTTAACCTCCTCTTTTTTAGCTTGTGATTTGAACTCTCCGTTTCTTCTACGCTCGTTGTAAGCCACAGCGTGCTTATCCAGGGCAGTAGTTAAAAAGCGGACGATTTTTTCATCACGGCGGTAGGCCAGTTCAAGTGCATCCACAACAGTGGTTGGAGCTTTAAATTCCACGAGGTGGTAAAATCCAGTTGACTTTTTCTGGATCGGGTACGCCAGCTTACGCAGGCCCCAGTTTTCTTCGTGGATAATGTCGGCGCCATTTTCCTTAAGCACCTGTCTGAACTTCTCGACCGTTTCCTGCATCTGACCGTCGTTCAGTAACGGGGTCATGATGAAGATCGTTTCGTAATTTCTCAATTCCATTCGGTTCGACTAAGAATTTTAAATGTTTTTATTTAAGCCTGCAAATTTACAACAGGGTTTTTATAAAAGCAAATACATGTACTTATATGTGCCACTTTACAAGCCGCTTAGAGGATAGCTCCAGCGCTGCAGTCAAATATTAATTCATGGCTATGTAATAAGAGAGTGTTAAGGCTGCTTAAGCCGTTATTGTCGGGCAGTAACAGCAGCAGAAAACGTTCAGCACGTGGCATAAGGCAATGCTGAAAGCTGCAGGAGCTACTTATTATTTTAGTCCAAATTGAGGCCGCCATAACACCTGAAACAGCTGTTTAACAGTGCAAAAAACATTGCATAAAAATGATGGCTATTTGTATAATACTTATCTGAGGGATTGGTTTTTTAGTCTTTGTTATTTAAAACTGTTCTAAATAAAACTGCTTTATTTTTAATCTGATGCGGTTTTTAACGCATTTTTTGAGTTAAGTACAGGGGTGGGGGAAAGGGGGCCAAAAATAAACTTATTATGTTTGATTAATGGAATTCGCATAGTAGATTTGTGGCCGTAAAGCAATTTCACCATATACTAAACACAAGTGATCATGGCTATGATTAGCTGTATACTTAAAACTCAACACAAAATTCTCGTTGCCTTTCTCGTTGCACTTACTTTTTCTTTCGGAGCGCATGCTCAGGGGGAAAGTGAGCAGGGAGAAATTGCGGCGAAGGGAGTAGAGCCAGGCGCTACACAAGGAGCGGCCGCCGGCGCGCCAGCAGCAGGAGATGCTGCTGTGATAGACGCAGGGGCAGCCTTGTTTAAGAATAACTGTACTGTTTGCCACTCGGCTGGCAGCGATGTTATTGTTGGCCCCGGATTACAGGGGGTAACAGACAGACACAGTGAAGCCTGGTTGCACAAGTGGATTCACAACTCGCAGGCGCTGATCCAAGCGGGCGACGCAGAGGCGGTGGATGTTTACACTCGGTTCAATAAGCAGGCCATGCCTTCTTTTGCCTTCTCTGACGATGAGATCAGCTCTATTCTGGCTTATCTTAAATCTGGACAAGGTGCGGTGCAGACTTCTGCAGCAGCTCCTACTACGGTAGGTGGCGTGCCAGGCAACGAAGCAGGTGAAAACGTTGGGACAGAAGCAATAGGTGCGATTGGGCCTTACCTGGATATTGTGCTGGTGGTGCTGATTATCGTACTCATTGTACTCGTGGTGACTTTGTTGCTGATCACTTCCTTACTTAAGAATTATCTTAATAAGAACCGTCAGTTAAGCCCGTATGACAACGAGGTAATTAACCAGCGCTTCGATTTCTCTAAAATTTACAAGTCTACACCTGTTCGTGTGCTGGTGGTCTTGATTTTTATTGTGGTGTTGCTCGACCTGGGCTGGAACTCGCTTTTAGGTGTGGGTATACAGCAAGGGTATACGCCGACGCAGCCAATTGCCTTCTCGCACAAGATTCACGCAGGCGACAACCAGATTAACTGTAACTATTGCCATACTACTGTATATAAGAGCAAGAGTGCCAGTATTCCTTCTGTTAACATTTGTATGAACTGCCACAGCCAGATCAAAACAGAGTCTCCTGAGATTCAGAAGATCTACAGAGCGGTGGAGCGGAACGAGCCTATCCAGTGGGTACGCATACACAACCTGCCGGACCTGGTTTACTTCAACCACTCGCAGCATACCCAGGTGGGTGGTATTGAGTGCCAGACCTGCCACGGCCCTATTCAGGAGATGGACCAGGTATACCAGTATTCTCCTTTAACAATGGGCTGGTGTATCAATTGCCACAGAGAGACGCCATTGAATACAAAAGGCAATGCCTACTACGACAACCTGGTGAAAATTCATGACGAGTCTTCGTCAGGTGCCTTTACCGTGGCTTCTAATGGTGGTACAGAATGCTCTAAGTGTCACTATTAATTTATAACATCAATTAGTATTCGAGTTTTCTAAATATAATATGCAAGACAGAATAAAATACTGGAAAGGAATTGAGGAGTTAGAAAATACTCCGGAGTTCGTAAAGAATGCTCTTAATGAGTTTCCAGAATTCCTGCCGGTTAATGACACCAAAGGTGAGGGAGCCTCTGCCAATGGAAAGACACATCGCAGAGACTTTCTGAAGCTGCTGGGTTTTAGCATGGCTGCCGTATCGCTGGCCTCCTGTGAGGCGCCGGTACGCAAAGCTATCCCTTATCTGAACAAACCTGTGGATATAGAGCCGGGCGTTGCCAACTGGTATGCTTCTACCTTCTATAAAGATGGGGACTACAACAGCATTCTGGTGAAAACGCAGGTAGGTCGTCCAATCAAGATCGAGCCGAACAATGCGTCTTCTCTGACACCGTATGGTACCAGCCCCAAAGCACAAGCCTCCCTTATGGGCCTGTACGATGACAACAGGCTGCGCTACCCACTTATCAAAGGAAAAGAAAGCACTTGGGCAGAAGTAGACAGGCAGATTAAATCGCGCCTTGCCAATGTAAACGGCAAAGTAGCCTTTGTTTCTTCTACTATTATCAGCCCTTCTACCAAGCAGCTCATTAATGAGTTTGGCTCCAAGTTTGCCAACTTCGAGCACGTAACTTATGATGCAAATTCAGCATCAGGACTGCTGCAGGCCAACGGGGGTGTTATTCCAGGGTATGACTTCAGCAAAGCGAATGTTATCGTTAGCATAGGAGCAGACTTCCTGGGTACATGGATCGCTCCGATTCCGTTTGCAAAGCAGTATATACAAACGCGAAAAGTATCGGCCGAAAACCCGAACATGTCGCGCCATCATCAGTTCGAAGCCCGTTTTTCGCTGACAGGTGCTAACGCTGACGTCAGAATTCCTGTAAAGCCCTCTGAAGAAGCATTGGTTATTCAGGCCATTTACAATGCCGTAACTGGCGGGGGTACTGTTTCAGAAACTGTTCCGAATGCTAAAGCAGTGGCTACAGCTATAAAAGAGCTGAAAGCGAACAACGGCAAAGCCCTGGTAGTAGCTGGCTCAAATGATCCGGGCATACAGGCCATGGTTACGGCTATTAACCGTGCACTGGGTGCTGAAGGAACCACGATCACAACAGCTTCTCCCTTCTATACCAAGCAGGGCATCGACGCTAACATGATCCGCCTGATCAATGAAATGAATGCCGGCACTGTTGGAGCCGTATTCTTCTACGATGCCAACCCAGTGTATACACACCCGCTGGCTGAGAAGGTGGTAAGTGGATTGAAAAAAGTAAACCTGCGGGTATCTTTTGCAGACAGAATCAACGAAACATCTGACCTGTGCGAGTTCGTTACCCCAGACAACCACTACCTGGAATCCTGGAATGACTTTGAACCAAAGAAAGGATACATCAGCCTCGCGCAACCTGCTATTAACCCTATCTTTACAACCCGCCAGATGCAAAACAGCCTGCTGGTGTGGAATGATAGTGCTACCGAATATTACGACTACATTCGTAACAACTGGCGTAAAATAGCTCCAGCCGGTAACTTCAACGAGTTCTGGGATAACACCGTGGAGCAGGGAGTGCTAGAAAACGGCACAACCATGCTGCAGGTAAATACTAACGTACCGGCTGCTACGCCTGTGGCCAAATATATCAAATCAACAGGTATAGAAGCGGTACTGTATGAGAAAGCGTCCATTGGTACTGGCGACATGGCAAACAACCCATGGCTGCAGGAAATGCCGGACCCGATTTCAAAAGCAACCTGGGGTAACTATGTAGCCATGCCGCGTGCAATGGCCGAAGAAATGCAGGTAGTACAAGGCGATGTGCTGAAGGTAACCATGGCGAATGGCCAGGTAATTGAGTTACCAGCGCTTGCCCAGCCAGGACAAGCCAAAGGTACTGTATCTATAGCTATAGGCTATGGCCGTAACCTGGAATCAATGCCTGTAGCGAAAGGTGTTGGCGCGAATGCTTACCCTATTGCAACCGTTGTAGATGAAACGGTCTACTTTACCGGTCCGGTTAAGCTGGAGAAAACAGATGCTCTTTCTGATATTGCGCAGACACAGACACACCATACGATTATGGGACGCCTTGTTGTGCAGGAAAGTACATTAGACAAGTATAAAGAAAATCCTAAAGAAGTTACAGAATACGAGCGTGTTGCCACACATGCAGGGCCTGCTAAACCGGCAACCGTATCGCTTTGGGATGACTACGAGTACAAAGACCACCACTGGGGAATGGTAGTAGACCTGAACTCCTGTATTGGTTGTGGTGCCTGTACGATCAGCTGCCAGGTAGAAAACAACATACCGGTGGTAGGTAAAGCTGAAGTGCTAAACCGTCGTGAGATGCACTGGATGCGTATAGACCGGTATTACAGCAGCGATACGACAATAGAGGATACAAACTTGGGCGTAGTAGAGCACTACCAGAAAATGGAAGATCCGTCAGATAACCCGTCTGTTATCTTCCAGCCAATGATGTGCCAGCATTGCAACCACGCGCCATGTGAAACGGTATGCCCTGTTGCCGCGACCATGCACAGTTCCGAAGGCCTGAACCAGATGGTTTACAACCGCTGTGTAGGTACACGTTATTGCGCCAACAACTGCCCGTATAAAGTGCGTCGTTTCAACTGGTTCGCTTATCCAAACAACGATAAGTTTGTGAACATTAACACAACCATGCAGACGGATCTTGGTAAAATGGTGCTGAACCCGGATGTAACAGTACGTGCCAGAGGGGTAATGGAGAAATGTACATTCTGCGTACAGCGTATCCAATTAGGTAAACTGGAGGCTAAGCGGGAGAATAGAAGACCGAAAGATGGTGAAATTGTGAGTGCCTGCGCGCAGTCATGCCCAACCGAAGCGATCATCTTTGGTGATATGCTGAACCCGGAGAGCCGCATTTCAAAGCTGTTGGCCCGTGAGGCGGGAGAGCGTGCCTTCCATGTACTGGAAGAGCTTAACGTGCAGCCAAACGTAACTTACCTGACAAAAATTAGAAATTTAGCTTAACATAATTAGACGATAGCGTTATGCAGCATGTATCTCCGATAAGAGAGCCTCTTGTAACGGGGGGGAAAACATACCACGACATCACCGAAGATGTCTGCCGGCAGGTAGAGGCAGCACCCAACCCACGTTGGGCCGCGGCTTTCGGTGTTGCCCTGATTGGTCTTTGTATTTTCTTCTACTCCGTGTACCGCACCTTGTGGTTCGGTATCGGCGAGTGGGGCTTGAATAAAACAGTAGGTTGGGCATGGGATATCACCAACTTCGTATGGTGGGTAGGTATTGGCCACGCCGGTACGCTGATCTCAGCCGTATTGTTGTTGTTCCGCCAGAAGTGGCGTAGCTCCATTAACAGAGCTGCCGAGGCGATGACGATCTTCGCCGTAATCTGCGCCGCTATGTTCCCGGTACTGCACATGGGCCGTCCATGGCTGGCTTACTGGGTACTTCCATTACCAAACACCTTTGGTTCGCTGTGGGTAAACTTTAACTCGCCGCTGCTTTGGGACGTGTTCGCGATCTCAACATATTTCTCTGTATCGCTGGTTTTCTGGTATATCGGTCTTGTGCCGGACTTTGCCACTATCCGCGACCGTGCAACAGGGCCTATCGCCAGACGAGCTTACTCTTTTCTATCATTAGGATGGACAGGATCGGCTAAGTCTTGGTCACGGTATGAAACTGTATCTCTGATATTAGCCGGTGTGGCAACACCACTGGTGCTTTCAGTGCACACCATTGTATCCATGGACTTTGCAACCTCGGTAATTCCGGGCTGGCATACCACTATCTTCCCGCCATACTTTGTGGCTGGTGCGATCTTCTCTGGTTTTGCAATGGTGCTTACATTGATGATCATCACCCGAAAAGTGTTCAAACTGGAGGATTACATCACCATGGAACACATCGAGTCGATGAATAAAATCATCATGACGACCGGCTCTATTGTGGGTATTGCTTACACTACTGAGTTCTTCATCGCCTGGTACTCACAGGTAACGTATGAGCAGTACGAGTTCATTAACCGGGCCACAGGTCCTTATTGGTGGGCATACTGGACTATGATGACTTGTAATGTGGTAACGCCACAGGTGTTCTGGTTCCGCTACGTACGAAGAAGCCTGGTGCTGACCTTCATCATTTCCATCTTCGTGAACATCGGTATGTGGTTTGAGCGATTCGTAATCATTGTGATCTCCCTTCACCGCGATTACCTGCCTTCTTCCTGGGCGATGTTCTACCCCACTAAAATTGACGTAGGCATTTATGTAGGTACTTTTGGCTTGTTCTTCACATTATTCTTCCTGTTTGTGAAGTTCTTCCCGGTCATCAACATGGCCGAAGTAAAAGCTATTCTGAAGTCTTCTTCAGGGGTAACGCATGGGCACCATTCTACCAAGGCAACTTCGATGCATGGTACTCATGGAACGGATATGAACACTAATACACAGCACAGCAATGAATAAGAAATTTGTTCTAGGTATCTACGATGATGAAGATGTGCTGCTTCCAGCCATCGAAAATGTCCGGGCTGCCGGTATTAAAATATATGAAGTTTTCTCACCATACCCGGTACACGGAATAGATGATGTACTAGGGATAAAAAGATCACGACTTCCTATAGCGGCCTTTCTGTTTGGCCTTTGCGGAACCAGCTTCGCACTCTGGATGCAGATCTGGATGCTGGGCTTTGATTGGCCTATGATTATTGGTGGTAAGCCGAATATTGCGCTTCCGTCTTTTATCCCGGTTACTTTTGAGTTAACGGTGCTTTTCGCAGCATTTGGAATGGTGTGGACATTCTTTATTGTAGAGAGAATGATACCAACTTTCAAAGTGAATGTGTTCGACAAGCGCTCCACAGACGACAAGTTTGTGATGGCGATCGAAGTGAAAGAAGGAGTAACCGACATGAAAGCGCTTGATAACCTGCTTCGTTCCAGCGGCGCTATCGAAGTAAACGAGAAGGAGCTAGTAAAATAATGAAAAGAATCTCAAGAATCAGCCTGATGGCTTCTGCCGTTCTTTTTACCGCTGCATCACTTGTTTCGTGCGGTAGCGATGACGGCCGAGGAGTAGAGTATGCTCCGGATATGTATCACTCCATAGCCCTGGACCCCTACTCACAAATTAAAATGGAGCAGTTCAACCCCTATGGTATGAACATGCGGCAGCCGGCAAAAGGCACCGTTGCTCGCGGGCATGTAAGCTACAATTTATACTTGTCAGTTGATACAGCTGAAGTAGCCGGAGTGGAGCTGAAAAATCCACTTCCTTATACAGAAGATAACCTCTCGCAGGGCAAAGTGCTGTACTCCCGTTTTTGCCAGCATTGCCACGGCGAAAAAGGGGATGGACAAGGGCCGGTAGGTGTTAAGTTTAAAGGTGTGCCAAATTACCAGAACGGCCGCTATGCCACCCTGCCGGCGGGTCACATCTTCTACGTGATCACTAATGGCAGAGGACGTATGCATGCGCATGGATCACTGGTGAACCCGACAGAACGTTGGAAAATCGTGATGTACGTACAGCAACTGCAGAAAGGGAAAACTGACACGGCTATCGACGCCGGCACGCAAGAGGCAAATGAAGCTGGTGGCGAAGCGATGACGGATAATCCGGTAACAGGTACCCCCCCGAACTCAAGTCCTAATAAGTAAGTCAAGGCATAAGATATAAGGATAATGACAGAAGAAAGACTCATCATTTCTAGAAAAACGAATAATAGGTTTTTCCTGATGATAGCTATAGGTGTGGTAATGCTTATAGCAGGAATAATATTTATGGCCCTGACCGGAGATGCAGGCCATGGAGAAGGTCATGGTGAAGAGCATCCCGTAACATGGGTGCAGCGCCTGTTCATGAACCTTTGGCTCAACAATGTATACTTTACAGGTATAGCAGTAACCGGCGTGTTTATCGTTGCGGTGCATTATGTAGCCTATGGCGGCTGGTATGTGTTAGTAAAGCGTATTCCTGAAGCATTAGCTTATTACCTTCCTATCGGAGGTATTGTGATGCTGCTGGTGTTTATCTTTGGCCGCCACTACATTTTTCATTGGTCGCACGAAGAGTTGTATGAAGTTGGCAATCCGCTTTATGATCCAATAATTGCAGGCAAGCAAGGATTTCTAAACCTGCCGTTTTACCT
Source organism: Pontibacter chitinilyticus (assembly GCF_039748935.1). NCBI lineage: Bacteria > Pseudomonadati > Bacteroidota > Cytophagia > Cytophagales > Hymenobacteraceae > Pontibacter > Pontibacter chitinilyticus. The sequence continues at coordinate 70,093 of NZ_JBDIZJ010000017.1, forward strand.
GATCCGAATGGTGATCTACATCGGCTTATGGATACTCTTCTCGCGCTTGCTGCGAAAAAACTCTATTGATGAAGACCTGAATGGCGGCACAACTTATTATAACAAGAACATCGTGCTTTCAGCCGGCTTCCTGGTAATCTATGGTATCTCGTCTTCCATGTCAGCATGGGATTGGGTCATGTCCATCGACACACACTGGTTTTCCACTATGTTTGGCTGGTACGTATTCTCCAGCTGGTTTGTATCAGGCCTTGCCGCTACTACACTAGCCGTTATCTTCCTCAAGCAGCACGGCTATCTGAAAATGGTAAATGCTAACCACCTGCACGATTTAGGCAAATTTGTTTTCGCCTTCTCTATTTTCTGGACTTACATCTGGTTTGCACAATTCCTGCTATACTGGTATGCCAACATACCGGAAGAAGCCATCTACTTTATAGATCGTTTGGGAGGAAATCATGGACACTACAGATGGATCTTCTTTATGAATCTATTTATAAACTTTGTTTTCCCTTTCCTTGTTCTAATGACAAGAGATGCAAAGCGCCAAATGATCATGCTGAAGATCGTAACAATAGCCATACTTGTAGGACACTGGTTCGATTTTTACCTGATGATGATGCCCGGCACGCTGCACGAAGGAGCTGGAGTAGGCTTTATAGAAATAGGAGCTGCTTTGATGTTCCTGGGAGTATTTCTGCTCACATTTACCAGAGGTTTGACGAAAGCAGCACTTGTGCCTGTTAACCACCCCTTCCTGGAGGAGAGTGTGCACCACCATGTTTAGAGATCATACTAAAACGTTATATAAATGATTACGTTCGCGATAGGTTTATCCATTGTTTTATTACTGATTATCCTGTTCCTCCTGTTTAGGATTGGTACGTTAGCCTCCATTTTCAGGGGATCATCAGAACGGCCGGCAGGAACCACTAAAACGAGCAATCGTGTCAATGGCACCATGCTGCTGCTCTTCCTGATTATTGGAGGTATTGCTTTTGCCTGGTCTTTCAATGCGTACTGGGGCGACATGAACCAGCCGATTGCCTCTGTGCATGGCGAGTGGACAGATAGTTTGTTCTGGACAACCATGATCATTATCGGAGTAGTGTTCGTGATAACACAGATCCTCCTTTTTTACTACTCTTACCGCTACAAGCACCGCGACGACAGAAGAGCTTATTACTACCCGCACAACAATAAACTGGAGATAGTATGGACAATGATTCCGGCGGTTGTGATGGCACTGCTCGTGTTTGGCGGCTGGAAAACTTGGACGAAGATCACAAGCGCTTCTCCTGAAGATTCTGAAGTAATAGAGGTAATGGGTAAACAGTTTAACTGGATGGTGCGCTACCCCGGAGCTGATGGCGAATTGGGAGTGGCCAACTATAAACTGATTGATGCGGTGAATGAGTTTGGTATTGACTTCAGCGATAAAAATGCGCAGGATGACTTTACAGCCATGGAGCTGCATGTGCCAAAAGGAAAGCCCGTTCTGCTGAAGATCAGATCAAGAGATGTTATCCATAGCGTATATATGCCGCAGTTCCGTTTAAAGATGGATGCTGTGCCGGGTATGCCAACCAAGTTCTGGTTTGTACCAACCAAAACTACTGCCGAAATGCAGAACGAGACCGGCAACCCGGATTTCAAGTATGAGCTGGCTTGTGCTGAAGTATGTGGCCGTGGTCACTTTGCCATGCGGTTTGTGGTAGTAGTGGATGAGCCGGAAGATTATGCGAAATGGAAGGCTGAGCAAAAGCCATTTGTAGAGCAGAACCCCGACTTACTGGCCAAGTTCACCAAGGGTGCGCAGCAGCCATTAACTTTGGAGAAAAGTTCTGGAGGTAATGCAGAAGAAGTAAAAACAGCGTTGTAGCATTTTAAATCCAATAAAAAATGTCTAGTACCGATATTACAATCGATCAGGATGTACATCATGCACATGAGGAGCATGATGAGCACCACCACCAGAATTTTTTTGAGAAATACATCTTTAGCCAGGACCATAAAGTTATTGCAAAGCAATTCCTTTTCATGGGTATCATGTGGGCTTTTATAGGTGGTTTTCTCTCCATCCTGTTCCGTATGCAACTGGGCTGGCCAGCGGCTACTTACACCTTCCTGGAGCCAATTCTGGGAGGTTGGGTAGAAAACGGAAAAATTAATCCGGAGTTTTACCTGGCAATGGTGACCATGCATGGTACCATCATGGTATTCTTTGTATTGACAGCAGGTCTGAGCGGAACATTCAGTAATTTCCTGATTCCACTGCAGGTAGGTGCCCGCGATATGGCATCGGGCTTCATGAACATGTTATCTTTCTGGATCTTCTTTCTTTCCAGCATCATCATGTTCACATCTATTTTCCTGGAAACAGGACCAGCTGCAGGTGGGTGGACAATTTACCCGCCACTAAGTGCCTTGCCACAAGCCATACAAGGCTCCGGCACAGGTATGACGCTGTGGTTGGTAAGTATGGCACTCTTCATTGTATCGCAGTTGCTGGGTGGCGTTAACTATATCACCACTATCATTAACCTGCGCACAAAAGGAATGTCTATGACGAAGCTTCCGCTGACGATCTGGGCCTTTTTCCTGACGGCTGTACTAGGTCTGCTTGCTTTCCCGGTGCTGTTCTCTGCCGCGTTGCTGCTGATCTTTGATCGTAGCTTCGGTACTAGCTTCTTCCTGTCTGATATTTACATTGCAGGAGAGGCGCTGGCGCACTCCGGTGGTACACCTATCCTGTTCCAGCACTTGTTCTGGTTCCTGGGTCACCCGGAGGTATACATCGTAATCATGCCGGCTTTCGGTATAGTGTCTGAAGTGATCTCTACCAACTCCCGTAAGCCAATCTTCGGCTATCGCGCCATGATCGGCTCCCTGTTTGGTATTGCTGTACTGTCGTTCGTTGTATGGGCGCACCACATGTTCGTAACAGGTATGAACCCGTTCCTGGGCTCAGTGTTCATGTTCCTGACGCTGATTATTGCAGTGCCTTCGGCGGTAAAGGTGTTTAACTACATCGCGACGCTATGGCGGGGTAACATCCGCTTTACAGCTGCTATGATGTTTGCAATCGGTTTTGTATCCCTGTTCATCTCAGGTGGTTTGACAGGTATTATACTTGGTAACTCTGCTCTGGATATACAGCTACACGATACGTATTTCGTAGTAGCACACTTTCACCTGGTAATGGGTGCAGCTGCTTTCTTCGGTATGTTTGCTGGTGTGTACCACTGGTTCCCGAAGATGTTTGGCAGAATGATGGATGAGAAGCTTGGCTACGTACACTTCTGGTTGACATTTACAGCAGTATACCTGGTGTTTATGCCAATGCACTACATCGGTATTGCCGGTTTCCCAAGAAGATACTATGCCTGGACAGGATTTGAGTCGTTCAATACGTTCACAGACCTGAACTCCTTTATTAGCATGGCGGCTATACTAGGTTTTTCAGCACAGTTTATCTTCCTGTTCAACTTTATCTATAGCATTCTGAGAGGCAGAAGAGCGACTGAGAACCCATGGCATTCCAACACACTGGAGTGGACTACGCCTGTACTGCCAGGCCATGGCAACTGGCCAGGTGCGCTTCCGGTAGTATACCGTTGGCCATACGACTATAGCAAACCAGGAGCTCCTGAAGATTATATTCCACAAACAGTACCATTCTCCCAGACGCAGTCATCAAACCTGCCACAGGAGAAAGACTTTGAATAAGCTAGCAAATGGCTAATAAATCTTTTCAGGTTAAAAGATTTAGAAATATTGGAGTACTGACAGTTATTGCTGTTTACTTTCTGATATTAGTCGGAGGAATCGTGCGGAGCACCGGATCCGGAATGGGATGTCCAGACTGGCCCAAGTGCTTTGGCAGTTGGGTTCCTCCGACTGATGTTAGTCAGTTGCCGGCTAATTACCTGGATCTTTACAAGCAAAAACGCGTTGAAAAGAACCAGAAGCTGGCAACTTACCTGAGCAAGTTTGGCTTCGATGATTTATCGGCCACTATATTCTCTCACCCGAATCAGTTTCTGGAAACGGAGTTTAACGCAACCAAAACCTGGATTGAGTATGTAAACAGGTTGGTAGGAGTAGCGATCGGCATTCTGATTTTCCTGACGGTTATTTATGCGTTTCCATTCCTGAGGCGCGACAGCACCATTTTTTATCTCGCCTTAACAAGCTTTGTGCTGGTGGGGCTGCAGGGTTGGTTAGGCTCCATTGTAGTTTCCACTAATCTGCTGCCAGTTACCATCACCATTCACATGGCACTGGCCTTGTTCATTGTCGCCATGTTGCAGTATGCAGTGGCACGGTCTGCGAAAGAGGAGTTCCGGCAGTCATTCAGCTATTCACCTAAAGTACAGCGCTTGCTCTGGCTGGTAGCGGTTATTACGTTCGGGCAGATCCTGCTAGGGACGCAGGTGCGGGAACAGGTTGATCTGGTTGGCTTTATGATGAATGGCATTAACCGTGATCTGTGGGTAGATCAGTTAGGTGTTAAATTTTATATCCACCGGTCTACTTCTATACTTGTGCTTGGGCTGCATGTATACCTGGCCTATATGATCTACCAGCTAAAGGACAGACGGATGGCGCAATTAGCAACGCTGATGCTGGTGCTGGTAGGGATCGAAATTGTTGCAGGCATTATCATGGCTTATTTTGCTATTCCGCCTGTCTTGCAGCCTATTCATTTAACGGTGGCCGCCCTTTTATTCGGCGTGCAGTTTCAATTGTTAGTTATACATCATTATGCCTCTCAACGGGCAATAAAGAAGTCAGTAGTTATTCCTAATTAATGTTAACGCAGCAATCAGAATCGCTACTGCCATTAAGTTTTATGGCACAAAAAGCAGCAGCATACTTTAAACTTCTGAAGTTCAGGTTAAGCTTAGTAGTTGCTTTTTCCAGTGCCATCGGGTATTTGTTAGGTCAGCAGAATGCCAGTTACCTGAACATTTTTCTGGTAATGCTGGGTGGACTGCTGGTAACAGGCTCCGCTAACATCATCAACCAAGTGCTGGAGCGTGACCTGGACAAACTGATGAAACGCACCGCTAAACGGCCGCTTCCGGCGCACCAGGTGTCGGTAAAAGAAGCCATCATCTATTGTGTGCTGCTGGGCATAAGTGGCCTGGCTATACTGGCTTTGTGTTTCAATGTACTTACCGCAGCGCTTTCCCTGTTGTCTCTTATTCTGTACGGATTTGTGTATACGCCTTTAAAGCGTGTTAATCCCATTTGTGTGTTTGTAGGAGCCATACCGGGTGGTATGCCGCCGCTTATCGGCTGGGTGGCTGCTAGTGGCATTATAGGCGTTGAGGCTTGGATCTTGTTTGGTATTCAGTTTATCTGGCAGTTCCCGCACTTCTGGGCCATCGCCTGGGTGCTGGATGATGATTACAAAAAGGCTGGCTTTAAGATGCTGCCCATGGCAGGAGGAAAGAACCTGAAAACTGCCATTCAGATAATGATTTACACTTTGTTGCTGATTCCTTTGAGCCTGCTGCCCCTGCAGTTTGGAATGACAGGCTCCACATCGGCCCTTATAGCAGTTGTTTGTGGCGTACTTTTTCTGGCGCAAACCTTTTACCTGATGCGTACCTGCTCCAAAAAAGCTGCTATGACCATTATGTTCGGTTCATTTTTATACCTGCCTATTGTGCAGATAGCCTTCGTTTTAGATAAAATAAATATATGAGTATGGTTGCCAGAATTGATGAGCATGATAACGACGCATCAGGGTTGCATCCGCTAAAGTTTTCCCTGTGGTTGATTATTATAAGTATAGTGATGATGTTTGCGGCCTTTACCAGCGCCTACATCGTACGCCGGGAAGAAGGGAACTGGCTTGATTTTGAACTTCCCCGAATTCTTGTTCTAAATACAGTTGTTATCGTACTAAGCAGTATTACCATGCAGTGGGCTTATTTTTCGGCCAAGAAAAACAACCTCGCTACGCTAAAAACAATGTTGCTGCTGACCCTTGCTCTAGGTATAGTTTTCCTGATCGGGCAGTGGAATGCCTGGGCAGTACTGGTGCAGAATAATGTATACTTTGGTGGAGATGGTAGTAATCCAGCCGGCTCTTTTATCTATGTGCTTACCGGCGTGCATGGATTTCACATCATCACCGGGTTAATTTTTCTGCTGCTTACTTTGTCTGCAAGCCTGCGCTATAGAGTACATTCAAAAAATATGCTGCGTATACAGTTATGTACTATATATTGGCACTTTTTAGGAGGACTTTGGCTATATTTGTACTTCTTCTTACTTGTGAATCACTAAACACGTTTTCAATACACAAACTATGTCTACTTCAACTACGCTGGAAGCCCCAAATACAGGTACATGGGATGGCGGCAATGAGCCATTCAAAGCGAGCTATGGAAAACTCATGATGTGGTTCTTCCTGCTGTCTGATGCATTTACATTTGGTTCTTTCCTGATTGTTTATGGTCTGTCCCGTCATAAGCACCTGCCTTATACCGGATCACCCGAGGCCTTTTCTTTTTCTACTAAATGGTGGCCCATTCCGGAGAAGGTATTCAATGCTTTCCCTGGTTTTCATGGCGTAGATCTGCCGCTGGCTTTCGTGGCATTAATGACCATGATCCTCATTCTTAGCTCCGTAACAATGGTGCTGGCAGTGGAAGCAGGACACCGTATGGATAAAAATGATGTGCAGAAATGGTTGTTGTGGACAATCCTGTTTGGTAGTACTTTTTTAGCTTGCCAGGCTATTGAGTGGACACACTTTATTGAAGGAACAGAAGAAGGAATGACGTTAGCGAATGGCATCGTGTTCCATGGCGCTAACCTGACGATGAACCAGTATGGCCCGCCCTTGTTTGCCGACCTGTTCTTCTTTATCACAGGTTTCCACGGCACCCACGTTTTCTCCGGTGTTATTCTGTTGATCATGATCTTTTTCAACACGGTTAATGGTGTATACCAGAAACGTGGCCACTATGAAATGGTAGAAAAAGTAGGGCTTTACTGGCACTTTGTAGACCTTGTTTGGGTGTTTGTGTTCACCTTCTTCTACCTGATTTAATCAAAGCATATAAAACCATCCTGCTTTGTTACGTAAACAATACTAAGGATAAGTAACAGTAGGAAACAAAAGAACTAGCAAACATATGGCAATGCATACTGACCACGCCCACGATTTTGAGCACAACGGAGAGGTTCCGAAGGCACAGACTAAAGCTATCTGGCGAACCTTTATTATACTGGTAGCAATCACTGCGCTGGAATTCCTTATTGCTTTTACCATGGATGCCAGCACCCTGCGAAATGCAATTTTCATCGTGCTGACAGTGCTCAAAGCGTTTTATATAGTAGGAGAATTCATGCACCTGAAGCATGAAACTAAAGCTTTAATCTGGACGATTCTTATACCGATGGCCTTGATTGTGTGGCTGATGGTGGCCCTGATCTCGGAAGGTAGCTACTACTTCGAGTCCGTTACGAATTACTTCCACTAGCAAAACCTGCAATGAAGAACTTAAAGGCACTAATACTAGGAATCCTAATATTAGTGCCTCTTCTTATTTTTGCCTTTGTCGTTATTTTTGGCGTACAGCATTTTACCCTTCCCACCTATTTGCCTGAACGGGCAAAAACAGGAGAGGTCGTGAAGAATGCCAAAGGAGATACTATCTTTAAGCAGATACCCGACTTCCGCTTTACAGATCAGTCCGGGAAAACCGTGTCGCAGGAGAGTTTAGCAGCAAATGGGATGTATGTGGTAAATTTCTTCTATACTTCCTGCCCCGTGAATTGCCGGCAAATTGCCTCGCAGTTAACACGTGTTCAGGAAGCTTTCCAGAACAACCCAACTGTAAAGATCGCCTCTATCACTGTTAAACCCGAGCAAGACTCTGTTGCCGCACTGCAGCAGTACGCTACCGAATATCATGCAGATCCGGCGCAGTGGCATTTTCTCAGAGGCCCGAAAGCAGAAATTTATCAATTGGCAAGTATAGGCTTTGATTTACCGGCTCCCCGCGGAAAGGACGTGCAGGACCTGATCCAAACAAACCGCGTACTGCTGGTGGACAAAGCGCACCGTGTGCGCGGTATTTACAACGGTACTAAGTCCACAGAGATCGACAGGCTTATCATGGAAATTAACGTATTGCTAGATGAATACAGTAAAAGCAAATAACCTGACACCTGCCAAAGATCGCAGGTTTCTGGCCCTCATTGCCGTACTTTCGGTGGCTATACCCATAGTAGTAGCTTTACTCTTTTTTGTGCCCAAAGCAGGCGCAGGAAAGGTGGATGTTTCATTTCTGCCCCCTTTCTATGCTTTCCTTAATTTTCTCACTGCCATTGCACTGGTAGTTGGGTATGTTAACATCAAAAAAGGGAAAGTAAAAGTACATAGGGCCTCCATGTTGGTCGCCTTTGGATTGTCTTCCATTTTCCTGGTGTCCTATGTCGTCTATCACTACTTTGGGGAACGCACGATCTATGGCGGCGAGGGTGTATTAAAATACATTTACTATTTCATCCTGCTCACCCATATTGTGCTGGCGGTCATTATTGTTCCGCTGGTGCTGCTGTCGGTATACTTCGGAATTACAGATCAACTGACGCGGCATCGGCGCATTTCCCGCTGGACGTTTCCGGTGTGGTTGTATGTGGCAGTAACAGGGGTGCTGGTGTACCTGCTGATCTCACCTTATTATGCATGAACTTGCATGCTTACTTAACTGTTAAAGTAATATGAAGCTGTTTAATAAAATTGTTTTTGTTGTGGCTACTGTGCTGGTGCTGGCTTTTTCGTCAACAAGCGCCTACAGCCAGTGTGCCATGTGCCAGGCTACTGTTGAGTCTAACGCCGGCAAAGGCCACGAAGATTCTGATAACAAGGTAGGTACAGGCCTGAATACTGGTATTCTGTACCTGATGGTGGTGCCTTACCTACTAATTGGCACCGTTGGCTTCTTATGGTACAAGAACACCCGCAAAAAGGGGTGAGCAACCCCTCTTTAGCAGAGGCCATACTTGCCTGTAAATGCCCGCGCTGCCGGCAGGGAGAGGTATTTACACATTCTGCGCTTAACCTGCGCAAGTTTGATAGCATGTACACGGAGTGTCCTGTATGCGGCCTCCATTACGAAGTGGAACTCGGCTTTTTCTGGGGCGCCATGTACATTAGCTATGGTTTTTCTGTCAGCATTATATTAATGGCCGGTGTTTTGCTCTATTACCTGGCAAACGACCCGCCCATGTGGGTGTACCTGGCAGTGGTCGCCACCCTTATTATTGTGTCCACCCCTGTGCTGTTCCGCTACGCCCGCATCTTTATGTTGTATTTTTTTGGTGGGATTAAGTATAACCCGGCCTACAGCAACCGATGAATCGCTGGTGGTTATCTTACGTTTTGCTTAAATTCGTAGATAAATATAGCTGCTTTGAATCGGAAGATAACTCCTGTTGTGCTTTTGCTGGCTTCGCTCCTGTGCTTTATGGCAACAGCAGCATTGCATTTCAATCTTTTTGCCAGCCAGCGCTATGCCGATGAGAGTGCTCAGTTAGCGCCCATTACTCAGCGGGTGCAGCATTGCATCGACCAGGCACATGTCGAAGCCGAATCAATTGGCCAACAGCTAAAAGAACACACCATTTCTTTTTCCGAGCTGCTGCAACAAACGCGTTACCCTACCTTTATTTACAAAGGCAGCCGCCTTATTTTCTGGTCAAATCATACAATTGTGCCGGAGCTAGACCCAGCCACTACCTCGCCGCACCCCGGCGTGGTAAGTAGTGAATACGGCATTTTTATCATCGTCCCGCACCAGACGCCCTATTACACTATCTATGTATACATTCCGCTACAGGTAAGCTACAGCATCCACAACAGCTATCTTTCGCCTACGCTGGATTCTTATATCTTTCACAAAACGGACGTTCGCCTGGTAATGGACCCGCAGGCGCATTTGCCGCAGGTGCATACCAGGCAAAATATCTTTTTGTTTGCGGTAGATTTTAAATCCGGTAAAAACCATGGCGGTACCAACTTCATTCAGCTGGTGTTGCTTACGTTAGGTACCCTGCTGTTTGTACTGTTTAGCATCGCGCTGTGTCGCCGGTTGGTTCAACGACACCTGTATAACAAAGGTACTGGGGTGCTGCTGTTGTTGCTGTTCGGGTTGCGTGTAGTGCTGCTGGTGTTCGATCTCCCTTTCTCTATTGCCGAAACCACGCTTTTTGATCCGAAGCTGTACGCCGCATCATTCTGGTCGCCGTCCATCGGCGATCTGGCGCTGAACATGCTGCTGCTGACCACTATCGCTGGAAGCGGTTTATACTTGTTCCGTAAGAACAAAGCCTTGACTTACCTGAAGCTGTTGCCTCAAAAGCAGAGCCGATGGCTGCAGGTAGCCTGTATACTGGCTTTTTACCTGCTGCTGCTGGTGCTCTACCGCTTTTACTATGGCGTATACCACAACTCACCGCTGGTGCTGGATATCAGCCAGTCGCTGAGCTTCACCAAGTATAAAGTCATCATCTATGGTATCATGCTGCTGCACACTATTTCGCTAAGCATGTTTACCTTTATGCTAGCCACCGTCGTGTCGGTGCTGCTACAGCGCGAACCGAACGTGTGGCCTTACCAGCTGCTGGCGATAATCGTGGTGGTGCTGGGGCTGCTGACAACCTATTACGAATCGCAGCTGTTGTTTGTGCTGCTACTTGGTACCATCTTCTGGTTCCTCATCATGCTGTCGGCCCGCCACCGGCAGGCTATCAACTCTCCTTATCGCACTTACCTGTTCTTCTTCCTGGTGGTGATCACCAGCGCCTGGACCGGAGCTTTCGCGCTTTATAACCATTATCAGAATGAGCTGAAAATGTATAAGCAGGACTTTGCTTATAAGCTGCTCAAAGATAATGATGTACTGGGCGAATACCTGCTGGAAACCGTAGCGGACAGCATTGCCAACGATGCCGTGATCCAGATGAAGATGATGGGCCCGTATGTGGATGCCAACTTTATCAAACGGAAAATAGCCAAGCAGTACTTGCGCGACTATTTCGATAAGTATGAGGCAAATGTGCTGCTTTTCGACAGCCAGGGCCGCACCCTTGAAAGTGCTGATACCACGGCCACTACCCTGCAGGAACTGCGCCTGCAGTATGATACGCCCCAAACGCGTACCGAACGGCACAACCTGTTCCTGATAAAAGACCCTACCCGCTATAATGCCCGTACTTACCTGAAGCTAATCGAGGTTCCGATCAGCCATTTCCAGAAAGGCACCATTGTGCTGCAACTCACGCTTAAAAAGCTGCTTCCGAACAGCGTGGTGCCGGAACTGCTGGTCGATCAGAAAAACAACCAGCCTTTCCGGATGGACATGCTGAGCTACGCCATTTATAGTGGCAACAAGCTGCGCTACAATGAGGGCGAGTATGACTACGCTACGAACTTCAACCGGAAGCTACTGGGCCATATGGAGCTTTATACCCAAGGCACTGGTCAGGGCAATTACCACCACCTGGGCGTAAAAGGCGAAGGAGGTCAAACTTTGGTGATCACAACGGAGAAGTATGGCGCCCGCGAAGTGCTGTCGAACTTCTCTTTCCTGTTTCTGGTGTTTATTGCTGGCATGCTGATTAGCGGGTTTTTATACTTGCTGTTGCAACGGCAGCGCTTCCGGGAGTTTAGCCCAAATTTTAGCACCAAAATTCAGATATTTCTCAACTTTGGCATTCTGCTGCCCCTGCTGCTGGTCAGCATTACTACGGCAGGTCTGGTAACGGCGTCTTATAAAAAGGATCTGATGACCACGTATGAGCAACGGGGCGAAGCCATACAAGAGAACCTCAGCAAGTTGGTAGATGAACGGCTGTTGCAGCAGAAGAAAGATTTGCAGCAAAAGATAGAGGAAGTAGCCTCCATTTCCGAAACGGACGTGAACCTTTACGACCGCTATGGCCGGCTGCTCGTTACAAGCCAGCCCCTTATTTTTGAGGCCGGGCTGCTGTCGAAGCTGGTGAACCCGGAGGCGTTTGCGGCCATTTCGGAGCGGCAGGCGCTGCGGGTATTGCTGGAGGAGCGCACAGGCAACCTGACTTTTAATGCTGTGTACCTGCCGCTGCGCTCGCAGCTGCACCCTGGAGAGTTGCAAGGCTTTATCGGCATCCCTTTCTTTGATTCTGAAAAGCAGCTGGACTTGAAGCTGATCGAACTCATTACTACAACGATGAATATTTTCTCCGTTATGTTCATCGTTTTTATGGTCCTAACCTTCTTCGCATCCCGTGCCCTCACCGTGCCGCTGCGCCTGCTGGCTGATAAACTAAAGCGCACATCGCTCACTGGCAAAAACGAGATGCTGGCTTACAAAGGGGCCGATGAGATTGGGATGCTGGTGAGCGAGTATAACCGGATGCTGCTCACGCTGGAGCAAAACAAAGTGGACCTGGCGATGCAGGAAAAGGAAGCTGCCTGGCGCGAGATGGCCCGGCAGGTGGCGCACGAGATTAAAAACCCGCTCACGCCCATGAAGCTCTCCCTGCAGTACCTGCAGAAGGCTATCGCCGAGAAGAAGCCGAACACGGAGCAGCTGATCGAAAAGATCTCACATACTTTGATTACGCAGATCAATATCCTGAGCGACATTGCGACTTCGTTTTCCAGCTTCACCTCCATGCCGGAACCGAAGTCGGAGCTAATGGATGTGGCTATGGCGCTGCAGAAGGCCGCTGACCTGCACAACGACCCGGCCACTGCCGTACTGACCACGGCCATACCGACCGAAGCGGTGCTGGTGCTGGCCGATGAGAGCCTGTTGGTACGCACCTTTAACAACCTGTTGCTGAATGCCATTCAGGCGGTACCCGCCAGCCGCAAGCCGCACCTGAAAGTGGCGCTGCAGGTAAAAGAAGAGGAAGTTTACATTTCTATCAGCGACAATGGCAGCGGCATACCGGAAGATATCCGCAGTAAAGTATTTATCCCGAACTTTAGCACCAAGTATACAGGCTCCGGTATTGGCCTGGCAGTAGCAAAGAAAGGAATTGAGAGTGCTGGTGGCCGTATCTGGTTTGAGACGGAAGAGGAGAAGGGTACCACCTTTTACATTGCCTTGCCGCGGGCTGACGTATGAGCACCCGAGGGCTTTACCTATTAGGACTGCTGCTCTGGCTTAGTTTGCCCTTAGTGGCGCAGCAGTCGCTGAGTAACCAACGCTGCCGGTGGCTGCGCGTTGCAACAGAGCCGCAGGTGCTGGACTCGCTTACGCTGTTGCCCGAAACAGTTACCTTCACCCACCCGCATGCCGCCCAGTTTGCCTTCGACTACAACTATACTTCCAACGAGTTCCGGCTGACGCGCTTTCCCGCTCCGGACTCCATCGCCATTGACTCGACAGGTACAAAAATGCCGCTGCCCGATTCCGTGCTGGTATGCTACCGCGTGCTGCCCCTTAACCTTACCAAGCCGGCTTTTAAGCGCGATGTCGCCAAGCTGGAGATGACTTCCTTTCAGAAGAATTTTTACCAGGAAGATTTTGCTACCAAAGAAGAGATCTTCCGGACGCCGGGGCTGAACAAAACGGGCAGTATTTCGCGTGGCATCTCATTTGGCAATACGCAGAACGTGTTCGTCAACTCGGCCCTTAACCTGCAACTCGACGGCAAACTAACGGATGATATCAGTATCACCGCTGCCATTACCGATCAGAACATCCCGTTTCAGCCGGAGGGCAATACACAGCAGTTGCAGGAATTTGACAAAGTATACATTACGCTCAAGCACCGGCTCTGGCAACTCACGGCCGGCGATGTGGTGCTGCAGAACCGCCCAAACTATTTTATGAAATACTACAAAAACGTGCAGGGCGCAGCGTTTGAGTTTAAGAACGGCAAAGCGCCGGATCAGCAGGGCATTACGTCGGTGGCAGCATCCATATCAAAAGGCAAGTTTGCCTCGCAGGCACTCACAACACAGGAAGGCGTTTTAGGACCTTACCGCCTGACGGGGCCGAATAACGAGCGTTTTATTATTGTGCTAGCCAACTCAGAGCGGGTGTTTATAGATGGCGTGTTGCAGCAGCGCGGCTACGACTATGATTATGTGATCGATTATAACCAGGCTGAGATTACCTTTACCACACGCCATGTAATCACAAAAAATACCCGCATCAAGGTAGACTTTGAGTATTCAGACCAGAACTATAGCCGCGGCATTTACCACCTGAGCCACTACCAGCAACTGGGCAAACTGAACGTGTATGGCAACTACTATAATGAATCTGATAACCCGAACAGCCTGCTGAACCTGGACCTGACGAACGAGGAAAAAAGCATGCTGGCAAGTATAGGCGATAGCTTGCAACTGGCGGTTGCTTCCGGGGCTACGCGCGTAGATTTCGCCGCGGACCAGGTGCTCTATGCACGCCGTGACACCAGCTATAACAACGGGCAAAGTATAGCCAACATTTATGTATACTCTACCAGCCCTGATTCAGCATTTTACAATGTGCGCTTTTCGGAAGTGGGGCAGGGGCGGGGTGATTATGTAGCTTCGGGTAGTGCGGTGAATGGTCGGGTATACTTGTGGGTGGCGCCGGTAAATGGGGTACCGCAGGGAAACTATGCACCGGTGCGGGTACTTCCAACGCCCAAAAAGAAGCAGATGCTGAACCTGGGCGCCATCTATGAAGTGCGAAAAGGCATACAGGTTTTTATGGAAGGGGCAAGCTCGCAATACGATGTCAACCGCTTCTCGGAGCTGGATGCACAGGACGATAATGGCAAGGCGCTGCGGGTTGGCTATACGGTGCAGGATCAATTAGTACCTTTTCTGAAGACGTACCGCCTGAACAGCGTGTTGAACTATGAGTATACGGACAAGTATTTCACGCCCATCGACCGGTATCGCCCCGTCGAGTTTGACCGCGACTGGAGTTTGACAGGAACGGAAACACAAGCCGATGACCACATCCTTAACTTTTCGGTTGGGGCAGCCCAGGACGCGCTAAACCTGTTTAATTACCGCATTAGCCGCCGCTACCGCGCAGATCAGGTAGATGGGGTGCAGCATTATGTAGACCTGCTGAAGCAGCTGGGCCACCTGCAGCTGCAAAACCATTTTTTTATGCTCAACAGTCAGCAGGCAACTCGGCAGTCTACGTGGTACCGCGGCGAAATGGGGGCAAGGTATAACTTCAGAAAACTTGTGCCTGGCTACTTATACCGGTTTGATAAAAATAAGATAAAGGCGTTAGGGGCTGATTCAGTGGTCGGTTCGGCGCAGTATTTTGAGGAGCACCTGCTGTATGTAGAAAGCAGCGACACAGCCCGTACACACTTCCGGCTAGACTACAGCTACCGCACAGACTGGCATCCGACCGCAGACGGGCGCATCGGATTGCCAGAGGTAGGGCAGACGTATAATGCCGTACTGGAAAAAGCTTTGAGCCCTGAAAACAGGCTGTCGCTGCAGGGCACCTACCGGAAACTGAAGTTGGCTAATGGTAAACTGGAAGAAACCATCCAATCGCGGGTGGACTGGAGTGCCGGTTTTCTGAAGGGTGTGTTGCGGTCGGAGCTGAGCTATGCCGTTGGCACCGGGCGAGAGCTGAAGAAGATCATTATTTTTAGAGAGACACTGCCGGGGCAGGGTACGCATTACCTGCGCGACGGCGGCGACCCCAACAACCTGAACGACTACCTGGAGGCCCAGACCGTAGACCAGCGGCGCTATATCAAAATCTTCCTTCCGACAGATGAATATGTGAATGCCTATACCAACTACTTTACGTATCGCCTGACCACCAGCGCCCCACACGACTGGCACACACAGCAAGGGATAAAAGGGTTCGCCTCGCACTTTTCGGTGCTCACTTTTGCCAGCATCGATAAGAAAACAACAGACAATAATTTACAGGATCGCTTTAACCCTTTCAGTCAGAATTTTGAGGATGAGTTCCTGATCTCGCTGACCAAGGCGTTGCGCAACACAGTGTACTTTAACCGCAGCAATCCTAACTATGGGGTGGAGTATACGATGCAGCAGAACCAGCAGAAGTCACTGCTGGCCAATGGTACCGAAACCCGTATTGTGGGTAGCCATACGGTAGTGGCGCGCCTGAACCTCAACGAAGTGCTAAGTACGCAGCTGACTTCTGAACTGAATGTGCGGGAAAATCGCTCTGATTTCCTCAACTCCAAGAACTTTAAGATTGAAACAAAGCAGCTCACCCCCGAACTGGCGTATCAGCCAAACACCAAATTACGCTTTACCGGAACTTACCAATTCTCGGTACGGCAGGACCTGCTGACTGCCTCCGAAGCGCGGCAGCAGGGTACATTTCATGAACTGGGGTTAGAGGCAAAGCTGAGCCAGGTGAGCAAACGCACGCTCTCAGGGAATATCCGGTATGTAAATATTACGTTTAACGGCGACATGAATACGTACGTAGGCTATGAAATCCTAAATGCGCTGCGCCCTGGCAATAACATGACCTGGTCGTTTAACCTGCAGCAGCGCCTGAGCAATGGCCTGAACGTTTCGGTAAACTATGATGGGCGCAAAGCCAATGGTATAAATGCTGTGCATACGGGGCGTACGCAGGTTTCTGTGCTGTTCTAAAGCCGGCAGGTATTCCTGCCATAAGAAAGTACTTTACCACAAGTATAATCGGCCTGATCAGGTATAGGTATAAAACCAAATAGCCCCCGCATAACGGAGGCTATTTGGTTTTGGCTAAAAGTTGAGGGTGTTTTTACTTGGACTCGTCTTTGGCAGCG
>NZ_JBDIZJ010000018.1:0-75808 GCF_039748935.1 Pontibacter chitinilyticus
TTATTCTACCTGCTCCTTAGCCTTATTGTTTGTGTAAAATGCTGATTTTTACCCGTTTAATTTCCGAGTTCACGTTACTTTAGCTAAAGCGATCGGTAAACTCAAATGCTATTCCTTTTATTTGTTATATCAGATGGCTGGTAGGAGTAGTTTTTATTAGTTGATAGTTGTGCAAATTATATAAGAATTGGCCACAGAACAGGTAAGAGAATTTTATAGACGATATGCCCCAAGTGTTGCTTATGTAGAAGTAAGAAACAAGCGAGGAGATATTGAAATCGGTTCTGCATTTCATATAGGAGAAGGTGTGTTTATTACTGCAAGACATGTGATTGATGTACCACAAGTTTTGAAAGTTGCGACTACTGTTAACCAATATTCGAAGTTTGACAATGGCATGCAAAGTCTATTAGATATAGCTTATGATTTGTCTATTGAAAAAGGCCCTTTCTATCACCCAAATGAAGACGTTGATGTAGCTTGTTTCATAGTTGATAAAAAAGATTTGCCAATCGTTCCACTAGGCTCACATCTTGATGACTGGATTGGTGATGAAATGGTTTTACATTCAACTTTGGTTCTAGGCTATCCCCCTATTCCATTTTCAGATAGGCCAGTACTATTCGCAACGAAAGCTGAGATCAATGCTGTTATTGAAAAATATACAGGAGGTCATCCACAATTCATTTTGTCTTGTATGGCTAGAGGAGGGTTTAGTGGCGGTTTATCTATTCATGAAAATGGGTTCTCGATGGGTATTATAGTTGAATCTTTGATAAAAGATAACGCTCCAGCAGAATTGGGATACTTATCTGTAATATCTGTAGAACCAATCTTTGTTATGCTTAGGCATCATGAGATTATGCCTGAATGTGTTAGAGCAGATTGGTACTATGATGATGGATCAAATGTGTGGGACAAGGATCAACCAAGTAATAATGCTGCTGAAGATAATGATGAACCTTTTTGATAAAGTATTTATAGGAATAATAATTAATTGCTATTAAAAAACAGTTATAACAGTGTTAGCTGCATAAGAAAAAAAGAAAATAAACTGTTTGGAAACCACGCTTTGAAAAGTTATCTTAAAAGATAACTTTGTCGGATGAGTAGACAAATCATCTTTCATGGGGAATACTTCCTGGACTTCTACAAAAACCTTGATGCTAAGGTAAAATCTAAGATTCAGTACGTGCTGGAATTAATTAAGCAGGTTGAGAGTACCAGTAAAATTCCTTGCTCCCATGAGCGGATACGAAGGGCTCTACGAGCTACGAATAGAGTACCAGTCGAACATCTATAGGATTTTCTGCTGCTTTGACGAAGGAAAGCTGGTCGTGCTGTTCAATGGCTTTCAGAAGAAGACACAGAAAACACCCAAAGAAGAAATAGAAAGGGCATTACGAATAAAGAACGAGTATTTTAAATTAAAAGGGAATAGCCATGACAGACTATAAAGGAATCAAAACATTCGACGAGCTAGTTGAAAGAGAGCACGGAAAGATTGGAACAGACAGCCGCAACAAATATGAAGAGAGTGCCCAGATGTTTATCGTGAGTGAGATGCTGAAGGAAGCCCGAAAAGAAGCTAAGATGACACAAGAGCAGTTAGCGGAAAAGGCAGGAACAAAAAAGAGCTATATCTCAAGAATCGAAAACGCGCGAGGCGATATTCAGCTCTCTACTTTAATAAGAATATTTGAAAAAGGACTCAATAAGAAAGTTGGCCTAACCTTTCTCTAAAATTATGCTCCCTAGTACAGTTCAGGCGTAGTCCTTGCTCCGGTGTGGACTTCGGCTGCGCTAACCCATCAACAATCATACATAGCGGCAACTCCATTATACTTACTCTCCTCTGTCCTGCCACTTTTAGCCCCAAAACTGTCGCAGGTGCACCCTGCATGACGGCGTATTCCTGGGTAAATTTGTATTAAATCAAACCCATTTTAAAGCGTTAATAAGAGGAGGTAAAGTAAGATGAGAAAGATTATAGTCATATCCATGATTACGTTAGATGGCGTGATGCAAGCACCGGGTGGACCGGAGGAGGATACTTCCGATGGTTTCAAGTATGGCGGTTGGGTGGCGCCTTATGCTGACGAAGAGTATGGGAAGGTAGCAGCAGAACAGATGAAACCAGCAGATCTGCTTTTGGGTAGAAAAACGTTTGAAATTTTTGCCTCTTACTGGCCTGAACATGCGGATCAGTGGCCAGGTATCAATGATGTCACGAAGTATGTGCTGTCCGGGACGGTGGAAAAGTCAGATTGGGGAAATACGGTTTTCCTGAATAGCTTGGCAGCTATCAAAGAACTCCAAAATTCAGCAGGTTCTGACATTAAAGTATGGGGCAGTAGCAAACTCGTCCAGCTTCTGCTGAAGCATGACTTAGTGGACGAACTCTGGCTTAAAATTCACCCGTTGACGCTTGGTGAAGGAAAGAAGCTGTTTGACAACGGCCCGTTTCCGGCAGCATTCACCTTAGTAGAAAGTACCGTTACACCAAGTGGCGTTATTACCGCTAATTACGAGCGGGCCGGCGAAGTCAGGACAGGTACTATCGGGGGTTAAGGAGAAGTACGAGCTTAAACAGGTAGTATAAGGACAGCGGCTTGTCTGCAATAGCTTAACTGAGTATCTTTTTAGTTCTTATGCAGGCGAAATTGAAGTGGCACGCATACCGCCGCTTCAGTTTCACCTTAACAGTTAGTCAGCAACTCAACCACTCAACCACAGAAATGAAAAAGATTATACTAGGTTTATTGGTTACCTTCTTCGCTGTAGTTGCCTGTACGCGAAGCAGCACATACCAGCCGCAAGGATTTCGGAAGCTAAGTGAGGCTGAGCTCGTAGAGCGGGCACGAGCCAGGAATCTGGTAACAGAGAAGACGGTCATCAAAGACAGCCTTGGAAATACAATACCAAGGGAGCAGCTTGAGAAAATGGATCCCGAAGCATTCTTTGGAGACCAGTATGTGAACGCTAACAATGAAGTTGCTGAAGTTGTGTTGAGAAGAGCAACTGCGCAGGACAGCGTACTGGTAAAGAAAATTGAACAGGCCTATGAAGAAGGCTATCCGATGGCGATTGTAAATGTGGACTGTTCCCAAGTTCGTGACATGCTGGAGCGTGTGTATGAGTCTGACCAGGCTAGCCGAAAGAATGGAGGGGTTGATGCAGCGGTAGATAAAGCAAATCAACAGATCGTAGCAAGTATCATCGAGCATTGCGGCTTTCCAAGTATGGAAGAGCATGGTCACAAAAGTGTAGAAGCAGCGTTCCTGGTTATCCAGCACGCAGACAAAAGACTCCGGGAGAAGTATTACCCCTTCATTAAAGCAAGTGCAGACCGGGGCGACATTCCATGGAGTGAAGTAGCTTTGATGGAGGACAGAGTGTTGACGGATAGGGGCGAGAAGCAAAAGTATGGCTCGCAGGTACACAAAGAAGATGGAAGTGATGCATGGATCTTGTATCCTATCCAGGACCCTGCGAATGTAGATAAAAGGCGGGCAGAAGTTAGTTTAGGTCCTTTAGCGGACTATCTGAAGCAGTTCGGCATTAAGTATAAAACACAAGAATAGCCGTAGGCCAACACCGCACATGAGCGAAGCTACGGCTGGTTTACCACACACCTGCGGCCGTTAAAGATTAGCCAGCACACCAAACGCCTACAAGACAAAGCCCAGCGCGAGGCCGGTAAGTATAATGGCCGGCGCAGGTATGCGGGTAAAGAGGAGCAAACAGAACGTAATAATTACAAGGCTAAAGTTCAGGGGCGTATTAGGTACAGGATGGTAGAGTTGGATAGCTGCTGCAGCCACCATGCCGGAGCTTACAGCGCTGATCCCCTCCAGTGAGGCCCGCACCACTCTATACTTCTTCAGCTCGTCCCAAAACCGGATAACAAAGAAGATGAGGAACGTGCCTGGCAGAAAGATGCCCAGTGTAGCGACCAAGGCGCCCAGCCACTGCCCGGCAACCCCAAACTGGCGCATCGACAAGCTTCCTACAAACGAGCAGAAGGAGAACGTTGGCCCCGGTAGCGCCTGCGAGATAGCATAACCCGAGAGGAATTCCTCGCCGGTAAGGTAATGCTTGAAGTTCACGAACTCGGTATACATGAGCGGCACCAGTACCTGTCCGCCGCCAAATACCAGGCTGCCGTTGCGGTAAAAGTTTTCGAATAGCCGCACGGGCAGCGACGAAGTATAGGCACCCACCACCGCCGCCGTTACCAACACCGCTACATAAAGTATAAAGTTGGCCCACTGCACGTGCAGCTTTTTGTCTTTTTCCTGGGGATGCTGCCGGAAGCGCAGGGCAGTAATAGCGCCACCAGACAGCAGCAACACCGGGTAGACCCAGGGCGAGTTAAAGAAGTATGCCAGGATGGACGAAACGACCAGCAGCAGGACGGCGGTTTTGGTGTGTACCACCTTCGAGCTGATCATGTAGGCCGCGTATGCTACAAAGCCCACCGCCATAGGATGTATAATGCGCAGGAATTGCAGGGAGACGCCCGCGTCCTCCAGGTACGAGATGCCCAGGGCCGCCACCGCCATCAGTGTGGTGGCGGGCAGTATCCAGACCAGCAGCGTAAGGTAGGCCAGGTTGGGGCCGCCAATTTTAAAGCCAATAGCAGTAATGGTTTGCGTGGAGGTAGGCCCTGGTAATATCTGGCAAAGGGCGTTCAGCTCTATCAGTTCCTGCTCTGTTACGTAGCGGCGCTTTTCTACCAGCAGCTTAAACATTAGGGCAATATGCGCCTGCGGGCCCCCAAAAGCAGTAAGGGCCAAAACAAGTATGTCTTTTAGAAAGAGATAGTAGCGCGGGCGCATGGCGGCATAAAAATAAAAAAAGAGAGGCAGCTTTGGGCTAACTCTCTTTTTTAGGTGCTGTTTTAATTTTACGCTTTTTTCAGGCCAAGTTCTACCAGGCGCTCGTTCAGGTACTCGCCTGCCGTGGCATCCGGGTATGCTTTGGGGTGTTGCGCATCAATGCAGCTCTCCAGGCAGGTAAGGTCCATTTCGGAGCGCGGATGCATGAAGAATGGTATCGAGTAGCGGGATGTGTGCATCAGCTCACGCGGCGGGTTTACCACACGGTGGATGGTAGACTTAAGTTTGTTGTTGGTAAGCCGGGCCAGCATGTCGCCTACGTTTACCACCACCTGCTCTGGCAGGGCCGTAATCGGGATCCATTTGCCATCGCGGCGCAATACCTGCAGGCCGTCGGCGCTGGCGCCCATCAGCAGCGTAATCAGGTTAATGTCGCCGTGCTCGGCAGCACGCACTGCATCAGCAGGTACGCTATCGGGGTTCTCGATTGGGAAGTAGTGGATGGGGCGCAGAATGCTGTTGCCGTTGTGCACCTTCTCATCAAAATAGTTCTCCTCCAGGCCCAGGTTTAGCGCAATGGCGCGTAGTACCTGCTTGCCGGCAGCTTCCAGTTTGCGGTAGGCCTCCAGCGTCACTTCCCGAAACTCAGGCACTTCTTCCGGAAAAATATTGTCGGGATACTCCTCTTTGATCGGGTCGTTATCTGTCACCTCCTGGCCCACATGGTAAAATTCCTTCAGATCGCCGGTATTGCGGCCCTTGGCGTGCTCCTTGCCTTTGCCTACATAGCCGCGCTGCCCCGCCAGTTCCGGCACTTCATAGCGCTGCTTCTCTTCGTCTGGTAAGGCAAAGAACTTCCGTGTGGCGGCGTATAACCTTTCTGTCAGGTCGTTGCTCAGGCCATGATTGCGCAGGGCAATAAAGCCGATGTTCTCGTAAGCATCTGCCAGCTGATGTACAAAGCGAGCCCTTCTTTCCGCGTCTCCTGAGGTGAAATCCGCCAGATCCAGCGAAGGAACCTCGTCAAACAAAATTTCGCTCATATAGTAATTGTTGTATACTTTTTTCTCTTCTATACGTAGTTCGCAATATACAAAAAAATAAAATCGCTAAATTAGCCTCATTGCTAACCTAATCCCAAATACATGAAAAAAATGTACTTGTTGCTGGCCGCTGCCGTTACGGTAGGCTTTACCGCCTGCGATACTGCCCGCCAGACACAGGAAGCCGACACAAAGACGCCTGCCGGAACTGTAAGCACTGGCGGTCCGGTGCCTGCAGGGGCTGTTATGACAAAGGGAGGCCTGCGGGTTTTTGCCTTTAATAACTCACAAAATTACCCCGAGTCGCAGTTGCGCCTCAACACACCGCCTGCAGGTGGGGTGGTAGCGCCAGGGCCTGTGCAGTTCGATTATACGCTATCAAACTACCAGCTGACCCGTATGACGCCGCACGCCAATGCCGACCATATGGCCAACTCGCAGAAGGGGCAGCACATTCACCTGATCGTGGATGATCAGCCGTACACAGCCCACTACGAAACGTCTTTTACCGAGGACATGGAGGAAGGCGACCACGTACTGCTTTCGTTCCTGTCGCGTTCCTACCACGAGAGCCTGAAGCACGAAGGGGCTTATGACCTGCGCATGATCACCGTCGGTAAACCGGCACAGCACCTGGACTTCGACCTGAAAGCACCGCATTTGTTCTACAGCCGCCCCAAAGGAGAGTATGTAGGCAAAGACACCGAGCAGGTGATGCTGGACTTTTACCTGGTTAACACCGACCTTTCGCCGAAGGGCAACAAGGTGCGTGCTACCATCAACGGCACCGAGTTTATGC
This sequence comes from Pontibacter chitinilyticus, assembly GCF_039748935.1. Classification (NCBI taxonomy): domain Bacteria; kingdom Pseudomonadati; phylum Bacteroidota; class Cytophagia; order Cytophagales; family Hymenobacteraceae; genus Pontibacter; species Pontibacter chitinilyticus. The sequence continues at coordinate 6,684 of NZ_JBDIZJ010000018.1, forward strand.
TGGACCGCTGGCTGCCTTACGTCATGGAAGGCCTGCCAATGGGCGAGAACACTATTAAACTGGAGCTAGTAGATAACCAAGGCAACGTGCTACCTGGCCCTTACAACAGCGTAACCCGTACCTTTACACTGAAGCCTGCCGCGTAGTATAAAAGTATGACCTCAAGTATAAAGCGCCTGCTCTGGTTATCCGGGGCAGGCGCTTATACTTTATAGTATGGCGATTCCTGGGTGATGCAGATGGCACGGAAGCTCCGATGGATGTGAGGGAGAAAGTAAAGTAGTTGGAGGTGTAAGAGCTTCCGTATTGGTTTAAGTTAGATTATACTTAGAATCTATTCTGTTTGACATAACATTAGTTATAAGCCACACTATTTCAGCGATTGAGATATAGTTGATCTTATACTTTACTGCGGCTTATTTGGGTGGGCACGGTTAAAGGAAAGCCATAGTGCCTGATGCAACCGTTTTCGCCTTTTGCTGCTTAGTTACAACCTACATGAAGTATAAAGTACTTCATTTTGAGTTTGCTACTTGCTTCAAGTCTGTGATAGTAGTTTTATAAGTGAAAGAACCTTTTTCCACCTTGCCATCGAGCATTTTTCGGGTAAACTCGGTGGGGTAGCCATACTTGTTGTAGGTGTAGGAGCAGGTATAAGACAGATCTTTTCTAATAGCGCCTTGTGCTCCCCTTACGGTATAGCTGGTGAGGTTGTGCGCTCTGTAGGGCAGCTCCAACGGCAGGAACCTGGCTTCTAGCGGAATGTTGCTCAGGTAGCCCGGCATGTCATCGTACTTTAGCTCCAACTGCAGGTATGGCTTACCGGAACCGGGAGCAAAGTAGGCTGCCTTTGCCAGCTTGCCTTGGGCGTACGTATACGTCACGCGTTTGGAAATATACTGCGGGTCGTTTAACTGCCTTTCACTCCAGTACGAGGTGTCGTAGATGTAATGCGTACACTCCGTAAGCTGGCCCTCGGCATTATACTTGTTCCGGGCAAAATCATGTAAATTTCCGTTCTCAAAGTATTCGCCATGCTCCTCTCTCTCGATAAGGCCTGTATCTGAGCGTGTCAGCATGGTAGACTTATGCCTAATTGAATCACTCTTATCCCATCCGGTGGGTCCATTGTCGGGCGCGGAACGTATTTCGAATATCTTGTCCTTAAACGGGTGCTCCGGCTCATCAAAGTAATCATCATAGTAGAGATATTCTGCTGCTTCATAAAAGCTAGGGGCAGTAGTTGTTTCGCTATAAACCCTGCCGTTATTGTAGAAAAATTCATAGGTAGTATTCCCTGTCAGCATTTTGGAGGGATAAAGCGTTTTCTGCTCATAGTCTTTAGAACAGGCCACGAGGAGCGCGATACATACAAGCAGGAACAGATTGCCATTTTTCATAACCGCTTCTTTTAGTTAAAATATTTAACAATTCACTGAATTTATTGATTTTATCTTATAATTCAAAGTATAAGAGTTTCTCAACCAATTGCTTGTAAAGCATACGAACTTTCCCTAAATACAAACAGCGGCCATACTTCCTCAAGTATGGCCGCTGTTTAACTATAAACTTACCCTTGAATTATACTTTACTGCGGCTTGCTTGGGCCGCTCTGGCCAGGGTTGGCAATGGAGTTGCGCATATCGGTGTCCGACTGGATGTTCTGCATGCGGTAATAATCCATAATGCCGAGGTTGCCGCTGCGGAAAGAGGCTGCAATTGCCTGCGGAATGTCTACTTCTGCCTGAATTACGTTGGCCCGGGCCTCCTGTGCTTTTGCTTTCATCTCCTGTTCCACGGCTACAGCCATGGCGCGGCGCTCTTCTGCTTTCGCCTCTGCCACTTTCAGGTCGGCGTTGGCCTGGTCTATCTGCAGCTTGGCGCCAATGTTTTCGCCAATGTCCACGTCCGCAATATCGATCGACAGGATTTCGAACGCCGTACCCGCATCCAGGCCTTTTTGCAGCACCAGCTTCGAGATAATATCCGGGTTTTCCAGCACCACCTTATGCGAAACAGAGGAGCCGATAGAAGTTACAATGCCTTCGCCTACGCGGGCAAGTATGGTTTCTTCGCCGGCGCCACCTACCAGTTGCATAATGTTGGCACGCACCGTTACCCGCGCCTTTGCAATCAACTGAATGCCATCCTGCGCCACCGCGGCTACGTTGGGGGTATTGATCACTTTAGGATTTACAGATGTGGTAACCGCCTCAAACACATCGCGACCGGCCAGGTCAATGGCGGTGGCTTGCTTAAAGGAGAGCGGAATGTTGGCTTTGTCTGCCGAGATAAGGGCCTTGATCACCCGGGGGACGTTGCCGCCTGCCAGGTAGTGCGTTTCCAGCTCGGTGGTGGTGAGGTCGATGCCTGCCTTAGTGGCCGTAATCATGGAGTTGATGATCAGGCTGGGCGGTACCTTCCGGATGCGCATAAACACCAGTTCGGCTAGGCCTACCCGCACACCCGAAAACAGGGCGGTGATCCAGAGGCTGATCGGCACAAAGTATAAAAAGATCATGAGCAGGATAATTCCGCCTGCGATAATCAATAAAACAGAAATGTTTTCCATGGAGGTTGGGTTAGCTGATCGCTTCTACTATTATTTTATTGTGGTGTAATTTGATGATGCGGAGAGTAGCATTAGCGGCCACAAACTCGCCCTGTGTCTGTACTTCGTGGTGCCGGTCTGCAAACAAGGCCGTGCCCTGCGGGCGGAGGGCGGAAACAGCTTTCCCTTCTTCGCCTACCGCCAGGGTATGCGTGTATTCCTCGTTCACATGGCTCCGGTTCTGCTCCTTCAGCGCAAAGCGCGACCAGCTATCCGACCGGAAACTATAGAAGAAAGCGAGGCCGCCGGTTACGATGGAAGCTGCAAGTATGATGTGGCCAGTAGTGGTGCCTAGCGTGCTGTAGCCGATCCAGACGCCAACAGCGACCAGCACAAAGCCCAGTACGCCAACCACCGTGGTGCCCGGCACAAACATCAGCTCCACAACCAGGAGCAGCAGCCCGATGCCAATTAAAACGATAACTGTGATCCAATCTAACAGCATAGTATAGGTGGCTTATGAGTAAATATAGCGACTTTCGGATTGAAATGCGAATATTAAGCAAACATTGCCTGAGGTATAAAAAGCAGCGCAGGAACCATCTTGACTGCTGACGCTAGCGCAGGTGCAAGTATACAATAACCGCTCAAAGAGAAGCGCCACTCCGTTGCGGGAGTGGCGCTTCTGCTTATGTTACCGTTATTGTATACTTCCGTCCTGTAGCTTCTCTTTAGCCGTCTACCACAACAGGCCCATCAAGCAAACAGGCTAAGTGTAAGTGTAAGAGCAACTAACGGGAACGCTTAATAAGCTTTTGCGAAGTATACGCGCTGCTGACTGGGCTTGCCGGTCAGCATGTCCACGCCTGCTTCTGCCGGGGTATTCAAGGCAATACAGCGGATGGTCGCTTTAGTTTCTTCTTTAATGCGCTCCTCCGTTTCGGCAGTACCATCCCACGGGGCCAGTACAAAACCGCCTTTGGTTTCCAGCACCTCTTTGAACTCCTCGTAGGTATCTACCTTGGTGGTATGCTCCTCGCGGTAGGCCAGCGCTTTGTTGTAGATGTTCTCCTGTATCTCATCGAGCAGGGCCGGGATGTATGTGGCCAGGCTGGCGAATTGCTGCGTCGCTTTCTCTTTGGTATCGCGGCGTGCTACTTCAGCGGTGCCATTCTCCAGGTCGCGACCTCCGATAGCGATGCGCACCGGCACACCTTTCAGCTCCCACTCAGCAAACTTAAAGCCCGGACGCTCGGTATCCCTGTCGTCGAATTTCACGCTGATGCCTTTGGCCTCCAGTTCACGTTTCAGCTGATTGACCTTTTCTGCGATCTGGGCCAGTTGCTCTTCGCCTTTGTAGATCGGTACAATCACCACCTGAATCGGCGCCAGCTTTGGCGGTAACACAAGACCTTCGTCGTCGGAGTGGGCCATTACAAGGGCACCCATCAGGCGGGTGCTGACACCCCACGAGGTGCCCCATACATGCTCCAGGCCGCCGTCTTTGGTCGCAAACTTCACATCAAACGCTTTGGCAAAGTTCTGGCCCAGAAAGTGCGAGGTGCCTGCCTGCAGCGCTTTGCCATCCTGCATCAGCCCTTCGATGCAATACGTATCCAGGGCGCCGGCAAAGCGCTCGCTTGGGGTTTTTACGCCCCTGATAACGGGCAGCGCAATGTACTGCTCCGCGAACGTGGCGTATACTTCCATCATCTGCTTTGTTTCGGCAACGGCCTCGTCGGCGGTGGCGTGGGCTGTGTGACCTTCCTGCCACAGGAACTCGGCCGTACGCAGAAACAGGCGCGTCCGCATCTCCCAGCGCACCACGTTAGCCCATTGGTTAATCAGCAAGGGCAGGTCGCGGTAGCTTTGGATCCAGTTCTTGTAGGTGCTCCAGATAATAGCTTCGGATGTTGGACGAACAATCAGTTCTTCTTCCAGTTTGGCAGCCGGGTCTACGCGCAGTTTGCCTGGGTTCTCAGGGTCAGTTTGTAAGCGGTAGTGGGTTACTACGGCGCACTCCTTGGCAAATCCTTCGGCATTTTGCTCCTCGGCCTCAAACAAGCTTTTAGGCACGAACAAAGGGAAGTAGGCATTGGAGTGTCCCGTTGCTTTGAACATGTCGTCCAGCACCCGCTGCATTTTCTCCCAGATAGCGAAGCCATAAGGTTTGATCACCATGCAACCGCGCACAGCAGAGTTCTCCGCTAGCCCTGCTTTCTTCACCAGCTCGTTATACCATAAGGAGTAATCTTCGCTTCTTTTAGGTAGCCCTTTGCTCATTTTTACTGAAATTTATATATATAAGTACGTATTGGTAGTTCTGGAACGGATTTTGCTTAATTATACCTGAAAAGGAACATATCTATCCGGCCCAAAATTACGTTAATATATTATACTATTGATAAGGTTTTGCGCTATTGTGTGTTTATCTTTGATATAGAAGTATACTTTATCTCCAGAAAGTCATGAAAAAATATAAGATTCTCACCATAGCACCCGTGCTCGCATTGCTGGCGGCAGGCTGTAGCAGTCCTGTATCCATGCAATCTACGGAGTATGACGATATGTACTATAGCTCCTCTGATAAGACGGAGTATATACTACCAGAAGGTCAGCCGGAAGCGCAAAGCTACCAGGAGGGGGGCCAGTATGCAGAAGAGAGTTATGCTTCTGGTGATGCCGCTAACCCGGAATATTCGGGCAATGCAGCGGGTACGAGCAACTATGACGGCGACGAGTATTACGACGGGCGCACCTATGACCCGCGTGACAGCTGGTATCGCCCGAACTACTCTTTTGTAGACCCGGCCTGGGGCAGCGCCTATGTGCCACGCTACAACCCGTACAGCCTGTATGCTTATGATCCATACTATGCATCTGCTTATGCCTACGATCCATACTATAGCGATCCGTTCTGGGGAAGCCCTTATGGCAGTGGCCTGAGCATCAGCATTGGGTATAACATGGGCTTTGGCAACTACTGGCGCCGTCCGTTTTACAGCGCCATGTATCCTTACAACAGCATCTATAACTACTATGGCGGCGGTTATTACAACAGCTATGCCTATAACCCCTATTACGCTTACTACGAACGGCCTATCGTAATCGGTCAGAGCCGACGCCTACAGAATGCCCCCCGCAATTCACGTAGCGGTGTTGTTACACAGAGCGGCCGCCAGGGCCTAAGCAATGGCAACGGCAGACCAGAACGTGGCAGCGCGATTGATAAAGAAGGACAACGCGTAGGAAATCAGCAGCAGACGTACAGACAAACCCGCGGTGGCGCAACCAATGGTTCTGTGAGCCCGGCCAGCAACGAGCAGAAGCAAGTGCTGCCAACACGCCCAACCCGCGCGTCGCGTAGAGAAGCAGACTATAGTGGAAGCCAGCAGCAACAACAGCCTGCACGACAGCAGCAGCAGCAGCCGGCCCAGCAGCAACAACAGCAAAGGCCATCACGCAGCCGTGAGTATACCCCGGCTCCTGTTCGTACACAGCCGCAGCGCGAAATACGTTCTTCTGAGAGCAGCCGCCCAAGCCGTAGCTATGAGCAGCAGAGCCGCCCGGCTCCAACTCCTTCGTATCAACAATCCAGCCCCAGCTACCAACAGAGCAGCGGTAGCAACAGCAGTAGCGGCGGAGGCCGTCCAACACGGGGCAGAGGTAACTAAACCAACCTGATAAAAATGAAGATGTACAAAATACTTTCCGCCAGCCTGGCACTTTTGCTGGGCTGGAGCGGAACCGCTTTTGCCCAAAACGAGGTAGACGCCCTGCGCTACACCCGTCTCGGTTTATCCGGCACAGCCCGCATTCAGGGTATAGGAGGGGCACAGACTGCCCTTGGCGCCGATATATCGTCCATGACTGCTAACCCTGCCGGCCTGGGCATGTTCCGCCGGTCTGAGTTCAGTATCACGCCGGGGCTGCAGTTCAGTACCACTGAGGCCGGCATTAACGGAGCCACCACCTCCGACGCCCGCAACATCCTGGCTATTCCGCAGGCAGGCCTGGTGCTTAGCCGCCACAAAGGTGATGAGGAAGAAGGTGACTGGCGCGGCTCCAGCCTGGGCATCAGCTTTACCCGCCTGAATAACTTTAACCAGCAACTCAACTACCGCAATACCACACAACCGCCTAACACCATTGTCGATTATTTTTCTGATCGGGCTTTCGGGCGGACACAGTCTGACCTGGATGCGGAATATGGCAATTTTACAACTCTGGAAGGATTGGCTTATGGTAATTACCTGATCAACTTTCAGGATGAGAACGGAACGGTCACCCCAGATGCCCGGCCGCTTTATAGTTTAGGAGATATTGATCAGCAGGAGCAGATTCAGCGGATCGGGTCTCAGAGCCAGTTTGATATTGGCATAGGTACCAGCTATAAAGATAAAATTTACCTGGGAGCCTCTCTGGGTGTTATTACAACCAACTTCACACAAAAGAGCACATTCCTGGAGTCAGGCCACTACATCGATACTTTTAATGAGGATGGTAGCATCGCTTTAGAGGGTGATTACAACCTGGACTTGTATGATGAGTTCACTTCGGAGGCAGCCGGCGTTAACCTGAGAGTGGGCGTTATTGCCCGGCCGGTCGATGCGCTACGCATAGGCCTCAGCATCCAGACACCGACAGCTTATACGTTTACAGACCGGTACCAGACCACCCTCAACTCCACATCCGTTGATCCGGATACAAAATCGCCCGCTAACTATAGTTCTTCTATTGTGCCCGGCGAGTTTACGTACCAACTTACAACGCCTTTCCGGGCCAATGGTGGTGTAGCAGTGTTTCTGAACAAATATGGTTTTATCTCGGCTGATGTAGAGTTTGTGGATTACAGCAAAACTCGTTTTCATGAGCAGCAGGACGAATATGGAAACAGCGGCAACTACTTCAACGACGTGAACGATGTTATTGCTGTTACTTATAAGTCAGCAGTAAACTACAAGATTGGTGCAGAAGGCCGCTATGATGTGTTCCGTTTCCGGGCAGGTTATTCCGTAAGCGGAGATCCGTACCGCAACGCCAACTTTGATGGAAAAGTGAACACCTATAGCTTGGGTGCCGGCATTCGGTTAAAGAACTACTACCTGGATGCTGCCTACGTGAACAGCACCGGCGATAGCCGCTACTCGCCTTATACCTTCAGCTCAGGAGGAGGAGAGCCTGTAGTAGACTTGAATCAGAAACAAAGTTCAGTACTCGTTACCTTCGGTTATAATTTTTAATTGCCGGTTAACCTGCAGCTAAAATATAACGGCAGCTCCGCAAAGGGCTGCCGTTTTTTATGGTTGCGTAAAACAGGCACCAGTGCTGTAGCAGGCATGGTTTTAGCAGGCGGTCTATGGCTAAACAATATTATTCCGCTAACTTAGTGGAGCTAAACAAATCTAAAAAACGCATGCATAATAAATTAAAAACAAACCTTTTGGCAGCTATGCTGCTGTGCCTCACATTTGTAGCGCAGGCGCAGCAAAAGAAAGCCGTAACGCTGGAGGAAATTTATAAAGATGGGACCTTCCGGGCGCAGTCGGTGTACGGGGTAAACTGGATGAAAGACGGCCAGTACTACAGCTCTATGGTACCCGACGAGCAAAACCGCGTGTACGACATTGTGAAGTATGACGTGACCACCGGTAAGCCTGTCAGCACCATCATCGAAGGGGAGAGCCTGGTGCCTGAAGGCAGCAACCAGCCCATCCAGTATGACGATTATACGTTCAGCTCGGATGAGAAAAAGGTGCTGTTTGCTACTGAAAGCGAGCAGATCTACCGCCGCTCCTCCAAAGCCGATTATTATGTGTACGACATCACCTCCAAAAAACTGACCAAGCTGAGCAACGGCGGCAAGCAGTTCTATGCCACCTTCTCGCCCGATGCCAGCCGCGTTGCCTTTGCCCGCAACAACAACATGTTCTTCGTGGACCTAAGCAATATGAAGGAGACGCAGATCACCACCGACGGCAAGATGAACTCCATTATCAATGGGTATGCGGATTGGGTATACGAGGAGGAATTCTCGTTTGCGCAGGCATTTCACTGGGCACCCGACGGTTCTAAAATAGCTTTCTATACCTTTGATGAAAGCCAGGTGCCGGAGTATAACATGCAGCTGTGGGGCGAGCTTTATCCGCAGGACTACAAGTATAAGTACCCGAAAGCGGGTGAGCCAAACTCGGCTATCAAGATCTCGGTGTATAACGTGAAGAGCGGCAAAACCGTGAAGATGGACACTGGCGCCGAGACAGACATCTACATCCCGCGCATTAAGTGGACGCAGGACCCGAACTTGCTCTCGATACAACGTATGAACCGCCTGCAGAACACGCTGGAGATCCTGCACGCCAACGCCACCACCGGCCAGACCAACGTGGTGCTGAAAGAGACAGATAAAGCCTACATCGATATCACCGACGATCTGACTTACCTGCAGGATGGCAAGTACTTTATCCATTCGTCGGAGAAAGACGGCTACAATCATTTATACTTGTATAACATGAACGGCAAGCTGGTGCGCCAGATCACCAACGGCAACTGGGAAGTAAGCGAGTTCCTGGGCTACGACGAGAAGAACGACCGTTTATACTACATGTCCACGGAAGTATCGCCGCTGGAGCGCCACCTGTACAGCATCAGCAGTAAGGGCAAAAACAAGAAGCGCCTTACCGAAAAGCCCGGTACGCACAACATCAACATGAGCACCGACTATAAGTACTACCTCGATTACTATACCTCGACCACCACGCCAACCATCGTAAGCCTGCATACCGCTAAAGATGGTAAGCTGATTAAGGTGCTGGAAGATAACCAGGCATTGCAAAATAAGCTGGCGCAGTATAACCTGGCTCCTAAGGAGTTCTTCACCATGAAAACCGAAGACGGCACCCTGTTGAATGGCTGGATGATCAAACCAACCAATTTTGACCCGAACAAAAAATACCCGGTGCTCATGTTTGTGTATGGCGGTCCGGGCTCACAAACGGTTACCAACAGCTGGGGCGGCAACGACTACCTGTGGTACCAGGTGCTGGCCGACAAGGGGCTGATGATTGTAAGTATAGACAACCGTGGCACTGGCGCCCGCGGTGCGGAGTTTAAGAAAGTGACCTACGCTAACCTGGGCAAGTATGAGGTGGCCGATCAGGTGGAAGGCGCCAAGTGGCTGGCCAAACAGCCGTACGTGGACGCCAGCCGCATCGGCATCTGGGGCCACAGCTTTGGCGGCTACATGACGCTGCTGGCGCTCACCAAAGGGGATGGCATTTTCCGGGCCGGCATTTCTGTTGCTCCCGTTACTAACTGGCGCTTCTACGACAGCATCTACACTGAGCGCTACCTCAAAACGCCGCAGGAGAACCCCGAAGGCTATGACCAGAATTCGCCGCTCACTTTTGCCGATCAGCTGAAAGGCGACCTGCTCGAAATCCATGGCACCGGCGACGATAATGTGCACTTCGAGAACTCCGTGGAGATGGTGGATGCGCTCGTAGCAGCCAACAAACAGTTCGACAGCTTCTACTATCCGAACCGCAACCACGGCATTTACGGCGGCAACACGCTGCTGCACCGCTTCACCATGATGACCAACTTCCTGCAGGACCACCTGATCAGTCCGGAGAAGCCGGCGTTGAACCAGTAAGTATAAAGTATACCCTATACAAAAAGGCCCGGCATTTAGTCGGGCCTTTTTGTTTTATAGCAGTGTTAATTCTCGATCGGACAGGTCGCGACCTGTCCAATCGTGCACCGGCAATCGTTCCAGAAATCGTCTGAATCAGGATTTACAGGATGCAAGGATTAGTAGGATGGGGCGTGGCGGCTTCATCGGCTACGGCTTTGTTGTGCAGCCAATGCGCGGACAGGTCGCGACCTGTCCCTCGAGAGGCCGGTAGCTCCTGAAAAATAGGCGCTTAGCGGCATCAGCAATTGCAATGCCTGCTATATTTATACTTTAATTCCGCTACTTATCCACCCCTTAACCTATAAAACTATGAAGAAAGTAATTTTGCTGTTCCTGCCGCTGCTGCTGGGCGCGTTTCAGGCAAAAGACACCGCCCGCGATAAAGCCCTGGATAGCCTTGCCACAGCCGAACGCGGCTTCTCGGCGGCTGCCGTGCAATACGGTATCAAAGCCGCCTTTCTGGAGAACCTGTCGGATGATGCGATTGTGTTTCTGCCCCAGCCCGTGAACGGCAAAGAGGGTTATGGGAAGATGCCGGAGAGCCCCGCTAAGTTAGAGTGGTACCCGGCCTATGCCGACATCTCCAGCGGACTGGACTGGGGCTATACCACCGGGCCATATGAGCTGCGCCTGAAGCCGGAGGATGCTGAGCCTGCAGCCGCAGGCTTTTACCTGACTGTATGGAAGAAGCAGCCCAACGGGCAGTGGAAAGCGGCCATCGACATGGGCAATTCATTCCCTGTAGCGCAGCTAAAGCAAGAGCCGTACAAGCCGGCCAGGAAGAGCGCACAGCAAAAGACAAAGGGCACCAAAACCGACCTGCTGGCAAAGGATGTACAGGCGGTGCAGCCCTATGCTAACGAAACCCTCATCTATCGCCAGAACATGTACCCGTACCGCTACAGTGAGGCCGCCATTGAGCCGGCAGCCAACATCGCATACACCACCCTCGGCCACGACATAGCCCCGGCCGCCGACATGGCCTTTACCTACGGCAGCTATACTCGTGGTACTGACGAAACAGGCTATTACCTGAAAGTGTGGAAAGTGCTGGACGGCCAGTGGAAGCTGGCCGCCCATAACCTGGTGCCGGACCGGAAGCCTTAATGCTTCAGTTCCCTTATCCCCAGCTGCGCGTTGATCAGCGGCGTTTTAGGAGCCAGGAAAAAGCCGGTGAGGCTGGCAAACATAATCGGGATAAACTGATGAAAGCCCGTCATAGTGGCCAGCAGAATTGCCGTGCTGATAGGAGTGCGGGTCACACAAGCGTTAATGGCGGCCATGCAGCTCACCATAATTAGCGGCAGGTTCTGCCCCGGGAAAATGTTGTTGAGAACCAGCCCTATAGCGGCACCCAGGAAGAACAGCGGGATGATAAAGCCGCCGCGCCAGCCGGATGTAACCGTAAAAGCCGTAGACAGAATTTTAGCCACCACCAGCGTAAGGAGAAACTGAAGCGAGAAAGGCTCCTCCAGTAAAATGCTGAGCTGCTCATGCCCGAAATAGCGGGAGAGCGGCACAAAATAGGCAATAATGCCGATGGCCAATCCACCCACAGCCATCTTTATATAGATAGGCACCCTGGCATGTTCAAAAGCACCCCGGAGTTTACGTACCGTGAAGATGAAGATCCAGCCTGCCGCCGTGCCTGCCAGTGCATACAGCATGGCATAAAAAAAGTCGTTGAGATCGGGTGCAGAATATATCGGGAAGTCCCAGGTAGGGCCAATGCCGATGTGCGTGATCAGGATAAAGATAACATAGCCGGCGCAGCTCGCCACCAGCGCAGGCATCAGTGCCTGGTAATACTCGCTGATGTGCTTGTGGTGCTGAATCTCCAGCGCAAACAGGCTTCCGCCCAGCGGGGCACCAAAGAGCGCTGTAAAAGCTGCCGCCATGCCCGCTATACTTAAAGAGCGCAGGTCTTCGCCTTTCAGGCCAAGCTGGCGGGCAATAAAAGTCCCTGTGGAGCCAACCACCTGCACCAGCGGTGCCTCAGGGCCAGCACTGCCGCCACTGGCAATACACAGCAGCGACGACAAGACCATAGATGGGTTGTACTTGGGCTCCAGTCGCCCGCCTTTAAAGCGGATATTGTTTACAACAAGGTCCATTTCGCCGGGGTCGCCGAGGAAGTGGATAACCAGCCCGGCTACCAACCCGCCCAATGTCATCACCGGTATCACATACAACCCCTGGAAGTGCGCCAGAAAATGCACCAGGCCCTCCAGCGCCGTCCAGTAAAGTCCGGCAATGATGCCACCTACAATGCCAACAGCCACCCACAGCAGAAACATCTTACTAAATACAAAAGGATTAAACTGCAACGGATAGTTAAGTTGGTTGCGGAGCGTAACGGCTAGTCGTCTTCTTTTAAAGTCCATGCGGGCAAAGGTAAGTTTTTTAGCTGAAATACGGTTAGTCAGCTTTCTGTGGCTCATAAGGAAGGAACATGAAGATAATAACATAAAAACTTGATGCAGAGAGGTGATATTTACGCGTTCTGCCGGATTAACGTAAAAAGACTTATGCAAACATTCCCAACCCCTGTGATGGCGTCGGACCTGCGCGAGGCGCTGGTAAATGACCGGGAGCGGACCTTAGAGAAGCTTTACGGCAAAGCTTACCCGATGGTACTCCATTACGTGTATCAGCACCACGGCACTGCCGACGATGCTCAGGACCTGCTGCAGGAAGCCATCATCCTCTTCTATGAAAAGGTGGTGCACGGGCAGCTTACCTTAACAGCAGCGGCTACAACTTACCTGATGGCCGTATGCAAAAACCTGTGGCGACGGGAACTGGAGAAGCGCAGCCGGCAGCAGGAGTTATCACCTGAGATAGGGGAACAGCTAAAGGAGGAAGTCCAGGCCGAGCAGCCGGATTATGCGCTTGCACCCTTTGTGGCGCAGCTCGGCGAAAAGTGCCAGGCAATGCTGGTGGCGGTATACTACCTGGGGCAGCGCATGGAACAGGTGGCCCGGGAGCATCAGTACCGTACCGTGCGCTCGGCCACTGTGCAGAAGTACAAATGCCTGGAGCGCCTGCGCAAATCACTGGCTCACTATACCATCAACCATTTCAGATAAGCACATGCGCCCGGAACTGGAGGAAATACAACGAGTAGAGGCTTTTCTGCACGGCCAATTGCCCGAGCAGGAGGAACTGGATATCGAGATCCGGATGCTTTGGGACCAGCCCTGGAAGCAGCAGATAGCGCAGCAGCAACTGGCGTATACGGCAGTACGCGAAGCCGGGCGGCTGCAACTGCGGCAGGAGCTTCAGGCTATCCATCAGCGGCTGTTCGGATAGCTGCAGGCGCCTGCTCTTGTACTTTGATTTAGCGGTTATACTACTTTCTAAAGCTTCGCCATCCGGTTTTCCGGAAGGAGGAAATGCTATTGCCTATACTTTTCAACCATACTCATAAAACCTACGCAAACCCATGTATACTTCTGCCTACACAAATGAATTCCGCAAGTTTGCTGTGCACAGCCAGGGCCTGAACGGCCTGCTGGTTGACCAGTACATGAACCACCTGCAAAGCATGCCGCACCTGCACCGCATCGATAACATGACGCGTTCGGTGATAGAAGAGCGCCCGACGAACTTCCGGGAAATTGACGTGTTCTCGCGCCTGATGATGGACCGCATTATCTTTTTAGGGATGCCGGTGGACGATGCCGTGGCCAATGTGATCACTGCGCAGCTGCTTTTCCTGGAATCGGCGGACGCGAAAAAAGACATCCTGCTCTACATCAATAGTCCCGGCGGCTCGGTGTATGCCGGCCTCGGTATTTACGACACGATGCAATATGTAAGCCCCGATGTGGCCACGATATGTACCGGCCTGGCAGCCTCCTTTGGCGCGGTACTGCTGGCGGGGGGCGCAAAAGAGAAACGTTCTGCCCTGCCACATGCCCGTATCATGATTCACCAGCCGTTGGGAGGTGCCCAGGGGCAGGCATCCGACATTGAGATCACCGCCCGCGAGATCCTGAAGCTGAAGAAAGAGCTCTATGAGATTCTCGCCTTGCACAGTGGCAAAACATACCAGGAGATCCACGACAGCTCCGACCGCGATTATTGGCTCCGAGCTGATGAAGCCAAGGAATTCGGGCTGATAGATGAGGTGTTGGAGCGGGGAGAACTGGAGCGGCTGAGTAGGCCGTAAGGCGGCAGGAGCCGTTAAAGCAAACAGTTTACTAGCTTGTGGAAGAATAAATGCAAATATTCATTCAAGTAAATCCCCTTTCTTTATAACTATTCCTCATAGTATGACTGTATAAAGTTCAAAAGTTCTTTTCCAACAGATGTTACCCTTAAAGAAGCATCTTTATGTGACTCTAAAACCCTAAAAGCTCTCTGGTCGTCAGAGTTTGTTAAGCCACCTCCAGTGCTAATTAAAGCTTTGTTCTCCATATCACTACAAAAGAGCTTAAATTCATCGCTTGTCACTATTAAATGCGGATTATCTTTAGTGTAAAGATTGTATAAGCTAGAGTAGCTGCCAATTTCTTTAAATGCATCTTCTTTGCTGTTAAAGTACAGCAGCATTTTTATTTGAAAGGGCTTTAAGCTATCAACATAGTTGATGAAAACATCCAGTAGACTTTCATCTATATCTATAGTATAGTTAATAGAGTCAACAAGTATTTGAGCCAGCATTTGATGCTTCAACTTTGACTTAGTCTTTAGTGCTTTGTCAAGTACCTCCTTAGTGATATCGTAGAAGTTTTCACTTTGAAGATAGCCACTGTTGAGTTTCGTTTGATCAAGTGTATGAATTTGTAATGAAAGATGCTCTATAAATCTTTCAAGGCGAGCAGACTTTATTCGGTTACCGTATTCAAAGAAAATTTCATTGAGTGCTGTACCTACTACTGGTACCATTCCAAAAGTAGACTTTATAGTGCTAATCAAAGCCTCCTTTGATGCTATTCTGACTTGGGTGGATAATCTTTCTTTTTGCATAGCTACTATTATAACTTCACACAAACATTTTGCGGTTCAGTAAAGAAGCGCAGTGCCTCAAAGCCGCCTTCTCTGCCAACGCCGGAGTTCTTCATACCACCGAAAGGCGTGCGCAGGTCGCGGAGGAGCCAGGTATTGATCCAGATGATGCCGGAATGCAGCTGGTGTGCTACTCGGTGGGCGCGGGGCAGGTTTTGCGTCCAGATAGTGGCGGAGAGGCCGTAGTCGGTGCAGTTGGCGTAGCGGAGCACTTCTTCTTCGGTATCAAACGGCATGAGCGTCACCACTGGGCCAAAAATCTCCTCGGTGTTGGTGCGGCAGTCGGAGGGGAGCCCTTCAATCACGGTGGGCGCAATGAACCAGCCTTTGGCGCAGCACCCTTCTACCTGAACCTGATGGCCGCCGGTCAGGATGGTGCCGCCTTCCTGCCTGGCCAGTTCGATGTACGAAAGTACCTTCTGCATGTGCTGCTCCGACACTACAGCTCCTTGTTTCGTTCTTTCCTCCAGTGGGTCACCGATCGTCAGGGCCTTTACCTTTTCCACAAAAGCATCCCGGAACTGCGCATACAATGGGCGTTCAATAAAAATGCGGGAGCCGCAGAGGCAGATCTGCCCCTGGTTGGCAAAAGAGGACTGGATAGAAGTATGGAGGGCGTTGTTGAATTCGCAGTCGGCAAAAATGATGTTCGGGTTCTTGCCACCCAGCTCCAGCGACAGCTTTTTAAACATAGGCGCTGCGGTGGCGGCAATAGAGCGGCCGGTTATGGTGCCGCCGGTAAAAGAGATCACCGGCACCCTCGGGTGCGCCACCAGCGCTGCGCCTACTTTGTGCCCATAGCCATGCACGATGTTGAGCACACCGGCTGGCAGCCCTGCCTGTATGCAGAGTTCCGAGAGCAGGTAAGCCGTCATGGGCGTTACTTCAGAAGGCTTGGCAACCACACAGTTTCCGGCCGCCAGGGCAGGGGCAATTTTCCAGGTGAACAAGTAGAGCGGCAGGTTCCAGGGCGAGATGCAGCCGGCTACCCCATGCGGATGCCGCACGGTATAGTTGATGGCCTCGGTGCCTTCCATGTAATGCGCTTCCGAGGCAAAGTGCTGGATGGCCGTGCCGTAAAACCGCATGTTGCTGCTGGCCCGCGGAATATCTACCGTTTTCGCCAGCTTTAGCGGTTTGCCGTTATCTACAGATTCCGCCTCGGCCAGCCGGTCCAGGTTTTGGTCGATCAGGTCGGCAATCTTCATCAGCAGCCGGCCCCGCTTTTCGGCAGACGTTTTGGCCCAGGCCGGAAACGCCGCTTGTGCCGCCTGCACTGCCTGCTCCACGTCCTGTGCGTCCGAATCCGGAATTTGCACATATACTTCCCCCGTGGCCGGGTTATAGTTGTCGAGGTACTGCCCCGCCGCAGGTGCCACTAGCTGCCCGTTGATGTAGTTCTGAATCTGCTGCACTGCGAGAGTAATTAGAAATGTGTTTTCCTGTACCGGGCCCAACCACCCCTACCCCTCCTTGGATAAGGAGGGGTAGGGGTGGTTGGATAACTCCTGCCTAGATGCTTCCCGTTCTGCCGCCATCCACAGCCAGGCTCACGCCATTGATATACGCTGCCGCAGGAGTAGCTAAAAAGGCAGCGGCGGCGGCTACTTCTTCCGGCTCGGCAAAGCGGCGGGCGGGTATGGCGGCTTCCATCTCCTGCTGTACGTCCTCTTTGCTGCGCCCCGACTTCTCGGCCCGGCTCTCCACAAGCGAGTAAATGCGGCCGGTTTTGGTGGAACCCGGAAGCACATTGTTGACGGTAATGCCATACTGCCCCAGTTCATTCGCCATAGTTTTAGCCCAACTGGCTACAGCGCCGCGCGTGGTATTCGACACTCCTAAACCTGCGATCGGCTCTTTTACCGAAGTGCTGATGATGTTGATGATGCGCCCATAGCCGGCTCTTTTCATGAGCGGCACCACTGCCTGCACCAGCTGGTGGTTATTGATCAGGTGCATGTTAAACGCTTTGAGGAACTCCTCCGGCTTTGCCTCTGTGATGGGACCGCCGGGAGGGCCGCCGGTGTTGTTCACCAGTACATGCACGGTTTCCTGTTGCTGCACATACTTCTGTATCTTCTGCGCCACCTCGTCCGGGTTGGCGAAATCGGCCACCAGGTAGTTGTGTTGCTGCCCCTGTGTGCTGTCCAGTTCCTTGGCTATTTCCTGCAGCTTGTCCTCGTTGCGGGCCACCAGCGTAATGCTGGCCCCAAGCTGCGCCAACTCAAGAGCAATGGCCCTGCCGATGCCTTGGGTGCTGCCGCACACGATCGCGCGTTTGTCTTTCAGGTTTAAGTTCATAGGTTAAATGTACGCAAATCCGATGAAAAGATGTGCCCCTGCGCTGTTGCCTGCGCATCAGTTGCAACAGCAAACCAGCCGCCCCGGGGAGTTGGAAATTGCCATTTATGCTTCCTTTTTCGTACTTTCAACTGTTCATCTAATGCAACTAGAAAATGGCTATACTACGACCTTTTAATTTTAAGAAGTGGATTGACGAAAACCGCCACCTGCTCAAGCCACCTGTAGGCAACCAGGTAGTATACAAAGGCAACGAAGACTTCATCATCATGGTAGTGGGTGGTCCCAACTCCCGCAAGGACTACCACGACGATGCTGGCGAGGAATTTTTTTATCAACTGGAAGGTGACATTGTGCTGAAGATCATTGAAGATGGCAAGCCGGTGGATGTGCCGATTAAAGAAGGGGAGATCTTTCTGGTGCCGCCCCATGTGCCGCACTCACCCCGCCGCCCCGCCAACACAGTTGGGCTGGTAGTGGAGCGCTACCGCAAACCCGGCGAGCAGGATGGCTTTCTGTGGTTTTGCGAGAATTGCGGCCACAAACTCTATGAGGAGTTTGCCGATGTTACTGACATTGTGGAGCAGCTACCCGTGATCATGAACAACTTCTGGGAGAGCGTGGAGCACCGCACCTGCAGCAACTGCGGCGAAGTGATGGCGCCGCCAGCCAAACCGATGTAAAGGACACAGGACGTAAGACACAAGACCTTCGTTTTGTAAGCTACACCACCAGGCAAGTGGGCCAAGCGCTAGTTAGAAGTTGGCTTTAAGTTCACTACAAGTTGCTACTTTGCTCAAACTTGCGGTAGCGAAGTTTTGTAGGAAGTCGTAAGGTTAGCCGTGCAGGCACCGACACGACCATTCATCAGCAAACAACTCATGGTGTGAAGGACACGGGCTGCAAGCCCGCGCCCGTGAGTGCTAAAAGAGAAGGGTCTTGTGTCTTACGTCCTGTGTCTTGTATCCTAAAAAGGAGTAAAGGCCGTTTCAGTTGCCCTTACCAAACCCTGTGCGTATAGCCTTATACTTACCCATTGCCTATGCCAGAAAATATGCCTATACATCCTGTTGATGACCTGCTGAAAGTGGACATCCACACGCACATTCTGCCGGCTACCTGGCCGAACCTGCGGGATCAGTACGGGTATGGCGGCTTTATCCGGCTGGAGCACCACAAGCCCTGCTGTGCCCGCATGATGATGGACGACAAATTCTTCCGCGAAATACAGGACAACTGCTGGGACCCCAAGGTGCGCATGCACGAGTGCAGCCAGTTTGGCGTAGGCGTGCAGGTGCTGAGTACGGTGCCGGTGATGTTCAGCTATTGGGCCAAGCCGGAGCACACCTATGATTTGTCGCGGCTGCTGAACGACCACATTGCCGGCATTGTAGCCGATTACCCCGACCGCTTTGTAGGCCTGGGCACCTTGCCGATGCAGGCCCCGGAGCTGGCAGTAAAGGAACTGGAGCGGTGCGTAAAAGAGCTGGGGATGGCGGGGGTACAGATTGGCACCCACATCAACGAGTGGAACTTAGAAGCGCCCGAGCTTTTTCCTGTCTTCGAAGCTGCCGAGACATTGGGCGCTGCCATTTTCGTGCATCCCTGGGACATGTATGGCAAAAAGAAGATGAGCAAATACTGGCTGCCGTGGCTGGTGGGCATGCCCGCCGAAACAAGTATGGCCATCTGTTCGCTCATCTTTGGCGGTGTACTGGAACGGCTGCCGAAACTGCGGGTGGCATTTGCGCATGGTGGCGGTTCTTTCCCGGCCACCATTGGCCGCATCGCGCACGGCTTTGAAGTGCGCCCCGACCTTTGCGCCGTGGACAACAACGTAAACCCGCGCGACTACCTGGGCAAGTTTTACCTCGACTCGCTGGTGCACGACCCCGCCGCTCTGGATTACCTGGTGAACCTGGTGGGCGCTAACAGCATTGCCCTCGGCTCCGACTATCCCTTTCCGCTTGGCGAACTGGAGCCCGGCAAATTAATCTCCTCCATGCCTTACGACCTGCACACCAAAGAGCGCCTGCTGAGTGGTTCTGCCCTGGAATGGCTTGGCCTGCAGAAAGCGCAGTTTGTACAGGAGGGGGTAATATCTGCAACGAAGACATAAAAGAGCATAACAAGTACTACATTTTGAGCGAGGTATTAGGGCGAGAATCCATAATTTAGCTGCGAGTTTTGTATGAAAGCATGAAGAGAACTAAATAATTTAGCTATGTTTAGCTACTCTAAGGCAATCACTTAAAGCGATCCCATTTACCTTGTTTAATTATTTATGAAATTTAAACTTTTACTCATTTTAATACTATCCTCAACTGCTGCATTTGCGCAAATACAAACGGAGAAAGGCAGTATGACCCTCGCAAGCGGGGACGTTTTAACAGGTGCCATCACGTACTTCTATGATAGCCCTTCCGAGGTTATTCTTTACGATGAGATGGGGGTAAAGAAGGTGTATGAACCGAAGCAGGTACAAACTATTAAACTTGATAACGGGGAAAAATTTATAACAAAATACTATCGAGTAAATAACGATAGCTCTGCGCTGCTCCTGCAATCGTTAATTGAGTCTCCCGGAATTAGTTTAATGATGATGGAGAATAATGCCACCGTGTATTATTATGTATCGAAGGGCAACACCTTGTATAGGCTTGAGAACAATGATGTAGAGGTAAGACAAGGCGGAACAGTATACAAACGAAAGGATAATAAGTATATTGGGACGCTCAGTTCGCTGATGGCTAACCGGTTTGACCTGCTTGAAGGAATAACGAAAACCAGCCTGAATGAAAAAGACCTGACCAAACTGGTTTTAGATTATAACAAAGGGAATATCTCTTATTCCTGGAGGTCTGATAATGCATCAGCAAAAGAACACAACTGGGTCTTCTTTGCCCAATACAGTCACTACGGCTCTTCACCGGACAATCCTGTAACAAGTCGCTCATCTGGTCAAATGCTAGGGCTGCAGTACTATTTCTCAAAGCATAGCCGCCATTCCCTAAAAGTTTCCTTCGATCACTCTTATCATAGACTGGGAGGCGATCGCATAGAGGCAACAGGGTTAGGCTTCAGGTACGAATACGCCTTCAAAAAAGCAGAAACTTATGGCGTATACCTGCTGGTACAATTAGCGGATGTAGCATATTTAGTCGAGACAGAAGAGGGAGAGCAGCAAACGTACAGCCACTTAGCGCTCCTGCCTGGATTTAGCCCTGGTTTAGGATTTGAGGTAAAGCCCTGGTCTAAGCTGGCTTTTTATGCTGAAATCAATTACCTGCTGCGATTAGATGAAATTCCTAAATCATTTAGCGTTGGCCTGAAGTATGATTTTGGGAAAACATCCTGGTAAACTGTAACAGCCATTCACAAAGGAGGCAGGAAAAGCAAGATGCATTAGCAAAGTGTTCCATTTTCCCCAGGTATCAGTGCAGGAATTGTCGGTATTGCTTCTGATTATATCTTATCTTCGCATAGCTAACAGCTTATGTATAAAACATTCCGCACTACATGAACTATCAGAATACCCTTGCCTTTGCGCAGGAGCAAGACCAGAACGACCCCTTACGCCACTTTAAAGACAAGTTTTATTTTCCGCAGGTAAATAAGCAGGACGCTATCTACTTCTGCGGCAACTCGTTGGGGCTGCAGCCAAAGTCGGCGCAGATGTACATCGACAACGAGATGTATAAATGGGCTAATCTGGCGGTAGAAGGCCACTTTAAGGGTGAAGAACCGTGGATCAACTACCATGAATTGCTCGCTCCTGCCGCTGCCCGCGTGGTGGGCGCCAAAGAAAACGAGGTGGTGATCATGAACCAGCTCACCGTGAATCTGCACCTGCTGCTGGTATCGTTTTACCGGCCGCAGGGCAAGCGCTTTAAGGTGATGATGGAAGGCGGGGCGTTCCCATCCGATCAGTATGCGCTGGAAACGCAGACGAAATTACATGGCTATACTCCCGAGGACGCGATCATTGAGCTGTTTCCGCGGAAGGGAGAGTATACTTTGCGCACCGAAGACATCCTGCAAAAGATACAGGAGCATGGCGAGGAACTAGCGTTGGTGATGATGGGCGGCATCAACTACTATACCGGGCAGGTGTTTGACATGGAAGCCATTACCAAGGCAGGCCACGAAGCAGGCGCTGTGGTGGGTTTCGACTTGGCGCATGCGGCTGGCAACGTCCCGCTCCAACTGCACGACTGGAACGTAGATTTTGCAGCCTGGTGTACCTATAAATACTTGAACTCTGGTCCGGGTGGCACCTCCGGTATTTTTGTGCACGAGCGCCATGGCAACAACCCCGACATTCCGCGTTTTGCCGGCTGGTGGGGGCATGATGCGGCGTCACGTTTTCAGATGAAAAAAGGCTTTATTCCGATGGAAGGGGCGGCCGGCTGGCAGGTAAGCAACGGCCAGATCCTGCCGATGGCGGTGCACCGCGCTTCGCTGGAGCTGTTCGACGAAGCGGGTATGGACAATCTGCGCGCCAAAAGTGAGAAGCTCACCGGTTACCTGGAATTCCTGATCAACGATGTGCATGCCGGCCAGGAGGTGCTGGAGATGATCACGCCCAGCAACCCCAAGGCCCGGGGAGCCCAGATTTCGTTGCTGGTAAAGCAAAACGCCCGCCAGCTGTTTGATATGCTGATGGCGGCGAAGATCATTGTAGATTACCGGGAGCCAAACGTGATCCGGGTAGCCCCGGCACCGCTTTACAACAGCTTCGAAGAAGTATACCGCTTCTCTGAGATTCTGCACCAGTGTCTGCAGGATTAAAATAGTTAGAAGTGGCGGTGCAAGAAAAATAAAGCTATAAATACTATTCTGGGTTTGATGTTGTATTCGGTAGTCCAGTTATGGCTAACTGTAATCTTTGGTAGCATGTTAGAATAACATCAGCCAACAGAGTTAAGCCTTCATCCTTGGCTACGCCTCGTTCATAGGCTTACGACTAACATTGCTAATTAGAACAAACCTGATGGCCTCATACAAATCATTTGAAACAGAAAGGTTGATCTTAAAGCCTACTTCTGAGGAAGATGCCCCTTTCATATACGAGTTGCTAAATGCTCCCAAGTGGATACAGTATATAGGGGATAGAAACGTCAGGTCTGTAGAGGAAGCAAAGGAGTATATTAGAAATAAGATGCAGCCCCAGTTAGAAAAGCATGGGTATGGGAACTATACGCTCATCAGGAAATCGGATAATGTAAAGTTGGGAATCTGCGGTCTTTACGACAGGGATGGGCTGGAAGGGATAGACATTGGATTTGCGTTTCTTCCGGAACATGAACAGAAGGGATATGCTTTTGAAGCTGCCAAGGAGGTTAAACGAGCCGGAATAGAAGAGTTTAGCATATCCCGGATAAGAGCAATTACTACCAAAGACAATGTGGCATCTCAAAAGCTTCTAGAGAAATTAGGGTTGAAGTTTAAAGGCATGGTGCAACTGCCAGATGATGATGAAGAACTTTTACTCTATGAGTTTGTAAATAAGCCATCGTAAAACCTGCTACATTATCTTCTATCTTTAAACAAATAATTCAGGGAAACACCGCTACTTATACCTCCATTACTTCCCGCTTAAACTGCTTCATTCTCCTGAAATAATCCCGGGCAGCCGCCATCACCTTCGGCGAGAGCAGCAGGGCAGAGGTCATCGTAGGAATAGCCATCATCGCATACATGCCGTCGATTAAGCTGATAACGGCAGTAATAGAAGCGGTAGCGCCCAGCAGAATCGTGAACACATAAAAGTAGTTATAGTAGTTTTTATACTTTGCCCCGAAAAGAAAGCCGAAGCATTTGGTGCCATAGTAGGAGTAGGAAAAGAGCGAGGTGAATGCGAAGATCAGCACGCACACCACCAGTATATAGCTTCCGAAGCCAGGCATGGCGCTATCGAATGCCTCCGCTGTTACGGATACACCGTTGGTTTGCGAATCTTTCCAGGTACCCGTCACGATGATGGCCAACCCTGTAAGAGTACACACCACCAGCGTGTCGATGAGCGGACCCAGCATTGCCACTAAGCCCTCGCGAATCGGTTCGTCCGTTTTGGCGGCACCGTGCATCATCGAGGCGGTGCCGATGCCGGCTTCGTTGGAGAAGGCGGCCCTTCGTGCTCCTGCTATGATGATGGCCCCAATGGCTCCACCCAACATGGCCTTTGCCGTAAAAGCATCTTCCAGAATGAGTGCAAAAGCGCCGGGTATACTGGTATAGTTAGATGCCATGATGTAAAAAACGGCCAGCATGTAGAGCACCACCATACCCGGAACCATTTTACTGGCCACCTGCCCGATGCGTTTTATGCCACCAAAAATCACCAGCGACGTGATCAGAACCAAGACGATTCCCGTAGTGAGGTTGGCGTAAAAAGGATTGGTCAAGCCCAGCCCGTTGGGTACCAGCACCACTTCGCGGAGTACTTGGGTGAGTTGGTTGGCTTGAAAAATAGGCAGGGCGCCAAATAAGCCTGCCACGGCAAAGAACACAGATAGCGGCCGCCATTTCCTTCCCAACCCTTCGATGATCACATACATGGGCCCTCCCTGCGGATCGCCGTTGCTGTCCTTGCCGCGGTACATCACCGATAAGGAGCAGGTAAAAAACTTGGTGGCCATGCCTACAAAGGCGCTCACCCACATCCAGAACAGCACGCCCGGACCACCGGTAGCAATGGCTACCGCCACCCCGCTGATGTTGCCCATTCCTACGGTAGCTGCCAGCGCGCTGGAGAGCGCTTCAAAATGGCTGATATCGCCCGGATCATCGGGATCATCATACTTGCCCCGCAGCACGTTGATGGCATGCCCGAGGTAGCGGAACGGCAAGAATCGGGAGTATAACATAAAGAAAAAGCCACCGCCCATAAGCAGGAGCAACAGAGGCAGGCCCCAGGCTGCATTGCTAAAATTTACTAAAAACTGCTCTAATACTTTCAAATTGTTCTATAGCTGATGTATAAGTATAAAGATAGGCAACAAAGACCGAAGTACATAGGTAAGCCTACTACGCAAATAGGGCGGGGCAGGGGCGAGAGGATATCGGGCTAAGAACGGAATACAGAAATGAACGATTATATAGTGGCGCTCACAGTGATAGGTATAGCGGCGCTTTCGATGACTTGGGTACCGCACATCATGGAGCGCACGCTGGTCTCATACCCGATCATCTTCCTGCTGCTGGGGATGGTGATCTACCTGCTGCCTTTAGGACTGCCTTCTCCGGACCCGATCTGGCGTGAAGATTATGTTGTGCGCCTGACGGAGCTTAGCGTGATCATTTCGCTGATGGGCACCGGCTTAAAGATTAGGCGGCGGTTCGGTATAAAAAGATGGCGCATCCCGCTCCGGCTGATCAGTATCACCATGCTGTTAAGTATCGGAGCGCTGGCCTGGCTGGGGTGGAGCGTGCTGGGGTTCTCGGTGGCGGCGGCTGTGTTGCTGGGGGCTGTTTTAGCTCCTACCGACCCGGTGCTGGCTGAGCAGGTGCAGGTAGGGCCACCCAACGACAAGGAGGAAGATGTGGTGCGCTTTTCTTTGACGGCCGAAGCCGGGCTGAACGACGGATCGGCCTTTCCCTTCACCTGGCTGGCAGTAGTGCTGGCTATTGCCGCCAGCACTAAAGGCGATTGGCTAGGCGACTGGCTGCTGCGCGATGTACTCTACAAAGTAGTGGCAGGTGTGGGGGCCGGCTACCTGATCGGGCGCGGGCTGGCTTACCTCATTTTTATACTTCCTAAAAAAACGAATTTTCCGAAGGCACAGGACGGCCTGCTGGCACTCTCAGCTACCCTGGTAACTTATGGCATAACCGAGATGCTGCACGGGTATGGCTTTATTGCCGTGTTTGTGATGTCGCTTACCATGAGCAGCTACGAAGCGGAGAGCAAGTACCACACCGAGATGCATGATTTCATTAACCAAGTAGAGCGCATCCTGATGGTGATCTTGCTTACTTTATTTGGGGGCGGCCTTGTAACCGGAATTCTGGACCACCTGACCTGGAAAGGAGCTTTGATCGGCCTGGTTTTCCTGTTTATCATCCGGCCGATTACCGCTTATCCAAGTATGCTGGGAACGTACTCTACCACCAAAGAGCGGCTGGCGGTAAGTTTCTTTGGCATTCGGGGAATCGGGTCGTTCTACTACTTGTCTTTTGCGCTGGACAGGGTAGGCTTTGAGGAGGCAGATGCCTTATGGTCTATTGTAGCTTTTATTGTGATGATCTCCATTATTCTGCATGGGGTTACGGCGACCGGCGCCATACGCAAAATAGACCGCGAGCGAAAAAAAAGCGGCCGCCCCATTCCGGCATCTGATCAAACACCCGACGAGATATAGCCTGTGTACCGTTGAAGTATGGCTGACGAACGTACAAACACACCGCTTTTGCAACAGCTTCCCCTGCCGGAGGCTGACGTATACTTTGCATCGCACTTCTTGCCCCCGGAGCAGGCAACTGCGTATTTTGACCGTTTACTGGAGCAGGTAGACTGGCAGCAGGAAAATATAAAATTGTTTGGCAAGTTGCTGCCGATGCCGCGCCTCACAGCCTGGTATGGCGATAAAAGCTATACTTACTCCGGCCTCCGAAATGAGCCGCAGCCCTGGCTGCCGGTGTTGCTGGAACTGAAGGCGCAGGTTGAGAAAGTTAGCGGTACCAAGTATAACAGCGTGCTGCTAAACCTCTACCGCAATGGGCAGGACAGCATGGGTTGGCACGCCGATAATGAACCGGAACTAGGGCCGCAGCCAAGTATAGCTAGCCTTAGTTTGGGTGGCGAGCGCCGCTTTGCCCTGAAGCACCGCGCCCGCAAAGACTTGAAACCGATACGTTTAACCCTTACGCATGGCAGCCTGTTGCTGATGCAGGGCGGCACCCAGCACCACTGGCTGCACCACATCCCTAAAACCTCGCGCGCCGTACAACCACGCATCAACCTCACCTTCCGGCACGTGAAAGTATAGCCAGCTTGCCATTGCCGTCCGGAAAGGTGTAAATTGCGCCCCAAGAGGCGGTAGCCCCGCTACAACTATGAAAGAAAGAAAGAACATTGCCATTATGGGAGCTGGTTTAGTCGGCTCGCTGCTGTCTTTGTACCTGGCCAAGCGCGGCCATAAAGTCGACCTCTACGAGCGCCGCCCTGACCTGCGCAAAACAATGGTAGACGGTGGCCGCTCGATTAATTTGGCTCTCAGTGACCGCGGCTGGCGTGCCTTGAAAGGCATTGGTATAGAAGAGGAGGTGCGCAAAGTAGCCATCCCCATGCATGGCCGCATGATGCACGACGAGCAGGGCAACCTGTCGTTTCTGCCTTACAACAAAGAGGGACAGGCCATATACTCGGTTTCCAGGGGCGGCCTGAATGTGGCTCTGATGAATCTCTCGGAGCCGAACCCCAACATCACCTACCACTTCAACCGCCAGGCGCTGGACGTGAACCTGCGCGAAAATAAAGTGCAGCTGCGCAATGTGGCATCCGGCGAAACTGAAACCATACATCCCGATCTGCTCTTCGGGGCCGACGGCGCTTTTTCGGTAGTGCGTGGGGCAATGCAGAAGATCGAGCGGTTTAACTATGAGCAGCATTACCTGGAGTACGGCTACAAAGAACTGACCATACCAGCCACTGCCGACGGCGGCTGGGCACTCGAGAAAAATGCCCTCCACATCTGGCCGCGCGGCAACTACATGATGATTGCCCTGCCCAACATCGATGGTAGCTTCACCTGCACGCTGTTCTTCCCGTATGATGGCGAACATTCTTTTAAGGCCATTAAGAGCGAGGAAGACCTGCTCGCCTTTTTTAAAATGGACTTCCCGGATGCCGTGCCGCTGATGCCGGAACTGGCGCAGGAGTATTTCGAAAACCCGGTGGGCTCGCTGGTTACCATCAAGTGCTTCCCGTGGAGCTACGAAGGTAAATCGCTGCTGATAGGGGATGCCAGCCATGCCGTAGTGCCGTTTTACGGACAGGGGATGAACGCCGGCTTCGAGGATATTACCGTGCTGGACCAAATGCTGGAGCAGTTTGACGACGATTGGGAAACACTTTTCGACCAGTTTGAGCAGCGCCGCAAACCCAATGCCGATGCCATCGCTGACCTGGCAGTGGAGAACTTCGTAGAGATGCGCGACAAAGTAGCCGACCCGCGTTTCCTGCTGCGCAAGCAGATCGAGAACAAGATCAGCGAGCGCTACCCCAACACTTGGATTCCGCTCTACACCATGGTTACCTTCACCGACCTGCCCTACTCCTACGCGCTGGAAACCGGCCAAAAGCAGGACAAGATCATGAAGAAGGTGATGAAGCACATCCAGTCCGTAGAAGATTTCAATAAACCGGAAGTACAGCAACTACTTGAAAAACAGCTGGTGCAAAAAGGAAAGCTGAAGCAGTATAAGCGGGAGAAGTAACGCTTTTGTCTATGCGACAAGTCAAAAAAGTATAGAATAGCAGCGGCCTGAAAATCTTCTGCTATTTTGCTTTTAAAGTAGGATTGCTGAGCCGAACCCGACCACCCCTGCCCCTCCTTAACTAAGGAAGTTCTGTAGTTGCTTTGGAGAAGTATAAGTTGTATAGCAGGAGCTTCGCTTCGTGGAACTGCTTTATCCCTTCGGTTCAGAGAAGTCAAAGACTTTACCTTTACTCCACGTCACGAATCTGGAGATTCGCGCCAACTCATTAATTTAAACTTCAATCTATACTTGAGCCCAAGTATAAGCTGTAGCTATGAGAAAGATTCCAGTCCTTGGGTTGAGCGCCTCGAGAGTTTCCGGTGCCGAGCTTTTTAGCGAGGTAGCCCGAGGCACGAGGGCAGGAAACGAAAGCAGCGCGATGCCCGAGGACGAGCCCTCGCGGGCTTAGAGCGCACCAAAGCTAAAGATGCAACAAGACAAGTATAAAACTGCGCATCAAACAGCCACTAGTAAGGATAGCCTGCCTGTTAAAGTATAAACCACAGCTAGCAAGCATAGCTTAGATAGTTTAGCCAGTGTGTTGGCCTCATTGTTGCTCTAAATCAAACCAAATACCCCTATAGAAGATCTTGAACTAAACCAAAAGCCATTGCTGTTGCTCTCTGAAAAGGTAGCCCGCTGTTTATAAGTAATTTATACTTGTAAAAAGTATAGCTTTAGTGCTTTTTTACGTTAAACAGGTTACAGCTTTCCCGCAGGGATTCAAGATCATCTACTCAGCTTAAAACAGATAAATGAAGAAATTTTTTTGGTGGTGCGCCGGCGCTGACGACACCATTCTCGAGAAGTGCTCCAAATCAGAGCACATCAAGTATGCCGGTGTGGGCGCTACGGTGTTGTTTACAGGGCTGCTGGCTAGTATTTCGGGCGGCTATGCGCTCTACACCGTTTTTGATTCGGTGCTGCTGGCCATTGTCTTCGGCCTGTTCTGGGGGGCTGTCATCTTCAACCTCGACCGCTTTATTGTGTCCACGCTGCGCAAAGAGGGTAAGTTCTGGAAAGAACTGCTGCTGGTAACGCCGCGTATTCTGCTGGCATTGGTGCTGGCCGTGGTGATCTCCAAGCCCTTGGAACTGAAGATATTCGACAAAGAGATTCAGGCAATTCTGAAGGACAAGCAGGCGGAACTAGCTATTCAGCACAAAGCGCTGGTTTCAAAGCAATTCTCTGAAGTAGATTCTGTGAAAAGCGAAATTGCCGGTATACAGCAGGACGTAGCGGCTAAAGTGCAGGAACGTAACAAGTTGTACGATGCCCTGGCTGCTGAAGCGGACGGCACCGGTGGCACGGGCAAAGTAGGTAAAGGGCCGATTTTTGAAGAGAAAAAGCGGCAGTATGACAAGGTAGACGAAGAACTGAAGCTGCTGCAGGCCGGCGCTCAGCAGCAAATAAACCTGCGGGAGCAGCGCATCGCCGCCCTGATGAAGCAGTATGATGAGACGGTAGCAAAGGGGCAGGAGAGTTTTACGCATTACGATGGCTTAATGGCCCGCGTAAATGCGCTGGATAAGCTGCCCTGGTTGCCCGTGTTCTTCATTACGCTGCTGTTCATCTGCCTCGAAACCGCCCCGATCTTTACCAAGCTGATCTCCGGCAGAGGCCCTTACGATGACATCCTGAAAGGCATAGAGCACGAGCGCACCACACAGGAGATGCAGCGCGTAGCCGAGCGCCAGCAGCAGTACGATACACGTTCCACCGTAGCCAACGCTAAGTTTGCGGCCCGCACCGATTTTGAGGTGGACGCCAAACGCGAGGAAGAGCGCCTGAAGTCAGATGCACACCTGGAGGTGGTACGCGAGTCGGCTGCTGTTTGGAAAGAGCGCAAGCTAAAAGATATTCACCGCAGCCCCGACACGGCGGCCGACATCCTGAACGACAACGAGGAGAACGGCTATTATAAATGGTAACACGCCGGAAGCTATAAAACCACGCAATAAGTATAAAAAGTCCGGTGGAGAGGCCCTGTTTGGATACCTCTTCACCGGACTTTCAGCGTATAGGGGAACAACTACTTTTTACCGCCGGCTGTGCGTTCCGTTCATGGAAATCGTACCTTTGGCAGAACTTAAACAGAAGCTACATGACCGTTTCTAAAATGGCCCAGAACCTGATCGGCTCCGAAATTATACGGGTAGCCGGCGAGGTAAACGCGATGATAGCCCGTGGCGAACCAATTTGCAACCTCACCATCGGCGACTTCAATCCAACGATCTTCCCGATACCGGAAGAGCTAAAAAAGCAGATTAAACTGGCATATGACCAGGGCCAAACCAATTATCCGCCTGCCAATGGGGTGGCGGTGTTGCGCAATGCCGTGGCTGCTTTTACTAAAGAGAAGCTGGGACTTTCATATCCTGAAAACGATATCCTGGTGGCCGGTGGCTCCCGGCCGCTCATTTATGCTACCTACCTGACGCTGGTCGATCCGGGTGATAAAGTGGTATTCCCGACGCCATCATGGAACAACAACCACTACTGTCACCTTTCGGGTGCTACGCCAGTGATGGTAGAAACCCGGCCCGAAAATAACTTTATGCCCACGGCTGCTGACGTAAAGCCGCACCTGAAAGGAGCTACGCTGCTGGCGCTGTGCTCGCCGCTGAACCCGACAGGTACCATGTTCACTAAAAAAGATCTGGAGGAGATCTGCGACCTGGTGCTGGAAGAGAACCGTAGCCGCGGTGAAGGAGAAAAGCCACTCTACATCCTCTATGACCAGATCTACTGGATGCTGACCTTTGGCACAGCCGAGCATTACGATCCGGTAAGCCTGCGCCCGGAGCTAAAAGAGTACGTGGTATACATCGATGGTACTTCCAAGTGCTTTGCCGCCACAGGGGTGCGTGTAGGCTACGCTTTCGGACCTGCCAACGTCATGGACCGCATGAAAGCCATACTGGGCCACATCGGCGCCTGGGCTCCGAAAGCCGAGCAGATGGCTACCGCTGCATTTATGAGCCAGCCGGAAGCAGTAGAAAACTTTATGCAGGAGTTTAAGCCGAAGGTGCAGCACAGTCTGGATGTGCTTTATGATGGATTTCAGCAGCTGAAGGCCGAAGGCTTTGCCGTAGATGCCATAGTGCCGATGGGAGCGATCTACCTGTCCGTGAAAATAGATGTGGCCGGCAAAACCACGCCAGAAGGCCAGGTGCTGCAGACCAGCCAGGATATAACCTTTTATGTGCTGCAGGAGGCTAAACTGGCTGTTGTGCCGTTCTCGGCCTTTGGTTCCAGCCGCGACCTTAACTGGTTCAGGTTGTCCGTAGGAGGGGCTTCGCTGGAGGATATTGAAGCATCAGTTGGAAGGCTGCGCGAGGCGCTGCAAAAGTTAAGCTAAGTATAAGCCGAACGTTCCTGTTAGCAGGAGACGGTACAAAAAAGAGCCATTGCATTTCTATTGCAATGGCTCTTTTTTATTCTGTTATTCTATCGTGATCTGCCGGCTTATACTTTCTTCGAGCGATATAAGGGTTTCGGTACGCTGTACGCCTTCTATGGCCTGCAACTTTTCGTTCAGTACCTCCCGCAGGTGCTTGGTGTCGCGGCAGATGATTTTGGCGAACATGCTATAAGAGCCGGTTGTATAGTGTAGTTCCACAATTTCAGGTATCTGGCGCATCTGTTCCACCGCATCTTTATACTCAGAGCCTTTCTCCAGGTATACCCCAATAAACGCGCAGATATCAAACCCAACAGCAGAAGGGTTTACCAGCAGCTGCGCCCCTTTCACGACACCCATCTCATTGAGCTTTTTCATGCGCACATGTATGGTGCCGCCAGATACATTCAACTCCTTCGCAATGTCAGTATAGGCGCGGGTAACATCCTGCATTAATAATTGCAGAATTTGCTTATCTAAATTATCAATTTCGTAATGCATACCTTTCTATACTTGGTCTTTTTAACAAAGTTGTTATTATCGCTGTTATCTATTTAAATATCCTTAACGCTGGAGCAACTATATTGACTGCAAAATGCGTTTTGCAGCTTATGAACGGTTTTTGCCAATTTTAAAAACAAATATCGCTTTTTTTTATTGAATTGTAGCTTAAAGCAGCTAAAATTTATCTTTGATTGCCAAAATAACAGCAAAATAGGAGCTATACCTGTTTTTTAACCCTGTTGATGAAGGTGTCAATAAGAACCGGCTGCACCAGGTAAGCACAAAAAAGCAAAGTGGCCTGCAGGTACTACCTGCAGGCCACTTTATGTGTTAAGATTGCCGCTCCTTCCAGAGCTGGTTGAACGACTTCTTGGGCACGTGCAGCGGCTCGCGGCGTTTGCTCCAGGTATCTTTCAGCACCTGCTTCAGCACAAAGTTCTTGACGCCGGCGGGGGCCAGGTTCAGCAGCGTGCGGCTTTTCATGGCTTTGAGCCAGAACTTAAAGGCGGTGGTTTCCTGCTTGTCGGCCAGGCCCTCGTCCACGCTTTGCTTGCGGTTGAGGAGCAACAGGTTGTGGATGTTGATCTTGACAGGACACACCGAGGTGCAGGCGCCGCACAGCGAGCTGGCAAAGCTCAGGTGCTTGTTTTCGGCCATGCCGTTGTAGTGCGGCGTGATTACCGAGCCGATGGGGCCGCTGTAGGTGCTCTCATAGGTATGGCCACCGATGTTTTTGTAGACCGGGCACACGTTGAGGCAGGCGCCGCAGCGGATGCAGTTGAGCGCCTCCCGCTTCTCGGGCAGCGCCAGCAGGTCGGTGCGGCCGTTGTCGAGTAAGATCACGTACATCTCCTCCGGGCCGTCCTTCTCGTGGGGCTGGCGCGGGCCGGAAAGGATGGTGTTGTACACGGTCACGTTCTGGCCGGTGCCGCTGGTGCTCAGCAGAGGCCAGAACAGGTCCAGGTCCATCACCGAAGGCAGCATCTTCTCGATGCCCACGATGGCGATGTGCGTTTTAGGGAAGGTGGTGGAGAGGCGGGCATTGCCCTCGTTCTCCGTTACGGCGATGCCGCCGATGTCGGCCAGCAGGAAGTTGCCGCCCGTGATGCCCACCTCGGCCGCCGTATACTTGTCGCGGAGCAGCTTACGGGCCGTGAGTACCAGCTCCTGCGCGTCGTCGGTAGGTTGTATGCCCAGCTTGCGCATAAACAGGTCGGCAATGTCCTTTTTCGACATGTGCATGGCCGGCGTTACGATGTGGTACGGGCGCTGCTCGGCCAGTTGCACAATGTACTCGCCCAGGTCCGTCTCCACCACGTCGATGCCGTTCTTCTCCAGGTAGTCGTTCAGGTGAATCTCCTCCGTGCTCATGGATTTTGACTTGACCACCGAGCGGGCGCGCTTGCGCTTCATGATCTCGCCCACTTCCTTCAGCGCCTCCTGCGCATCCCGCGCCCAGATCACCTTGCCGCCCCGCGCCGTAAAGTTCGACTCAAACTCCATCAGGTACTTGTCTAAGTTGTTGATGGTGTTGGTCTTGATATAGGAAGCCCGCTCCCGGGCCAGCTCGTGGTCGGTATACTGGGTGAGGCCCCGCTGCACCGCGGCGTTATACTTGCCGATGTTGAACTTGATGGTGGACCGGTGCCCCTGGTCAAATGCCTTGGTCTCCGCGTCCTGCAGAAACTGTTTTAACTTACTCATACTGTCATTCCCTACGGTTACAGGGTGTAAAGGCTACACCTGCAGGTGCTTCCTAAAAAAAAGAAAACACCCTTAAAGTTAGGGTGTTTTCCTGGAAAGCTATTCGTGCTAAACTTTAATTTAAGTATAACGGCTGTTGTGGCTGGTGTAGTATACTACTTTTTGTTGCTGTCTACCACAATGCGGTTGTCGCGGTTGGCCAGCTCCCAGGCAGTATGGAAGGCCAGTCGGGCCACGGTCTGCGCGCTCTGGAAGTTGATCTTCTCCACCTCATCGCTGGGCTTGTGGTAGTCTTCGTGCACGCCGTTGAAGAAGAACACGATCGGAATACCGTGCTTGGCGAAGTTGTAGTGGTCGGAGCGGTAGTAGAAGCGGTTCGGGTCGTTCTCGTCATTGTAAGTATAGTCCAGCTTCAGGTGCGTATACTTCTCGTTCATGCGCTGGTCTATCTCGTGCAGCTCCGAGGAGAGCTTGTCATCGCCGATGAGGTAGATGTAGTTGCTGTCGTTGGTCTTCTCGTGGTCGTAGTCCATGCGGCCCACCATGTCGATGTTCACGTCAGCCACGGTGTTCTCGAGCGGGAAGATTGGGTTCTCGGAATAGTACTCGGAGCCCAGCAGGCCTTTCTCCTCGCCGGTCACGGTCATAAACAGCATACTGCGGCGCGGGCCGTAGCCGTCTTTCTTCGCCTTGGCAAAGGCCTGGGCAATTTCCAGCACCGATACTGTGCCGGAGCCGTCGTCGTTGGCGCCGTTAAAGATCTTGTCGCCCTCTAAGGATGGGTCCATGCCCACGTGGTCGTAGTGCGCGGTCACCACCACTACTTCGTCTTTCTTGTCGGTGCCCTCGATAAAGCCCAGCACGTTTTCGGTAGACAGCGGCTCTGCCAAGCGCTCGGTCTTCACCTTCACGTCACGCGCCACGGCGAATTTATCTGGGGTTGGCTTGCCTGCTTTGGCTACCATCGTAGGGTAGTCGAACAGCTGATCGGTAGTAGTCCCCAACAAGGCAGCACCCGCTACCGGCGAGATGAACATAGTGGCGGCGTTTGCCTGCGCACCGGTGCTCTTCATGCCGATGGATGGACGCGTGGCATAGGCTTTGTAGCGCTGCGTGAGGCTGTTGAACTCGCCGGGGTTAGTGCCCGTGATGATCAGCACAGACTTGGCGCCGTGGTCGGTGGCGGCTTTGCGCTTGCTGCGGTAGTCGTTGCCCCAGTCCGAGGCCTTGTCGGTGCTGCTGATGATGTAGTTGCCGTTGGCGTCTTTTGGCTCGCCGGCCAGCACTACCACCATCTTGCCCGTCACGTCCTTGCCCGCATAGTCGTTAAACTTCGGGTCGTCGATGCCATAGCCGGCAAACACCACGTCGGCCGCCTGCTCCTGCTGGTATGGCGAGCCGCCCAGCACAAAGAAGTCCTGCATCATCAAAAACTTCTTGTTGCCTACCAGAATGTAGCCGCCGCCCCACTGCGTTTTCTCGAGGTCGAAAGTTTGGTAGTAGGGGTTGGTGCCGGTCTTTACCGGACCCGCCAGGCCTTCCTGTTTAAAGTGGTTGGAGATGTACTCGGCCGCCATCTTCTGGCCTTTGGAGCCGGTATCACGCCCCTCCATGGAGTCGGAGGCGATGATGTGCAGGTGCTTTGAGAGGTCGTCGGCGGTGATGGTTTCGGCATACTTCTCAGAGACTTCCTCGAGTTTGGCCGCGTCGGTTACCGGTTGTTTGGGCGTTTTGCTGGCCGTGGCGCAGCCGGCCGTCATGGCGGCGAGCAGGGCGTAGGCATACAGGTGGTGATGCTTCATTTAGTTTTAAGGTTAGTATAGGTTAGGTTAAGTATGTTGCTCATTTTAAATGCCTTAGGCAACTTTCGTGCCTTTTGGTGCTTTGCTGGCTTTCGCCTCGCCGGCGGGGCCCTACTTTTCTCCTTGATGAGAAAAGTAGGCAAAAGAATCAAGACCCTCCAAACTCGAGGAACGCTCGAACAGTGGAGTGTCAAAGCGTGCACTTGGCAGAGGCTATACTTTCAAACGAAGTATAAACTCACCCATTTGCGGCAAGTTACTCCCCTGTACTGGCGCGAATCTACAGATTCGTGACTTTGTGTAAAGGCGAAGTCTCTGACTTCACTGGCCCGCAGGGCCAAAACAGGACCACAAGGGAAACGCTGCTATACTGCTTATACTTCTCCTCCTCCTACAGCCGAATTTCCTCCTTGAGGAGGGCAGGGAGGTGTTCCTGATCAGCCAATCTACAACGCCTATACTTAAGAAAGTAGTCTGCTTCCCCGCGCGGCCTCTTTACAGCTTCTGAATCAGCACGGTGGCGAAAGCGGCGATGCCTTCTTTTTTGCCTACAAAGCCCAGGTGTTCTGTTGTTGTTGCTTTAATAGAGATGTCGTTTTCGGGGATGCCCATTACCTCAGCCAGGCAGGTTTTCATAGCGGGGATGTGCGGGTTCACCTTGGGCTCCTGCAGGCAAATGGTGGAGTCGATGTTGCCGATCTCGTAGCCTTCGCGGCTCAGCAGGTGCACCACCTCCTTTAGCAGGATCTTGCTGTCGATGCCTTTGTACTTGGAATCTTTGTCGGAGAAGTGGAAACCGATGTCGCGCAGGTTGGCGGCGCCCAGCAGGGCATCGCAGATCACGTGGATCAGCACGTCGGCGTCGGAGTGGCCCAGTGCGCCGTGCGTGTGCGGAATCTTAATGCCGCCGAGCCAGAAATCCAGCCCCTCCTGCAGTTGGTGCACATCGTAGCCGAAGCCGGTTCTTATCTTTAGTTTATGGCTCAAAATAACAGACGGTTTTACTTCTGCAAGTTAGCGCTTTTTCATAAAAGAACATTTCCGCCGCCACATTCCAGTCTTAAAATCAATACGGCCATCCTAAAGTACTGGTATTATGGGTCGGTGAAACGTGTCGGTCCTAACAGGATGAGGCCTGATGTCAGCTAACCTATAAAATATATAACAAAAGATGTATTACTGAGGCTGGTTATGAAATAGAAAAGCAAGTATGTTTTATTTTGTTATGTTCGCAACATATTGGCTGCTATAGCGAAAGCCTGGTATTTTTAGTTGCAGTACCTGCTTCTGCCACAGCAGCCTTAAAGTGAAGAATATGTTATTTAAAAACGAAAGATACTTAGCACAGGTAACTGCAAGTATAATTTTCACCATTGTTGCGCTGGCAACCACCCCTTTCAAAGCGCATGGCCAGTCGCCCCGGTCGGTTTCAGCAATCATTACGGATTACAATGGCTTCTGGCAAAGTTCAGCCTCAGCGATAAGCACCACAAAACCTGACAACAGTCATAACCTGCTGAGCTTTACTTACCAGGGCACGCGCTACTCTACAGGCGTGGACGATGACAACCTGACCAGCCATGGCCTAGCCTTTACCAAGGGCCTGTACAAATCGCTGCCGCAGTTTAACGTAACCGGCACCATCACAAGCAACACCAAAGTGGCTCTGGGCGAACGGTACGACAGCGTAACGAACGGTAAAAGCACACCATCCCCGGACAGAAACATTAACCTGTACTTAGTTGACGGAAAGCAGGGGCTCGACTTAGGAACTGGCGTGGCCAACCTTCCCGCCGGCAGCCTGACGTTTGATATGACCAACATTCTGGCGGATGCGGTGGGCGATGGCGTGCCGGATATCTTAGTGACGCAGATAGCAGATCCTGCCCAATCAAGCGACACGTATGCCTTTTTAGATGAGAGCGGTAAACAAGTAGGCAATTCAGTCTCCATTACTTTTTATAATATTATTGCTCCCGTAGGCAATTGGGTGGCCGACTTTTACGAGGCAAGCCAGAGCCCGATGACGCTGGGTTCTACCTTCACTAAAACAGAGCGCCCCCTCCGGTTGTGGGCCGGTGATTTTAGTGATTTCGGCTTAACGCCAACCGATGTGGCTCGCATCAGAAAGTTTAAGATAACGCTGAGCGGCAACAGTGATGTGGCTTTTGTGGCCTACAACGCCAATGCGTTTTTAAACAAAACCGCTGTAATGCCGGTGACGTTGCTCAGCTTTAAGGCGAAGCAAAACCGGGGCGAGGTGGTGCTGAACTGGGCCACGGCCTCAGAAGAGCATAGCAGCCATTTTGATGTGGAGGTTAGCCGCGATGGCAAAGCATTTGGAAGTATAGGCACTGTGGCGGCGGCCGGTAACTCTAACACTAGGCTAAACTATACTTACAAGTATGTTCCACCGGCTGCAGGAACTTATTACTTCCGGCTAAAGCAGGTAGATGTGGACGGCACCTTTGAGTATAGCAAGGTGGTGGTGGCTCCGGTTCTTACAAACCAGCAGGTATACTTGTACCCGAACCCAGCGGGCGGCGAGGTGATGCAGCTGCGGCACCCGGTTGCTGCAGGCGCTGAGAAAGTAACGCTGTGGAACGCGGCAGGGAAGAAGTTGCTGGAACAGCCGGTAGCAAAGGGCAGCACAGAAACCAGCTTAAATGTGGAAGGTTTTCCGGCAGGAGTGTACCAGGTAAGTTGGCAGACTGCAACAGGGAAAACTACCTTGAAACTGCTGCTGAAGTAGCCGCTTATACTATATCCACGCATCAAAAAAGAAGGCCTGCTAAAACCAACAGGCCTTCTTTGTGAACTATATATTGAAAAGCGCCTTTGGCTTAGGCCTCTACCTCCGCAAGCGAAGGGTAATCGATGTAGCCTTTGGCACCAGGAGTGTAAAACGTGTTTTTGTCGGGCTGCTGCAGCTCGGCGTTCTGGGCGAAGCGCTCCGGCAGGTCGGGGTTGGCGATGAATGGCACGCCGAAAGCCACCATGTCGGCGTCTCCGGCTTCGATCACCTCGTTGCCTGATTCCTGCGTAAAGCCGCCGTTGATGATGAGGTTGCCCTGATACTTGGGGCGGTAGCGCTTGGCAATGTTGGGCTCGGCGTGCGGCAGGTCGCTCACATCCGTAAACGGCTCCGACAGGTGCAGGTACGCCAGGTTGTAATCGTTGAGCTTCTCTATAATGTAGTCGAAGGTCGGGATGGTGTCCTCGTTCAGCGACATGCCGAAGATGCCGTTCAGGCTCGGGTTCAGGCGCGCGCCCACTTTCTCCATCGGCATCACCTCTTTGATAGCGTCCAGCACCTCAAACAAAATACGGGCACGGTTCTCTTTGGAGCCGCCGTACTCATCGGTGCGGGTGTTGGACGTAGAGGCGAAGAACTGGTGGAACAGGTAGCCGTTAGAGGAGTGCACCTCCACGCCGTCGAAACCGGCTTCCATGGCGTTCTTGGCCGCGTTCTTAAAGTCCTGCACTATCTGTTTGATCTCCGGCACGGTCAGCTCGCGCGGCGTTACGGTGTCTTTAAAGCCTTCGGGCGTAAACGATTTGTCGTTCGGGTTAATGGCCGACGGGGCTACCGGTAGTTCGCCGTTGTGGAAGTCGGGGTGCGACATGCGGCCCACGTGCCACAGCTGGATGAAAATTTTGCCGCCTTCGTCGTGCACGGCTTTGGTAATCTTCTTCCAGCCTTCTACCTGCTCAGAGCTATAGATGCCAGGCGTGTTGATGTAGCCCACCGCTTGCTTGGATACCTGCGATCCCTCGGTGATGATGAGGCCGGCGCCGGCGCGCTGGGTATAGTAGGTCACCATCAGGTCGTTGGGTACGTTGCCCTCGTTGTTGGCGCGGCTGCGCGTCATGGGGGCCATCACTACCCGGTTCTTCAGCTCCAGGTCGTACAGTTTTATCGGTTTTAAAAGTGCTTGCTTTGTCATTGGTCAATTATCATTTAACATTTATCAGAGGAGCAGTACAGCCTTTGCCACGACTCCCCCTCATTCAAAATTCAATTAATCACTCATTCACTCATTCACTCATTCATTCAAAATTACCCTAGTCCCAGTCGGGAGCCCAGCCGGGGTTGATGAGGCGGTTGTTTTGCTGCGTGAGCTGGTGAATCTGCTGCATCTCATCCGCCGTCAGCTCAAAGTCGAAGATGGCGAAGTTGGCCTGCATGTGCTTTTCGCTAGAGCTGCGCGGAATCGCCAGCACGTCGTCCTGCTGCACCAGCCAGCGCAGCGTCACCTGTATCTCGTTCTTGCCATACTTGTCGCCGATGCTTTTGAGCGTGCCGTTGCCCAGCACTTTGCCGTGGGCGATGGGACTGTAGGCGGTGAGGGAGAGATGATGCTTGCGCAGGTAAGTATACAGCGTATCCTGGTTCAGGAAGGGGTGATACTCCACCTGGTTGGTGATGATGTCGGCGCCAGTAGCCAGCACTTTATCGAGCAGGGCCGTGGTATGGTTGCTCACGCCGATGTGCTTGGTATAGCCTTTCTCCTGCGCCTTCATCAGCTCGCCCATATACTCCTCCACCGGCACGTCCTTGTTCGGCCAGTGAATCAGCAGCAGGTCTACCGCGTCGGTCTTCAGCTTTTTCAGGCTCTCCTCCACCGAGGGCAGAAAGGACTTTTTGCCCAAATTAGCAGGCAGTACTTTGGTTGTCAGGAACACCTCCTCGCGCGGCACCTCCGACTCCTGAATGGCGCGGCCCACGCTTTCCTCGTTCTGGTACATCTGCGCCGTATCGATGTGGCGGTAGCCGGTGCTGAGGGCGGCCTGCACCATGTGGTGCGCAGTGTTGCCGTCTAGCTGAAACGTCCCGAACCCGAGGGCAGGTATGGTTACTCCTTTTATGTTTACTGCTTTCATAGTTTCTGTTTTAGGTTTATACATTAGTTGTGTATACAAGTATAGAGATAAAAAAATAGCCTTAGCCGCGCAGCTTGTCCAGCATTTTGCTCATGAGCACCGCCTCTTCCTGGCTCAGGTTGTGGAAGCGTTTATAAAGCTCCTGCGCGTCCTGGTCTATCTCCTGCATTTTCTGTAGCCCCTTTTCCGTGAGGCGTACTTCAATCATGCGGCGGTTGGCCTGGCAGATGTCGCGGGTCACGTAGCCTTTCTCTATCAGCTTATCGATGAGGCGGGTGACGTTGGAGCTGCGGTCCACCATGCGGCACTGGATGTCGCCGAAGCACACCGGCTCGGGGTGCTGCCCGCGCAGGATGCCCATCACATTGTGCTGCTGCAGCGTCAGGCCGTGCTGGCGAAAGAAGGGCATCGTCTGCTGGCTCACCCAGTTGTTGGTAAACAACAGGTTCACGAGCAGGCGACGGTAATCGTCCTTGAACTCCTTTTGCTGTATTTCGTCTTCTATCCGCATACTGAATCTGGCACAAAGGTACGAAACAATAGTTGTATATACAAGTGTTTGGTCGATTAGGTTGTGCGCGGCGGGAGAAATTGGCTGGCAAGCAAGTATGAATGAGCAGTAGGAAAAGCTTGCGTGAAGTATAAAGTATTTCTCTATTCCCTTACGAGGCTCATCTGGTAGGGAAGATTCTAATACAGAACCGATGGAATGAGGTAGTGGAGGTATCAAAGTTTGCGGCTATTAGCCAGCTTTTCGCCTCGCCGGCGGGGCCCTACTTTTCTCCTTGATGAGAAAAGTAGACAAAAGAATCAAGACCCTCCAAACTCGCTGAACGCTCGAACAGTGGAGTGTCAAATCATGCACCTGGCTAAGGTTGTATACTTCGTAGCTCCTCAGAAACATAAATCTCTACTTCGGAGGGGCAAGGGGTGGGTTAAGGTAAGTATAAATGCTACGGCCACTATAAGCATCAACTGTTCCGGAATTCAATCCCCAGAACAGCTAATACTTTTATATCCAATGCCAAAACGTCTTTTGTCCTTTGTCTACGCCTCCGCCTCCGCCTCTACCGCTGCTTCCTTCTTCTCCGCCTTGTACAGCAGCGAAGAGCAGTTGTTGGGGTTGAGCACTTGGCGGGCGCAGCGCTGGATATCGGCGGGGGTGACGGCCTGAATCTTGGCGCCTTCGGTGTTTACGAAGTTGGCGTCGCCGAGGAGCTTGCCGTAGGCCAGGTTCATGGCGCGGTTCAGCAGCTCGATCTCCGAGAACACGAGGCTCGTCTCGGCCTGGTTCTTCACCTTGTTCAGTTCTTCCTCGTCTACCAGCTGGTCCATCAGCTCCTGGTTGATGGCCTCGATGGCGGCATTGGCTTCCTGCAGGTCCGTGCCCTCGCTCAGCTTGCCCTGAATGATGAGCAGGCCCGGCTCTATACTTCCCGACACGGAGGCCGAAATAGAGTTAAACAGCTTCTGCTCTTTCACCAGCCGTTCGTACAGCCGGCTCGACTTGCCGCGGCCCAGGATATCGGAGATGAGATCCACAGCGTAATAATCCTGTTCGGTGCGGGCGGGCATGTGGTAGGCCTTGTAGATGGCGCTCAGCGGCACGTCGGCCGAGGTCTCCAGCACGCGCGGCGCTGTTTGTTGCGGCTCCCGCGGGATGTGGCGCGTATACTTCTCGCCGGCCGGAATCGGGCCGAACCATTTTTCCGCCAGCTCCTTTGCCTTTTCAAACGTCACGTTGCCGGCCACTACAAGTATGGCGTTGCTCGGCGCGTAGTGCTTTTTGAAAAAGGCCTTTACAATATCCATCGTGGCGTCCTCGATGTGTGCGATTTCCTTGCCGATGGTCGCCCATTTGTAGGGGTGCTCTTTGTAAGCCAGCGGGCGCAGCTTCAGCCACACGTCGCCGTAGGGCTGGTTCAGGTAGTTTTGCTTAAATTCCTCTACCACCACCTTGCGCTGCACCTCCAGCCCGTTCTTGCTGAAGGCCAGGTTCAGCATGCGGTCCGACTCCAGCCAAAAGCCCGTCTCGATGTTCTGCGCCGGTAGCGAGAGGTAATAGTTGGTGATGTCGGGGCTGGTGAAGGCGTTGTTCTCGCCACCCACCCGCTGCAGCGGCTCGTCGTACACAGGGATGTTCAAGGAGCCGCTGAACATCAGATGCTCAAACAAATGTGCAAAGCCGGTGTGGCTTTCCTCTTCGTCGCGGGAGCCCACGTTGTAGAGCACGTTCAGCACCGCCATTGGCGTGGTCGGGTCCTCGTGCACAATCACCTGCAGGCCGTTATCTAAGGTAAATTCTTTGAATTCTATCATATTTTTGGGGACATAAGATTGATAGACAAAGGACAAAAGACTTTTTCAGGAAATCTATAGTTTAATCGTTCAGTTCTAACACTTCCTAAGTGTACCTCCTATGTCTTTTGTCAAATAGTCCTTTGTCAAAGTATAAGACAAAAGTAAAAATTTAAGGGATAAATTTCAGCACAACCGCTAATACATTAACTTGCCAGACTATAACGAGGTTTTCTTTTTTAGAGATGAATTACAACCGCAAAGACTATACAGACGACGAGCTTTTAACTTTATACAAGGCCCTGCTGAAGCCGCGCATGATCGAGGAGCGCATGCTGGTGCTGCTGCGCCAGGGAAAAGTGAGCAAGTGGTTCTCCGGCATCGGCCAGGAGGCCATCTCGGTGGGCGCGGCCATGGCGCTGGAGCCCGACGAGTATATTTTGCCGCTGCACCGCAACCTGGGCGTGTTCACGAGCCGCGATATTCCGCTGGGCCGCCTGTTTGCGCAGTTCCAGGGCAAAACCACCGGCTTCACCAAAGGCCGCGACCGCTCCTTTCACTTTGGCACGAAAGAGCACCATATCGTGGGTATGATCTCGCACCTGGGGCCGCAGCTGGCTGTGGCCGACGGCATCGCGCTGGCCGATTTGCTGGAGCAGAAGGAAAAGGTGACGCTGGTGTTCAGCGGCGACGGCGGCGCCTCAGAGGGTGATTTCCACGAGGCGCTGAACGTGGCGGCGGTGTGGGGGCTGCCGGTGATTTTCCTGGTGGAGAACAACGGCTATGGCCTCTCCACGCCTAATAACGAGCAGTTTAAGTTCCG
This sequence comes from Pontibacter chitinilyticus, assembly GCF_039748935.1. Lineage (NCBI taxonomy): Bacteria > Pseudomonadati > Bacteroidota > Cytophagia > Cytophagales > Hymenobacteraceae > Pontibacter > Pontibacter chitinilyticus. Next base: position 50,145 of record NZ_JBDIZJ010000018.1, read on the forward strand.
TCACTTCATCGACAAAGGGCCCGCCTACGGCATCGACGCGCTGCAGATAGATGGCAACAACGTGCTGGAAGTGTACGACACCATCCGGCAGACGGCGGCCAGTATGCGCAAGCACCCACGCCCGATGCTTATCGAGGCCATCACTTTCCGGATGCGCGGCCATGAGGAGGCCAGCGGCACCAAGTACGTACCGCAGGAGCTGTTTGAGAAATGGGCCAAGAAAGACCCGGTGGAGAACTTCGAGAAGTTCCTGCTCGACGAGCTGGTGCTCACACAGAAGACGATGGAAAGTATAAAGGAGGAGCTGCGTACCGAGATAGAGAACGGCTTGCAGGAGGCCTTTGCCGAACCCATGCCGGAGGCAAATCGGCAGGAGGAGCTGGCCGACATGTACCAGCCCTTTGCGCAGCAGGTGGTGCATCCTGCCTCAGACGCGGGTTCGGAGAAGCGCTTCGTGGACGCCATCTCCGACGCCATCCGCCAAAGTATGGAGCGCTACCCGGAGTTGGTGCTGATGGGGCAGGACGTGGCCGAGTATGGCGGCGTGTTTAAAGTGACGGAGGGCCTTGTGGAGAAGTTCGGCAAAGGCCGCATCCGCAACACGCCACTCTGCGAGTCGGCTATACTTGGCGCGGGGCTGGGCATGTCCATCCGCGGCAAAAAGAGCATCGTGGAGATGCAATTCGCCGACTTCGTGACCAGCGGCTTTAACCAGATCGTGAACAACCTGGCCAAGAGCCACTACCGCTGGGGCCAGAACGCCGACGTGGTGGTGCGCATGCCCACCGGCGCGGGCACGGCTGCCGGGCCTTTCCATTCGCAGAGCAACGAAGCCTGGTTTTTCCACACGCCGGGCCTGAAGGTGGTCTACCCGTCCTCGCCTTACGATGCCAAAGGCCTGCTGAACGCAGCCATCGAAGACCCGAACCCGGTGCTATACTTCGAGCACAAGCTGCTCTACCGCTCCATCTCCCAGGAGATCCCGGACGATTACTATACGATAGAAATAGGCAAGGCGCGCACCGTGCAGGAGGGCGAGGACCTGACCATCATCACCTACGGCATAGGCGTGCATTGGGCCAGGCAGCTGCAGCAGGAGCTGCCAGAGGCCAGCCTGCACATCCTGGACCTGCGCACGCTGCTGCCTTGGGACCAGGAGGCTGTGCGCGCTGCCGTGGAGAAAACAGGCCGTGTGATCATCCTGCACGAAGACACGCTGACCGGGGGTATTGGCGGGGAAATCGCTGCCTGGATCAGCGAGCACTGCTTTGAATTGCTCGATGCCCCGGTTGCTCGTGTGGCCAGCCTGGATACGGCCGTTCCGTTTGCGCCACCGCTGGAGCAGGAGTTCCTGCCAAAGCAGCGCCTGCGCGAGAAGGCCGAGCGGATGTTAAACTACTAGTATAAACAAGTATAAAATAGCGCCAGCGGGTAGCAGGCTTTGCAGAAAAGCATTGCTGTCCGCTGGTGGGCCTGATAAACTTTTAACCTGACTTGCTATGCGCCCGCTCCGTTACCTGCTTTTACCCTTTGTCTCTCTGCTGCTGCTATGTGCGGGCTGTCAGCACAAAGGAATTCCATGCCCTACGCAAAACGGCAGAACAACAACCATTAAGTCGCAAGGGTCGGCTGGGCTCGAAGCTATCAGTGTGCCAACAGATAAAAACGGACGCGTAAAGCGGCGAAAGAAACTCCTGCATTTATTTTAAGTATACCCATTAAATAAAATGCCGATGGTGCGCAAAAAAGATGCTTTCGCGCAGGCGCTTCACTGCCTGTTAATCCTGCCCCTGTTGCTGGCAGCTGCCCCGGCTTTTGCCCAGATCAGCCATACTACCGAAGAACAGCAACGGAAAGAGCAGAAGCAGTTTTTAAAGGAGGCGGATAAAACAGAATCGGTTTACAAGGAGACGCACCTGAACACGGCTGTATACACGTTTAAAAAAGGAGAAGCAGCACGCAAGCGCGCCAAGGCAAAAGGCAACAACACTGCTTTGAACGACAAGGGCGAACCTTTAACGCGGTGGAAGCTGTTTCAGAAGAAGGGCAAACGCCTGAAAAAGAAAAGATCGAACTAAAAGAAAACTATATGAACTGGCTTCCGCTAACGAGTACTGAACAGTTGGACGAGATTTTAGAAGAGTCGAAGAGCACGCCGGTGGTGATTTTTAAGCATAGCACCTCCTGCTCCATCAGCGCCACAGCCAAAAGCCGCCTGGAGCGGCAGTGGGATAGCGCTGGACTGGATGATGTAAAGTTATACTACCTTGACCTGCTGCGTTACCGTCCTGTAAGCAAAGAGGTGGCAGATACCCTGCAGGTACGCCACGAGTCGCCACAACTGCTGCTGGTGCAGGATGGTGTTTGCACCTATGATGTGTCGCATATGAGCATCGGCGTAGACGCACTGAAGAAACAACTGGCAGCATAAGCTGGTTTATAGCAGTAGCTACGCCGCCCGTATACTTAGTACCGGAAGGAAACCGTTTGCTTGATGTCCGGGTGAAGGCTCAGCGCGACGGGGCAGGTGCGGGCAGCATGCTCCAGCATTGCTTTTTCTTTGTCTGAATAGGTTTTGCCTGCGGGCATAGTGAAGTTAAGTACTACTTCGGCAATGCGGCGTGGCTCTGCGGCCATAATTTTAGTGATCTCGACCTCTATGCCGGTAATATCAATAGCAGCGCGGTTAGCAACAATGCCCATGATGGTCATCATGCAGGAGCCGAGGGCAGCGCTGACAAGGTCTGTGGGAGAGAATGCTTCTCCTTTGCCGTTGTTATCTACAGGGGCATCGGTGATGATGGTGTTGCCGGAAGCCAGGTGCTGGGCAGAGGTGCGGAGGTTGCCCTGGTATGTACTTTTGATCGTTGCCATAGACGTAGTTTTGGTTTTGTAATACGTGTAAAATTAGTTACTTTTATTTAATCTCTAACTCAAAGAAGGGTGGTAAAAAACCTTGCACTTATACTTGCAGTTGCGCTGGGCCTGGCGCTGCCGGCAGCTGCTCAATCCAACGAAGACGAGTCGTTCCATAACGAGCTAAGCTATGGTATAAACTTTAATTCAAATGGCGGCCTGATCGGAGGCGCGTTCATCCGTTCTTCGTTTTTTATGAACGAGCGCATGTACCAGTTTGGAGAAATAGAGGTTGTAGAAGTAAAGCATCCGAAAGAAAACCGCCTATACAGTCCTCTGACCGGCGACTTTTTTATTGCCGGCAAGCAAAACTACCTGTTTGTGGTGCGGCCGCATTATGGCCGTGAGTTGGTGCTGTTCCGGAAAGCTTCTGAATCAGGGGTGCAGGTAAATGCTGTCGGTGCTATTGGTCCTTCTCTGGGCTTTCTGGTGCCATACTACATCCGCTACAACTATGGCGGCCAAAACCTGGATGATGTGCGGGTAGAGCAGTATGATCCGAAGAAGCACCCCAACATGGACCAGATACAAGGCAATGCCAATTTTTTGCAGGGGCTGGGCGAAGCCAAGCTAAACGTGGGCGCGCATGTAAAAGCAGGTCTCAGCTTTGAGTATGGCCGCTATAAAGAAAGTATAACTGGCATTGAGGTGGGCTTTGCCCTGGAAGCTTATCCCAAAGAGCTCGTCATTATTCCGCAGGCGGATAACAGTAAAGTGTATTCTTCGGTTTACCTGAACCTGTATTACGGTCGACGCAAATAAAACCTTTGCTGGTGCCTTTTTGCGCAGTTGTGCTATACAGGCCGAATCAATTACAAGTGCAAGTATAGCCTGCAGCCCTGGCCTTCCCGCCATCCTGTTGTTGCTTTCCAGTTAGCGCTACTCCTTCAACATAAAGGCGTCGGAGTTGTATCATACTAGCAATTGCGCCGGGCTGAAAACTTAGCCAAAGGCCAATGTCTTAACTCATAACTTCCTATCTTTGCATCATGGACGAATTATTGACACTTCCGGTTATACAGCCCAATGCTACGCCCGAGGGGCTGAATGCGCTGGGCCAGCCACGCAAGCCTAACTGGCTGCGCGTAAAGCTGCCGGTGGGGAAAGAATACGCGAAAGTACGAAGCATCGTAGACGAATATAAGCTGCACACCATCTGCGAAAGCGGCAACTGCCCGAACATGGGCGAGTGCTGGGGCGCAGGCACGGCAACCTTCATGATTCTGGGGAACGTGTGTACCCGTAGCTGCTCTTTTTGTGCTGTGGCCACGGGCCGCCCGAATGAGTACGACGAGGACGAGCCGCGCCGCGTAGCAGAAGCTATTCAGCTGATGGGTGTAAAGCATGCCGTGATCACTTCCGTAAACCGTGATGAACTGAAAGACCGTGGCGCTGCCATCTGGCACGAGACGGTAAAGCAGGTGAAACTACTCTCGCCTTCCACCACCATCGAAACCCTGATTCCTGATGTGAAAGCTAACTGGGATGCGTTGATCACGATGATCTCGCCGGGCCAGGAGGTGGTATCGCACAACATGGAGACGGTAAAAGAACTCTACCGCCGTGTGCGCCCGCAGGCCAAGTATGAGCGAAGCCTGGAGCAGATCCGCCGCACCAAGGAGTATGGGCAGCGTACCAAAACCGGCATTATGCTGGGCGTTGGCGAAACACGTGAGCAGGTATACCAGGCCATGGATGACCTGGCTGCGAACGGCTGCGATATCCTGACTTTAGGCCAGTACCTGCAGCCTACCAAAATGCACCTGGAAGTAGCCGAATTTATACATCCGGACCTGTTTGCCCACTACCGCGAAGAGGGCCTGAACCGCGGCCTGAAGTATGTGGAATCGGGCCCGCTGGTACGCTCATCATACCACGCCGAGCGCCACGTGCACGTATAAAAACGCCTGCATTTTAGCACCCGAAAAGCCCTGCTGCCTTACCTGCTGCAGGGCTTTTTTATTGGACTGTTTTAACGCAAAAGAAATTTTAGCAAAAGAGTGTTGTGCCACCGGAGTAGCTAAGGCGTTGCTGGAAAGGCTTAAGTATGAAGTAGTATAATGCAAGCAAATTTGCAGGTAAGTAGGTAATAACCGATATAAAGTTGGACTGCCTGATTTGTTTTAAGCAGAAATATTAAGGTTAGTTTATATTCTAAAAACTGCATTCATAGCTAATATTAGCTATATTTGATATATATTAATATTATTTTTTGAATTTAGTACAACTTATTTAAGTATTTAGAGTAAATTCAATTGTTTAATATATATAGGCCTATCTATGTATATTTTAGCGAGCAAATACTTTATTCCCTTATACCTTTATGAGACGAATTCTACTCTTAATTTGTCTGCTTCTGGTTGCCAGCACCACCCTTTTGCTGGCGCAGTCAGATCCACTGCTGGGCCAAGCCAGCAGCTATGCGGTGCTAGCTACAAACAGTGTAAGTAATACCGGCACAACCGGCGTTACGGGCAGGCTAGGTACCTCACCAGGAAACACATTGACGGACAACGGTACCCTGCTGGTATCTAACCAGCCGCTGCAACTGGGAACAGATGCCGCCATACTGGCACAGCAGGACGCGCACACCGCCTATAATACGCTGGTGGGCAAAACGGCTTCCGGTACGCTTCCCCGTAACATGGGAGGCTTTCTTGTTGGTCCGGGCGTATACCGGTTCACCGGCGATGCCTCGCTAAGCGGTATTTTGCGCCTGGATGGTGCCGGAGACGTAACCGCTACCTTTATCTTTATCATTCCCGGCAGGCTTACGAGCTCGCTTCCTTTGCCGCCAGCCCCAAGCACAGGCCTTTTGCTGCAAAATGGCGCACAGGCAAAAAATATATTCTGGGTGGTTGAGAAGGATGTGGACCTGGGCGGTTCAACACTTTTTCAGGGTACTATACTTGCGAAAGGAAACATTAACCTGGGCATGGGCGTGGGGCTGATTGGCCGCGCCCTGTCGCTGGACGGTAATGTGAGCCTGAACACGAACAACATCTTTCTGCCAACAGTCGTGATCAATGACCTGGGCGTAACGAAAGAAGCGCAGGCAGGCGATTACACCCTTGGGACCAACATTACCTATATCATCAAAGCGCACAACAGCGGTCCGAACGATGCCACTAATGTGGTGGTAACAGAAGATTTTCCGGAAGATGCCCTAGCCTTTGTGAGCTCAAGTGATCAGACCGGCGCCTTCAGAAAAGACAGCGATGGCAAGTATAGATGGTATATCGGCGACCTGAAGAACGGAGAAGAAGTAACCCTGACGGTGGTGTTCAAAATCCTAAGCATCGGTAACATCAACAACCGGGTAACTGTAATCGGAAAAGACCCGGACCCAAACCCGGGCGACAACGAAGGCGAAGCACCAGTAGACGTGCCCGACCCGTCGTATGACCTGAGCGTAACAAAAGACGTAAGCGCCGGCCCATACTTTGTAGGCGATGCAGTAACATATACGATCGTTGCTAAAAACGCTGGCCCCGGCGTTGCAACCAATGTTTTTGTAAAAGAACAATTGCCCGATGGCTTGGCTTATGTCAGCCACTCGGCAACACAAGGTACATTTGATCCGACCACCGGTACATTCTTGGTAGGAACACTGGCGAAAGATGGTACGGCTACTTTAACAGTAGTTGTTCGCCTTACCAAGCCAGGCACTGTCAGCAACATTGTTGTAATTTCACGGCAGGACAGTCCAAGCGACCCTTCTAACCCGACGGACCCGAACAATCCGGGAGATAATACCAATCCTGGCGGAGATACGGACCCTGGCAACGATGGCGACACGGTAGATATACCAGTAGATTGCCCGCCGCTGGATATAAAGCTGACCGGTGACGCAAGTCTTTGCCTTAACACACAAAACGTAACCTACACTGCCACCGCTGTAGAAGGAGCCAGCTATACCTATGAGCTGCCGCTTGGCTGGACAAAAGTATCACAGCAGGAGAATAAGATAGTAGTTAACACAGGAGCAAGTCTGCAACCTGGTGTGCTGAAGGTAACTGTAAAAGACCAGTGCGGCGTGCAAGCAATTGCTACCTTAACGGTTCAGCCAATCGGACCGCCAGCACAGCCAACCATTTCGGGCGGTGATGCTCCGGTATGTGCCAATGGCTCTACTTATACTTACTGGGCCTCAACTCCCGGAGACGACATCACCTACGAGTGGGCGGTAACGTCCGGACTGGAGATCGTAAGCGGGCAGGGAACAGCAACAGTTAGCGTGAAAGTGCCGGAGAATAGCACGGGTGGTACTCTGTCTGTAAAGGCGAAAAACAGCTGTGCGTTGTTTGGAGAAGCTGCTACTAAAGTGATTACCATTACGCCGAAGCCTGATGCGCCAGCCTCCATAACCGGTAACACGGATGTATGCGCAGGCACTGAAGCTACCTTTATCGCTGACGCGGTAGCCGACGCTGCTGCTTATACCTGGACTGTGCCAGCTGGCTGGACTATTGTAAGCGGTCAGGATACCCGCACAGTTGTCGTGAAGGCGGGCGATGCCGGGGGCAACTTATCTGTAACTGTAAACAATGGCTGCAGCAACAGTGAAGCCGCCGTACTGCCAGTAACCGTAGCAACCAAACCTGCCAAGCCCACAATTATAGGCGATGCCAGCGGCTGTGCCGGCTCTACCCTCACTTATAGTATAGGAGCGGTAGCAGGTGCCACCGAGTATACCTGGGCAGTGCCAACCGGCTGGGCCATCACATCCGGGCAGCATACGCCAACCATCATAGTACAAACAGGCAGCACTGCCGGTGATGTATCGGTGGTAGTTACAAACAAATGCGGCGATGGCGAAGCGGCTGCACTGGCTGTAAAAGGCATCACGGCCCCAGCCACACCAGGCAGCATTACCGGTAACAGTACAGTTTGCCTGGGCAGCAACGAAGATCTGATCTATACTTTTGCCAATGCTGAGACAGGCGCCACCTATACCTGGACCCTGCCTACCGGCTGGACACTGGTAAGCGGCCAGGGTACTGCAAAGGTAACCGTTAGAGCAGCAGGCACTGCAGGTGGCAACATCACCGTAACAGGCGCCAACAGCTGTGGCACCAGCAACGCAAGCACTATAGCCGTCACGATTACAGCGCCACCAGCCGCTGCCGGCCCGATAAAGGACAACAGCAACGTGTGCGATGGCCTGGTGTATAGCATCGATGCCGTGCCGGGAGCTACCTCTTATACCTGGACGGTGTCAAGCGGCTTCACCATCACAGCAGGGCAGGGTACAACCAGCATCAAGGTAACAGCAAGCTCACCAACTGCCAAAGGGCAGGTAACAGTAGTAGCGAACACTGGCAGCTGTGCCAGCCCGCAAACAAGTGCGGCAATGGACGCTGCACTGGCAGATGGACAGCTGAACTTCCCGAAAGCCTTTAGCCCGAACGGCGACCGCATCAATGATACCTGGGAGGTTGCAAACCTGCTCAAGTTCCCGAACAATGAGGTAATCATCTTCAACCGCTGGGGCTCTGAAGTATACAGGCAGAAGAATTACAAGAACGACTGGAACGGTAACAAGCTGGAGCAAGGCACCTACTTCTACAAAGTAAGCGTGCAGCTTTGCAACGGTGTGCAGAAAGAGTTTACCGGGTACGTGACCATCTTCCGATAAGGCATACCTGACTAATGGAAAATTACAAGACAATGAAAATACTTTATACCCTGCTGGCCCTACTGCTTGCCCTGTCGGCTAGTGCCCAGCAAAACCCCCAGTACTCGCAGTACATTTTTAATAGTATGAGCCTGAACCCGGCTTATACCGGAAGTAAGAATGTGCTGAACCTGAACCTCTTTCACCGCTCTCAGTGGACAGGCATTGAGGGCGCCCCTTCCACACAGGCCCTGAGCCTAGATGGCGTGGCTGCAGGAAACAGAATGGGCCTGGGCGTGGGCCTGACGCGCGATGCCATTGGTGCGCAAACTACTACAACGGCCTATGCCAATGTGGCTGTAAAGCTGCAGGTAAGTGCATCCGGGGTGTTGAGCCTGGGAGTAGCGCCGGGACTGGTACAGCATGTGGTAGATGGCTCCAAGCTGGGCATTACAGGAGACCCTTCTATTCCGGAGGGCAAAGAAACAAGTATAAAACCGGAGCTGAAGATCGGGGCGTATTACCACACCGACCGCTTTTATGCCGGCCTGTCTGCCTCCGACCTGCTACAGTTTAAAGACGACCTGCAGATTGGACCGGAGCGCCACTACTACTTTACGGCCGGCTATGTATTCGACCTGGGTACTTTTGTGAAGTTTAAACCAAGTGTACTGGTAAAAGAAACCTTTAACTCTCCCACAAACATCGATGCCAACGCCTTTATTCTATTAGGCGACAGGCTGTGGCTGGGCAGCTCTTACCGCACCAGCGCCAGGTTCTTCAATAATGATTCGGAGGGAAATGTGGAGTTGTCTAAGCGTACGGCCGTCGCGCTGATCGCAGAGTTACAGATAACCAAGTCGATGCGTTTGGGCTACTCTTATGATAAGATGCTGAACAGCCTGAGTGGTTACAACACGCACGAAGTGTCGGTTGGTTATTACTTCTTCAGGAAGAAAGAAACCAAAATGCTTACGCCGCAATACTTTTAACCGATAGCCCTTAGACTTATGAACTATAAATATACTTCTCTATACTTTTTTACAGCGGCTATACTGGGCTTGTCTCCGCTGGCAAATGCCCAGTCGGCACTGCGCAAAGCCAACAAGCAGTTCGATAATTTCGAGTATGCCCTGGCGCTACAGAACTACACCACCGCAATACAGAAGCGGCAGCCAGACCTGCCCACCATGGAGCACATTGCCGACGCTTACCGCCTGACGCAGCAGAGCCAGGAAGCCGAGAACTGGTATGGCAAGGTGGTAAATACGCCAGGCCACGAGCCGGTAAGCCGCTACTACTTTGCCAATGCCTTGCGTAGCAACGGCAAGTATGAGGAGGCCAAAGCACAGTACATGTTGTGGGGCGAAGAGATGCCCGAGCAGGCGCAGCGCGCACAGGAACTGATGAAAGCCTGCGACCTGGCTGTACGCTGGATGCAGCAGGAGCCTATCGCCAAAGTAGAGCCTTTCCAGGACATTAACTACACCGGCTATTCTGATTTCAGCCCGGCACCTTACGGCAACAACGGCCTTATTTTCACATCAGACCGCGGGGTAGTAAAAGGTAAGAAGGACGAGAAAGTATACGGCTGGACAGGCCGGCCATACCTGCAGCTGTTTATGGCGCAGCAGGATGTGCAGGGTAACTGGAGCAGCCCAAAAGCGCTGCAGGAAATGGTAAATTCTGATTATCACAATGCCACTGCCTCGGCCGCCGAAGGAAGTAAGAAATTATACTTCACCCGCACGCACCTGGTGCTGAAGCGCGGCAACGTAAACCCAGACCCTACCAGCTGGGTGAAAAAGCCGGAGGTAAAAGAATACATCAACCGCCTGGAGATCTACTCGGCAGAAAAGCAAGGTGATGACTGGAGCAACATCCAGCCATTCAGCTACAACAACGTAAATGAATACTCAGTAGGCCACCCGGCTGTGTCGCCGGATGGCAAGGTGTTATACTTCGTATCAGACATGTCCGGCGGTATGGGCGATACAGACATTTACTACTCCGTGCGGCAAGCGGATGGTAGCTGGGGAGAGCCGGTTAATGCCGGCACCACCATCAACACGCCGGCACGGGAGAGCTTCCCGTATGTAGATGCGGACGGCAAGTTATACTTTGCCTCAGACGGCCACATCGGCATGGGCGGCATGGACATCTTTTCTGCCGAAGGAGCGCAGGGATCGTGGAGAGCCGTTCGCAACATGGGTTACCCGATCAACACGCCTAAGAACGACTATGGCATCATGTTCACCAAACCCGGCGAGGCAGGCCTGCTGTCTTCTAACCGCGATGCGCAGAACGGCACCGACGATATCTATAAGTTTACAATACTGAAGAAGCCGGTGGTGCTGGCCATCACCACATTGGAGCGCAAGCAGAATGCCCAGAAGCGCAACATGCAGGTGCCGCTGCCACAGGTAATGCTCCAGATAACAGAGAAGAATGCAACCGATTCGGCCGTAGCGGTTTCAGATGAGAAAGGTGCTTACTTTATGGATGGCCGCAAAGGAGATACCTACACCTTCCTGGGTTCTAAAGAAGGCTTTTTGAAGCAGGAGGCTGTAGCCGCAGTGCCGGAAACGGCACCCGATACCGTACAGGTGGCGTTACTCTTTGATAAGAACGTGGTAGAGCGTGCCGTCGTGCTGGACAATATTTATTACGACCTCGACAAATGGGATATTCGCCCGGATGCAGCCAAAGAACTAGACAAGGTGGTAACGCTGCTGAAGAACAATCCTAAAGTAGAGATAGAAATGAGCGCCCACACCGACAGCCGCGAAAGCCTGAACTACAACCAGTTGCTTTCTGACCGTCGGGCACAGGCCGCCGTCGATTATATTGTGTCCAAAGGCATAGACAGAAGCAGGCTTACAGCCCGGGGCTATGGCAAAACAAGGTTAGTAAACCGCTGCGCCGATGGCGTGGAATGTACCGAGGCGGAGCACCAGCTGAACCGCCGCACCGAATTTAAAATCAGGAAAAACTGATAAATATTTTTCATTAGCTTTCATAGTTTGGAAAGGCCCCGCAGTTTCTGCTGGGCCTTTTTTTATGACTTATCAGAGTGTAGTATGGCAGGTAAACTTAGCAAAGAGCAGTGCAGCTTCGCTATGGTAGCTTTAGCGAAGGTAGTTTGCCGCAAGAGTTCTGGTTGTAGTTGAATACACAGAGAGAGGATGAGAATAACTTATATAAATAAAACAACATGGGCTTTGGATTTATGGCAATAATTTATATTCTTTAGGTAGCTAACACTACACTTAGGAACGAGGGAATAAAGTTGTAAGCTCCTGATAGCGTTTCTTTTATTTCAAGGAAGTATGTGGAGCATCTGTCAGGAGTAAAGTCCTTTGGGTAGGTATAAGTTTTATTTAATAGCAGGCGGCACGATTTACTGTTGGATCAGGCTTCTCCGGGTCAATACATAAGCACATCCCGTGGCACAGAAGCATGGCCTTGTTGGGGAAAAGCATTGTTTTATTCTTTTGCCAAGGGATATAGGAATATGCAAAAGTAACTGCTATACCGCCGCTATTGCATCGGATATAGAACCCCGCTCTCTTTCCGGGCTTCTCAGTTAACTCCATTATTCAACTCCGTTAAAACGTATACCTATGACAGCAGCGAGTACCAGTTCCCGGCGCGACTTTCTGAAGAAATCCGCTACCACTATGGCCGCTTTCATCATTGTGCCGCGCTTTGTACTGGGCGGCAAAGGCTTTGTTGCACCCAGCGACCAACTTACGAAGGGGGTCATCGGCGTGGGGTCCATGGGGCGTAACCACTTCCCTTACGGCGACACCCGGGTGGTTGCCGTTTGCGACGTGGACCAGAACCACCTGAAAAGGGCCGTCAATATCCTGGGGAAAGGAGTGAAGACCTTTGCCGATTACCGCGAACTGATACAGTTGCCTGAGGTTGATATTGTGCATATCGCCACACCGCCGCATTGGCATGGCCTGATCGCGGCAGATGCCGCCCGGGCCGGTAAAGACATCTGGTGCGAGAAGCCCATGACCCGTACCATCGGTGAGGGCAAGCGCGTGGCCGAGGCGGTACAGCAGCATGGGCGTATCTTCCGCCTCAATACCTGGTTTCGCTTCAAGGATATCTTTTATGGGATGGGTACGCCCGTTAAACCCATCAAAAAGCTGGTGGACAGTGGCCTGCTGGGCTGGCCGCTGAAAGTAACGGTAGGACGCGGTACCGGCTTCGACTGGAAGTTCTACTGGGTAGGCAAAACTAACCTCGATCCGATGCCGGTACCCCCGGAACTCGACTACAATATGTGGCTGGGCCCGGCGCCCTACCGGCCCTACAACCCGCACCGGGTACATCAGACCTTCCGCGGGTACTGGGACTATGACGGCGGCGGCCTCGGCGACATGGGGCAGCACTACCTCGACCCGGTGCAGTACTTCCTCGGGAAAGATAATACCAGCCCTGTTTCAGTAGAGATCGACGCGCCACAGCAGCACCCGGACGCAGTAGGCACCTGGCGCCGCATTGTGTATACGTATGAGGACGGCTGCCAGATTGTGCTCGACGGCGAGGGCAAGGAGGAGAACATCCCGTACATTGAAGGCCCGAACGGAAAGTTATACCCCGGCTTCCGCTCCGATATCCCGGACTTGCAACGAAAGCTGGCCGCCTTTCCGGACCCCGAGCCACAGGTCACGGACTTCATCCAGGCAGTGAAAGAACGGCAAAAGTTTGCCCTGAACGAGCAAAACGGGCATCGCTCCTGCACGCTGGTTAATATGGGAAAGGCGGCGTTGCAGTTGGGCCGCTCGCTAAAGTTCGACCCGGTGAAGCAGGAGTTCATAGCCGACGAGGGGGCCAACCGCCTGATTTATCAGCCCATGCGCTCCGACTGGACGCTCGTGATGTAGTAGAGCGGCTGTCAAGCAGGGGCAGTAGCTGCCGGGAGCCATGGAAAAAGATTCTTACCAGAAAGACATCCTATAGCGCGATACATTATGAAGAAAGTTCTACTAATACTGGTAGCTGCTGTCGCAATGAGCACTGCCGCCACCGCACAACGCGAAAACGACCAACGGACGCTCACCACTAAAATTGCTGACCTGCTGGCGCAGGTACCGGCCAGGGACAGCCTGCAGTTTAATGCCAACATGGGCGAGATTGCCACTATGGGTAAGGAGGGACTCCTCGAAATGGCCGGTATGCTCTCTCCCCCCGACCAGGGCGATAACACTGGCCTGGAGTACGTGCTCGGGGGCTTTTCTAATTATGTAACGCAACCAGGCCGCGAAAGCTGGCGGCAGATGAGTGCCGATGCCTACTGCCAGGCGCTGGCAAACGCCGGCAACGAAGAGAATAAAGCCTTCCTGATCCGGCAGCTGGAGATGGTAGGCCAGGACGGGGCTGTTCCCTGCCTGCAAAATTACCTGAGCGACGGGCGCTTGTGTGCCCCGGCTACAAAAGCGCTGGTGAATATCGGTACAGCCAGCGCCGGGGAGGCCATGCTGCAGGCTCTGCCGCAGGCACAGGGCGATTGTCGCCTGTCGCTTGTCCAGGCCTTGGGTGATACACGTTATTCTAAAGCTGTAGCTGTACTCCTGCCCTTGGCGAGCAGTCAGGACGCCAAGCTTCGGAAAACAGCCCTCTACGCATTGGCCAACATCGCAGACCCTGCCGCGGAGGCCGTACTGGCGCAGGCAGCCCGGCAAGACAACTATACCTATGGCTACGATAATGCTACTTCCGCCTATTTGCTTTACCTGCAGCGCCTGGTCGAGAGCGGACAGCAGCAGCAGGCGCAAAGAATGGCACAGGCGCTGCTGGACGCTGCCGGGCAGTTGCAGCAGGTGCAAACCCGGACAGCAGCACTGGAACTGCTGGCGGGCCTGGAGGGAGAGAAGGGCGTGGCGCGGCTGCTGGAGGCGGCTACCGATAAACATCCGGAGTACAGAGCGGCAGCCCTCCAGTTCGCATCCGCCTACATCACCCCGGCCACTACAGCCATGTGGGTGAAAAAGGCCCGGAAGGCAGACCCCAAAATCGAGGCAGAAATCATGACCATGCTGGGGAAGAACAAGGCAACAACAGCCATGCCGGCCATCCTGAAGGCCCTCAGAAGCAGAAACGGACAGGTGAAGCTCGCCGCCATTGAAGCCACCGGACGCTTAGGCGATGAGAAAGCACTGCCTCAGTTGCTCAAGGCGCTGAAAAAAAGCCATAACGAAGAAACGGCCGCCATTCAGGAGGCGCTCCTAATTATGAAAGCCGATGGCCTGACCGATGCAGTGGCCCAAGCCTTGCCCAAAATGCCGGCGGAGGGCCAGGCGGCTTTGCTGGCCGTGTTGGGCAACCGGGCTGCCAGCGATAAGATCGGCCAGGTATACGCTTACATGAACGACAAGAATGCCGCCGTGCGGATGGCTGCCTTGTCGGCGCTGGGCCACCTGGTTACAGAAGCAGACCTGCCCCGCTTGTTTTCGCTGCTGAACCAGACCACACAGCCGGAAGAAGTGAGCGCGCTGCAGCAGGCAATTGTGGCAGCTGTAGGCGGCTACGGCGACCAGGGGCAGCAGGCCGCGCTGGTCTTGCAGCAAATGCAGGCAGTCCCGGCTGAAAAAAAGGCCGCCTACTTTAACATCCTGGCCCGCATCGGCGGCGAGCAGGCGCTGCAGGCAGTTGCTGTGGCCTTCGACTCGGGAGATGCAGCCGCCAAAAAGGCAGCCGTTCTTGCCCTGTCAGACTGGTCCGACACGGGTGCGGCCAGGGAACTGTACCGCATCAGCCAGGGAGCTGCTAACGGGCCCTATCTGGACGAGGCGCTGAAAGGGTATATCGGGATGGTGAGCGCGGCAAAGGTGCCGGCTGCCCAAAAGGTGCTGATGCTGCGCAAGGCAGCAGATGTGGCGAAAACGCCCCAGCAAATAGAGCTGATCCTGCGGGAAATTGGGAACGCGCCGGCCTTTCCGGCCCTGGTGTTTGCCGGCCGCTACCTGGATGATCCTGCGCTGCAGCAGGCCGCTGCCCATGCCGTGATGGATATCGCCCTGTCTAACCCGGATTTTCAAGGAGACATGGTGCGGGAGCTGCTTTCCAAAACCGCCCGGGTGCTGAAAGGACCTGACAGCGAATACCAGGTCAAGGCGATACAGAAGTTCCTGGAGGAACTGCCGCAGGGCCAGGGCTTTGTTCCGCTGTTCAATGGCAAAGATCTGACCGGCTGGAAAGGTCTGGTGGAAAACCCGATCGAACGGGCGAAGATGGACAGCAAAACGCTGGCTCGCAAGCAGCAGGCGGCTGATGAGCAGATGCGCAGCGACTGGAAAGTAGAGAACGGCGAAATCGTATTCGTTGGCAACGGGTTCGACAACCTGGCTACCGTCAAAAAGTATGGCGACGTGGAAATGTTTGTGGACTGGAAGATTTATGACGACGGCAACAAGAATGGCGATGCTGGCATTTACCTGCGTGGTTCGCCCCAGGTGCAAATATGGGATACTGCGCGTGTGAAGGATGGCGCCCAGGTAGGTTCAGGCGGGTTGTACAACAACCAGGTTAACTCAAGCAAACCGCTGAAAGTAGCTGATAATCCGTTGGGTGAGTGGAACAATTTTCATATTATCATGAAAGGCGATCGCGTGACAGTATACCTGAATGGCGAACTGGTAACGGACAACGTAATCCTGGAGAACTACTGGGACAAAAACCAGCCGATTTTCCCCCAAGAGCAGATCGAGTTGCAGGCGCATGGCTCCCGCGTGGGCTACCGCGATATTTACATCCGGGAGCTTCCACGCACAGAGCCTTTCCAATTAAGTGCTGCAGAAAAGAAGGAAGGCTTTAAGGTCTTGTTTGACGGCACCAATATGCATAATTGGCAAGGCAACACCACCGACTACGTGATTGAAAACGGAGAGATGGTGGTGCACAAACCCAAGTTTGGCAACGGAGGTAACCTCTACACCAAAGAGCAGTACGGCGACTTTGTGTACCGTTTTGAGTTTAAGCTCACCCCTGGCGCCAACAACGGCCTGGGCATCCGCGCACCCTTGGAGGGCGATGCTGCCTACGAGGGCATGGAACTGCAGATACTCGACAACGACGCCGATATTTACAAGAACCTGCACGAGTACCAGTATCACGGGTCTGTATACGGAGTGATACCGGCCAAGCGCGGCTATCTGAAGCCGGTGGGGGAGTGGAACAATGAGGAAGTGATTGTGAAAGGCCCTAAGGTAAAGGTGATACTGAACGGAGTAACGATCTTGGATGGTGACATTACGGATGCCAGGAAAAACGGCACCATGGATGGCAAAGACCATCCGGGCCTGAAGCGCGAGAAAGGCTACATCGGGTTTCTGGGGCACGATTCTACCGTTCATTTCAGAAATATCCGCATCAAAGACCTGAGCAAAAAGTAAGGGGGAGGGACACCCGGCATTTCGTATCGATTTCGGGGGTGATAGCAGAACCTTGCTCACTTTGTTACGCACCCATGCCATGGCACTAGGGGTTAAGACTATTTGACAATTAACGGGCCTGCTGCCGGGCTGTTTCTTTTCAAATAGTTCGGCCACTGGGGCCGGGCAGGCGCCTCCGGGAGGTGGCAGGGAGATCGACTGCTAAGGAAAGCTCCAGCCACCAAAACAATTCCCCATCTTTGCAAGTAACGCAGAGGCAGTACCCGCTGACAACCGGGTGACGGAGCCTATACGGGTACAAAGCAATCAGAAACGATGGACAGAAAAACACAGGTTAATACCCTTATTTTATTTTTGTTGATTTTTTTGTCTGGCCGCCTGCAGGCGCAGGAACTGAGGGGAAGGGTGCTGCAGGCACAGACACACCAGCCCTTGCAGGGGGTAACGGTTAGTGCAGGAGGCGCCAGTTATACCTTGACCGATGAACAGGGCTACTTTCTTATCAGTCTGCCAGACACCGCTGCCCCGGTAATTTTTTCCTCCGTTGGCTTCAGCACGGATACCGCTTACTGGCGTAAAGCGTACCGGGAAAGGCCCCTGCAGGTGCTGCTCCGGCCCCGGGCGGCGGCACTGCAGGAGGTAGAAGTGCAGGGCTACGAAACCAACCGGCCGCTGCTGCAAACAGCCGGAGCCATTAGCGTAATTAAGAGCGAAGTCCTCCACAGGTTTAGTGAAAGCTCCCTCGTACGGGCCGTCAATACCGTGCCTGGCGTGCGTATGGACGAGCGGGCTCCGGCCAGCTATCGCCTTTCCATCCGGGGCAGCACCCTCCGCTCCCCCTACGGTATCCGCAACATCAAGCTCTACTTCAACGGCATCCCCCTTACCGAAGCAAACGGCACCACGCTGCTCAACCTGCTGGACCCGGCCAATTTTGGCCGTATCGAGATCTTGAAAGGACCTACCGGCAGTATATACGGTGCCGGTACGGGTGGCACGGTTCTGCTGGAGCCGAAGCGGGCAGACCAAGGGCAGCAGCTACAGGTAAGCGCCTCTGCCGGCTCCTATGGTTACCGCCATTACATCGCCTCCTACAGCTCCGGCTCCGAAAAAAGCAACCTGTTAGTGCAGTACACGCGGCAACAGTACGATGGCTACCGCGAGCAGTCGGCCGTGGACCGGCAGGTGCTGCTGCTCTCGTCAGAGTTTTATACTTCTGAAAAAAGAACGATCGCCGCTAATGTTATCTACTCCAATTTATACTATGAGCTGCCCGGTGGCCTTACGCAGGAGCAGTATACCCAAAACCCGCGGCAGGCGCGTGGCGGCATGTTCGGCAGCGTGGTGCAAAATGCCTCCATTCAGCAAAACGGCATCAACATTGGCCTAAAACAGGAGTATAAATTCAACGACAGCTGGCGCAACACCACGGCTATCTATGGCTTGCACCATTTCAAAGACAACCCCTTTAACACCGACTACGAGCGCAACACCGACCAGGAACTAGGCGGTCGCACCAGCTTTGTGCATACCAGCCACATCGGAAGTATGGTCGCCACTTATACTTTTGGCGGCGAGTTTCAGCGCGGCTTCGAAACGGCTCGCACCTACGATAATAATCACGGCACTCCCGACAGCCTTCGCACCGACGACGAAGTGACTTCCAAAGCAGGGTTTTTGTTTGTGCAAACGGAGGTAGAACTTCCTGCCGGTATGATCGCTACCGCAGCGCTCAGCCTGAATGATGCGCAGTATAAAATAACACGGCTGCAGCAAGCTACCAGCGGCAACCAATACCAGTATACCCGCGATTTTAATACTGTGCTCTCGCCGCGTATTGCGTTGCTCAAGCGTCTCACAAACCAGGTATCGGTGCATGCCAGCGTCAGTTCCGGCTTCTCGCCACCCACCGAAGAAGAGATACTGCCCTCTGATGGCAGCTTCAACACCGCTTTAGAGGCAGAGAAAGGTATTAACTATGAAGCAGGCATCCGGGGCTTTGCCCTGCATGGCAAACTGAACTTTGATGTAGTGGGCTTTTATTTTCGCTTGAAGGAGACGATCGTGAGCCGTCAGGAGGTGTCTAGCATAGCCGTGTTTCAGAATGTGGGCGCGACCAGCCAGACAGGCCTTGAAACCAGCCTCAGTTACACCTTGCTCAACGACCCGACACTGCCACTGAGCCTGCTGAAAGTATGGGGCAGCTATACTTACAGCCATTTCCGGTTTAAGGATTATCAGAAAGACAACACAGATTTATCGGGCAATAAACTTACAGGTGTAGCACCTAACACTGCCACTCTTGCTTTAGATATGGCCTCAAAAGCGGGAGTATACCTGAACGTCACCGCCAGTTACGTAGATAGAATTCCGCTGACAGACGAGAACACAGTGTTTGCCGACAGGTATGTGGTCGTAGGTGCTCGTGCGGGCTGGCGGAAACAGCTGGTCAGGCAACTGGCGCTGGAGGTGTTTGGCGGGGTAGATAACCTTACAAATGAAACATATAGTTTGGGTAACGACCTGAACGCTTTTGGCGGCCGGTACTACCAGCCAGCCCCTGCCCGAAATTATTTTGGCGGCCTCAGCCTAAAGTATAAGCTATAGTTAGAGCGTGGTGTCCGGCAATGGGGGGAACTGCGCCATAATGTTGGCGACCACTACATTTATCTTTGTTTCGTCGATTTGGGTGGGGTTTAAGTTTGCCTCTTCCCACCCGCGCCATACCAGTTTTTTGGTGTTGGCATCGATCAGGTCAATTACGAGGGTACCCTGTTTATACTTGTCAATAGACCGGTAGTTTGGAATATCTGAAAAGTCGTAGCGGTAGCGGTAGCCGTACCAATAGCTGTAGCCATAGGCAAAGCCGGGCGCCACATCATCGCCCAAAGCCGCGGGTGCAAGCGTCGGATCTACGGCAATATCATATGCTACTAAAAGGCCAGGGTTAACCGTAGCAGGTGTAATCCCTTCTTTTACCAGCTCACTGGAAACAGCTTCTTTCAGGCGCTGGTCCAGCAAAACACTAAACTCCGGGCCAAGACCGGCAATGCGGGTAGGTACTTCGGCCTGATACCAGGCAAAGGTCTGGTAGTGCCTGAATTCTACGGTGCGGTCATAGTTGCTTTGCACATCGGTTAAACGGGTGCAACCGGTGAAGAGCAGCAGGAGCAAAGCGGTAAAACTATGAAGCAGGAAAATGTTTAAAGATCGGGGCATAAGATAGGTGCTTGGGTTCAATCGTATTGCTCGTATACGGAACAATAATCTGGCAGGGCTATCGCGCAAAAGGAGTTTACCTGCTGTGCCGGCCTTTTTTGCTGGCAGTAGCCGTTGTAATAACCCAGGCCTGCAGTTCCTCCGTCATTGCTTTGCTACCGGTTGTTGGGCAAAGTACCGGAACTGGCGCTGTGCTGCCGGGCAGGCTATTGGTGACGGGCACCAGGTTCAGGGCAGCTTTTGTATTCGTTTGCACAGCAAGCAACTGCTGCTCCTGGCACACAGCTACAGCAGCAGCCCTGTTAGATAAATGTAGGGCGATACTGCTAAATGATGCCACCTGTGCAGCAGCACGTGTTTGCATAAGCCCAAACCCGGCAAACGCCAGGAACAGGACAGCTGGTTTATTCACATTAAATATATAATGTAGCATGCTTAGTTTGTTGGGCAACGGCTATACTTCTTCAGCACAAAGTAAAAGGTACTTCTGTAATCTTACTATTTGCTAAGGTATAGGATGTGCTTATATTGTAATTTTACCTATTTTGGATTATATAGTACAACTGTATATAGCGCGAATTTAGTATAAAAAGTTGTTGAAATTAGATAAAAATATTGACGGATCGGAATTAGGAGAGTTTAAATACAAAGCTTCTATGCAATAGGCTAGCAGGAAGGGTTTGCTTGTGCCTGCAACCTGATGTTTTACCTGGGAATGGCACTTAGAGTTGCTTGCGAGGCGCACCGGCCTCGAGAGAAAGTATGGGCAGCCTGTAACCAGTTAGGGGCAGGAGGTAAAAACAAAGGTCCTGCAACTCACCAGTTGCAGGACCTTTCTTATACTTTATACTTACAAACAAGTCAGTTTAGCCGACTGCTACCATTTCGTTGCCGTTCTCGTTGTAGGCTTCGGTGGGGGCGCAGGAGCAGATAAGATTGCGGTCGCCATAAGCGCTGTCGATACGGCTTACGGTTGGCCATACTTTGTTATCGCGCAGGTACGGCATCGGGAATACTGCTTTCTCGCGTGTATACGGGCGGTCCCAATTGTCAGCCAGTGCTACCTTGGCGGTATGCGGCGCATGCTTCAGCACGTTGTTCTTTTGGTCGGCTTTGCCTTCCTCCACTTCTCGGATCTCTTCACGAATCGAGATCATCACATCGCAGAACTTATCCAGTTCTTCCTGTGCTTCCGATTCGGTTGGCTCCACCATTAGTGTGCCTGCTACCGGGAAAGATACGGTTGGCGCATGGTAGCCATAGTCCATCAGGCGCTTGGCAATATCTTCTACTTCTACACCGGCTTTCTTAAAGCCACGGCAATCCAGGATCATTTCGTGCGCACAACGGCCATTTCTACCAACATATAGCACCGGATAATGCTGCTCCAGGCGCGATTTGATATAGTTAGCATTGAGGATGGCTATTTTCGTCGCTTCGGTCAGGCCTTCGCCGCCCATCATGTTTATGTAAGCATAGGAGATAGGCAGGATAGAAGCCGAGCCCCAGGGAGCAGCCGAAACAGCATGAATAGCGTTATCGCTGCCGGTTTTTACCACAGCATGGCCAGGCAGGAATGGCGCCAGGTCTTTTACTACGCCAATAGGGCCTACGCCCGGCCCGCCGCCGCCATGCGGAATGCAGAAGGTCTTGTGTAAGTTCAGGTGACATACGTCGGCGCCAATGTTGGCCGGCGAGGTTAAGCCTACCTGCGCATTCATGTTAGCGCCATCCATGTATACACGGCCACCATTCTCATGTATGATCTGGCAGATTTCGATGATGCTTTCCTCATACACGCCATGGGTAGACGGGTACGTTACCATCAGGCACGACAGCTCATCTTGATACTGTTCGGCCTTAGCACGCAGGTCAGCCACATCAATATTGCCGCGCTCGTCGCACTTTACAATTACCACCTTCATGCCAGCCATTACCGCCGAAGCCGGGTTGGTGCCATGTGCCGAGGAAGGGATCAGGGAAACGGTACGGTGCCCTTCGCCTCTGGATTCGTGATAAGCGCGGATCACCATCAGGCCGGCATACTCGCCCTGTGCACCGGAGTTGGGCTGTAGCGATACGGCGTCGAAGCCGGTTATTTCGCAGAGCCAGCGCTCCAGGTCTGCAAATATCTGCTGATAGCCTTTAGTCTGGTCGGCAGGGGCAAACGGATGCAACTGCCCGATCTCTGGCCAGGTAACCGGGATCATTTCGGCCGTAGCGTTCAGCTTCATGGTGCAGGAGCCAAGTGAGATCATGGAATGCACCAGGGAGATGTCCTTATTCTCGAGGCGCTTCATGTAACGCAGGATCTCGTGCTCGGAGTGGTGCTCGTTAAACACTTCGTGTGTCAGGTATTCGCTCCGGCGGATGAGGTTATCTGCCCAGGTGATCTCTGTGTCTTCCGGCAGTTCATCCAGTGTTAGCACCTCTGCAGATTGACCGGCTACTTTGGCAAAAACAGCCAGTATCGCTTTCACATCTTCCAGTTCTGTGTTTTGGTTGAGTGAAATGCCGATGTTGGTATCATTAAAATAACGGAAGTTGATGCCGGCGGCTTCTGCCTCGGTGCGGATAGCCTGCTGCATAGCGGCGCTCTCCACAACAACTTTCAGGGTGTCGAAATACTGCTCGTTCTGCTGCGCAAAGCCCAACGTGCTTAAGCCATTCTCCAACTGCTGTGCCAGCGCATGCGTGTTCAGGCCGATGTACTTGAGGCGGCGCGGACCATGATACACCGCATACATGCCTGCCATCACCGCCAGCAATACCTGGGCAGTGCAGATATTGGAAGTTGCTTTCTCGCGGCGGATGTGCTGCTCGCGCGTTTGCAGGGCCATGCGGTAAGCACGGTTCCCAGCAGCATCTACCGAAATACCGATGATACGACCAGGAATAACCCGCTTAAAAGCATCTTTGGTGGCAAAGTAACCGGCATGCGGGCCGCCAAAGCCCATCGGTACGCCAAAGCGCTGCGTAGTACCTACTACCGCATCAGCTCCCATTTCACCCGGAGGCGTCAAAAGCGTCAAGGAAAGAATATCAGCAGCTACAACCACATAAATGTCCTGCGTGTGGGCCTGGCTGATAAAATCAGTATAGTCAAAAATAGCTCCGTCGGTGGCAGGATATTGTACGATAGCGCCAAACAGCGTCTCGTCCTGCAGGTCTGCTTCGCGGTGATCGCCGATGACCAACTCAATGCCCAGCGGGGTGGCACGGGTTTTCAGAATGTCAATCGTTTGCGGCAGCACCTGCTCCGATACAAAAAAGCGGGTGGCATTTTTACGGGCGCCTTTGCGCTGCGAGTAAAACATGGCCATTGCTTCGGCAGCGGCTGTGCCTTCGTCTAGCAACGACGCATTGGCGATCTCCATGCCGGTCAGGTCCATCACCATGGTCTGGTAATTGATCAGTGCTTCCAGGCGGCCCTGGGCAATCTCGGCCTGATAAGGTGTGTAAGCAGTATACCAGCCGGGGTTCTCCATAATGTTACGAAGTATAACCGGCGGCACAATGGTGTCGTTGTAGCCTACGCCAATGTAGGACTTG
Source organism: Pontibacter chitinilyticus (assembly GCF_039748935.1). NCBI lineage: Bacteria > Pseudomonadati > Bacteroidota > Cytophagia > Cytophagales > Hymenobacteraceae > Pontibacter > Pontibacter chitinilyticus. Next base: position 73,857 of record NZ_JBDIZJ010000018.1, read on the forward strand.
TATACCTTGTTCTGCTTGGCAATCTTTCCGAATTTGTTTAAGAAGTCTTTTTCAGAAAGTGCTTTAGGCAGGTTCAGTGGCTTTTTAAGCCGTATGGCGGCCGGAACGGTCTCCTCAATCAGCTGGTCCAGTGAGGCAGCCCCAATGGTTTTCAGCATATCCTGCATCTGTTCTTTGTCAGGGCCGTTGTGGCGCTCTTTAAATACGTCGGCAGGTTTGGTTTTAAAAATCATAACAGTGCTATATGGATCGGGAATTTTACAGGTTTTCTTTTTGCTGAAACTAACGCTACAGAGCCGTTTTCATACTTAATACAAAAGTAATAGTAAATGTTTATTATATTGAAGCATCCATTTAAATAGTTAACTTTTAGCTGGCTATACCGGCAACAGGTACTGTATAGGCAACAGCGGGCAATCATCCTTCTGCCTAACAAAACAATTTGTCGAACAATTCAAGAGCGTTACTTCTATGCACAAGCTTAAAATCGGAATCATCAAAGAAGGAAAAATACCGGTGGATAAACGGGTGCCGCTTACTCCTAAAAAGTGCGAGGAAGCACTGCAGGCCTTTCCGGGTATGGAGATAGCCGTGCAGCCCAGCGATATCCGCTGCTTTGCCGACACCGAGTATTACGAGTTGCACATTCCGCTGCAGCAGGACCTGAGCGACTGTGATATCTTGATGGGGGTAAAAGAAGTGCCCCTCGACGAATTGATCCCCCAGAAGACCTATTTCTTTTTCTCGCATACTATAAAGAAGCAACCGCATAATGCAAAACTGCTGCGTGCTATACTTGATAAGCACATCACGTTAATAGATTACGAAACACTGACCACCCAGCAGGGGCAACGGGTGGTAGCCTTCGGCCGCTATGCCGGCATTGTAGGGGCTTACAACGGCATCCTGACCTATGGTAAAAAGTGGAGCTTGTTTGATCTGAAACCAGCGTACCTGTGCCACGAGATGGAGGACATGCAGGAAGAATATTTTAAAGTAAAGCTGCCACCTATTAAAATTGCGGTTACGGGTGGCGGGCGTGTGGCGGGCGGAGCGATGGAGGTACTGGATAAGATGGGTATAAAAAAGGTGAGCGTATTTGATTACCTGTACAAGCAGTTTACGGAGCCGGTATATGCCCAGCTACACTCCGGCGATTACAACAGCCGCCCCGACGTGGAAGTATGGGACTCGCCGGACTTTTATACGAACCCGCACTTATATAAGAGTACCTTCCGGAAGTTCACACGTGTAACCGATCTGCTACTGGCATGCGCCTACTGGCACCCCTGCGCGCCTAAGCTGTTTACCGAAGAAGAAACCCGTGAGCCGGACTTCAGGATCAATACCATTGCCGATATTACCTGCGACGTGAACGGCTCCATCCCTACAACCAAGCAAGCCACCACCATCCTGCAACCTGCCTACGACTATAACAGGCAAACCGGAGAACTGGAACCTGCCTATACTAGTCGTGCCAACATCACAGTAATGGCTGTCGATAACCTGCCCTGCGAGCTCCCACGCAATGCCTCCCGCGATTTTGGCCGCCACCTTATAGATAATGTATTTCCCCATTTGTTTAATGACGATGCAGCAGGAGTGTTGCACCGGGGTACCATTGCTAAAGATGGCAAGCTAACCGAACGCTACAGCTACCTACAGGAGTATGCCGACAGCGCAACACTTACAAAAGGAGAGGAGAAGGTACTATAACGAAGTATGGCATAGGAGAAAAAGGAAATACAGTGCCTTTTGCAAGTATACACTGCCAGGCGTGCCCCGAAGCTTCTGGCGGCGGCCGGCAGGTTGTAGAAAAAAGGGCGGTTGAGGGTCAGGGGGTTAAGGGGGAATCGCGTTTTTTTCTGCGTTGGTGCTTGCCTTTTCCCTTTCGATGTGTACTTTTGCAACCCGATCAGCCGGAGCGGGGCGCAAATGAGGGTGAATAGGGG
>NZ_JBDIZJ010000019.1:0-67167 GCF_039748935.1 Pontibacter chitinilyticus
TCAAGGAGGCGGCTGCCTTTCGCGTGCTTTTTGGCGGCGAAGATGCCAGGCATATCATGCAGGAGCTTGGCGTACACAGCGTCAAAACAATTCATCACTGGGTTACTGACTATCAGCGTAAGATTGAGCAAGGACTTATATCATTACCACCCATGAATGAGAAGCAAAAGCAAAACCTGGAAGCCCTGAGGCAGCGGAACAAGCAGCTGGAGAAAGCCCTGGAAGAGGCGAACCTGATGATCCTGGCCCTGCACACGATGATTGAGGTGGCCGAAAAGGACCTGAAGATTTCGATCCGAAAAAAGCCTGGTACCAAACGGTCCTGACCCTTCAGCATAAGGGAACAGCAAAGGCAAGTGTCGGTTGCCTTTGCCGACTGTTTGGGAAAAGCCGTCAAGCATTTCATCAGCGGAGGGTATTTCTGGACCGGCGTGCTGCACAGTGCATGCTGGCATTGGATCTGGTGACCGCCCTCAGAAGGGAGATACCCGGGCTGGGGACAAAGAAGCTGTACCTTCTGCTGCGGGAGCCCCTGCATAAAAGCGGGATCACCATGGGCAGGGACCGGCTGCATGAGCTGCTCCGGGCACACCATCTGCTCATCCGGCACAGAAGATCTGTGCCCAAGACCACGTACTCTAACCATCTTCTAAGGAAGTACCCTAATCTGGTAAAGCAGCTCCCCGTCCTGGAAACTGAGCAGGTATGGGTATGCGACATGACCTATATTTATGTGGGCTTTGACTTCAACTACCTGTCTCTGATCACCGATGCCTATTCCAAGAAGATCGTGGGCTACTGCCTGCATCAGTTTTTGAGCACGGAAGGCTGCCTGAGCGCCTTGGAAATGGCGCTTGCCACGCGCAGTAAACAAGGGAACGGGCTTATTCACCACTCTGACCGGGGCGTGCAGTACTGCAGCTTTGAGTATGTAAAGCAGCTAAGGACAGCAGGCATTGCCATTAGCATGACAGACAGCGGCGAGGCGTACGAGAACCAGATCGCCGAAAGGGTGAACGGAATCCTGAAGCATGAGTTCCGGCTCAATCAGGTGTTTAAGTCTCATATGGAGGCTTTGTTGGCCGTGGAAAAGGGTATCCGCAACTACAATACCCTTCGCCCTCACATGAGCTGTGGCTACCTGACTCCCTCACAGGCTCACCAAGTGGAAGAACCTTTAGTGAAGCAGTGGAAGAGTACGCCACCGGCCAGAGAAGCTGAAGGCATATGAGCCAACAAGCTGTGGATTTATGGATAACTCCTGCAGAGTTAACCACAAGTCCACAGCTGCAATAATAGTAGTAGTAGTTAGATGAAAAAAGTAGCGCTAGCGTCAAGCTAATTCCGTACTTAATTAGACCATCGAAGAGTAAATGAACACATTTGACAAGCTATAGCCGGTATTAACTTCTTGATTTTATCATTCATCCAAAATCGTCAACTTTTTCCAGGACGGGACCAACTGTCAACTTTTTTCAGGACGAGGCAACCTTTTTCTTTTACATGTAGCTGTCCCAAAAGCCGGATTTATATCCGGGGCCCCATTCTTTGCGTAGCTTAAGGCAAGACATCAACTTTGCTTTGCGGCAACCCAAGCATGGATAACGCTCTGATCAACGCACTGCTGTACGCCCTGCTCCCCTTGGGAGCCATTATGATTGGCGGGGCGGTGGGCATCTTCTTTCCCCCCGGTCCCGCTCTCCGCAGCGGCATTCTACATTTTGCCGCCGGCGTGGTCTTCTCCGTCGTCTCCGTCGAGCTGCTGCCCGACATCGTCCGCCTCCACGCGCCCCTGGAGATCGTGCTCGGCTTTGGCCTGGGCATCGTGGCCATGCTGGCCGTCCGTTACCTGAGCCAGAAGCTCGACGCGCACCCGCCCGCAGGAGGGGGAGAGGCCGCGGAGGCGCTCCCCCTGGGCCTGCTCACGGCCATGGGCGTGGACCTGCTGGTGGACGGCTTCCTGCTGGGCATCGGCTTTGCGGCGGGGGCCAAGGAGGGGGTGCTGCTGACGCTGGCGCTCACCACCGAGGTCTTCTCCCTCGGGCTGGCCGTGGCCGTGACCCTGGGCAAGAGCCGCGCCACCCGAACGAAGACCCTGCTGATCCTGGGAGGCCTGGGCGTCACCTTCCTGGTGGGGGCCGCCATCGGCACGGCGCTACTGGGCGGGGCCTCGGGCAACCTGCTGGAGATCATCCTCTCCTTCGGTCTGGCGGCGCTGCTGTTCCTGGTGACCGAGGAGTTGCTGACCGAGGCCCACGAGGAGCCGGAGTCGCCTTTGTTGACGGCCTCCTTTTTCGGCGGCTTCCTCTTGTTTCTCCTCCTGGGCATGCTGGCGTAGCTGGGCAAAAGCGATCTTGGGGTGAAAGGCAACCCTCTTGCCCACTCCCCAGACCCAGCCTTGGTCGGTGCGGCGGCGAACTTGCCATAGTGTTGCACGGTTATAATGCGTATCTTTGCGGTAGATGAGGCTAGCGCTCCACATACTGACCCTGCTTCTGCTGACGCTCTCCCTGAAGCCATGCGCAGACAGGCCGGCCCCCGGCGAAAGGGGCAAGGTGGCCATCGTTGTGGCGGACCTGCACCAGGACCACCAGGACAGTGGGGCAGACAGCTGCCTTCCTTTCTGCTCCTGCCATTGCTGCCACACCCATTTCCAGCCACAGCCTACGCAAGCAGTCGAATACGCCTCCTTACAGAACGTAGCCCCGCGGCAGGGGCAGTATCAGAGCCTCCATGTTTCCTCCCGCTCCCGTGCTATCTGGCAACCGCCTCAGGTAGCCTAATACCCCTCTATTCTCTTAAGGACAGGACAATACCGCTGTACCGCCGGTACGGGCGGGCGTGCCCATTGCTGGTCCCGTCCTGTTCATCCCAAACAAATCAAAGCACAAGAGGCCCTGGGCTTTAAGACGCCTTTTGCCCATCGGAACCGAAAATCCTAAAAGAGGAAGCCAAAAACAACTAGCGCACCGGCAAGAGCACGCGGAAGCCACACTGAAAGGCTGGAAAGCCCCATGGCCGAAGCGGCTGCAGCCGGGCTTGTTTGTGATCATCCCCCTGCAGGGGGATGGCTGCCTTGGGCGGGGCGCGCCATTTCCTCTCCGTGCGCATAAAGAAACCAACCATGATTAACAGAATTATCGCTTTTTCTATCAAGAACAAGCTTATCATCGGCCTGCTGGTCATCGCCTGGATCGGGGCGGGCGCCTGGGCCATGTCCACCGTGAGCCTGGGCTCGGTGCCAGACATCACCAACAACCAGGTGCAGGTCATCACCACGTCAGAGAACCTCTCCACAGAGGACATCGAGCAGTTTGTCACCTACCCGGTGGAGCTGGCCATGGCCAACCTGCCGGGGGTGGAGGAGATCCGCTCCGTGTCCCGCTTCGGCCTGTCCGTCGTCACCATCGTCTTCGAGGACGATATGGGCACCTACCTGCCCCGGCAGCTGGTGCAGGAAAAGCTCCGCGAGGTGAGCGAGGAGATCCCGGATCAGTTCGGAACGCCCTCCATGGGCCCCATTAGCACCGGCCTGGGCGAGATTTACCAGTACGTGCTCGAGCCGCAGCCGGGCTATGACTCGGTGTACACCCCCACCAAGCTGCGCACGATCCAGGACTGGATCGTGGCGCGGCAGATGGCGCTTGTGCCGGGCGTGGTGGAGGTAAACGCCTTCGGGGGAAACATCAAACAGTACGAGGTGGCCCTGGACCCGGGCAAGCTCAACGCCATGCATGTGTCTGTCTCCGAGGTGTTCGAGGCCCTGGAGAAAAACAACGTCAATACCGGGGGCGCTTACATCGAGCGCAACAGCATGGCCAACTTCATCCGGGGCGAGGGCCTGGTGCGCTCGCTGGACGACATACGCAACATCGTCGTCCGCAACGACGGCGGGACCCCGATCCTTGTCCGGGATGTGGCAGACGCCGTGCAGTTCGGCAGTCAGGTGCGCTACGGGGCCTTCACGCAGGACGGCCAGGAGGCCGTGGGCGGCATGGTGCTCATGCTCCGCGGCGAGAGCCCTGACAAAGTCATCACGGCAGTGAAGGAGCGTATGGCCCAGGTGCAGCAATCCCTGCCGGAGGGTTTGGTGATCAAACCCTTTATCGACCAGAGCAACCTGATTGCCCGTACGACCAGCACGGTGTCCAAGAACCTGACGGAGGGGGCGCTGATTGTGGTGTTCGTGCTGGTGCTGCTGCTGGGCAGTTTTAGGGGCGGCCTGATCACCGCCTCGGTCATCCCGCTGGCCCTGCTGTTCGCCTTTATCCTGATGCGCGTCTTCCACGTGTCGGCCAACCTGATGAGCCTGGGCGCCATTGACTTCGGCATCATTGTGGACGGGGCCGTGATCATCGTGGAGGGAACGGTGCACCTGATCGAGAAGAAGGTCAGGCAAGGGAAGCAGGCGCTGGGGCAGGAGCAGATGAACGCGGTCGCCTATGAGTCCGGCAGTACGATGATGAATGCTGCCTTCTTCGGCCAGATCATCATCCTGATTGTGTTTGCGCCCATCCTCTTCCTGACCGGCGTGGAGGGCAAGATGTTCCAACCCATGGCCTTTACCTTCGGCTTTGCCGTGCTTGGGGCCATTATCCTGTGCCTGACCTATGTGCCCGCGATGGCGGCCCTGTTCCTCAGGCCTTCCTCTGAGAAGAGCCTGCTGGGCCGTTTTGAGCGTAAAGTGGAGCACACCAGCAACCGGCTGATGGGCGGGATGCACCGCCTTTACCTGCCTTTGCTGCGTAAGGCCCTGAACCACAAAGCCATCGTGGTCATTGCCGCCGTGGTGCTGCTGGTTGGGGCCGGCTTCACCTTCGCCCGCATGGGCGGGGAGTTTATCCCGAGCCTGGACGAGGGCGACATCGCCATGCAGGCGCTGCTGCGCCCGGGCTCCTCCCTGTCCGAAAGCATCGAACAGTCCAAGAAGATCGAGAAGGTCGTGCTGGCCAACTTCCCGGAGGTGAAGACGATGGTGGCCCGCATCGGGGTGTCGGCCATCCCCACCGACCCCATGCCGATGGATATACTGGACTCCTTCATCATCCTGGAAAAAGACGAGCAGAAATGGGTGAACGCAGACTCCAAGGAGGAGCTCATCGAAAAGATCAAAGAGAAGCTCTCGGTGCTGCCGGGCATCAACTTCGTGTTCAGCCAGCCGGTGGAGCTGCGCTTCAACGAGCTCATCAGCGGCGTGCGGGAGGACGTGGCCGTGAAACTCTACGGGGAGGACCTGGGGGTGCTGGCCAGCAAAGGCCGGCAGATGGCGCAGCTGATCCAGACGGTGCCGGGCGTGGGGGACGTGAACCTGGAGGCGATCTCCGGCCTGCCGCAGATGACCGTGCGCTTTGACCGGGGAAAGATCGCCCAGTACGGGCTGAACATCGAGAGGCTCAACAACTACATCAGCGCCGCCTTCGCCGGCGGGGTGGCCGGCGTGGTGTTTGAGGGGGAAAGGCGCTTTGACATCGTGGTGCGCCTCTCAGAGGAGAACCGCCGTGGCATTGAGGATGTGCGCAACCTCTATATCGACCTGCCCAGCGGGGAGCAGGTGCCCCTGCAAGAGGTGGCCGACATCAGCTACCAGCCGGGCCCGATGCAGATCTCGCGCGACAACACGTCGCGCCGCATCAACGTGGGCGTGAACACGCGGGGACGCGACGTGGAGAGCGTGGTGCAGGACATACAGACCAAGCTGAACGCGCAGCTGGACCTGCCGCCCGGCTACCGCGTCACATACGGCGGCTCATTTGAGAACCTGCAGCGGGCCAAGGCACGCCTGCAGGTGGTGGTGCCCATCGCCCTGGCCCTGATCTTCGTGCTGCTGTACTTTGCGCTGCACTCACTGGCCCAGTCTATCATGATTTACATGGCCGTGCCGCTGGCCGCCATCGGGGGCGTCTTTGCCCTGGCCCTGAGGGGAATGCCGTTCAGCATATCGGCCGGCGTGGGCTTTATCGTGCTCTTCGGGGTGGCCGTGCTCAACGGGTTGGTGCTGGTGAGCCGGTTCAACAGCCTGAAAGAGGAAGGCGTAACGGACCTCAGGCAGCGGATTTTCGTGGGGACGGAGGAGCGCCTGCGCCCCATCCTGCTCACGGCCACGGCCGCCGTCATGGGCTTTATCCCCATGGCCCTGTCCGCCTCTGCCGGCGCGGAGGTGCAGCGGCCGCTGGCCACGGTGGTGATCGGGGGGCTGGTGACGGCCACCTTCCTGACCTTGGTGGTGCTGCCTATCCTGTATTACGTAGTCGAGGCCAGGGCCGGTAAACGCGGAGGCAGCGCAGGCGTTGCCGTGGCCCCGTCCCTGTTGGCGCCTCTCCTGCTGGGCGCAGGGCTCCTGTTTGTCCCCGCCGCTTCCAGGGCACAGGGAACTCCTGTGCTTCCGGATAAACTTCCTGCTCTATCCGTTGAGGAGGCTGTTCAGCGGGCCGTGGCCGGTTATCCTGCCGTCACGGCGGCCCGGCTGGGCGTTAGAAACCAGCAGGCCCTCAGGAAAACAGCATGGGACCTGGGCAGCACCCAGGTGTTCTCCGGAAAGGAAGAGGTCGGCCGCGGAACGGAGGACGGCGTCTACAACCGCGTCGGCGTGCAGCAACAAAACATAGCGTTGTTCGGTATCGCGCCCAGGCTCCGGCTACAGCGGGAGCAAGTGGACCTGGCCCGGGCAGAAGTGAAGCTCACGACCCTGGAGGTGGCCCGGGAGGTGCGCATCGACTGGGGCAGGGCGTATGCGGCCCGGATGCGCTACACGCTCTACCAGCAGCTGGACTCAGTGCTGGCCGGGTTCACCAGGGCAGCCGAGGTACGCTACGAAACAGAGGCCATCTCCCACCTGGAGTACCTGGCGGCCACCAATGAGTCCAGGCGGATCACCGTTCAAAAGGAGCAGGCCTACCGGGATTTCCGGGCCGCGGTGCGCCAGCTGAACCAATGGCTGGGGGCAGACACTACCTTTACTGTCCGGATGCAAGCCCCTGCAGAGCTGACGGCGGCTGTCCCAGCGCTGGCCGACTCGCTTGCCCAGCACCCTTTGCTGGACTATGCGCAGCAACAGGTCGAGGTAGCCAAGGCGCGCCAGCGTGCGGCCAGGGCCGCCTACCTGCCCAGCCTGAGCGGGCAGTACGCCTCCCAGGAGGTAGGGGGGCGAAGCGGGTTCTACAGCTATCAGGTGGGCATCAGCTTCCCGTTGCTGCCTTTCCCGGAGCGGGGGCGCGCCCAGTCCGCCAGGATAGAGCGGGAGATCGCTGTGCAAGACCTGCAACGCACCCGTGCCGAACTGCAGGCCGGCTACGGCAGCCTGGTGGAGGAGTACAGAAAGTGGCTCAACTCCTGGCAGTACTATCAGCAAGAGGCTTTGCCGCTGGCGGTGCAGCAGCGCAACGGGGCGATCATCGCCTACCGGGAGGGGGCCGTGGACTACATCGGCTTTCTCCAGATCATCAGAGACGCTATCCAGGTGGAGCTGGACGCGCAGCAGGCGCTGGGCAGCTACCTGGAAACCAAGGCGCGCCTTATTTACTTTCTTCAATCAGCAAACCAATAAACGACCTAAAGAAGATGCATATCAAAAACAACATAGGCCTCTTACTGGGCGCGCTGCTCCTGCTTGGCGCCTGTAACACACCAGACAAGCAGGCAGCGCAGCGAGAAGCCGCTGCGGCACACACGGAGGCGGGAGCACAGGAGGCGGGGACCGTAAAACTGACGCCCGCGCAAGCGGAGGCGGTCGGCCTGGAGCTGGGCCCCCTGCAAAACAGGAACCTGTCGGCCACCACAAAAGTAACGGGCGAGCTGGAGGTGCCGCCGCAGAGCCTGGCGGAGGTCAGCGCCGTGGTGGGGGGAAACGTGCAGGAAATCAAAGTCATCGAGGGAGACAAGGTGCGGAAGGGGCAGACGCTGGCCCTTTTGACGCACCCGGAGCTGGTGCAGATGCAGGTGGACCTGCAGGAGGCGGCCAGCAGGCTGCAGTTCCAGGAGCAGGAGTACAGGCGCCAGCAGCGGCTGTATGCGCAGCAAGTCGGCTCCGGCAGGGACCTGCAGGAGGCTACATCCAATTTTAAGGCCGGGAAGGCACAGGTGGAGGGGCTCAAGTCCCGGCTCCGCATCCTGGGGGTGAGCCCGGCACGCGTGCTGTCCGGCAATATCTCCCAGTCGGTTCCGGTTGTCTCTCCCATTAGTGGGGCCGTGCAGCAGGTGAGCGTCAACACCGGCCAGTACGTGCCGCCCCAGCAGCGGATGTTCACGGTGGTGGACAAGTCGCAGCTACACGCCGACTTCAGGGTCTTTGAGAAGGACATGGCGAAGGTGAAGGTCGGCCAGAGCGTGTACTTCACCATCGGCAACTCGCCTGGGAAGGAGTACCGGGCCGTGGTGTATAACATCAGCCCTGCCTTTGAGCAAGACGTGAAGGCCGTGCACCTGCACGGGGACATCAGGGGAGAGACGGAGGGCCTTATCCCGGGTACCTATATCGAGGGGCGTATTGCGACGGATAGCGCCACCGTGCCGGCGCTGCCCGAGGCCGCCGTGGTGCAGGAGGGGGGGCAGGAGTTCGTCTTCTATAAAACGGGGGAGGAGCCAGGCGGAGACGCAGCCAGGGCCGGGAACAGCGCCGCGCCTGGTGCAGGGCAGGGCTGGGTCTTTAAGCGGGTGCCGGTGGCTACAGGGAGCATGGGTGACGGCTGGGTAGAGGTAAGGCCACTGGAGCAAGTGCCGGACAGCGCCCGCTTTGCCTACAGTGGGGCCTACAACCTAGTCTCAGAGATGGGAAAGGGAGAAACGGAGCACGCAGACTGACGCTTATCAGAGGGGTAGCCCATAGGCGGTGTGCCCCCGGCTTATCCTAGAGGGAGTATGTTGCTGCCTATGCCTGGTAGTAAGAAGCAGGGGGTTGAAGGGAAACCGGTAGGAGCAAAATCATAGTAATGCGATGAAGCAAGTATACTATAGCCGAAACCAGGATGGGCCACAACAAATGCTCTTGATGAGGCTCTTTACATGGAGAATGGCTGCCGCGTATCCCTGTAAAACCTGTATGCGGGCTAAAGGCCTTTTGGACTTGCGAGCCTTATTTTGTTTCTTTGACTAAACCAAAAACAACGCGATGAATCGATTCAAAAACCTGTTCCTGGCAGTGTTACTCATGGTCCCGTTCCTCTACTCGTGCGAAGAAAGCACAGACGTGGTGGAATCAGGTACCTACCAGGGGACGATTGACGAAGTGGAGGCCGACAAGTCTGAGATATATGTGAAGACTGCGGATGACAAGCGTCTGGAGTTGTACTTCACCGAAAACACGACCCTGACCAAGGATGGCGAAACCGTTGCTTTCGACCAGTTGAAGGAAGGCGGAAAAGTGGAGGTCGAGGTAGAGAAAACAGGCCAAAGCCTGGACCCTATCGCGGTAAGAATACTGGAGTAGGACCAGTAAACTGAATTTCTGACGATCGCCATGGTGGCCAAACGGCTTACCTGTTTCATCAACCCGCCTTGGCAGAAGGCGGGTTGTTTTTTGCGGTTTGGCTCCGCCTGTTTACCTGGCCGCAAGCACCGTTTCCCGCACCACCCGTAACCCGACTGTGCTGAAGGGCCACCAGATTTACCCTGTTGCTGACCTACATGTTTGCCACGGCAGCCCTTGTAGACGCCTGTCACCTCCCCTGGGGTGGTGATTGCGGGGCGCTTTCTACAGATTTTAGTAATTTTGCGGTTGCCTGCCGGAGGCCTCCCATTCGTTTAGGCCGGGCTTGGGCGCCCCTGTCGTGTACCAGCAGGCGGGCGGGGTAGGGGTAGCATCCGGCGATTGTGCCGAGTTTAATAGACAGAAGGAACAGCACCACATGGAGAACCAGGCACAGCCAACAACACACCAGGGACTTAAAACCACGCTCATTGGGATATTGTTCAGTGCCTTTCTGGCGGTACTGAAGGCATTGGGCGGCATCTTCGGGCATTCTTTTGCTCTGATAGCCGATGCCATTGAGTCCACGGCGGACATTTTCACCTCCACTATGCTGTGGCTGGGCCTGAAATGGTCCTCCAGGCCGGCAGACCGGAACCACCCCTACGGGCACGGCAAGGCCGAGGCGCTGGTGGCTATCGGCATTGCGCTGGCCCTCTGTGCGGCGGCTTTCCTGATCGGCAGGGAGAGCATCGGGAACATCCAGTCGCCGCACAAGACGCCAGCCCCGTACACGCTCCTCATCCTGCTGGTTGTCATCGTGACCAAAGAGCTGCTCTACCGCTTTGTGCTGAAGACAGGTCTGGAGGCAAACAGCGAGGCGGTAAAGGCCGACGCCTTCCATCACCGCAGCGATGCCATCACGTCCGCGGCGGCTTTCATCGGCATCACGATCGGGATAGTGGGAGGCAAGGGATACGAAGTGGCCGATGACTGGGCTGCGTTGCTGGCCGCCGGTATCATTCTGATCAATGCCTACCACATACTACGGCCCGCGATCGGGGAGCTGCTGGACGAGGAGCTGGACCCTGTCCTGAACCAGCGCGTGGCGGAATTGGCCGGGGAAGTACCCGCCGTGGTAAAGGTACAGAAGTGCCACACGCGCAAGATGGGCGTCATGAACCACGCGGACCTGCACATCTGGGTGGACAAGAACATGACCGTGGAGCAGGGGCACGTGGTGGCACACCAGGTAAAGGACAACATACAGCGGCACCTTCCGCAGTTCATCGACGTGATGATTCACGTTGAACCCACGGCTGCGGCAGACTGACAAGCATACTAAGCTTTCACCCGTTCCCGCTCTGCTTTATCTGTGCCATGTGCTCTGAGGATGCCGACTAGCCTATTCGTCCGGTAGTGCCCGCGGGGCCGCGAATGGATAGGTTGAATCTCACCTGAAATAACATATCTAGTCCTGATATAGATTGACCAAATTGAAGGACAAAGCATCGGTCAACGTTATTTAGGACGGGTCACAGAAACAGGCTGTATCAATAAACGGCGGAATTAAGCGACGGGGCAGGGGAGTACCTCTAACAGCTCTTATGAGGCTCAATGCTTCTCTTTTTGCCATCTCATCAAACTGTTTCCTCTATACCCAATAAGGTTGAGTTTATGAGACTGTTAGCCGGTGTATCCCCTAAGCACCTATTGGAATTAGGAACCCCATGGTGCACGGGTAACGCTGGCAAAGCAACACCCTTTTGCCGTACCATCCGGCAATGGGCCTAAGCGCATGGCTACAGTTCTTTAAACCTCGTATTTACGCAACTGCCTGTTGCGCAAGATGGAAGGCCGGTGAAGGGCAGCAGTAGAACAAAAAGGCTGTCCGTGGGAGACAGCCTTTTCTCAACCTATCCTATACTCAATGGTATAGAAAACATGTAACTTCTTGTGCTCCATGTCTTTTACGGCCAGGACAGCATCATGTTGCAATGCCGGCAGCTGGGGCGTGCAGGTGCGAGGCGACATGTAGCCGCCCTGCTGGTTCTGGTCTTGCCAAAATACCCTACTTTTGCAGGTGCCCTCGCAGGGGCAGCTTGCCGTTCCTGCGTATGTGGCGCTAAGCATAACAGGCAATGGTCGATTACCTTATCCTTATAGCAGGGTTCGTCTCCCTGATCTTCGGCGCCGACAAACTGGTCGACGCCTCCTCCAGCCTGGCGTCCCGGCTGGGCGTCCCCAACATTGTCATTGGCCTGACGATCGTGGCTTTCGGCACGTCGGCCCCGGAGCTGGTGGTGAACGTGTTCGCCGCCACCGGCGGCAGCACGGAGATGGTGCTGGGGAACGTGCTGGGGAGCAACATCTTCAACATCCTGGCCATTCTGGGGGTTTGCTCCCTGATCCGCCCCCTCACCGTCAAGACCAACACCACCTGGCTGGAGATCCCCCTGAGCCTGCTTGCCGCCGTCTCCGTGCTGCTCGTCTCCGGCGATGCGCTCCTGGACGGCGCGGCCGTGGGGCTTATCTCCAGAACGGAAGGGCTCCTGCTGCTGCTGTTCTTTGCGATATTCCTGGTCTACAACCTCAGGCTGGCGCAGGGCGGGGCAGCCGGGGAGGAGACGGAGACAAAGGATTACACGTACCTGCAGGCCCTCCTGCTCATCGGCCTGGGGCTGGCCGGGCTGGTCGTGGGTGGGAGGCTGATCGTGACCAGCGCGGTGGGCATCGCCCAGGCGCTCGGCCTGTCGGAGAGGGTGATCGGGCTGACTGTGGTGTCCATCGGCACCTCCCTGCCCGAGCTGGCGACCTCCGTAGTGGCGGTCAGGAAGAGGAACGTGGACATCGCCATCGGCAACGTGGTGGGGTCCAACATCTTCAACATCTTCCTGATCCTGGGGCTCTCCACCGTCATCGCCCCCCTGCCGGTAAGTAAGAGCTCCTTTCTGGACATCGCCGTCAACATCGCGGCCAGCCTGCTGCTGTTCGTCTTCCTCTTCACCGGCAAAGGAAGGCAGCTGGTGCGGTGGGAGGGGATGATTTTGCTTGCCTGCTACATGGCGTACCTGGCCGTGCTGGTCAGCTAAGGGTTTTTTGAGGCCCCTTTGTTAGCCCCGGCCTGTACTCAGCTATACCTGACGTCGCGCCCGGGCATAAGCAGGTTGCAGCTGCGTTGGGCAAGCCTTGGCTTGTGCAATCGGCGATGCCGGGGCATGCACCCGCTCCCAAGCGAGCAGGAAATGCCGGGGAGCGGTGCTACTTTCGAGACGCCACAGGCTTGTCGCTCAAATCAAGGAAATCGCGTGCCTCGGGGCTAGCCAGGATCCTGGAGACGATCAGGTCCGCCCCGTACGGGGTCACATGGTGGTTGTCGGCCATGTAGGGCACCCCCCGGGGGGAAAGCCGCGGGGCGCTGCCGGAGTTGAACACCCGAATGTAAACCGGCCCCAGGTGCCTGCTCAGGTATTTGTCCAGCTCGGCGGCATAGGCGTCCCGGAACCTGTGCCCGGTGCTCCGGCCGTACTCAAAGTCCCTGGCCGCTACCGTGGCGTAGGGTATGGTGTAGCGGTCTGTCTGCCCCACCACCAGCGCCTCGATGTGGTGTTGCCGGAAGTATGCCAGCGTTTCCCGCAAGCCGGAAAGGATGCTGTCCCGGGGGATGTCCTTTTTGCCTGCCCAGCTGGCCGTCAGAAGGACCCCGTCGATGTCGCTTGCATGCCTGGGGATAAACTGCCGGAACATGTAGTCCATCAGCGGCCGGACCATCGCCTCCTCCCCCTCATGGGCCCGGAGCGTGGGGAAGGTGCCGGAGGCCGTGGCCTGGAGCAGGTGGACCCCCTTGCTTTCCAGGCGCTCCCGCAGGGAGCGCGACAGCTGCCCCATATGGCTGTCGCCGAGCAGCAGGATGTTCTCCTTGCCCTCTTCGATGCACAGGCAGCGCCCCTTGTCAAAGTCCTCCATGTTGCTCACGTGGCAGGTATCCCGCCAGTACTGTGCGCCCAGCTCCCGCCCGTGCTCGCTCAGGTAGCCCTCGATGGCGATGGTCTTGTCCTTGTAGAGGAGCTGGTTGGCCTTGAAGTACGCCAGGCCGGCCGTGCCGGCGAAGAGGGCTACCATGGCCGCGACCAATGTTCCGCTGCCGGCGAGCCGGCGCGTCTCCACGTACCGGTAGGACAGGTGGCCCAGGGCCAGGGACGCAAGCGTCAGGGAGGCCACGGCCCATGGGCCCGCCACCAGGCCGAAGTACTGGGCCAGGACAAAGACGGGCCAGTGCCACAGGTACAGGGAGTAGGAGATGCGCCCGATGTACTGGACGGCACCGAGCCGGACGGGCCGCAGGTCCCCACAATCAGCCAGGATCACCAGGAAGGTGGCCACTACCGGGAGCAGGGTGAAGGGGCCGGGCCAGGGCATGGCGGTGTCAAGGAAGACAAAGCTGCAGGCGATGGCCGCATACCCCGCCACGGCCACGGCCCTCCGCCACCGGTAGCCTCTGATGTGGCCCTCCGCGAAGAAGGCGATCCCCCCGCAGAGCATTTCCCAGGACCTGGTCGGAAACAAATAGAAAGAGGCGGTCGGATTGGTTTCTGCAAGTATGAAGGACAGCGTTGCGATCAGCACGGTAACCCCGGCGAAGCAGAGCAGGTAGGAAAGCCGCTTCCTGAACACCTTGCCGAGCAGCAGCAGCGCGCCTGGATAGAGCAGGTAAAACTGCCACTCCACGGAGAGGGACCAGGTGTGCAGCAGGATGTTCATGTCCGAGGAGGGGTCAAAGTATCCCGAGTGCTGCCAGTAGAGGATGTTGGAGAGGAAAAGCACGCTCGCCGCCGCGTTCTGCCCGTTGAGGCTGTATTCCTGGGGGAGGTAAAGGAAGAAGCCGGCCAGGGTGAGCACCGTGACCAGGCAGAGCAGGGCGGGCGCGATCCGCTGGAGCCGCTTTGTGATGTAGTGCCTGAAGGAGAAGTCCTTTCTGTCGATGGACCGGGCGATGATGCGGGTCATCAGGTAGCCTGAGATGACAAAGAACACGTCCACCCCCGCGTAGCCCCCCTGGAAGAAGGGCACCTTGTAGTGGAAGAGGAGGACCCCCAGGATCGCTACTGCCCGCAGGGCGTTGATGTCGTACCTGAAACCAGGCCGTGGCGCTGTTTTACCTGTCATTGAGTGGTGCTGAAAGTTTACTGCCTGGCCTAAACTCCTTTCAAGCAAAAAGGTTGCGGCGGCAGGCATCCCTATAACGAAGGGGGAGGGAATCATTGTGCCTGGGCCGCTACCTTAGTCGCCGGTTTAGCAGGAAACAACTTCCCCGCCCTTTGGATGGTCGGGCGGCGGGGGCTTAAGCGGGCACAGAGGACACCAGCCAGCCCAAGGCCTCGGCCTGGCTGTCAAAGCTGCGGAACTCCAGGGGACGGTGGGGGCCCTGCCGGCCCTCGGCGGCGATCCGGGCCGACCTTTCCTGCCACCCGTCGTCTGCCCCCGCCAGCCGCGCCATTTTCCGGAGCCGGGTCTTGCTCAACTCCGAGATGAAGCTGGCGTAGGCGGCCCCCTGCCCCTCGCCCTCCGTGCCGACGGCGTCCAGCAGCAGGAGCTTGATGTCGTAGCTCCTCACGCTCTCCACCACCAGGCCCAGGCACATGGCGATCTCCGAGAGCCCGAACTGCCGGGCGTCGGGCAGGACGGCGACCAGCACGTCCGTGGCCGGGTCATAGTCAAGGGTGATGATGCCTTTGTAGAGGAGCATGGCGAGGCGTTTGGGTAGAGTACAGCAAAGGTGAGCGTTTGTTTGACTAATATCATAAAATATTTACCTATATTAAGAAATGTCTATAACCTAATACAAGGTGCGTGCCTAGCTCACGCCTCCCCCCGCAGCCACCTGACGGCCTCCTCCCGGGAGGGGAAGCTCTTCAGCTCGAAGGGGAGCCGCAGGGACCGGCGGATGTGGCCCATGTTGGCCTGCGCCGTCTCCTCCACGGACTGGTCCTGCGAGGACACCCTTGCCACCCGCAGGACCCGGGTCCGCGCCAGCCCCGCGGCCAGGTGGGCGGCCACCTGCCGGCTCTCCGCGTCGCCCACGGAGACGGCCGTGGTGCTGGAGTTGAGCAGGACGAGCTTGATGTCATAGCTGCTGACCGCCTCCACCAGCTTATCCAGGTTGAAGATGACCTCCGAGAGCCGGGACCCGTGCAGGTCCGGGTAGTCGGCCTCCAGGATGTCGGTGGATGGGTCGTAGCTTAGCTTGATGGCGCTGTTGTCGAACAGGAGCATGGCGGTTTCGGTTAAGGTGTTGGCCCAGGCAGCCGCCCCGTCAGGGGGCGCTGCGCTCAAAGAAACCGCTTGTGTGGTCTGCAGTGTAGGAAACTCCCCTGTGCTTACTCCCAAAGCCGGGGCAGGGTTCCCGTTATTCCGGGCCGCTCCGGCGGGGGAGGGGAGGAGGTAACGCCAGGCGGGGCGCAGCTTCACTAACTCCCCCTGTCGCTTTACCCCGGAAAAGCCTTTTTACGCTATGAGTTTTCATAATATAGCATAACCCTCAGGCCGAAACAGCTGTTTTCACCCTAATGCTGCCGCCTCCGCCTTCCCTGAGCTGCGACAACTGCTGCATGACTTAATAGCGATGAGCGAGATACATACATTCCTGAAAGAGGTCGCCTCCTGTGACCAGCTGGTCTACACCAGGGTGAACGAGGAGTGCTTCTATTGCCGGTTTTACGCCAGCGGCTGCTACCGGGACAGGGTATTTGTCACCGACAGCGCCCTGCTGGAGGCGCTTTCCCGGCTGCGGGAGGACGAGCTGATTGAGGCCCGGGAGGTGGCGCGCCTGGCGCTCTGCTGCCAAGTATAACAGCGGCACACCATGGAGAAACCAAGCTGGAGGAGAAGCCTGCCGGACCTGGGGATGGTCCTGTTGCTGGTGCTTTTCCCGCACTACGTGCCGCTCCCCTTCTACTCCTATGCCCTGGTGTGCTTTCTAGCCCTGCTCTATTACCTGAGGCGGAGCGGGGAGAGCCTGCGCAGCCTTGGCCTGCAGAGAGACGGAGTGAGACCAGGGACGGTGGCGGTGGGCCTGCTCTCGGCGCTGGTGTGGGTGGCTTTCATGCGCTGGGTGTACGGGCCGCTGATCGCGCACTTCTTCACCGTGCCGGACTACACCGAGTATGACTTCATCCGGGGCAGCGTGCAGCGACTGGCCATGACCCTGGTCGCCGCCTGGGTGGTCGGCGGTTTTTACGAGGAGGTCGTCTTCCGGGGGTTCATCCAGAGCATCTTTGAGAAGCACCTTGGAGGCAGGAGGGGTGCCTTCTGGCTATCGGCGGTGGCTGCCAGTATCTTGTTCGGCCTCTACCACTGGCAGCAAGGCATCTTTGGGGTTGTGGCGGCGACGCTGGGCGGGCTTTACTGGAGCTGTGTCCTGAGGCTCCTCGGAAGGAACCTGTGGCGCCCCATCCTCTCGCACGCCCTCTACGATACCATTGCCTTGGTGCTGATCTACCTGGGTCTGTTCAACCGATAGCAGTTTTACGAACGCCGGGCCGCACGCCCCTGAGTCGGTGATACATCGTTTTTATTGTTTCAGCAGAGCTTTTACTTTAGCCATCTAAATTATTAATAATCACTATATTTATATAGTCTTATAATTTACCTTATGTTAAATAGTTCTATTTTGGGCATCGGATAATAGATGTTTAATTTAGTAAAGTCAAAATTTCAGCGCCTCAGCTGACGGCTTACTCCCGTTATAGAGCGGCGATAACTGACCATTTGTCGGCTTGCCTTAAACCAAGAAGCAACCGCTGCTACATCCATGCCTTGCCTGAGCGCCCATACTAACCCTTCTCTTGGGATCTGAAGACACCCACCAAGCCACTGCGCTTCTTCCTCCTGCTCCGGATCATATGAATGCAGAAAGAAGGATTGTTTTTCTTCCTGACACTTTGATCTGTGGCCCAGCATGCAGTGAGCTATCTCATGCATCAGGTCACTTTCCTGTCGAGTAGGTGCATGCAAGTGATTATGAATAATCAAAGGAGGCGTGCATCCAATAACAGCTACGGCTGAAACATCTCCAGAGCAGATTGTCTCAACATCACTACCTGTCAGGCCCGGAATCTCGTTTACCGCAAAGATAGTGATACCAAGATAATCTGCCAACTGCCTGGCCAACAGGCAATCATAGGCCCTTAAGCCTAACTCTTTTCGTAACTGAACCGACCGTCTCTCAGCCTCAGTTTTGAATCCGCGCCGCAACTTCATACTGCAAATTAAATCTATGTAACTTAGTCTTCGGTCAACTTCTTGTCGTCTTTCTGACTGGCTTCGATTGCTAAGTTAACCATTTTAACAATTGCATTTATTGTATCCGGCTGCAAAGTACGCTCCGCTCTTAGAAGTATTTCTATCTTCTCCGGAACAGAAGCTTCCTGATGGGCGACAGACTTGTCAAACTGCTCAATAACAAAATCTTCAGGGGACATGCCCAGCCAGCGGCATAGCCGGATAAAGGTGTCAAGATCTGGCAACCTGCCCTGTTCTATTCTTGATAAGGTCGGGGAACTGACATCACCTATTTCTCGGGCAACCTCACGAAGACCACGTTTGCCACGCCGCTCTTTCAATAGAACCGCCAGCTTGTCAGTGTTTATTTCATTCGGTTTCATGACATGTATTTTCCGTAAAGCTGACAATGTTTCATGTATGAAACAAGTTTTATGGACAAAATATTACTATCTGTTTCATTTGTGAAACATTTTAAATACACGAAACATAATGGCATATAATTTGAAGACCAAAGGTCTATATATGAATAATAAACTTTACACTGAGGATGGCACATTATGTACCCCCCGGCTGTCAGGAAGGCCGGAACTTTGACATTTATAAAGTAGCTGACTTTACAACTCCACTACTAAAGAGTTGCCTCTGTTTCCGGCGAGCCTGTATGGCCGTTATCGCCATCGTTTTTTTTATGTCCATCTCCATACAAGCTCCTGCCCAGCAGAAGCTGCCTTCCACCGAGGCAATCGTTGAACGTCTGAGCTCCTTGGAAAAGGAGAATCAACGCTTGAAGGAAGATATAGCTGTTGTGAAAAGTGAAAACGATGAACTGGAAGCGTCACTCAAAGAATATGAGCCATTCAAAAATTGGGCATGGATTCTAAGCGGGCTTGGGTTTGGGAGCATCTTAGGACTGGCTTGGATGTGCTTAAAAGTTATTCCAGCCAAAATCAACAAGCAGGTTGATGAGATTATTAACAAGATACTTACCGATCGGCGGAATGACTTCCTTGGGCTACTTAAAGAATATGATTTCGAGAAATCAGTCAAGGAGCGGCACCGGGTCGTACTGCTGTCTCACCGGAACGGAAGCGATGACTACCATTACCGCATGCTTGAAACAAATGGCTTTAATGTAACGGCCCTCACCAAACTGGAACAATTGCAAGACGCTGAGTTTGCCTCAGAAGACATTCTTGTTATCAACAATGACGGTTTTCATTGGACTCTTGAACAGGTACACGCATTCATCAACGCCCATCCGAACTATTGCTTCTATTTCGGAAAGGGCGTGATCATACCCGAACCTAACCGAATGGACCGGTTTGCCGCGGCTAACTTTCGAACGCAGTTCATCGGCAATCTTATGAACCTCCTAAAATACTCTCACCATCAAAACTAAAACCCTTATAAATATGTCTGTAAACCCTTACTTTCTTGAGTTCCTGTCCAACATTCGGCTCACCAAGAGCCAGCTGGATGACTTAATTACCGGCCACAACACCCTACGCGACCGGCTTACCAATGATGCTGACTTATCTGAAATCATTGTCAGCACCTTTCTTCAAGGCAGCTACAGGCGAGCGACTGCCATCAAGCCTAAAAATGGCAAGCGGGCGGATGTCGATATTATCGTGGTGACAAACCTTGACAGACACACTACCACCCCTGAAGAGGCTTTAAAATTGTTCATTCCTTTTGTTGAGAAGCACTACAAAGGCAAGTACCGGATTCAGGGACGTTCTATTGGTATCGAACTTTCCTATGTGGATCTGGACATCGTGATTACATCGGCCCCCTCAGAAGCAAACAAGGCGCTCCTTAAGTCGGATAGTGTAACAACCGCACTTGCCCTGGAGGAGTTAGGAAGCAATTGGCGGCTAGTGAGTTCATGGGCTGAGCCTTCCGTACAGAGGAACTGGACTTCATTGATGGTTGAGTCTGTGCGTGCAGCAGCTGAATGGAAAACAGTTTCACTCTACATCCCGGACCAGGAGGCTAACTACTGGGTGGAGACTAACCCGCTGGAACAGATCCGGTGGACACGTGATAAGAACAAGAACACCAATGGCCATTTTGTCAATGTGGTGAAAGCCTTGAAATGGTGGCGCGTCTGTAAGCTGACTGATCTCAAATATCCAAAGGGTTATCCTATAGAGCACATGATCGGCGACTGCTGCCCCAGTTATATTACATCGGTAGCAGAGGGAGTTGTCAAAACGCTGGAGGCCATTGTTTCCAACTATGCCTGGAACCGCACCAACGAAACGACTCCAGTATTAGCTGACCGAGGGGTACCTTCTCACAATGTATGGAAGCGGGTTTCAAATGAAGACTTTGTAGCCTTTTATGATCATGTAGTAGAAGCTGCAGCCACTGCACGGAAGGCGTACGAGGCGGAGTTAATGAGTGAACAGGTTCAACTATGGCGGTCGCTGTTCGGCTCTGAGTTTCCACAGATGAAGGAGGAAGATACACGTGGTGAGCGACTGGCCGTGAAAGCAAAACAGTTAGAATCCGGAGCAGCTACCATCGGCGGCGGCATTAATATCATAAAAGGTACAGCGGGAATTACCGTGCCACGTGAACGTAACCACTATGATACGGGCAACTTATAACGAGGAATATTCTGCGCTAGAACAATTCGTTCAACTGGCTGCTATCAGGCATCATTTTCCGGATTGTAAAACCCGGATAGCAGGAAAAGTTCTCTATGTTGACTTTGTAGTCAGAGATCCCGATTACAGAAATGAGTACCATGTGCAGGTTCAGTACATGTCTCAGTCCCTGCACAAGGTCTTTATATTGAAACCCAAAATAGTCGCGTCAATTGCTATCCATATGTATCCTGATAGCAGCCTGTGTCTGTATTACCCTCCGGATATTTCTCCATTCCGGAGGCTTTGGGTAAGCTATGACTTGATACCGATGACTGTCCTGTGGCTGTGCCACTATGAGCAGTGGTTGATCAATGGGAACAAATGGATGGGGCGGGAAGCACCCGGACATACAGAATTGCTAGAGCGCATAAAAATTTTATAGTGTTACGCTACCTAATTTTTTAGCTCAAGGTTCATCAAGAGTTTACTTTATATTAATTGTAAAATAATCAATTCTTTTGAAGTTTCTGCATCCAATATTTTCATAATTCCTTGTGATTATCTACCTGTTATAATGTTTTAGAACAATCATATCATAAATTAATATTTATGATAAAGGTATTTTGTCAAGTTTTATAACGAAAAAACTTGACAAAATATAAGGCTAATACTTATCTTTGAAGAGCGGTTTTACTCTACAGAGGAAGCAGAACATGAGCATTATGCAGCAAGTCCGGGAAAGAATTGAGCAGGCCCAGCCCGGGCAGCTGTTGACATATGCCGACTTTCAGGTAAATGACAGTCAACTGGAGGCCCTGGCAGCGGCGCTCAGCCGCCTGGCCAAGCAAGGGGTGATCAACCGACTGGCAAAAGGCCGCTACTATAAGCCGAAGGAAACCGTTTTCGGGAAAGTAAGACCATCCGAAAAAGAGATCATCAAGAGCCTGAGCACCTCCAAAGGCAAAGTCAAAGGGTACGAGAGCGGTTTGGGGCTTTACAACCAGCTGGGTCTGACCACGCAGGTTCCCCAGGAGGTGACGCTGATGACACGCAAGCAGCGCCGGGTGGCGAACGTAGGAAAAACTAAAATCCGTTATGTTCAGAGCCCCGCCAACTTCAAGGAGTCTGACATTGACAAGCTTCAGGTCCTGGACGCACTACGCGGTTTTAAGAAGATCCCGGACCGCAACAGCGAAAAGACGATCCTCATTCTGCTTAAGTATATCAAAGAGTTAGCCGAACGTGACATGAATCGGTTCATGGAGCTGGCGCTGGACTATAACCCCGCTACCCGTGCCCTACTGGGAGCCCTGCTGGAGCAGCTGAGTTATGCACAGGAAGCAGACAGGCTAAGGGAGTCGCTCAACCCGCTGACAAAATACAAATTGGGCATTAGCGAGAGCATACTGCCCAACAGAAGAGACTGGAGTATCATATGAACCTGCACCAAAATCCGGAGGTGTTCCGGGATGCCATTACGGCTACGGCAGAGACCCTGCAGATCAGGGATGTGTATGTGGAGAAGGACTATTGGGTAACACTGGTGCTTTACCGGCTGGCGCACTCCCCCTACGTGGAGCAGGCCATCTTCAAGGGCGGCACCTCCCTATCTAAGGCCTACAACCTGATTGAGCGCTTTTCTGAGGACATTGATCTAGCCATCAACGCTGACGAAGGCATGACTAATAACCAGGTCATGCAGCTGATCCGCAAAATCTCAAAAGAGATCACGAAGGACATGGTGGAGGTAGCTGACCCGTACCGGACCAGCAAGGGCTCCCGCTTCCGCAAAACGCTGCACGACTACGGGGCCTCCGTGCAGGGAGACTACGGTCAGGCTACCGACAAGATTTTAGTCGAGATTAACTCCTTTGCCAGCCCTAACCCACACCAGCTGATGTCGATCAAGACCTACATCAGCCAGTTTATGGCTCAACGCGGCTTGCTGGACATGATCCGCCAGTATGGGCTAGAGCCCTTTGAGGTGAATGTGGTCAGCTTGGAGCGCACCTTCACAGAGAAAGTGCTGGCCCTGGTGCGGGCTTCTTACGCCGAAAACCCGATAGATGAATTAGGTAGCAAGATTCGCCATGTATATGATCTGCATGCCATGCTAAAAGCACCTGCAGTGACCGCCTTTCTGCACAGCGAGCACTTCTTCGAAATGATCAAGGCCGTGCAGGCCGATGACGCCCGCAATAGCGAATTTCAGGGGGACTGGGCCATGCAGCCGTTAGATGCTTGTCTGCTGTTCGCCGATGTAAGAGGGGTTTGGAATTCTTTAGAGACTGCTTATCAGCAGGAATTCCGTTCTCTTGTGTATGGTACGCTGCCTGACGCGGAAGAGATTGTTACCGTCTTGGGAATAGTCGCTGCACGCCTTAAGGCATTCGGAGACAGGAAGAGTTGATATGGATCTAATGTAGCTGTTAGATCCTACATGAGAAGTACGGTATATAATCTATCCTAAAATGTGCTAATCCATGCCCTGGTGGATAGAGTCACGGTAGTCAAAATGAGAAGTTTTAAGGCCAGTATTTTATGGGATAGCCTTAAAACTTCTCTTAGCACTCATCCATATTGATATATACTTTATCATATTTTAGGTAAATTGCTAACCCTGTTAACAAATAAACCAGTCACTCTAACTCAGATCACGGTAGTTCTAGAATAACAAAGAAGTATCCCATAAATATTCTAAAGCTGTGCCTTCTTCTGTAGTTTGATCATATAAGAAGTAAGAAATGAACGCAGTTGAGATTGAGGAAGCTATTTCATTACTGGCAGAACAGCCTTTTAATCCTGTTGAGTTTCCCTATGCTTTTCTGGAAGCTTTTGGCAATAAAGCTACAACCATCAAGCGCCTACAAACCGGCAACAATAATAAATCGGACGTAGAGGGCGGAGTTCTCCAGCGAAACAATATTCACATAGTTGTATGCGAAGAAGGCGCGGTTTCAGAAACGCTGAACCGGCTCCGCAATAGCCCAGCAACAGCTAGAGCTAAGGCCAAATTCATCCTAGCTACCGATGGTAAGGAGTTTCAGGCCGAAGATATGAGTAGCGGTGAGACTGTTGCTTGCGACTACCCACAATTCAACGAGCATTTTGGCTTCTTTCTGCCTCTGGCAGGTATCAGTACCGTAAAGCAAATACGAGAAAATGCCTTTGATATAAGGGCTACGGCGCGCCTTAATAAGCTCTATGTAGAACTCTTGCGCCATAACCCAGACTGGGCTACAGAAGCGCGGCGGCACGACATGAACCATTTCCTGGCTCGGCTGATCTTTTGCTTTTTTGCTGAGGATACCGGCATTTTTAGCGGGAACAATCCGTTTGTCGATACCATTCAGAGAACCAGCGCCTCTGATGCTTCCGATACGCACGAGGTGATGAGTGAGATCTTCCGGGCAATGGATACGAAGCGCGAAGATCGGAAAGCCAAAAACATACGCAGCTGGGCCATAAACTTTCCTTACGTAAACGGGGAGCTTTTTTCCGGTTCTATTGAATGCCCGAAGTTTACCAAGATTGCTCGTTCTTACCTGCTGCACATTGGCAACCTTGACTGGAAGAAAATCAACCCGGATATTTTTGGTTCCATGATTCAGGCGGTGGCTGATGAAGACGAACGTAGTGCCCTGGGTATGCATTATACTTCCGTACCAAATATCCTGAAAGTACTCAATCCGCTGTTTTTGGACGATCTGCGCGCGCAATTGGAGGAAGCAGGCGATAACGGGCGTAAGCTGCTTAACCTGCGCAAACGTCTGGCCCGCATCCGAGTGTTTGACCCGGCCTGCGGCTCCGGCAATTTTTTAGTAATTGCCTACAAGCAAATGCGGGAGATAGAGGCAGAGATAAACAAACGTCGTGGCGAAGGCGACAGGCCTACGGAAATACCACTCACCAATTTCCGTGGAATAGAACTACGCGATTTTTCCTGCGAAATAGCACGCCTGGCGCTTATTATTGCTGAATACCAATGCGATGTACTTTACCGGGGACAGAAACTGGCCATTGCAGATTTTCTGCCGCTGAGCAAAGAAAACTGGATAACTCGCGGCAATGCCCTCCGGATAGAATGGCTATCTGTCTGTCCGCCAACAGGCACGGGTGTGAGGATTCACAGCAATGATCTTTTTTCTAATGTTATAGATCAATCTGAAATTGACTTTGAAAACGAAGGCGGTGAAACTTACATCTGCGGCAATCCGCCTTACAAAGGAAGTCAAACACAGAACGATGAACAGAAGTCTGACCTAAAAGCAATTTTCGATCACCGTACCAAAAATTGGAAGACACTTGATTACGTCGCAGGTTGGTTTATGAAGGCAGCGGATTATGGAACAAAAACAAACGCAGCATCTGCGTTTGTTTCTACTAATTCAATTTGCCAAGGCAGGCAAGTTGAAATACTTTGGTCCTTAATTTTTGCTACTGGGCATGAGATTGCATTCGCGCATACTTCATTTAAATGGGCAAATTTAGCAAGCCATAATGCTGGAGTAACTGTAGCTGTAATTGGTATAACCAATCAAGTCAGAAAAACACGCCGTTTATTTTCTATTGCCGATGATGGCAGTGTGATGGTGAAAGAAGCAGACAATATCAATGCTTATCTTATTCCAGGTTCGAATACTAATGTTGTTCAAAGAAGTTCACAATTATCAGCCATTGGCAGTATGGACTTTGGATCTATGGCAAATGATGATGGTGGGCTATTATTCGATAATATTGAGGCTGAAAAAGCAATAAACCAGTATGGTGTAGAACGTAAATATTTACGCAAGGCATGGGGAGCAAGGGAATTTATAAATGGAATTTCTCGCTCATGCCTTTGGCTTTCTGAAGATGAGGCAAAAATTGCAACAAAAAATGAGTGGATTGCTAATCGAATAGAAATCACGAAAAATGCGCGACTGAATAGTTCACGTGCAGCAACTAAGAAATTAGCAAGTTCTTCCTATAGATTCGGAGAAGTGAGGCAAAATGGTTCTGAAAAAGTAATTATAGTGCCAAGTGTTTCATCCGAACGTAGAGAGTATTTGCCCTGTGGTTATTTAGATGCTGGATCAATCGTTATTGCGCCCAATTTGGCCCTTTATAACGCCCCTCTTTGGAATATGGCAATAGTAGCCTCTCGCATCCATCTTATATGGATTGCCACAGTATGTGGTAAAATAAAAACTGACTTTCGTTATTCCAACACGCTTGGCTGGAACACATTTCCAGTTCCCAAGCTTACTGAGAAAAATAAGGAAGACCTTACGCGCTGTGCGGAGGAGATTTTGATCGCGCGTGAGCGGCATTTCCCCGCCACCATCGCTGATCTCTACGATCCGGAGGCCATGCCCGAAGACCTGCGCCGCGCCCATGATCGTAACGATGAAGTGTTGGAGCGCATTTACATTGGCCGCCGGTTCAAAAACGACACCGAGCGCCTGGAAAAACTTTTTGATCTTTACACTCAAATGACTACTAAAGCCAAGAATTCATGAGCGAAATAAAAGCTGTACCCTCCGTTACTGTCAACTATAAAAGCACCGGAAGTTCTACCAACTCAAATGAACTTGGCATGCGCGCCATGCAAGAGCGCGCCTATGAAAAGCGTGGTGAGCAGTATTTGCTCATCAAATCGCCTCCAGCCTCTGGGAAAAGTAGGGCACTTATGTTTATCGCGTTAGATAAGCTGAACAACCAAGGCGTTAAACAAGCTATTATCGCGGTTCCGGAAAAGTCTATTGGCTCCAGCTTTGCCAATGAACCGCTTAGCAAATTTGGTTTCCACTATGACTGGCATGTAGAACCAAAATGGAACCTATGCAATGCCCCAGGAGAAGATGGCAGCAAGGTTAATGCCGTTGGGTCTTTCCTGAGCAGCGAAGACAGGGTACTGGTTTGCACCCATGCCACGTTTCGCTTTGCCGTAGAGCGATTCGGGGTGGAGGCTTTTGACGATCGACTCATTGCCATTGATGAATTCCACCATGTAAGTGCCGATGAGGGTAATGTTCTCGGTTCACAAATCAGGCAACTGGTAGAACGCGATAAGACACATATTGTGGCCATGACAGGCTCCTACTTTCGTGGGGATGCCAACCCTGTTCTACTGCCTGAAGATGAGGCTAAATTCGATACTGTTACTTATACTTACTATGAGCAACTTAACGGCTACGAATACCTTAAAACCTTGCATGTTGGTTATTACTTCTATAGTGAGGCTTATGCTGACGAGATTTTAAATGTTCTTAACCCTAATGAAAAAACGATCATCCATATACCGAACGTCAATTCGCGCGAGAGTATGGGGGATAAGATCAAGGAAGTTGAGCACATTTTGTTTGAGCTTGGCGAGTGGCAGGGTACTGACCCAAGCACCGGCTTTCATTTAGTTAAAACGCCAGAGGGTAAAGTTTTAAAAATTGCTGATCTGGTTGAAGATGATTCCGCAAAGCGCTCAAGAGTACTAGCCGCGCTGAGAATGCCGGAAGCAAAAAAGGATCGCGACCATGTTGACATCATTATCGCGTTAGGAATGGCCAAAGAAGGTTTCGACTGGATATGGTGTGAACACGCACTCACGGTAGGCTACCGCTCTAGCCTAACCGAGATTGTACAAATCATAGGGCGCGCCACACGGGATGCACCCAATAAAACCCAGGCCCGCTTTACCAACCTCATCGCCGAACCCGATGCTGCAGAAGAGGCCGTTACCGATGCGGTTAATGATACACTCAAGGCAATTTCAGCCAGCCTGTTAATGGAGCAGGTGCTGGCCCCTAAGTTCAACTTTGTGCCAAAACAAAAAGACTCAGGACCAGTTGAAGGAATGCACTATGGGGAAGGCGGCTATGATCCAGATAAAGAGAATATTGGCGTTAATGAGGAGACGGGCCAATACCACATTGAGATAAAAGGCCTTTCTGCGCCCAAAAGCCAAGATGCCCAGCGTATTTGCCAGGAAGATTTGAATGAGGTTATCGCAGCATTTGTTCAAGACAAGCAGACAATTGAACGTGGTCTGTTTGACGAAGAGGTAGTGCCCCAGGAGCTCACCCAAATCCGTATGGGGAAGATAATCAAAGAAAGGTATCCAGAGCTGGACGATGAGGATGTAGAAGCTGTGCGCCAGCATGCTGTTGCTGCGTTGAACCTGACGCAGAAGGCAAAAGAAGCCATCAACAATGACAGTGAATTATCTAGCCGCGCCAATACAGCCTTGATTGACGGAGTACGTAAATTTGCTATGGATGTGCGCGAACTGGATGTAGATTGGATTGATAGCATTAACCCCTTTAGTGAAGCCTATTCTATCTTAGCTAAGGCTATGACGGAAAAAAGCCTAAAGGCTCTGGCAGAAGTTATTTCAGCCAAAAAGCCCAATATATCAATAGATGAAGCACGAGACCTTGCCAAACGGGCTTTGAAATTCAAAAATGAGCGAGGCAGGTTACCAGATATAAAATCCGCCGACCCTTGGGAGCAACGTATGGCACAAGGTATTGCGTACTTGGCTCGTTTAAAAGCAGAGGAGAGAAATGGCTAAACAACAGAAACTGACTGAAGAAGATGACGCGCTTTTAGCAGAACTCGGCATAGAGGTAGAAGCCAAAAAAGCCGTTAAGTACTCGCCCAGAGAAGAGCGAATTATCGTTGGTTTTGAGGAGATACAAAAGTTCGTGGAAAAGCATGGCCGATTGCCCGAACACGGAGAAGATAAAGATATTTTCGAAAGACTGTACGCCGTAAGGCTTGAACAAATACGCAAGCAGGAAGAGTGTAGAAACCTTCTTAAAGAGCTGGATCATCAAAATCTTCTGGATAGCGAAAGTAAACCTGGTGCAGACATTTCAGAGGACTTGGATGATGAGGAACTACTGGCGCAGCTTGGTGTGGAAGCTAATAACGAGGATTCAATCACAAATTTAAAACACGTAAAGCCTCGCGTAGAAAAAAAGGCTGCAGAAGAAATTGCCAACCGTACCCGCTGCGAAGATTTCGAGAACTTTAAGCCATTATTTGCGGCAGTTAAAAGAGACATTGATACTGGTTTCAGAAAAACTATTCGTTTCAGAAAAGACGCCGGTTTCACCAAGACAAGCCTGAAGAAAGCTCAGTTTATTATTGTAGGGGGGCAAATGGCCTATATAGCCGAGATTGGAGAAACGTTACAAGCTCCCAATGGTGAAGAAGATGCTCGCCTGCGGGTTATTTATGCCAACGGAACTGAAAGCAATATTTTGCTCAGGTCTCTAATCAGAGCGATGTATAAGGATGAAACCAGTAGGTTTATCACTGACTCCGATTCAGGACCACTATTCTCCGGCGAGAACAGTGAAGATGATCAGGAAAGCGGAACGATCTACGTTCTGCGTAGCCTGTCTGATCATCCTACTATTAAAGATAACCGAGAGATTGTTCATAAAATTGGAGTAACGGGTGGAGCTGTCGAAAAGCGGCTTGCGAATGCTAAAAATGACCCAACCTTTCTTATGGCCGATGTAGAAATCGCAGCCACTTATAAACTGGCGAACATCAACAGGACGAAGCTTGAGAATATCATTCACAAGTTTTTCGGTGCAGCAAAGCTCGATATTGAAATCAAAGACCGTTTTGGAAAACCGGTAAAAGCACGAGAGTGGTTTTTGGTTCCGATCTTCATCATTGATGAAATGGTAGAAAAAATCAAAGATGGCACTGTCAGCGCTTATTATTACGATCCCGCTTCTGCAGAGTTAAAGAAGCACTAGGATAGGTAGCCCTTTGAAGTAAACACTTTCATTGTAGTCACTGTCAAATGGTGCTGAGAATGGCATTTGAAAGGCAGTATAGTAAGGTTCTTTTGAACCTTCACAGTTCAGGAGTCTCGTCCACGAGGGGCCCGCATTACTCTGACGGGCTAATGCAGATTTCCAGGGCGATGTCCTTCACCATCTGTCTGCCATTGCCCTGGGCGACGATGGCAGCAGCACTACGATGTCCTGCGGCCGCATATCGCTGTGTTTTTTATGTACCGTTGATTCGTAATTCGCGAATTGCAAATTTCTAACTAAGAACAGATAAACAAAGATCTGATAAGCAGGGCCTGACACGCGGTTATAGATTAAGTGACGAGAGATAAAAGGGCCTCTTGCCCGAGTGTCTCTTTGCGTTTAGCGGCATAAGCCGTCACCCCAGGTGCTCCATACTTAAAATGCTCCCTCACTTAGTCGCCAGCTTAGTCGGAAACGACTAACTCGGCCTTTGAAAGGATGGTAGAACGGCTACTTTCAAAGGTGCAGATCCTTGTGCTTCGCCATCGTTTTAGGTGTCGCTTGAATGCTTAGGAGCCCTTGCGCGCAGCGGCAGCCCGGCGTCCTGCAGCTTGCGGCCGAGCTTGTCGTCCCGACCCACCTGCGCCAGGTCTTTCTCCAGGCCCAGCACCGCCAGTACCTTGAGGTAGTTCCCCATGGCCACCGTGGGCTCCCCTTTCTCGATCTGGCTCAGCGTGGGCCGCGAGATGGCAGCGCGTTCGGCCACCTGCTCAGCGCTAAGTTTGCGCCGCAGCCGGGCGAACTTAATGTTTTCACCTAGCTCAGCCAGCAGCCGCTGCCAGGAGGGATATAAGGGGCTTGGCTTTGCCATAACATAAACTATATTTCACAACTATACAGGTATTTGTCCAGTATAGTTTACGTTATGATGAAAATGCGATGGGCATGCTGCTTTTCTTTGCCCACAACCGGAAAACAGGTGATTTGTACAGCTAACCTGCCTATGACAGCATAAGTTAAAGAAAGCACCTCTTCCCCTGCCGCTTCCGGATGAATTGCCTTTGACTACATCCTTCTTTTGACCTACTGATTTCCTAAAACCTGCGGCTGAGCAGAAACTTTTTACAAATTTGTGGCCCCATAACATTTTACAAACGACCGTTTGTAAAATGTTATGCCTATCTTTGGTGACGAGTTTCACCTAGTTTCACCTATATAATAAGGAGTAGAAGATGAAGTACGTGGCCTACTACCGGGTATCCACCAAGAAGCAGGGCCAGAGTGGGCTCGGCCTGGAGTCGCAGCGCGAGATGGTGAACCGGTTCCTCAAACCGGGCGATGAGCTGCTGGCCGAGCTCGTGGAGGTGGAGAGCGGCAAGCGCGACGACCGCCCCGAGCTGGAGGCGGCCATCGCCCGGGCCAAGCGGGAGCAGGCCCAGCTGCTGATCGCCAAGCTCGACCGCCTCAGCCGCAACGCCGGCTTCATCTTCCGCCTGCGCGACTCCCACGTGAACTTCCTGGCCGTGGACATGCCCGACGCCAACACGCTCACCATCGGCATCTTTGCCGTGCTCGCCCAGCACGAGCGGGAGCTCATCAGCTCCCGGACACGGGCGGCGCTGCAACAGAAGAAGCAGCAGGGCTTTTCCCTAGGCACGCCTGATAACTTAACGGAGCATGCTAGATCCAAGGGGCTCCAGGTGCGGCGGGAAAATGCGGCGGCGCACAAGGCCAACCGGCAGGCGGCGGAACTGACGCTGATGTACCGGGAGAAGGGCCTTTCCTACCAGCAGATTGCCGACCGCCTCAACACCCACGGCTTCACCACCCGCCGCGGCAAGCCCTTCTTCCCCATCACCGTGCAGCGCCTGCACGTCCGCATGGCCGACGCAGGCACCGGGGAAGCGCCACTCGGCCCGGAGAGCTTCAATTAAAAGCCCCAAGTGCCTTAACCGCAATAACTTATAAGCCAAAGATTAATCGGGAGTGTTGCCTGGCGCACCCGCATAACACACAGTAACATATTAGTAAACAGACGTTTACGCCTGATAAATATCTCAAGAATGCCCCAACAAGCAAACAGGGCCTCCCCTACCCCTGCCCGGACTCGCCTCACTGGCTCTTTGAGCATTCAGTCATGCATCATGCAATAGATTGTGAGTCATTAGGGTATAATGGGTAAGGCGCTGATATATTCGCGTTTAGTACATTAATCTAATTGTTGGGGAATCAGGATAAGGAAAAAATATTAAATAAATAACGTAATTATTACGATATTCGCCTCCTATTTAACCGATATGCCAAAGTTCAGCCGCGAGGAGTTTCCCGCTAATTCCAAAGTCTACGAGAGGAACTGCCCCTACTGCGAGCAGGGCTTCTGGACCAATAAGCCCAAGACCATCTACTGCTCAGACAAGTGCCGCGTGTACGCCAACAAGGCCAAGCGGAAGCTGCAAACGGTTGCACTACCGGCCGCCGCGCCGGCCCCTGGCTGGCGCGCCCCCACTCTCACAGTCGAGGACGAATACATGAACATAGTTTACCATAACCCCTTTCAGGTTGAAATAGAGCGGCTGTTCCCGGGCCAGTTCTGGAGCCTGGACAACGAGGCACACCTTGCCAGGGAAAGCCGGCTTACTTACTACACGTTGAAGCAAAAGGCGCTTTACTGCTACCAGGAGGCCGTGCTGGCACTGCTCCGGAGCGACCTGCACCACGACCGGCTGGCCTTCCTGCATGGACAGTACAGGGACGTGACGGAAGAATTGGAGTGGAATGGAAGGCGTCTGCGGTGGCTCCAGCAGAAATAGAAGCCTAAAGGCGGTCATGCGCGCATATTTAGCACAAACCCCGACAGGTGGCCATGGGCTTCCTCATAGCAAGTCTGCAGCCTCATCGAGACAGCAAAGCACAGGGTGCAGGAGGAAATGAATTAGAAAATAATGCAGAACAAGAATGATATGCCAGTGTAAAGGGTGCCGAGCGAAAGTAGGCTTGTGTTCCAACCGGCGGCATTACCCCATCTCTACGTTCGTAGAGGGTATGTAACAAAGGTAAAAACCCCTCCCGACTTTCAAAAAAGAGGCTTAACTTTAAACCAATGAAAAAGCAAAGAGGCACGAACACGGAGGCAGAGGCCGCCCGCTCGGACTACGAGTGGGGCATCGACAGGGACGTGGTCTGGGTCAGGGACCTGGACAGGGGCGGCATGTCGGTGACCAACAACATCAGCGCCATCCTTTTGCACGTAAGTCAGCATGTACCCGTCAAAGAATACCTGCTCATGTACTGCGACAGCTCCGGCACCTGGGACGGGCTCACCTTCACCGGGCTGACGGCTGACTTCTTCCCCCTCAATGAGCGGGACTACGGCAAGGCCATCTCCAAGCTGCGGGAAAAGGCTTCTTTGATTTAAAGCACACCTATTATATAGCAATTTATATAGCAATGGATGAGGAACAGTTCAAACGCGTCGGCCTAATGGCCGGCGACTACTATAAGCAGCGAGAGGCGGAGCCGCAGCCGAGCCACTTCCAGGACTGGATAGGATCCCTGGAGGAGCCGATGAAAAGCAGCTTCCGGAAGATGGGTTTCGAGGAATGCAAAAACGTGCTCAACTTCCGCCGCTTCGTGGCAGAGCTCAATGACCGGGGCATGGAGGAGTACATGAAAGCCAACCTCTCGGAGGAAGACTATCGGTGGTGGCAGCGACAGGGTAAATAACGAGCGTTTAGGAGCGGGCCTGAAGCTGCGGTATTACGTGCTCCTTCAGCCCCGCCGTTTCCCAAGTACACCAAAAGCTGTGTGGCTGAGCCGTCGCTGCCAAGCCGTTGCCTCAGGGGCTCGATGTGTGCGGCGGCTCTGTTTCTTCAGCGCTTTTCCGTCTATAGAACGAGGCGATGCCTGTTATTGCCAACAGCATCACCAGCACAAAAGCTGCCAAGCCGAGGTTTT
The DNA here is from genome assembly GCF_039748935.1 of Pontibacter chitinilyticus. NCBI lineage: Bacteria > Pseudomonadati > Bacteroidota > Cytophagia > Cytophagales > Hymenobacteraceae > Pontibacter > Pontibacter chitinilyticus. The sequence goes on from NZ_JBDIZJ010000019.1 coordinate 32,991, forward strand.
CAGTTTCCCTCTCATGCCCTTTCTCAACGACAGCGTTCCAAATGCCCGGCCCGTTTTTGAAGCCGGCCGCCCACTGCCCGAAGTTCCAGGCGCTGTGGAGCCCCAGAGGAAGAGCCAGCCCCCTTGTCTTCAGGGCCGCCAGTCCAAACAAGACCCCGCCTAGGCCGGAACCGACAACCGCCATCCTCCAGGTCATCCCGGCGGCGGCATGCTCCAAGACAAAGACCACGGTAATTAAGACCAAGGCCGCTGATGATGAAAAAGAAGACGCGAGGCTTCTGAGCGAATAGGAGCGGAAAACCAATTCTTCCCTGCAGGCAACAGAAAAGTAAAGCAGGAACGCTAACGCGATTGGCAAGGCAGCCATGTTTGGCACGAGGGTAAGCCGCAGGTGGCCGAAACCATATACTGTCAGCACTTGCGTCGCTGCCATCAGCAACCCGACGGCATACCCTGTAATGAATCGCTGGAGGGTAGCCTTTCCAGGAACCACCCCGACGTCTGCCAAGCGGAGCCTCCCCCACCTTGCAAACAGGTAAACCAAAAGGAAGGTCAAAACAGACGCCAGAGAGACAGACAGTAAATCAGCGGCTTCTGCGGGCAGGCCTTTGGCCAGTCGGGACGTGGACATCAGCACCAGGAGGCTCAGCATGTAGAATAACAACACCTGGGCAAGCGTCGCCGCGCGTTTTCCTCTAAGTCCAGGTTTGTCAACTGTCATTTTGAATGAGCAGGTTTTTAAACGTTGTCGCTTACGTTTCCGCGGAAAATACGGGGAGCCTTCGGAGGGAGCCCCTGTCAGCGTGGCGCCCAGAGCAGCCTCGAAGATCAGCCCCAGCGGAAACCGCTGCATGCCCCGGTGCCTTAGCTGTTGTTAGTTCTGTTGCAACCAACTACTACATCTAAGTAGTGACTACGTTAAACCGACGAACGGCAGTCAGGTAAATGCAGCTGAACTAACAGATAAACTATACGTCAGAAAGATTGCAGTGCAAAACCCCATCGTGGCAGTACCCTTCACATAGCAGGCGCTTATTGGCCTGAATGTCTCATAAACTCAGTGGTTCACTCCTAAAGAGACATAGTTATATGAGATGGCAAAAGGAGAAGCACTGAGTCTAATGAGAGCTGTTAGAGGTACTCCCCTGCCCCGTCGCTTTATTCGGGCCGTTTTTGAGATTGGGTTGTCAACCTATAGCAGGACGAGGCAGGATAAGAGCTATAAAATGACCCGTCCTAAATTACGGTGATTGACAGGAAGAAACGTAACTTCTTTGGCTTCTACGCTCTTATTTGTACAAGCGTGCTTCTCTTCATTGGCAGGGGAAAAGCAGACGATGAGGCGGATGTTGGAGGCCATACGGGCTGCCAATGAGGAGGCTGAAACGATCGTGGTGTGGGATAACCACAGGACGCATTTGGCAAAGTCTGTGGAAGCCAAAGCGATGGAGTTAGGGGTAGTGCTGGTGAGTTTGCCTCCTTACTCAATTGACCTCAACCCCATTGAGCGCATTTGGAAATAGGTAAAGAATGCCATAAGTGAAGAGGTGCTTAGCAAGACGCTGGAGGAACTGGAGAAAATCAGCAGCACTGCGAAGGAGAGTTGTTGCAGCAAACTCTCCTTCGCCAAAAGTTGGATTGAAAACATCTATAGTCAACTGTTCATAAATTATCCTATTCCCTTTTACGATAAGTTATGACGCAGTCTATAAACGTATTGACTATAAAGAACTACCTATCCCTCTAGCAGCCACTGCACGCCAAGCCCGAGCAACAGCGTCAGCCCTAGGCAGCAGGCCCACACCGCCACAGCCAGCTTCGGCTGTTTCTGCGCAACGGAGGCATTGCCGCCATACATCGGGATGATGACCCGGAGGTAAACCGCCAGCGACAGCGCACTGTTAAGGATAGCTGCCACGGCCAGCCAGGTATAGTGGCTGTCGATGGCGGCGCTGAAGAGCAGGAACTTGCCAGCGAAACCCGCCAGCGGCGGAATGCCCACCAGCGAGAACAGGAAAACCGTGAGGGCGACGGCAGGCCACGGGCTGCGCTTGCCGAGCCCCTGGTAATCCGTCAGCTTGTTGCCTCTCAGCAGCACCACCGCAAAAGCACCGACGTTCATGGCGGCATAGGCGGCGCTGAACACCACCAGCCCATCGATGGCCAGATTGCTTTGCCCGATAGCCACCACGCCCAGCAGAAAGTAGCCCGCCTGCGCCACCGTGGAGTAGGCCAGCAGCCGCACGAGGTGCTGCTGCCACAGGGCCACCACATTGCCAAAGGTCATACTCAGCACCGCCAGCACCGCCAGCACCGCCAGCAGCAGCGGCCAGTTCACCGCCGCCACCGGCAGCTCCTTCACCACCTGCGCCAGCGCAAACATGGCCCCCACTTTTGGGATGACCGACAGAAAGGCGGCGATGGAAACAGGCGCTCCCTCAAAGGTGTCGGGTGTCCAGAAGTGCAGCGGGAAAAGGGAGGCCGCGTAGCCGAGGCCCGCCACCAGCGCCACAAAGCCAAACCCAAGCGCCCAAGGCGACAAGTCCGGGTCGTGCAGGCTGGAGAGCAGCGTGCTGCCGGTGAGGCCCACCCAGTAGGTGAGGCCAAAAACCATCAGCGCGCCCGCCACCGAGCCATACACAAAGTACTTCAGGGCCCCTTCCGTGGCCGCGTCCGTCTTCGGGTAAGCCGCCAGCGCGAAACCGCTCAGGCTGTTCAGCAGCACCCCCAGCACCAGCAGCATCACATCGCCGCTGCCGGCCAGCAATAGCGCCCCCAGCGTACTGAAGCACAGCAAACTATAGACGGTGCCCTCGCGGCCGGTGCCGCACAGCTCGCTCCGGACCAGCAGGGCCAGCAGGATGGTGGCGCCGCAAAGCAGGATAACTGCCCATTGGCTGAGCGCATCCACCCGGAACGTCTCCGAAAAGGCCGTCGTCTCCAGCCCCAGCCGGCTTATACTTAGTCCGGCGGCGGCCATCAGGCCAAGTATAAGTAGGGCCAGGCTGCCCAGCGGCCTGCGCAGCATCTCCAGCACCAGCGCCCCCACGGCCGTGAGCAGCACGATGAGCTGCGGCAGCAACAGCAACAGGTCCTTTCCCATCTGGCTCATAGGCCCAGCAGTTTAGTCGTTTCATGTATCAGCGCCAGCAACGGCCCCGGAAAAACGCCAACGTCAAGTATAACGGCAGCCAGCGGCACAATGGCCCACAGCTCCCGCGCGCCCAGGTCGCCGTAGTCGGTGACGCCTTCCGGCCGCTCGCCCATAAACACCTTCTGGATGGCCCGGATGTAAAGCGCCGTGGTGATAAGCAGGCCGAGGAGCAGAAAGCCCACCGCCACCGGAAACACGCTGTAGCCGCCCAAAAAAATCTGGAACTCCGCCGGAAAGTGCGCCAGCCCCGGTAGCCCCAGCGAGGCGAATGCCGCCAGGATGAACAGCCCGCTCAGTACCGGCGCCGTATGGAGCAGCCCCCGCAGCTGCGCCATCTCCCGCGTCTTCACCCGGTCCTGCAGCGCCCCCACCAGCAGAAAGAGCATGCCCGTCACCACGCCGTGGCTCACCATCTGCAGCACCGCCCCGTCCAGCGCCGTGGTGCGGGCCCCGGCACCGGCCACGGCGGCGGCAGCCACGCCAAACACCATGTAGCCCATGTGGTTCACGCTGGTATAGGCCACCATGCGCTTGATGTCGGTCTGGGCCAGCGCCACAAACGCTCCGTATAGCGCCGACACCACTGCGATGACCACCACTGCTGGCGCATACTCCCGGAAGGCGTCCGGCGTCATCTGCAGGGAAAAGCGCAGAAAGCCATAGCCCCCGAGCTTCAGCAGCACGCCAGCCAGAATGGTGCTGCCCGCCGCGGGGGCCTCGGTGTGCGCGGCAGGCAGCCACGTGTGAAACGGGAACAGCGGTGTTTTGATGGCAAAGGCCAGAAACAGGCCCCAGAAAGCGAGCGTGGCGACAAGGCCGGTCAAGGGCGGGTGGGCGACAAGGGCGCGCATATCAAAAGTGTGCGGCGCGGCATAGAGGTAAAGCGCCAGCAGCGACAGCAGCAGAAACAGGCTGCCCACCAGCGTGTAGATAAAGAACGTGAGCGCCGCCTGCTTGCGGTTTTCGTGGCCCCAGCCCGCGATAATGAAGTACATGCCCACCAGCGTCACCTCAAAAAAGACGTAGAACAGCAGCAGGTCCAGCGCCAGAAACACGCCCAGGCAGGCCGTCTCCAACAATAGCAGCAGCGCCACATAGGTCGCCGCTTTCTCCTTAATTTTGATGGAGTAGAGGAGCGTGGCCAGAAACAGCAGCGTGGTGAGCAGCACCAGCGGAAAGCTGATGCCGTCCACGCCCACGCGGTAGGCCGCGCCCAGCGAGGGTATCCAGCTGACTTCCTCCACTTGTGAGAAACCGCCGGGCACGCCCCGCAGCCACACACCGACGGACGCGGCAAAGGCCAGCGCCGCCGCGCCGATACCTATCGCATGCGCCACCCGCGGGCTTTTGGGCCGGACGCCAAGTATAACCGCCGCGCCCGCCAGCGGCAGAAAAAGCAAAACAGACAGCAAGGGGAAAGCGTAAGAGTTTTCCATGTTTCAAGTATAGTGACACATTTAGTTCAGGTATGTATGGGGCATAGAAACAAAACAGCTGGTATGATTTTCAACTGTTTATACTTGAAAATCATACTATTCCTCCTAAACCCATTGACTTTGCTAATAGTAATTTTGAGCACGTTAGGCAATGTTTTTTGTCCCCCTTTGAAGGGGCGGGGGGATGATTACACCTGCGAATATATTTTTTAAGGCAATTTTAGATGAATCCATTCTTGATGAATCCATTTTAGCCAAGGCTGCTTTGTTCCGTTAGCGCCTTTTCATCCCCCTATCCCCCTCAAGGGGAGACTTTTCTATACTATGGCCTCAGTCATACATCGAAACCAACCATAAAAGCAGCAGCACGGCCACACCGGCCACCGACCACAGCAGCTCCCGGTGCACCAGCCCCGACTGCAGCTGCCTGGCCTGCTTGCCGAGCTTTTTTACGGAGGCGGCCACCCCGGACACCCCCGCCTCCAGGCCCTCGTCGTCGAGCCGCCGCAGGTAGCGGCCCAGCGAAAGGCTTTCGGTGCCGGTTATCCAGGTGACGTCGCGAAAGGCGCTGTCTATGGTTTTAGCGAGTTGAGAGAATACGTTCGCCGCCGCGCCGGCTTTCAGCACGAAGGCGTGGAGCTGCCTGTCGAAGGCCGCGCACCAGTACGCCACCTGCATCGCCGGGGCCGCGACCAAAGCGCTGTAGCCGCCCAAAACGGGGTAGTTCTTTTGCAGAAACCCCGTCGCGCCGCCAAACACCCTGGCGGAGCGGATGTACCAGCCAACCGCCAGCCCAGCCAAAGCGGCAGCCAGCCCCCCGATTTTGGCGATGCCGGCAGTCGGGATTTCATACCCGGCAAACAGCGCCACCCTCTCCAGGAAAATGCCGCCGAAGGCCACCACCACAACCAAAGCGACCAGCCCCAGCTGCATCCTGCGCAGCCGCTCCACCTCTGGCTTCGCCGCCGTGCCGGTGTAGAGCAGCCGGACGGCGCGGGCCATGTAGGCCGCCGTGAAAAAGGCGCCCAGCAGGGCCACGCCAAAGTATAGGCCAAGCCCGCCCGACTGATAGCCTGCCGCCACAATGCCGTCTTTGGAGTAGTAGCCGATGAGCGGCGGGATGCCGGCCAGCGCCACGCCCGCCACCGCAAAGAGCAGCGCCGTTGGCCGGAGCCGCTTCCCGGCACCGCGCAGTTTTTCAAAGGCCGTGCCGTCGTAGCCGTGCTGAAAAACGCCCGCCCCCAGAAAAAGGCTGCTCTTCATGAACGCGTGCGCCAGCAGATGCCCGAAGGCCGCCGCCGGGAAGCCCGCCGCAATGGCCAGCAGCATAAAGCCTAGCTGGCTGGAGGTGGAGGCCGCCAGCAGCTGCTTGAGGTCTTTCGACACCAAGGCGGTGAGGCCGGTCAAAAGTATGGTGCCGCCGCCGACCGCACCGATAAAGGGCAGTGCGGCGGCGGGCAGCAGCGGGAAGGCCCGCAGCAGCAGAATAGCCCCGGCCGCCACCATGGTGGCCGAGTGCAGCAGCGCCGACACCGGCGTGGGGCCGGCCATGGCCCCGGAAAGCCAGCTCTGGAACGGCACCTGCGCCGACTTGCCCATCACGGCCAGCAGCAAGGCCAGGGCCCCGAGCAAGGGTACGGCCGGCTGCGCAGCGCCGCTGATGTAGCTGGAGCCGGTGTGAATCAAGATAATGAAGACGCCCAGGTATAGGCCGAGGTCGGTGAAGCGTGTCAGCAGAAAGGCTTTGGCGGAGCCGCGGCGGGCGTCCTCCTCCCAGTGCCAGGTGCCGATGAGCAGGTAAGAGGCAAAGCCCATCAGCTCCCATCCCGTGACGAACAGCACCCAGTCGCCGGAGAGCACCAGCAGCTGCATGGCGGCCAGAAAGAGCGACATGCCGGCCCAAAACCACGTTTTCCCTTTTTCCGGGGCCATGTAGCCATAGGCATACAGGAAGATAAAAAGCGCCACTGTGCCCACGACCACGGCAAGCAAGGCGGCGGCCGGGTCGGCCTGCAGTCGGAACGGGAACTGCGGCAGCCCCGGCATTTGCAGCGCCACCCGCTGCCCCCGCTGCACGGCCGCCAGCACCCACGCCGCCCCCGCCAGCGACAGCAGAGCCCCCATTATGCCGAGTACGTGCCCCTTGCTTCTGAACAGATAAATGGCCGCGCTCGCCGCGAGCGGGGCCCCTATCACCAGTGCAAGTATACCTATCGTTGCCGCCATGCCTTAGCCTTTCAGTTCGTTGGCCTCCTCCGCTTCTACGGAGCCTTTGGAGCGGAAGCGCTGCGTGGCGACGGCAAAACCAACGGCGGCCTCCAGCGCCATCACCGTCATCACCACCAGCACAAACATCTGGATGGCGTAGTTGTCGGGGTGCCGGAAACGCCAGAACGCCACCAGGTTCACCATGCAGGCGCCCAGCATCAGCTCCACGCCCATCATCAGCATCACCAGGTTGGTCTGGCTCAGCACGCCATACATGCCAATCCCGAAAAGTACTGCCCCGATAAGCAGTGTCACCGTCAGTTCCATATGTTAGTTTTCTTGTTGGTTGGTTTTATAGGCCAGCGCTGTCGCGGTCGCGGAAATCATCGCCACCAGAATCGAGACACCCGCCGTCTCGAACAGCATCATCGAGCGCGTCATCAGCTCTATACCCAGGTCGTGATTCTGGGCACCGGGAGAAGGCGCGGCGGGGATGGTGCTTCCGTGGAAGGCGAGCACCGCCACAGCGGCGGCTGTAATCCCCGCCGCCACCCCGCCTGCCGCGGCGGCTTTCGGCTGATGCGTCATGTCCATCTGGCCCATGCCGCCGGGGTCCATCATGTACATCATCATAAACACGGCCATGATGCACATCTCCGCCGCCATCATCATCAGTTGCAGCACCCCCAGAAACTCCGCCTCCATCGCCAGAAACATCGCGCCCATCGCCGCCATAGACGCCAGCAGCGATAGGGCCGATCGCACCATGGAGCTGGTCCTGAACACGCGCCAGCCAAACCAGATGGCCACCAGCCCGAAGCACACCAGAAAACCGAATTGCACCTCGCTCATAGCAGTAAGATGATGCCGACCCAAAGGATGTTAAACAGCGCCGCCGGTGTGGCGTATTTCCAGCTCCAGGCCAGCAAGTGGTCGGGGCGGATGCGCGGCAGGTAGCGGCCCACTGCCAAAAAGGACGCGGCGACCGCCAGCGTTTTGAGCAGCACCCACACCGCCCCCGGCAGCCACGGGCCCAGCCAGCCGCCCAGAAAAAAAACCGTGACGCTCAGCGACAGCGTGAGCACCAGCAGCAGCCGCCCCAGCCGGAACGCCAGCAGCCTGGTGCCGGTGAACTCGGCCCACACCCCGCCCGCCAGCTCACCGGGGGCCGTGGGCGCATTAAACGGCGGCAGAAAAGCCAGCGCCATGGCCGCGGCATAGAACAGGAGGAAACCGACCGGCTGGTAGACGATGTTCCAGAGCGAGGCCTGGGACGTGACAATCGCCGTCATGTCCATGGACTCGGCCCGCATCACGGTGGCCGTGATGGTCATGACGATGGACATGGAATAAGCGATGAGCTGCCCCAGAAAGCGCCAGCCGCCGATGAGCTGGTACACGCCGTTCGGGGCCCAGCCCGCCATCAGCACCGCCACCATCACGTAGGCCAGCGCCGCGTTCACAAAGAGCGCCCCGGTCGCCAGGTGCAGGATGGCCTGGTTCTCGGCGAAGGGCAGCACGCACACCGCCCCCAACACGGCGGCGATAAACAGAAACGGGGCCGTCTCAAAAAACACCTTGTCATACTTACGGGGCGTGACGCTTTCCTGCACCAGCAGCCGCGCCAGCGCCTGCACCGGGTGCGCCGGGCGGAAGCTGCCGTGCCACAGCCAGCGCTCCAGCACCGCCAGCAGGTACGCCCCGGCGGCAAAGAGGAAAATAAAAATCAGCCGGCTGTACACGTCTTCCATACCTTGTTTATACTTGTCTATACTTTACAGCCCGATTCCCCAGGGCGAAATATCCAAGGAGGCGATGCCCACCAGCGCATCCGACAGTTCCTGACCTTCGGCCACCGTGGGCACCATCGCCAGCAGCCTAAACGACGGCATTTGCAGGTGCATGTGCTGCACGATGCCCTCGCGGAGGTGCAGGTGCAGGTCCGCTTTTCCGCGGGGCGTTTCGATGCTGGCGCGGCCCTCTCCTGAACCGCCGTAGGTTGTCGCCGCTTTGCGTGTTGGGTGCTTCTCCGGCTGCTTTACCGCCTGGGCCGCAAGCCGTACGCTTTGCCCGGTCTCCGCCAGCCGCACCAGCAGCCTTCCCCAGGCATTGGAGGACTGGCTTTCGGTCACCGGCTCAAACCCCAGCCCTCGGTATGCCTGCTCCTGCGTCCGCACGTCCTGCGCTGCGCCCCCTGCCCGGGCCGCCGGGCCCGACACGTGGTGCAGCAGGTTGGCAGGCACTGCGCCCGCCCGTTGCAGCTTTTGCTTCAGATACGGGAGCTGGCGCACCTGCTGCAGAAAGCGCAGCAGGTCATACGCGCGGCCCGGGTTGGTTTTATACTGCTGATAATAAGCCGCCGCCCGCTGCTGCAGCCAGGCGCTGCCGACCGACACGCCGAAGGTGGACAGCCAGTTCAGGTGGCTTAGCACCCGCTCCTGCTCCAGCGCCACCATCTCCTGCCACTTTTGCTGCGGCTCCGGCTGAAACCCTAGCGCATTGGCCAGGGCCCTTTCCGCCAGCAGGCGGTAGGTTTCGGGCGTCAGCGGGTGCGCCTGGGAAAGTTGGCTCACAAACGCCTGCGCCTCCATCGGCAGCGCAGCGGTCATACGTTGGCGGAGGGGCAGTTGCTTCGTTTCCGCTTTTACCACCGTGTCGCCGTCCAGCGTCATCCGGATGTGCAGGCCGCCGGGCAAGCCGGGGAAAAAAGGGCCGAAGTGCGCCTCGTTCCGCTCCATAGCCAGCCCGTCTGCGCTGCGGGGCATGTGTTTCGTCATCATGACCATCGACATAAAGCCCATGTCATGCCCGCCGCCGTGGTCCATACTGCCATGGTCCATACTATCATGGTTCATGCTGTCGTGGTCCATCTGCATCTGGTGCGCTCCCTCCCCCTGCTGCATTTCTCCCTTGTGCTGCTCCGATGCCTGCTCCTCGTGCTGCCCGTGGTGATGCATGGCGTGGTCCGGCTGCCCCTGTTTCTGCTGCTCCCCACTTTCCTTCTGCTGCTCTTTTGTATATTCCGGATTTTCTTCTTTCGGATGATTTTCCTGCTGCAGATGCGTTGGGTGTTCTGAAGTATGGTGGTCGTGGCTGGCAGTATGCTCGTGTGGCTGCTTCGGGTGTTCGCTGTGGCCTCCATGCGGATGTGTCGAATGCCCCTGCTGCTGCATATCGTGCCCTGCATGGGATTGATGGTCGTGGCCGCCGCTGTGGTCGTGGTGCATCATGCTATGGCCCTGCTCCCCAGAGGCTTTTTCCGCCGCCTGTTGCAGCATTTCCGGTTGGTAAGGCGCGGCACCGGACCGCCATGCATGCTGCGCCAGCAGCTGTTGCAGCGCTGCCTTCAGGTTCGTTTCGGAAGTGACCAGCAGGTCCGGCGCGGGCAGCGGCTCTGCTGTTTCAAACCCGGAGAACAGCAGCACGCGCGGGCGCGGCATTTGCGCATAGGCCACCGCGGCATGCTGCACCAGCTCCGCCGACAGCGGGCCTAGCACCAGCAAAGCGTTCGCCTCCCGCGGACTGTCCGCCACGGCTATACTTGCGGCCTCAAAATTCCATCCCTGCGTGCGCGCCACCTCCGCCCCCGGCACCACCAGCAGCACCGGTGCGTGGGCAGCGGCTTTCGCCAGCAACCGTCTGAGGAAACGCATGGCCCCCTTTCTGGCACCGGTTTTCATCTGTTCTGTGGTAGAGTAGTGCTGCATCGCTGCCATTTTTTGAAATGCTGTTGTTACTTCAAAGTATAAACCTCCGTTAAACCCGTTTTACTGCCGCCGCAGACCGCCCTGGTTCCAGGTATAAATCAGCCCCAGAAACAGGATGAGCAGGAACACGCCCATGTCCAGCAGCGCCGTCAGCCCCAGCTCTTTGTACACCACGGCCCATGGATACATGTAGGCCATCTCCATGTCGAAGCACAGGAAAAGCAGCGCAAAACCATAGTAATGCACGTGGTAGCGGCCCCAAGCGGGCTTCGGGGCCAGCGCGCCGCTCTGCGCGGGAATGTTTTTGCCTGGCTCCTGCACTGTTTTGCCCAGCGATTTGCGGATTAGGTACAGCATGCCCGCAAAGGCCGCCGTCAGGAGCAGCATGCCGAACAGGAGCAGGTACTGGAATAATGGGGCCACAGCGATTGTCTTGTTTGATGATAAAAAAACGTAACTGCCCACCTTTGGGTTAAGTGCCCTTTGCCGCGGCAGTATGGGCTTTAGCCGCCGCTTTATGCTAAGCAGGCACCGTCTGCCCTTGGTAAATGTCCTGCCAGTCCCAGCCGTCGTTCTGCAGCAAGGCGTTCACCTGCTCCCGGTGCCGCCGCAGCTGCTGTTCAAAAAGACTGTTTATCTCCGGCAGCGGCTTTAGTGGCAGCTTATACTCCGCCAGCTGTCCTACATCAGGCACAGGCAACTTTCCCTTGCTATCGGGCGTGTGCACGTAGTTTTGGAGCACCACGCCCAGGTAATCCTCCAGCGCCGCACGCAGCATGGCTAGTTTCAGCTGGTCGTTTCCGTTGCCCGCCGGCACCGCATGCGCCAGCAGCAGTTGCACTTCGTCCAGCTTGGCCAAGCTCAACACCACCGAGAGGCGCTGCTTACTGTTGTGGAAATAGTGGATGACCGGATAGGAATGGTGGTCGATGGTATGTTTCAGCAGCAGTTGGCACAGGGAAGGCACATTGTCCGTGAAAGCGGAAAAGCCATTCCCGTCCCAGCTGTTGGATACTATTTTCTGAGGCGTTTCGCCCATGCTGTTGATGAGCAGGCTGAGCTGACTTTGCAGGTTCACAGCCGACAGCACCGGCACAAAATAGGTGATAGACGTGGTGATGAAGACCAGGCCCGAAAAGCTGCCGATGTCGGTAACGAGCCGCCAGCTGTTGGAGCCCGGCATATAACCGCCGTTGCCCAGGGTGGAGAGGGTGTAGCCTGCATAGTATAGCTTCTCCAACACGCTGGCGTGTGTGCTGCTGTTGACAACGGCATCCGGGTCAGCGAGCAGCATCAGAAACAGGCCGCCCCACATGCCCAAAATCCAGAGCAGCAGGATGCAGAGCAGCACCGCCAGCCCGGCGTAACCCAACAATTTAGACTTCCCGCGGTGACCTGCCGCCGCAAAGAAAAGCTTCCAAACGGCTTTGGACACCACGTTGGTGATGCCGCCGCCACCCTGTGATGAGAGGGTGGTTTTGACAATGTCGGCGATGGTGCCCACGAAAAGGAAAATCCCCGCCAGCAAGTATAGGTAGTTCATAGGCTAAGATGTACGCTTATCTGTCGCTCCCGTGTTTGTTCTTTTTTATTTGCGGACTGGTGCCGGACTTCACCATGCGGCGCAGGCCCTGCAAGGCACCTATCAGGCCGCCCAGCGCCGCGCCGACCACCACACCCACAAAAGCAGCCGGCCCGTTTCCGGCCGAATCAAACTGCCCAAACCCACGGATCGGCCAGGTGCCGCTTGCCACTAAGTAGGCCAGCAGACCAAACGCAATCGCCAGCACAACAGCCCACAGGATGGCCAGCCGCAGCATGGCGGGATGGTACAGCGGCTTGCCCGCCGGGTCGGAATTGGTATAGCCGACCAGCAGGTCGCCGTCTTCTTTAGGTATGGTGTTGTTGTTCATTTCTTTTGGAGTGTGTCTGCTGCTGCAAGCGGTTTAGAAGCCTTCGGTTGTTTGAAAGGAGACAGCAGGAAATCCACCTGCCGCTGGGTGGCCATCGATACGCTGCCGGTGTCGCCTATAATCCAGCCATAGTTCAGGATGGTTTCCTGCGGCCCCGTCGGGAAAGGCTTCACCATGGCCAGGTAGCCGTTCACGGCCTCGGGCACACTGTCTTTTTCCACCAGCAGGATGGGGCCGTGCTTGCCCATGTGCCCCAGCACCGCCGCCGGAATCATGCCGAGCATGTTATCGGCGTTGCCGACTATAAAGTTGTGCCCCGCCTCCGAAATGCCCCATCCGAATCCGCGGGGCTCCCAGTTCCACCACCAGCCGTAGTTTCGGCCATAGTCCTTGTAGCCAGCGTTTACGGTGTTGGCCTGATACACGTTTTTACCGGCGATGCGCCGCACCAGACCATACTGCCCCAGCTCCTTCGCCACTTTGTCTGATATGACATCTGCCCCGCCTGTGAGATAAATAAACGCGCCGGCATCGCCGTAGCGCCTTTCCAGAATGTGCCTGGTGGCGGCCGGAATGGAATCGGTATACACCCAGGCGAAGCCTTTGCCCATGTGCGCATTCCAGCCCATGGCGCCGATGCCATACTTCAGCCCATCCGGGTGGTCAATAGCCGAGACGAGCACTTCGTCCGGGTGGTTTGACTTGAGGGCCGCCTGCCAGCGGTCCAGCACCTCCGCCAGTTGCACCGGGTCGGGTGCGCGGAAGGTGCGCACCTTGTAGCCCAGCACCTCCCGCACCTTCGCCACCTCCGCCTCCGGCACATCCACGGCATACACCTGGATGCGGTGGTCCTGCAGCACGCCGTCTGGCTTCAGCCGCCGCATCTCGTTCAGGGTCGCCTCCGGCAGGTGCCCGTCTTTGGAGAGGTACAGCAGGGGCGCGTTTACGGGCATGTGTGTGATGCGCTGCATGGCCGTAAAAGCCACCTTTTCATCTTGCGGAGACAGGATTATCGCGCCTACGGCATTGTCCTCGCGGGTGGCAGCATACACCGTTTGCGTCAGCAGGATGGCCTGCTCCTCAGGGTTGCTGCCGGGCAGGCGCACGGTATAAGCCGTAAAGTTGGCCTCATGCTGCAAAGGCATGTCTCCGGCGCCGGAAGGGCCTTCGGTAGTGCCGCAGGAGGCAGCCGCAAAGAGGAACGCTATACTATAAAGGTGTTTGCGAATCATACGTTTCCAGGTTTTAAATGAGACCGAATCATCAGCCAGTTGAGCGGCCAGGCAACCAGAAAGCCGACGATGCAGGCCAGCCACATGGTGCCAAACCACAGCACATCGTCTTCCTTCGGCATCATCGGGATATGGTACATCAGCGTCCACCAGGCGGTTGTCATCATGCCCAGGCTAACGGCCAGCATACTCAGGGCGGTGGTGCCAAAGGCCACGCGCACGAGCTTTTTCTTCGGCATGTCCAGCATCATCTCCTTCATCGGCACTTGCACCATCGGCCACACCACAAGCACGCTCAGCACATACATGGCAAACATCATCAATGGCATGCCCGCCCCTAGCCAGAAAAACGGCCCCTCTATCCAGGCGGGGAAGAAGATGGGGAAGCCGAACCACACGAACAGGAAGCCGATGGCCACCATCAGCGGGGCACCATAGCCGAAGCCCATGGCCGTGGCGGCGGCGCTTTGGATGTTCTGCGGGCGCAGCCAGTGCCACATGCCCTTTTCATCCTGGTAGGCTGGCCGCCTATAGGCATTTAGGTAGAGCACCGGCCCCAGCACGGGCAGCACCAGCGCAGTGAGGCACCACGCGATTTTGATAGGCATGTGTACCATCTGCAAGGTATAGCTGGCGTGCAGCAGCACAAAAACAGCCGAGGCGATGCCCAGCGCGAGCAGCAGGATGGCCAGCGCCTCCATGTACCCAAGCGAGATGTCGCCCATGCTGGCGTAGGCCGCCTTCTCTATCGCCAGGTCCAGCCGCCCCTGCGCCGCGTAGCTCACCAAAGGGCTCACGACCCAAAAGTGTTTGAACGGGCCTTCGGAGGGCGACACAAACCAGTCGGTGCGCTGGCTCCAGGCGTAGCGGTCAAGCGCGGCCGGTATGCCGCCTTCATCGGAGGCGTACAGCAGCGAGGCGTTGTTGCTGACGGCGTACGGCAGGGCCGCCAGCCCCAGCAGCGCGTCGCGCGGGGTGGTGAGCACATAGTGGAAGTAGCCGTTGCGCCGGTCGTGGGTGCGGCCCCAGCCAAACGCATGGGCCTCGTCGCGTATTTCCGCCAGCTTCACGGCATGGTCAGCCAAATCACGGCCCGCCACCCGCTCCGAGCTGGCAAACATTTCTGCTGCCGCGGCAGAGACCAGTTCCTCCGGCCCGATGAGAAAGGCTTTCAGGTGCTTATACCTGGCCGCATCAGCGGCAGACACGTTGCCATCATGGGCAAACACAAGGGGCGAGCCATAGTAAAAGGCATAGTATATGGCGGGCAGCGCCCATTGCAGCGCCTGCTCGCCGCCGCCGGGCAGCACCAGCACATGCTGCGGGTTTTCGGTGGGCTTTATACTTGCCCGCACAAAGTCCTCCCAGTTTTCTTTTGTGGGGGCGTCAGCCGCGACCTGCGCCTCCTGGTAGGGAATAGCCGTTTTCAGGTAGTGGTGCAGGTCTTTGGCGTTAGCGGCCTCCACGCGGGTCACGTTTTTGGTGTGCCCTGTCAGGCGGCCCTCCATCGCGCCGTTCTTCGCCCAGGGGGCTACTTCCAGGTCTTCTTTGAGCACATTCAGCAGCCCAAAACCCAGCACTAACACAATAAAACCAGCCAGGACCGGATACGTCCACTTCATAATCTATCTAGGTTTAGTTAAGGCACTACTTGGATTTGCTCATCTTCCAGAGCACGCCGGTGAAGGGGTGGGCGTTCATGCCGCTGTCCTCAAACTCCACCACCCCGAAATCGACGATGTAGAGTGCGCTGTCCTGTCCCCACTCCAGCTGTATCGGGCGCTCCAGGCCGCCGGTGCCTTTGGCTGAGGCAGGCAGGTTGTTTTTGTTGTGGATATAGTCGCTGGCCTGTCCGGTGGTCAGGTTGACCTGCTGCACCTTGAAGCCCGGCCAGTTATACTTTACCCCGGGCGGCGCGTTCTCCTCCGTAGGCACCCCCTTGGGAAGCTCCGGATGAAACGCGTTGCCTTTGAAAAACGGGATAATCACGCCGAACTCCGCCACCAGAATGTCCTGCTCTGGCACGCCAAAGCCGCTGTTGCCGAACACCATGCCCTCTGCGGCGCTGTGCACGGGCAGCAGCGCCACCGGCTGCCGTGGCTTGTCTTTGCCCTTCAGCAGCTTACTGCGCGTCTCCGCTGTCAGCACAAACTTCTGGTCCTCCTCCTTCACGCCAAAGCGCTTGTCGGTGATGGGAATGCCGCTGTAGTAGTCGGGCCAGCCGTACCACTCGTCCTGCACCACCTCATACACCGGCTCATAATCGAAGTACAGGCCGCGCGGCGGCATGGGGTTGGCGCTGTTCATGGTAGTGATGAGCTTTCCGTCCGGTGAGAAGCGGTAGCCGAAGCTGGAGCGCATGCCCCAGGCGATGCGCTGCAAGCCGCTGCCGTCGGGGTTGCAGCTGAAGAAGGCGCCGTTGCATACCTTCTCCCCTTTTATCACCTGCCCCGGCTTGGTTTGCTGCCCGAGCGGCACATACACGCCAGTGCTTACCGAGTCTGCCTGCATGATTTTCACTTTGCCGGTCGGCACCCAAAAGTTCTGCCCCGTCAGGGTGATGTCCTCGCCAGGGATTTCATGCGCCTCGGGCTTGTTGAAAATGTCGATGACGTTTACCCAATGCTTTTCCTGCACGCCGGAGTTACCCTGCGTGGAGAGGAAAAAGTACATTTTCCCGTCTTTAAAGATTGGCTTCGCATTGAGAAACTCCCCCCACGACGGCAGCCCGTTTACTATCGTCTTGAATTCCTTGGTCGCCAAGTCATAGGTGGAGTAACGGGAACGGTGCGCGATGTAGAGTTTGCCCTCGTGGTAGGTGACGCCGGTTACCGGCGGAATGAGTCCCTCCTCCATATCGGCCGAGGAGTTGTTGCTTTTGATGTTATCGATTGGCACCACTTTGTCATACAGCACCTTCTGGCTGCCGTCTGGCATCAGCTGCAGAATGCGTGCCTCCGGGGCATTGGCAGGCTTGGTGCCGTAGGTGTGCCCGCCGGCCTCGGCCAGGTATACATTGCCGTTGCCATCAAAGGTCACATCCACCGGGTAACTGAGCCCGGTAGCCACCGCCTCAATCTGCATGCCGGGCGGCAGGGCAATGTCGGAGGGGGTGATTTTGCGCTGGCTGTCCTGGTGCACTGTGGCGGCGGCGCCTTCGTCGGCCCGCTCCTTGCCGCCGTTGCCGGAGCAGGCTGACAGCCCTGTTGCCAGTGCCGCGGCAAGCCAAAGCACCTGGGCACGAGAATAGCGTTGCTGTACAAAATTTGCCATAATCAGGATGGATTAATGAAACGTAAAAATTAATAAAGTGCTATATTTTACCGTACATCTCACCTAAAAGTTACTGGCTGCAGCAGCCGGCAAAACGGTGATTCCGGAAATGCAGCCGGGAGAAGGAGCAGGAAGAACAGCGGATGCAGGCCTTACAGGAAGAGTAAAAAGCAAGCTTTGCGATTAGCTAGAAGCTGCCCAAACGGCACAGCAAAGCGTTTTCGAGGACACCACTGCGTACAAACCAAAAGAAAACACCGGCGGTCATGGGGACTGCATAGGAGCAGGCCGCCTATCCCTAAACCGCACGCGCGGCGCGCTAGCTCAACTGCCAGAAGGTTTACGTGGGGAAAACTCACCATAAATTTGTACAAATTACCCTAAAATATATAAGCGCTAACCAGCGCATGTACGGGTGAGATTGTACGGTTTTGGCTTCGTTGCCTCCCAAACAGGATAGGGAAGCTGAGCGCCAAATCAGAAGCTCGGCAACGGAGGGGCAGGCCCTACGAATCATCCGCGACTTGTACTTAACACCCGTTGCGCTGAACGGTAGTTTTAAAAAACCACTCCTTCCCCCTCCGAGGAAAGGTAAGGAGTGGGTAAATTTTACTAAACACAGGGCACTTGAACGTGCCTTTTATACTTAATACTTACAATTACAGGTAAGGCTCGCTGCTGTGTTGCAAGCTGTCAGGGCTGCTCCTGACTTGTGCCGCTGCTGGCTTTTGCCTTTCTTATCCAGCGTATCATCTCCGCTTTCTCAGCATCCGAGAGGCGCGCCGCCGGGTGCAGCAGCGTGTACGACTGTAGCGGCATGGTGCCATCTTGCAGGCTGTTGACCATGCCCCGCAGCTTGCTTTGCCGCCTTCGGGGGGAGTAAGCGCCGAAGGCGCTCAAGTTAAGCTCGGCCTTGGCGTCTTCTATGTGGCTTGTCAGCCACCAGCCCAGCGGCTGCACCCTAAAATACCATGGATAGCGGGTGTTGTCGCTGTGGCAGTCGTAGCAGGCGTTTTTAAACAGCACACGTACATTTTCAGGCATCCCGTATACTTGGGCAATGTCGCGCGTGACCGCCTGCCCGCTGTCAGGGCGGGCAGGCGGTATCAACTGAATGGCAAGCAACGCGATGCCCACGCCCAGCAGCATGCGGTAAGGGAGGCGCATCGCTAGTTGATTTCCTCTTTCACCTGGCCACAAGCAGGCATGCTTTTCCCAAGGTAAGGGTTGCTTATCTCTTTGGTGCTGCTCAGCCAAAAGGCGCCTTTGTTGTTGTTATACATCGGGCAGAAGTCCTGGTACAGCGTTTGGCTGGTGCCAAACGCCTTCACAAAATCATACATGTCTTTGCTGAGTATCTCGAAGTGCTCGCGCTGGTGCTCTATTTTATCGGCGTTTTGGCCGATGTGCTCGGCGTGCTCCCTGGCATCGGCGATGATGTCGTCGTACACCCCCTGCTGCTCCTGCGTCAGCGCAGCTTTGTCGAATTTACCCATAGCCGATACCATGGCGTCGCCTGCCTTGGCGGCAGCTGCTCCATCGTCGGCGGCCAGCGCGTTCTTCAGCGCCAGGTAGCTGTCCAGAATGGCGCTTGTAGCGGGCATGTCCGCTGTTGTCTCCTCCGCCTGCGGCGAAGCGGCTGCGGGTACGTCGGTGTTTGCCTGTTCCGTGTTTGCGCCGTTGCAGGCGGTTAGCGAAAGTGTAGCCAGTACAAGGCCCATCAGTTTGTTTTTCATGATGCTTAAAGATTTAGAGTGAATGTTTTATATGAGATGCTTTGTATAAAATATAAACAGCAGGCCAGGGTGCGCTGGAAGTATAAAAGTATAACGGAGCCGACACCCCCTCTACGCAGGTGCAGTTGCCCCTGCCTTTCCACAGGAAGCATGGCCCCTCTGCCACTGCGTCAGTACAGGTTATCAATCGGCTTGCGGGGCAGGTGGGCGCGCTTTTTGTAGGCTAGCGGCGTCAGGCCCGTCACCTCTTTAAACTGGCTGGAGAGGTGCTGTGGACTGCTGTAGCCCAGGCTGCCGGCAATTTCCCCGATGCTGAGCTCATCATACTCCAGCAGCTCGCGTGCCCGCGATATTTTCTGGAGCACGACATACCTGTTGAGCGCCACCCCTTCTAGCGCCTTAAACGTGGTGCTGATGGAAGAGTAGTCTTTCCCGAGCTCCTCGGCCAGGTAGGTGGCAACGGTGGTTTTAAGCAGGGGCAGCTTGCCTTGGTAAATCAGGTCGAGCACGGTTAGCTTTACCTTCTCCACCAACTCCTGCCGCTTATTGCGCAGCAGCTCAAAGCCGTTATGGCGCAACGCCGCCTCGATGGCGGCTTCCTGCGCTTCGCCGGTTTCCGCTACCACCGCCTGCCCCAGCGCAACGGTTACCACGTGCAGCCCCAGGGCCGTCAGCTCGTCGCGCACCACTTTGATGCAGCGCGGGCAAACCATGTTTTTTATGTACAGCACCTTGTGGTGCCCTGTGTCGCTATTCCCCTTTTCCATCACTGAAAATAAGATTGCACCGCTGCGGAAGCCAGAGCTGCCGCAGCGATGGTAATTGATGTATAAGTTCTATAGATAACAGGCGCGCCGGAATGGGATGCTGCGAAAGACAGCCGTCCATAGGCACGACCACGCCATGTTCCTGTCCGGCAGCTGGAAAGCACCTGTCAGAAACAACGCGAAGGCTTGTACATCAAATGATAAGCGAATGCAGGAACACCCGGATGTCTGGGAATTTGGGTTGAAGGAAATCCGGGGGCGGATGGGAGATGGCAGCCGTGAGGTTGCTGAAGCAAAACACCAACAGGGCCTTGCAGAACACGGCCGCGCCAAAAGGCTGCAGGCTGGCAGTGGGAACCAGGGTGGTGTGCATGGCGGCCTGCAGCAAAGGGCCTGCCTCCAGGCCGGAGCAGCAATTGTCTTTAGAGGAAGCACCGTGACTGTGGCTATCGTTGTGATGGCCTTTTTCGGCCTGCCTATGTTCGTGGGGGGCGGCTTCGCTGCCATGGTGGCTGTGCGGTGCTGCGGCAGGAGCCATGGCAACAGCCTGAAGCCGCTGCGCCAGGTGCGGCACGTTGCAGGCAAACTGAACCACATACATGCACAGGAAGGCCGCCAGCAATAGCAGCCCCGTCACCTGTGTGTATCTGTCCTGTTTCTTTTTTCTGCGCATTGTTATCCTCAACCGGCAATGTCTTCTCCAGTAGGTAAATGTACTAAATAATCGACTGATTTGCCAGTTTGCGGCGCGGCAAGCCAGCCAAAGCGCTGCTTCGGCCGCGCTGCCCCTGTTCATCATTGCCATAGCCGACTCCGGCAACCTGCTGAAAACATTTCAGTTACGCCAGCTACGTAAAATCGGTTTATATTTTTCACTTCGGTTTGTACATATTTGATGGGTAGGTAACAAACTTCCCGTTGGCCGGTATAACATCTTTGGACTTTCACGATTGAGTAACCCATTCTGCCTGCACAGCGGGCTTTCCATTCTTCCCATGAAAAAAATTCCCCTTCTGTTTATACTTATAGTTAGTCTGCCCACGCTGCTGCTTGCCCGGCAGCACCCGGACCAGCCGCAACCCCAGGCAAGCACGGCGCCCTTCACCGGAAAGGTGGTGGAGTACAACCTGGACATTGCCGATACCACCGTGAATTACACCGGCAAAAGAGTGAGCGCCATCGCCGTGAACGGCTCCATCCCGGCCCCCACGCTACGCTTCACCGAAGGCGACTCTGCGGTGATACACGTCCACAACAGCATGCAGGTGGAGACGTCGGTACACTGGCACGGCCTGCTGCTGCCCAACATCATGGACGGCGTGCCCTACCTCACCACACCGCCCATCCGGCCCGGCATGACCCTAACCTACCGCTTCGCCCTCAAGCAGTCCGGCACCTACTGGTACCACTCACACACCATGCTGCAGGAGCAGGTGGGACTGTACGGGGGCATTGTGATTGAGCCCCGGCAGAAGCGCTATGCGGTGGACGATGAGGTGGTGGTGCTGTTCTCGGACTGGACCAACGAAAAGCCCCGCAGCGTGATGAAGAACCTGCGCCGGGAGGACGAGGGCAGCGAGTGGTACTCTTTCCGGAAAGGCTATGCCCAGAGCCTGGACAAGCTGCTGCAGCACCACGCGTGGGGCGAGCGCCTCAAGGCGGCCTTCCACCGCATGCCGCCCATGGATGTGGCCGATGTGTACTACGACCGCTTTCTGCTGGACGGGCGGCCCCGGCTGGACCTGTCGAAGTATAGCCCCGGTCAGCGCGTGCGCGTGCGCTTCATCAACGGCGCCGCCTCCTCTTACTGCTACCTGCAGTATGGCGGCGGCAAGCTACAGATAGTGGCGGCGGACGGAAACGATGTGGAGCCCGTGGAGGTGGACCGCATGCTGGTGGGCGTGGCCGAGACCTATGACTTCATCCTCACCATCCCCGCCAGCGGCACCGCCGAGTTCCGGGCCACCCCCGAGGACGTGTCGGGTTACGCCTCCGCCTATTTCGGGCGCGGCGACACGCTGGCGCCTCCTGCTATTCCGAAGCCGAACGTGTGGCTAATGAGCGCCATGATGCCGGCAATGGCCGTGAACATGCCCGGCCCAATGGCCGGCATGGACATGGGCGGCATGAAGGGTATGCCGATGGACAAGAAAAAGGGAAAGAAGAAGATGCAGCTGGACGGCATGCATGACATGCACATGGAGCAGCCTCAACCGGATACTACCAAACCGATGCAGATGCCGGGCATGCATATGGACCACACCATGCAGATGGGCAACATGACTATGCCGGACTCCACCGAAAAAATGAAAGACATGCCGCCAGGCATGGCCGCCCAGCAACATACCTTGCAGCAGGACACGGTGCAAAATCCGCAGAAAGGAAGTATGGCCGGGATGGACATGGCGATGGAAAGCAGCCAGGACAACGACACGCTGGTAGAGTATAACTACAACATGCTGCGGGCGCTCCACAAAACGGACTTCCCGGCGTCGCGGCCGCGCAAAGAATACACACTCAACCTGACGGGCAACATGTACCGTTACGTCTGGTCCATTAACAACAAAGTGCTTTCCGAGGCCGACTACATCCGCATAAAAAAAGGAGACGTGGTGCGCTTTAAGATGGTGAACCAGACCATGATGAACCACCCGATGCACCTGCACGGCCACTTCTTCCGGGTGCTCAACAGCCAGGGAGAGTACGCGCCCCTGAAGCATACGGTGGATGTGCCACCCATGACCACCATCACCATCGAGTTTGCGGCGGATGAGGAGAAAGACTGGTTTTTCCACTGCCACATCCTCTACCACCTGGTGAGCGGCATGGCCCGCATCGTGCATTACGAGGGCAGCGAGCGCAACCCCATTATGCAGCCATACCCGGTCAAGGGGCTGCTGCAAGAGGACATCATGCGGGTGTTCTTCGGGAGCATCGCCGCCAAGAGCAACATGGTGGAGTTTGACGCGAACTATACCAACACCAAAAGCGCTTTCAGGATGGAGGCCGATGCCAACTACGGCGGGCAGTATGAGGCCGACCTGAGCTACGAACGGTACCTGACGCAGTGGCTACGGCCCTTTGTCGGGGTTACTGCGCTGCGCGAGAAGTACTATAGCGTGCTGAACGGCGACAGGCTCTATGACCAGAAATTCGCCTTGCCGGTGGTCGGGGTGCGGTATACCCTGCCTTTCTTCATCGAGTCGGAGCTGCGGGTGAACGCCAAAGGGCACGTGCGGCTGAACCTGGAGAGCGATGCCTGGCTGCTGCCCCGCCTGTTCTTCGGCTGGCGCGTTAACACCGACCGGGAGTACCACCTGGACCTGCAGTACGTGCTCAACAAGCGCTTTGCCTTAACCGGCGGCTACGACTCCCGCTACCACTGGGGCGGCGGCCTGCTGGTCCGGTTCTGAGAGAACGACGATGTAGCGGTAGGACGGATGCTGTAAAAGTGACGGCAACCTGCTGCCCATCTAAAGCAGTCCTTTCATTCTGACCAGTTAGCTGTCAAAGGCTTCTCTTCCCCCATAACCACTTTTATGTTAAACAGGGGCGTTTTCTGAGAAGGGTGCAATTCCGGACAAATAAGGGGGTAGGCGCATGGCGCAATACACAACGCGGGTTACGGATTCCGCATCGGTTTCAGCTATGCCGGAGAGGCAGGCGCAGAGGCTCCGGACGGCTTATCGTCAGAAGCCGCCATCCTCAGCTCATAGTCCACTATCAGTTCTGTCAGTATCTTCAGCTCATCTGCCTCCGGCGCGTGGGGGGCAGCATGCTGTAGCTGCTCTATGCGCCTGGCGACAAACTCATACTGCCTCTGTGTATCAATCGGCCTGTACTCCATTGTTTCCCAACTTGCTGTCTTATGCTTTACGGAATTGCCCGGAGTGGATTTATACTCAAAACGATAGTGCTTTATACCTGCTTTTATGTTCTGTAGGTTCTTTTCAGCGCTCCTCTTACTAGCTCTCCTCCTTTGACAACCTGCTTCTGGCAATCTCAATGGATTGATGCAGCTTTGCCTGCAGTAGCTCTTTCGGTGGAAGTTGCGTCAGGTAGTCGGCTACGCGAATATTGCTTTTGTCCAGCTGCAGCAGCTCTACATGCTCCTTGTTCTTGCCGGTGCAGAGGATAAGCCCTATCGGCTGGTTTTCCCCCTCCACCATTTCATGTTTCTCCAGGTACCGTAGGTATAGCTCCATTTGCCCTTTGAAGCCGGCCTCGAACTCGCCTATTTTCAGATCAATCGCCACCAGGGACTTCAAACGCCGGTGGTAAAAGAGCAGGTCAATGTAGTAGTCCCGATTGTCGATGGTAATGCGCTTCTGACGGGCAACAAAAGCAAAGTCACTTCCCATCTCAATTATAAAGCGCTGCAGCTCTGCTAATATGGAGGCTTCCAGATCTTTCTCTGAATAGGTATCTGCTAAACCTAAGAAATCAAGAATATACGGATCTCGGAAAACCAGTTCAGGTGTGAGCTGGCTAGAATCCTTCAGCTGTTGCAGATCATTCTGGATAGTGACTTCCGGTTGTTTAGATATTGCTGTGCGCTCGTAGAGCATAGATCTTACCCGGTCCTGCAGGGTACGTGAGCTCCATTTCTCAAGCCTGCACATCTGGATATAAAAGTTGCGCTTTAGCTCATCATCCAAGTAAATGATTGTCCGGATATGCGTCCAGGTCAATTGTCTACGCAGTGCGTAGACAATCTGCTCATCATCGAAAATGCTGGCAAATCGGATGCAGTGCAGCAGTTGCTTTTGGCTCCAGCCGGCACCGTATTCCTGCGTCAGCTGCTGGGCGAGTGTAGTCACGATTTGCTTGCCATACGCAGCTCGGCTGTTTTTCAGTATCTCATCATTGATGCGTTTGCCAACTAGCCAGTAAAGCAAGGTGATTTCAGCATTGACTGTAGTGGCCACTTTCTCGCGGCTATGCGCGATAAGTTGCTTAATGTCATTTACCAGTGGTGTACTATCCTGTACTTCTTCCATTATTAAAAATGATGAGTCTGCTACACGCGTTTTTGTATGATGCCTGCAGAAACGTTTAATGTGCCCCCTCAGGGTAATTGCGCAACAGGCTGTTGCGTAAATATAGGCTTTAAATAAGTAGAGAGAAACTGCTCATTTGCTTTCCCTGATTAACATAATCTTTCTAATCCAGCCGCTCAAAAAGCCATTAGCTTCCCGCCCGGTCAGGACGATACCCCCTGCTTGAGCAAATAGGCCAGGGCCGTCTGCCGGGTGGCGGCGTTCTGCCTGTTGACGGCCATGGCCAGCGCCTTCCGGGTGCCCACGAACACGGCCAGCTTCCTGGCCCGGGTGAGCCCGGTATAGACCAGGTTGCGAAACAGCATGTTGAAGTGCTGGGAGAGGACGGGAAGGATGACGGCCTCGAACTCGCTGCCCTGCGATTTGTGGATGGTGATGGCGTAGGCCAGCTCCAGCTCCAGCAAGTGCTCCTTCTGATACCTTACCTCCTTGGCCTCCCGCCCCGCCTGGAAGCGCACCGTCAGCTCCATCTCCTCGCTGTCGGCTTCCGCCACCGTGCCGATGTCGCCGTTGAAGACATTCAGATCATAGTTGTTGCGCTTCTGGATCACCCGGTCCCCTTCCCGGAAGACCCTTCCCCCCAGCAGCAGCTGCCCTTTCCCTGGCTTGGCCGGGTTCACCCGCTCCTGGATCGCTTTGTTGAGGCTGTGGGTGCCCAGGCTGCCCTTGGTCATGGGCGAGAGGATCTGGATCTCTGCCTCGCGGCCGTAGTACTTGGGGATGATCGCCTCATAAAGCTTCTCGACCATGCCCGCGGCCGAGAGGCCGTAGTGCAAGGAGGACCAGGGGTGCACCCCTCTCACGACCTCCTTGAGCTCCTCGCTGTGCCCCTGGGCCTGCAGCAGGGCCTCCACGTCCACGTGAGCAAACCTGGCGGGGATAGAGAAGCTGCTGCCCTGCTGGTAGAGCTCGGCCGGCGACTCTGCAGCCAGGCTATAGTTCTCCGCTGCTTTCTCCGTTTCCCCGCTCGCTTTCTTTACCTTGGCGATAAAGCGCAGCTCCTCGGCCGTGGCCTCCTCGGAGTCGATGAAGAGGCAGTCCTCCCCTTCCTGCCAGACCTGCGGCTTGTGGAAAGGGGACTCGATCATAGGCGCCAGGCCCCGGTTGATCTGGTGGGCGTAGGAGATGATCTTGGAGGCCTGGGCCTGGCGGAAGACCTTGGTCAGCTTCAGGCAAGACACCACGCCCGAGGCGATCATGTCTTTGAGCACGTTGCCCGCCCCCACCGCCGGCAATTGGTCGGCGTCCCCGATGAGCACCAGCTGGGCACCAGGGGGCACGGCCCGCAGCAGGGAGGCGGCCAGGTGCACGTCCAGCATCGAGCACTCGTCCACGATCAGCACGTCCGTCTGCAGGGGCTCCTCCTCCCCCCGCTTAAAGCCCCCCTTGGCCGGGTCCCACTCCAGCAGGCGGTGGATGGTCTTGGCCTCCAGCCCGATCACCTCCCCCATCCGCTGCGCCGCCCTTCCCGTGGGCGCTGCCAGCAGCACCTGCTTGCCCATCAGCTGCAGCACGCCCACCAGCGCGCGGGTGGTGGTGGTCTTGCCGCAGCCCGGCCCTCCCGTCAGGATGGCCAGGCGCTCCGAGGCTATCTGCAGCACGCTCTCCCGCTGCTCCTCGCTCAGGGTGATTTGGTGCAGCTGGCAAAACACCTCCAGGTCTTGCGCCAGGTCCCCCTGTTGGACTTTCACCTTATGCGCGGCCAGCTCTTTGACTTTGTCGGCGATGCAGAGCTCGTCGTAGTAGAGGGAGTGGGCGTAGAAGCAGGACTGGTGGCCGCCGTGCTCATCGGGCAGCAGCCGGACCTTGAGCTCCTCCTTTTGCTCCATCACCCGGAGGTTTTCCTCCACGGCAGCGGCGTCTTTGAGCGAGAGCAGCGCCCCCACCCCCTCCAGGACCTGCTGCTGGGTCAGGTAGCAGTGCCCCTCCTGCCGCGCGTTTTGCAGCACGTGCCCGATGGCCGCCTGCAGGCGCGGCGCCGAGTCCTCTTTCAGCCCCAGGCTCAGGGCCACTTTGTCTGCCGAGAAGAAGCCGATGCCGTAGATGTCGGAGGCCAGCCGGTAAGGATTGCTGGTTACGATCTCGATCGCCTCGTTGCCGTAGGTCTTGTAGATCTTGACGGCAAACAGGGTGGAGATGCCGTGGGACTGGAGAAAGAGCATCACGTTGCGGATCTCCTGGTGCTCTCGCCAGGCCTTGCTGATCATCTCCAGCTTGAGTTTGGCAATGCCCTCTACCTGGGTGAGCTTTTCGATGCTGTTCTCAAACACCTCCAGCGTTTTGTCTCCGAAGTGGCGGACGATGCGTTTAGCCGTCACCGGTCCCACGCCTTTGATAAGGCCCGAGCCCAGGTACTTCTCCAGGGCATTGGCCGTAGCCGGCTTGCGCTCCACCACAGCGGAAGCTTTGAACTGCAGGCCATAAGAAGGGTGGTTTGTCCACTCCCCGTAGAAATCCACGGTGGCCCCGGCAAAGACCTTGCACTGGTGGACGGTGACGGTGAGGTCCTCCAGGGGCCGCTGGAAGCTGTTCACCTTGAGCACGGTGTAGCCGGTCTCGGCGCTGTGGAAGGTGACGCGCTTGACGATGCCCGAGAGCTTCTCTTTCCCGGCCGATGGATCCAGTGCCTGCATGGACAAAGATACAACGGCTACCGCTGGCAAGGGAAAGTTTCTGCCGCGCACCTGCCTAAAAACAGCAGGCCCCGGCAAAGAGGTTTGCCGGGGCCTGTGAAAGAAAGACAGCAGAGCGAGCGCGCCTCCCTCCTCCCCTACTCTACGCTGCGAAGAGCTCGAGCTGGCCCTCGAGGCAGTAGCGGCTGTTGAACTTAGGTTTGAGCACGCGGATAAAGTGCTTTTCGAGCTTGAGCACCTCCTGCTTGTCTGGATACTCCTGCAGGCAGATGACCGCCTCGGGGGAGCACTTGTCCTTGTGCTTGACCACGCGCCAGAAGATGTTGCTCGTCTCCCCCACGTACACGCACTCCCCACCGTCGAAGATGAAGTACAGGAAGTAGGTGCTGTTGTCGCGCACGTACCTCAGGTGACGGTACTTCTTGAGTACTTCGTTGCGACTGTACTTTTTAAAAGTAAGTAAAATCATTTATCCCTTAGGTATGGCTTCCCTTTAAAGTACTCCATTAATATGTGTTCTACAAAATCTGACTTACTTCTATACATTTCATTAAGAGTACCTTTATCTATATAATCTTCAAGTATCTCATTTACGAAAAATGTGATACGTTTTCTATTAGACTCTTTCTTCTTTTTAGATGGTACAATTATGTCCTCTTTAGGTTCTTTTGATAAGCTCCTATTGTTAGGTTCAGCTGCTTTAGCACCGTGTAGTTTTCCTAACACATTATCAAATCGTTTAGACTCTTTATTTGCCACAATATATATTTATATTTTTTAGTAAAGTTAATACTATTAATAACTTATTAAAGTTTAATAAGTTATTTACCTTTAATAATTTCTTCAGTCAATGCTTTATAATCCTTTGCTCCATTAGAATCCTCTGCATAAGTAAATACATCTTGATTCATAACTAAACACTCATGCAAAGAAACATTTGTTCGTATTGTTGTTTTCATCACTTTACTTCCAAGCTGCTCTTGAGCTTCCCTTACAATTGTTTTGCCTAATATAGTTTGAGCATTTTTAGAATGGTTAGTGAAAAACAGCCCTCCCAACTGCAGCTTAGGGTTTAGCTCTTCCTCAATAATAATATCAATCGTTTCTAGCATTTTATCTAATCCATTCCAAGCAAAAGGTTCTGCAGTCATAGGTATATACACTCTGTCTGATGCTATCAAAGCATTAACTGTATAAATACCTAAAGAAGGAGGACAATCAATAAGGACATAGTCATACTTATCTTTTATCTTCTTCAGGACAGAACGTAATTTTGCTGCTCCAGCCACAGTATGCGCAACGGCGTTTTCTCTAGAAATAAGAGAATGACCTGAATAGGCAATATCAACTCCGTTAGCGCTTCGAATTACATCTGTAATTTTACAATTATCTAGCAGTGCATCAGAAATATTTAGCTCCTCTTTAGGAGATATACCTACAGACATACTTAAGTTAGCTTGAGCATCTAAATCTATGAGTAAAACCTTTTTACCCATACCTTTTAAAGCGAAACCAATACTTTGTGTACTTGTAGTTTTGGCCACGCCACCTTTTGCATTTACTATTGAGAAAACTTCAGCCATAGTTATCACTTAATTATTAATAGTTGTCAATGTTAATAATGTTGTAATTATA
The DNA here is from genome assembly GCF_039748935.1 of Pontibacter chitinilyticus. Lineage (NCBI taxonomy): Bacteria > Pseudomonadati > Bacteroidota > Cytophagia > Cytophagales > Hymenobacteraceae > Pontibacter > Pontibacter chitinilyticus. The sequence continues at coordinate 61,745 of NZ_JBDIZJ010000019.1, forward strand.
TTAATATTATTAACAAGCAGCAAATTAACAACATTATTAATTTTTAATAAAGTTAATAAAAAAAGACAAATGCTTCTTTTTAGAAAAGATTATTGTAGAAATAAAGATTAGAATGAGCAGAAAATGGCACCTACAACTTGGATAAGTCATTATGAATCGCTGCTAATAAATAGATAACCTACTGGAGGGGACTAAGCGCTTCGAGAGGCATGGGATATAGCAGCTGCACCAGGTGGACTTGGCGATGAAAATAGCTGCGATCACCAGCCTGGCCACCGATTTCGGCGGAGAGCTGCACTATTTGACTTTATAATGGAGAGCCTATTGAATATAGGGCTGAACGTTTACCGTTATCACTAGCTACAATCCTTTATCTCTTATGAGAGTGCTACACTCTCTAAGTGCCAACTTTTACGAACGTTTATTAATTATTAATAAAGAGTATTAACTGTTAATAATAGTATAAAATTATTAACAGTTAATACTATATGATAACATACCTTACTTCTTCTTTTCGATCTTATTATCTAAATGCTTAGCAAACCAATCTGACTCAGAGTTAAAGCTAAGAGTGCCTTTGTTAGTTGTAAACCAGTTATTAGCTTTTGTGATAATAATTGGATCTAAGTGGGTAATATATCTGCTAATTTGTGCTTCTGAAAAAGAATATTTCTCTCTCATTATTCTTATTGCATTTAAAGTAACTTTATCAGCGCCATTGTCAGAAGTAGGAGGGAACAAAGTACCTAATTGCTGTCTTGCTTTCACTTTCTTGTAAGACTCTTGAGACGATATTTTAACTGTTTTAATCAAGGAGAAGGTAATAGACTCGACATTTCTCCCCCTTTTATTACACTTGTAATCGAAAGCCATATCAGTATCCTTCAACTCATCACGAGCCGCGTCAAGAATTCTTCTCTTAAATTCAGCAAATAATGGGTACTTTACTACTTGTACATTATCACCTTCTAAGCCTAACTTCTTTGACTCTTCTTCACTTCTTTCAACATCGAGTCCTAACATTAATCTTAATTGCCGATACTTAATAGTTGTTGGCTTATCTTTGTATAGCCCTTGCTTAATGAACATATAAATTCTATAAGCTTGTATTGTCTTTAAGCTTAACAACTGCTCTAACTCAGCTTGTGTATAATTTCCTTTTAGATCTAAAAGATAGGGGGCAAGATCATTATTAATCTTTGTTACTATATATCTACTATCTTGAGTATAAGTCACAGTAGGGAAGATAACCATACTTGAAAAGGTCTTCTTTATTCTTCCAGCTTTATCAGGAGTAATCTTCTCTATTTTAAATTTAATCTCCTGTAGTTCAGTCGACAGCTTTGCTACTTGTTTAAAATTCTTACCGCCCTTTGATGAGTAAAGCACATCAACTGGTATTTTAACATGTGTTAACTCCTTATCATCTTTATGTATATGCCCTAAAGCATAGATGAAGGCGCGTAATTGAACTGTTGGGACATCAAAATAACTGTTTATTAAATTGTTATGTTGAGTAACAATTTTATTAGGCTCTTTGATAGGGATGTTTAAAAGCTCATTCATAGCTGCTGATTTTCAGTTTAAATATATGTATTTAATTTACACCCTGTACATATATTATATCTTAATTTTTAAACGACTATAATTCAAAGGTGGGATTTTGTACATATATGGTGGGATTATGTACATATATTAGTGGACAACAGTACATATTTAGGTGGGATTTTGTACATATATGGTGGGATTATGTACATATATTAGTGGGATTTTGTACATATACGTCAATACAAGTATTTGTAATTCAGGAACTTACATTGCTAGCAATAAATAATAAATTAAAAATTATATAATAAAAAAAAGACTTATTTCTTACTTTTTAGAAGAATAGTTTCTATTCTGTTAAAGGAAATAGTAGCCAGGAGAGGGTGGGATTCTGTACATATATTATCAACTTATACTTTTCCGGATTCAAGCAAATCAGAATAATCCAATACGCCAGGTGGGATTTTGTACATATATATATGTCAAAATTGCTCCTATTAACTAAAATTATAGTTTACAAACTACTGGTTATCAATTAGTTATATTTTGCTTTTCTGTAGCGTTTAGTTATCAGTGTATCAGGAAAAGGGTTGTACATATATCTATTAAGAGGCAATTAAAAAGTGGGATTCTGTACATATATCTATGCAATAGGGTGGAGAATCAATGAAAGGTTTTATTTAATAATGCATTGATAACTAGGTAGTTAAAAAAAATTTTTCTTGTCAATTTTTAAGTTGTGTGTATCAGAAAAAGGGTGTACATATATCAACTCCATAGGTTCAGACTAGTCACTTCCTTCGATTATTTAATATACTTATCATGATTTGCTCGTTGAATGTTCAACAAAGTACAAAGCCAGATATGCTTATTAAACATAATCACTGTTATGGCACTCCTCACGCTGCTTAGGATTACAGGGAGCCCCATATCTTGAACATCTAAAAGAAGAAGAAAAATTGAAGCCCTATTTGCTATCGTCTCCGCAAAAAGCATTAAGACGCTTTTTGCGGAGACGATAGCAAATAGCTAAACGAACCAACAGTTTGGGCACATCGCCGAAGTCATTAATTAATCATTATTAAGTGGAATCCCTAGAAGAATTTTATAATCATAAGTTTCAGACTCCTCCAAATATCAGAGATCAAAAAATTGGTTTGTTTGACGTGTTTAATATTGAAGTAAATATTAAACATAACTTTAAGACACCCGCTTATGTGCGGCGCGATTTTTATAAAATCATGCTATTTGAGGGGCAAAATGTTTTTCACTTTGGAGATGAAAGCAGACCGGTTTCAGGAAATACACTATTATTTTTTAATCCCAATACCCCATATACTTACGAAGCATTAGAACCAGGCACTAAAGGGTACTTTTGTGTTTTTAAAGAAGAGTTCTTCAAGAAAAGCCTTAGAATTAATCTGTCCGATCTTCCGTTATTCAAGCCTTTTTCAAAGCCCATTTATACCCTTTCAGATGATGTGTACTCAGAAATACGTCCGCTTTTTCTAAAAATGAAAAACGAAATAGAAGGTGATTATAACTATAAATATGAGCTGATTAGAAGCTATGTGTCAGAGCTTATATTCAGTGCTCTCAAACTTCCAGCCCATCAGGCAAAGCCTCAAACCCCTAATGCCAGCACAAGGATTACGGCTGTATTTTTGGAGCTGTTGGATAGGCAATTCTCCATCGAAAGCATCTCACAGAAGATTACTTGCCGAACGCCAGCAGATTTCGCCGATGAACTGTCTATCCATATCAATTACTTAAACCGGGTTTTAAAGAAAACCACAGAAAAAACCACCACCGAACATATCAATGAACGATTATTGAGCGAAGCAAAAGCGTTACTTAAACACAGCGACTGGAATATTGCTGAAATCAGTGAAGCGCTTGGTTATAGGGATCAGTCTCATTTTACCTCATTCTTTAAAAGCCAAACCCACTATGCTCCATCAGACTTCAGAAAGGTTTGATTATTACAAATTATGGTTTCCCTACAGTAAATTCAAACCCGATGGTCTAGCTTAAATTTGTGAAAAAGTTAAACTATGGAGAATTCGAAAACTTGGTACATCACGGGAGCTTCTAAAGGGCTCGGACTGTCACTAACAAAACAGCTCCTACAAAATGGACAAAAAGTGGCAGCCACAAGCAGAAACTTAAAAACGCTATCTGAAAAAATCGGAAGTAAATACGCATCTTCTTTTCTGCCACTCGAAGTAGATCTGACCAGCAAAAAATCAATCCAAGAGTCAGTGCATGCTACCATCGACAGGTTTGGCAAAGTTGATGTAGTAGTGAATAATGCCGGCTACGGCACGGGAGGCGCTTTAGAAGAACTGACAGAGAATGAAATTCAACAGAGCTTTGACGTTAATTTCTTTGCAGTAATTAAAGTAATACAGCAAGTGCTTCCTTTTATGCGAAAAGAGAAATCTGGTCACATAATCAATGTTTCATCTATTGCCGGTTTTGCTCCGGGCACAGGTTGGTCTGTATACGGAGCAGCCAAATCTGCCATTAATGGGTTGTCTGAAGGATTGGCCCAAGAGCTGAAGCCATTCGGTATTCATGTTTCCATCGTTTCTCCCGGTTGGTTTAGAACAAGTTTTGCTAAAGAAGAATCCATTGAGCTAAACAAAAAGCAAATTTCAGGTTATGAGCATATCAGAGCTGCACATGAAAAGTTCAAAGCAATAGACGGCCATCAAATTGGGAATCCTGATAAGGTTGCAGATGTTTTATTAGAGCTGATCTCTGAGTCAAATCCACCGTTAAACCTGTTTTTAGGCAGTGATGCTTATGAAAGGGCTTTTTCTAAAGTTGAAGATTTGGTGGATACCATGAAAAAACGAAAAGAATTATCCTTTTCAACAGATTTCTAGTACATGGGTTTCTATATTGCCCGTCAAAGGATGATTGTTGTAGTAGGCTGGTTATGTCTTTCTGTTAAATATACTAAAGCCTGTTGCTAACACCACATAACTTCTGTTGCGGCGTCGTGTCTTTCGGACAAAATGGGTAAGCCTATAAATTATGGATTTTTGCTGTCTTGGTTTCTGAAGAACCGCAACTGAAAGTTATACACTCAACCTTGCTCTTGCTAAACATAAGCTGGCTTAAGAGATGCTGCATTGCTACTTAGGAAAAGCTTTGTGTCATCTCAAGTATATTGATAGAGGTCACGTACGGCTCCAGTGCCCTTTTACTATCCAAGCCCCGTATCAGGCTTATAAAGTCTGTCCTTGGGTTAGACCATACCTCAGCAAAAAAATTTCCCAGATCATATAGTTCGATGTGATACCCCCTTCTGCCGCGATGGGCCAGAAAAGTGCCGTGTGCCCTGATCATTTCTAATCTTGCGGCTAAGGAATGGCTGTTGAAGAGGGGGAGGTTCATGACCCGTTATACGTAAGAACGGAAAAAGGCAGTTAGCCTTTCAGGCATACATAACTGCCCCTGAACAGGGGTGAGGAGTTAATCTTTTGGCCAGGTAACGCCTGTTATGTTAGCTGATGACCTACCAGTACCGTTTGCTGCCTCTGTCCCAGAAAACATGGATAAATGAGGCAATCTATCTAAAAGATGCAGCATTAAACACAGTTTTTGTTATGGGGGAAGCCTCTGCCAACTAATACTGTTGCTGATATGTTCAAAGCAGTTACTGTTCTCCTCCAGCTTAGCACAAACAGTACCTGTCTTCTCCTGAAATAGGTTGACAGCTTTACAAAGAAACTGTCCCCATGGAAGACCACATTCAAGAACTACTTAACCGCTATCAGTATAGCGAGGAAGTCAAGGAGGCGGCTGCCTTTCGCGTGCTTTTTGGCGGCGAAGATGCCAGGCATATCATGCAGGAGCTTGGCGTACAC
>NZ_JBDIZJ010000020.1:0-43875 GCF_039748935.1 Pontibacter chitinilyticus
GCGAGCGCCAGCTACACTTACGCAGGAGATGCAAACCACATGGGCTCTTCTGACAGCAAGGAGTTCACCATCGGTAAGGCCGCTTTAACAGTAACTACAGATCCGAAGAGCCGCGTGTACGGCGATACTAATCCTGCTTTCACTGGTTCTATCACCGGTATCCAGAACAGCGACAACATCACGGCTACTTATACTTCTTTAGCAACTGCTGCTTCTGCTGTAGGTGGCTATGCCGTCACAGCTACGCTGTCTGACCCAACAAACAAGCTGGGCAACTACACGGTGACCAACGCCGGCAACACGTTAACAGTAACGCCTGCTGCCATCTCTGTAAAAGCGAATGATGCTGCAAGAATGCAAGGTGCTGCCAATCCAATATTCACTGGTGCTATCACTGGCATCAAGAACGGTGACGCGATCACAGCCTCTTACTCTACTGTAGCCACTGAAACTAGCCCTGCAGGTGAGTATGCGATTGTTCCTGAGCTTTCAGGTGATAAGTTGAGAAACTACCAGACGCCTGAAATAATAAAAGGCAAGCTCATAGTATACCTTGTTCCTGTTATAGCCATTGTCAATCCGGCACCAACTGAAACAGGTAAAGTAGTAAGTGTTGAAGCTGCTTATACCGGTACAATTACTTCCCCCAAATGGATATGGAGTTTTAATGTTTCAGGAACAGACGGAGCTTTAGCTACTGGTAGTAAGGTTACTGGCTCAACAACTGCTCCAACAACTCCAGGAGTCTATACAGTTAAGCTCTCATATCAGAATGCTATGGGTGAAAACAAAGAATCAGAATCTGTCTTTGTTACTGTTTATGATCCGAATGGAGGATTTGTAACCGGTGGCGGCTGGATTAACTCTCCAAAAGGTGCTATCAGAACATCATCCTATGGTTTAGCAGGTGGAGATGCTACAGGAAAAGCTAATTTTGGTTTTGTTGCCAAGTATAAGAACGGCAAAACTAACCTTCCTGAAGTGGATGGCAATACAGAGTTTCAATTTACCGCTGGCAATCTAAACTTTAAGAGCTCTTCTCTTGAAGCAATGAGTCTTGTTGTTACTTCTGACAAAGCCACTTACAAAGGTGTCGGTATTATGAATGGTATCACAGGATTTAAGTTTACAGTTATTGCCATTGATGGTGATGTTAAAGGAAAGCTGAACAACGACAAGTTTCGTATCAGAATATGGGATGCTTCTAACGCTCTTGTTTATGACAACCTCGTTGGCTCTACTGGTGCTGAAGATTATACAGAAGCATCCGATTTTATCGGAGGTGGTTCTATCGTGATTCACGATGCATCTGTGAAAGGCGGTTCCACGACCAGCAAAGCAGTTGTTGCTTCTGCTGTGAAATCAGAGCTTCCTACTACGCAGTTCTACAACTATCCGAACACGTTCTCTAACAGAACAACCATTGCTTTCTCGCTGGACAAAGCGCAGGACTTCGCTTTGGAAGTATATGATGTCAGAGGCGCGTTGGTGAAAAAGGTAGTTTCTGGTGTGGCTGAGGCCGGCAAGGTATATGAGTATGACCTGGATGCCCATAACATGTCAGAAGGTATCTACTTTGGTCGACTTATAACCAGTTCTGGTGCGCAAACGATTAAGATGCTGCTGAAAAAGTAGCAGGGTATTAGAGCCCCACTAAAACAGAAAGAGGTCTTCGCTTTTCGCGGGGGCCTCTTTCTGTTTTAGTGGGGCTCATCCTGAAAGATAATGCTAACAATTTTTTCATAAGAAGAATTTTATCCTACATTTGTAGCATCAGATGAGCACAACAGCATACAATAGCACCACCTCTTTACTGGCAGCGCCTGCTGCCGGGGTTCCTGCTGTGCATCTTCACCACTTCCATCATTCCTCGTAAGAGGAATAAAACAACCATATTGCCCCCGTAGGGCCTAAGCCCGATTTTACTTTACCGACAGGTAAGGCGAAATTCTTTATTATCTTTATTCCAGAAATTAAACAATTTATATGCTACGTTTAGCAATTCAGAAGTCCGGCCGGCTTAGCGACGATTCGCTGGAGCTTATCCGTGAGTGCGGGATTTCCTTTATCAACAGTTCTCTCAAATTAAAAACAGAATGCACCAACTTTCCACTGGAAATTCTCTTCCTCCGCGATGATGATATTCCGGGCTATGTAGCTGATGGGGTGGCTGACATTGGTATTGTCGGCGAAAACGTGCTGGTAGAAGAGGGTAAAGCGCAGTTGGCGGTAGAGAAGCTGGGATTTTCTAAATGCAGGTTGTCGCTGGCCGTGCCCAAAAGTGCTGATTATACTTCAGTAAAAGACCTGCAGGGCAAAAACATTGCTACCTCTTATCCTAACTTGTTGCAGGCTTACCTGCAGGAGCAGGGCGTGGAGGCACAGATCCATACCATTAGCGGCTCGGTAGAGATAGCACCAAGTATAGGATTAGCTGAGGCCATTTGTGACATCGTGAGCTCTGGCAGCACCCTAATCAGCAATGGCCTGCGCGAAGTAGAACGTGTTTTTAAGTCAGAGGCCGTGCTCATTGCCAACCAGGGACTGAACCAGGAAAAGCAACGGGTTTTGGAGAAATTGCTGTTCCGGATACATGCTGTGCAGCGAGCCCGCAAAGCGAAGTATATCCTGCTAAATGCCCCAAACGACAGCTTGGAAACCATCAGCGCTTTGCTGCCCGGCATCAAATCACCGACCATACTGCCGCTGGCAGAAGAAGGCTGGAGCTCACTGCACTCCGTTGTGAACGAAGATGATTTCTGGGAGATTATCGAAAAGATCAAAGACGCCGGAGCCCAGGGGATCCTGGTGATTCCTATTGAAAAGATGATCGTCTAACAGTATGCGCAGACTACTATACCCCATACCGGAAAACTGGCCCGAACTGGTGACGCGGCCTACCAAGAACCTGGAGGAACTGGAAGAAGGCATTCAGCAAACCTTTCGGTTAGTGCAGGAGCAGGGCGACGCGGCGCTGATCAGCCTGGCCCAAAAGTATGATGGCGTCAGCCTGGAGGAGCTTGTGGTTTCTGCTGCTGAAATTGCCAGGGCAGAAACAATGCTATCGGTTGAATTGAAAGAGGCTATTTTACAGGCTTACAGCAATATACAACTGTTTCATACACAGCAGGCGGAACCTATTAAGCAAGTAGAGACGATGCATGGTGTTACCTGCTGGCGCAAAAGTGTTCCTATCGAAAAAGTAGGCTTATACATACCTGGTGGCACAGCGTCCCTGTTTTCTACCTTACTGATGCTGGGTGTGCCTGCCCGCATAGCCGGTTGCAAGGAACTGGTACTGTGCACGCCACCGGCTAAAGACGGCAGCATTCACCCGGCTATACTTTATACCGCTTCGCTGCTAGGAGTAACGCGCGTGGTGAAAGCGGGCGGTGCGCAGGCGATTGCTGCCATGGCCTATGGCACTGCGAGCGTACCTGCGGTGTACAAGATCTTCGGGCCGGGCAATCAGTACGTCACGGTAGCCAAACAGTTGGTAAGTAAAGCTGGGGTTGCTATTGATTTGCCTGCTGGTCCGTCTGAAGTGTTGGTGATGGCTGATGAAACGGCAAACCCAGCTTTCGTAGCGGCCGACTTGCTGTCGCAGGCGGAACATGGGGCTGATTCGCAGGTTGTGTTGCTTACTACTTCCGAGGCCCTGCTGACCAATGTAGAAGCAGAACTTAAAGCCCAGCTTAAAGTATTGCCCCGGGAAGCCTTTGCTACTAAAGCATTAAGCAATAGCCTGGGCATTGTACTGAACAGTGTTGAGGAAATGCTGACCTTTTCGAACCTGTATGCGCCGGAGCATCTTATACTTGCCTTGGCTGATTTTGAAAATATATTGGATCGGATTACCAATGCCGGTTCTGTTTTCCTGGGTAACTATACTCCGGAAGCGGCAGGAGACTATGCTTCGGGCACGAACCACACGCTGCCGACCAATGGCTATGCCCGGGCCTATAGCGGCGTATCGCTAGATAGCTTTGTGAAAAAAATCACGTTTCAGCACATTACTCCGGAAGGTTTGCAGGGCATCGGCAAGACCATCGAAACCATGGCTGAAGCCGAGGGGCTGCAGGCGCACCGGAATGCTGTAAGCATCAGACTTAAAGAACTTAATCGTGTTTAGCTTAAACCAAATACTCAGGGCAAACGTGCAGCAGATGAAAGCCTATTCATCGGCGCGCGACGAATTCGAAGGAACTGCCAGCGTGTACCTGGATGCCAATGAGAACAGCCTCGGCAGCCTGGCTGGTGAGCACTATAACCGCTACCCGGACCCGCATCAGAAAGAACTGAAATCAAAGATCGCTGCTATCAAAGGGGTACAGCCGAAGCAGATCTTCTTAGGCAATGGGTCGGATGAGGCGATAGATCTGCTGTTCCGGATGGTTTGCCGGCCAGGGCAGGACAGCATGCTGCACCTGCCGCCAACATACGGCATGTATGAGGTGTCGGCAAATTTGAACGAAGTCGCGATGGAAGCGGTACAACTTACGCCCGATTTCCAGATTCCGGTAGAAGAAGTGCTGCTAAGTATAAAACCCACTACCAAACTCCTCTTCATCTGCTCGCCCAACAACCCGACCGGCAACTTGATTGACGAGGAAAGTATAGAAACCTTACTCCGCCATTTTCATGGGCTGGTGGTGGTAGACGAAGCGTATGCTGATTTCTCAGAAAGCGCCAGCTGGACCACCCGTTTAGCCGAGTTTCCGAACCTGGTGGTACTGCAGACATTCTCCAAAGCTTGGGGTATGGCGGGCCTCCGTCTGGGGCTGGCGTTTGCGTCCGAAGAAATTATTGCTGTGCTCGATAAGGTAAAACCGCCCTACAACATTAATGAAGCGACACAGGTTCTGGCGCTGCAGGCCCTGGAACACACGGAGGCCCTGCGCGATATGGTAGAAGAACTGAAGCAGGAACGCGAATTGCTGCTGCTGGCCCTGCCTTCTCTTGCTTCAGTGGAGAAGGTCTATCCGTCTGATGCTAATTTTATACTTGTTAAAGTAACAGATGCGAATGGCATGTATAAATATTTGTTAGATAAAGGTATTGTGGTGCGTAACCGTTCTTCTATACCTGGATGCGAAGGTTGTCTGCGCATCACCGTCGGAACGCTGGAAGAAAATCAGAAGCTGTTGCAGGCAATGGCAGCATTTTAAACCTACCCGTATCAGAGTCAGCACCGTTAGTTCTGCAGTGGTGCTACTGGCTTGATACTTAACTGTGGTACTTGATACGTAAAGCATACATGAAAAAAGCATTGTTTATTGACCGGGACGGTACGATACTGGTTGAGCCGAAGACCGACTTTCAGGTAGACTCTTTTGAGAAATTCACCTTTGTCCCCGGCGCTATTGCCAGCCTGGTAAAGATCTACAAAGAACTGGACTATGAATTTGTAATGGTCACCAACCAGGACGGCCTGGGCACGGCGTCGTATCCGGAGGAGACGTTCTGGCCTTACCAGCAGAAGATGCTGAACATACTGGAAAGCGAAGGCGTGACTTTTGATAACGTGCTGATCGACCGCAGTTTTGAGCATGAGGGTTTGGAAACGCGCAAACCAAGCATCGGAATGATGAAAAAGTACCTGACCGGTGACTATGACCTGGCCAACAGCTACGTGATTGGCGACCGCCTGACGGACGTGCAACTGGCAAAGAACCTGGGAGCGCAAGCCATCTTTATTGGTGAGCAGGAGGCAAAAGGCGCTGCCCTACGAACTGAAAGTTGGGATGAAATTTATATTTTCCTGAAACAGCAGCGGACTTCGCGCCAGGCCAGTATACGCCGGCAAACATCTGAAACAGCCATACAAGTTGATTTAAACCTGGACGGCACCGGCGTGATGAACATCAAAACGGGGCTTGGTTTTTTTGATCACATGCTGGAGCAGGTAGCTAAACACGCCAGGATCGATTTAGCTATTCAGGTACAAGGTGACCTGCACATCGACGAGCACCACACCATTGAAGATACGGGCCTAGCATTGGGCGAAGCATTCCTGCAAGCACTTGGTGATAAGCGTGGCATCAGCCGCTACGGTTTCTTTTCGCTGCCAATGGACGATGTGCTGGCGCAGGTTGCCATCGATTTCAGCGGGCGCCCCTGGACTGTATGGAAGGCGGATTTCAAACGGGAGAAAGTAGGCGATATGCCTACTGAAATGTTCTTTCACTTTTTCAAGTCTTTTAGCGACACAGCCAAAGCGAACCTAAATGTTCGCGTAGAGGGAGAAAACGAGCACCACAAGATCGAAGCGATCTTCAAAGCATTAGCCCGTGCAATTCGGATGGCTGTAGAGCGCGACCTGCGCGATACCTCTATCCCCAGCACCAAAGGTATTTTATAGACCTCTTGTAATCTAAAGCAGCATGCTACGATGCTGCTTTAGATTATGTGGAACTGGAGCGGAGCCAGTCTTTCGCCAGGTCGATGTCATCAAACACCTTTATGTAGTCAGGGCTTTTAGTGTGGCGTAAAGTTTTATCGGTCGAGAGGCGGCTTAAAACACTTGGCGAGTAAATCCAGGCAAAACGTTGCAACCCTGCAGTTCGGAGAGCCGGAAACCATACTTCGCCACCCCATTTCGCAGCACCGGACCACATGCCCTCTACCAGCGTGTTATCATTCAGGATGGCTGTTATTTGTCGTTCCTTGACCAGGCGTAACATCTCTTCGCACCCGTCCACCACATCATGATGGCTCACAAAGCCGCGCCAGTTGACGTACATCCAGTCATCTTCATGTTGAAACTCTATTGCAATAAAGTTATTGCGAAATAAAAGTTCGTTCCTGGTTATTTTCATCGGATTCAAGCGTTAGGGAACTGCTAAAATTTAAAGTATGACGTAATGCGGGTATATCTTTAGCCTGGCAGCAAGTACAATTACCGGTAAGCGACGTGAAGGAAAGCTGCCTACTGCCCTAACTTCGGCTTTAAGAGTGCTTCGATAGGGAAGACACAGCAACACGCCGGCATTGTGGCAGAAATTTCGCTCCTCTTGCTATAGCCTGGGCAAAGAATATAGAGCATTAACGACAAAATTTCGGCAAAAATTTTCAGTTAAAAAGAGAGAAGATGCAAAAAAAGAAAAAAGTGAAGATAAATTTTGGAGTTCTCGCTTTAGCCTATACTTTTGTAAAAGCAAGGAGGCAGGCAAAATGCCTTCTGCGATAAACAAGCAATAGTATGACGCAGAATTTTCATAAAGCATGGTGGTGGCACGTTACAGAAAGTACCGTGAACAGCACTGCTATGTATTTGATGAAATAAAAATATAGCAAACAACCAAAGGCAATAAAGCCCGCTGTTCCTCCTGAGCAGCGGGCTTTTTGTTTAACCTATTTCTATACCTATGAGCAAGTATAACCTGTACACTACCTATAAACGCCTGCTGGCCGATACGCTGACACCCGTAAGCGTGTACCTGAAGCTGCGTGACAAGTTTCCCAACAGCATCCTGCTGGAGAGCTCTGACTACCATGGGGCCGAGAACAGCTTTTCCTACATCTGCTGTAACCCGATGGCCAGCATTAAGGCGGAGAACGAAGTGCTGACAGAAACTTTCCCGGATGGTAGCATACGCGCCACGAACATTACCAACGAAACGAATGTGCCGGCGCTGCTAGGCGCGTTCTCCAGGAGCTTTGAAGTAGAGGAGCAAAAGCAGTTCAGTTTTATCCACAACGGCCTGTTTGGTTACATGAGCTACGATGCGGTGCGCTATTACGAAGACATAAACCTGACCATGCGCGAAGGTCGGGCCGATATACCGGATCTGTACTATGCTGTGTACCGCCACATCATCGCCATCAACCATTTTACCAACGAAGCCTATATTTTTGCCCACAACTATAACCAGGGCGATGACGATGGCATTGCGCAATTAGAGGCCCTGCTCAATAGCCGCAACATTCCGAGCTATACTTTCAAAACGGCAGGCGAAGAGGAGCACAACATCAGCGCCGAAGATTTTCTGCTGAACATCGCCAAAGCCAAGCAGCATTGTTTCCGGGGCGATGTGTTCCAACTGGTGCTCTCGCGCCGCTTTGCACAAGGCTTTCAGGGTGATGAATTCAATGTATACCGCGCGCTGCGCTCCATCAACCCGTCGCCTTACCTGTTTTACTTCGATTACGGCAGCTTTAAAATCTTTGGTTCTTCACCGGAAGCACAGCTGGTAATTAAAGACCAGAAAGCCAGCATTTTCCCGATTGCCGGCACCTTCCGCCGGACAGGCGATGATGCGGCTGATGCGGCACTGGCCGAGAAGCTGCTGGCCGACCCTAAAGAGAACGCCGAACACGTGATGCTGGTAGACCTGGCCCGCAACGACCTGAGCCGCAATGGTCACAGTGTGCAGGTAGAAACTTTTCGGGAGATACAGTTCTACTCGCACGTCATTCACTTAGTATCCAAAGTAACAGGCACGTTACACCGGCAGGAGGATGCGCTGCAGATGGTGGCCAGCACCTTTCCGGCTGGCACTCTTTCCGGTGCTCCCAAGCACATGGCCATGCAGCTCATCGACCGCTACGAAACTACGAATCGTGCCTTTTACGGCGGCTGCATCGGCTTCCTCGACTTCAATGGCAACTTTAACAGTGCCATTATGATCCGCTCTTTCCTGAGCAAAGACTATAAATTATATTTCCAGGCGGGTGCCGGCATTGTGGCCGCTTCTAACCCGGATAGCGAGCTGCAGGAGGTAGATAATAAATTAATGGCGCTACGTCGCGCCTTACAACTGGCCCAAGATATTAACTAATATGGAAGTTCTGGTAATCGATAACTACGACTCATTTACTTACAACCTGGTGCACCTGCTGCAGGAACTAGGTGCTACCGTTACGGTACGCCGCAACGACAAAATCACCCTGGAAGAGGTAGGAACTTTTGATAAGATCCTGCTTTCTCCTGGCCCCGGCATTCCGGACGAGGCCGGTTTGCTGAAAGAAATCATCCGCACCTATGGAGCTAGCAAAGATATTTTTGGCGTTTGCCTCGGACATCAGGCAATAGGTGAAGTATATGGGGGTAAATTGTTTAACAGCAACGAAGTATGGCACGGTGTTGCCACGCCCGTACAGGTGGTGAATGCAGAGGAACAGCTCTTCAAAAACCTGCCCCGGCAATTTGGAACAGGCCGTTACCATTCCTGGTTAGTGGAGCAGGAGCTTCCCGATTGCCTGGTGCCTACTGCTGTAGACGATCAGGGCCACATTATGGCGATGCGCCATCGCGAGCACAATGTACGCGGGGTGCAGTTTCATCCGGAATCGGTGCTGACAGAGCACGGCAAAGAGATCATCAAAAACTGGCTGAACGGTTAGAAGTCAAAGGGCTAAAGAGTTAGAAAGATATACTTTGTACCTGTTCTTCCTTTGAAAAGATTTTTCTGGAGTGATATTCTCCTTTTGGAGCCGGAATATCTACTGATCCAGTAAGGCGGAATTAAGCGATTAGAGATAAAAGGAATTGCGTAGCATAAATTCTTTGTCTTCGGTTAAACCATTTGTCAAGAAAACATGAAAGAAATACTACAGCACTTATTTGAACATAAAACACTCACCAAATCTGAGGCTAGAGAGGTGTTGGAGAATGTAACGGCCGGTAAGTATAACCAGAGCCAGATCTCCAGCTTCCTGACGGTGTTTATGATGCGCAGCATTACGGTGGATGAATTAGAAGGCTTCCGCGATGCACTGCTGGCCCTTTGCCACCGCGTGGACCTGGACGCCTACGATCCGATAGACCTCTGCGGCACCGGCGGCGACGGAAAGGATACCTTTAACATCTCCACGCTATCTTCTTTTGTTGTAGCGGCCAATGGCGTTTCGGTGGCCAAGCATGGCAACTATGGCGTTTCTTCTTCCTGCGGTTCCTCTAATGTGCTGGAGGCTCTTGGCATTAAGTTCACCACCGATACCGATGCACTGGAGCGCAGCATGGACAAGTATTGCATCTGCTTTCTGCATGCTCCCTTGTTTCACCCGGCCATGAAGAGTGTAGGGCCGATCCGGAAGGAACTCGGCGTAAAGACCTTCTTTAACATGTTGGGACCAATGGTGAATCCGGCTTTCCCGAAAAGGCAGTTGGTGGGTGTGTTCAGCCTGGAGTTGGCGCGCATGTACGGGTACCTTTACCAGCAAACCGGCACCCGCTATACTATTCTGCATACCCTGGACGGCTATGATGAAATCTCCCTGACCAGCCCTTTTAAAGTGATTTCAGATAACCGGGAGGCCTTGCTGGACGCTGAAGCGCTAGGATTACCGCAGCTGCGGCAAGAGCAAATCAGGGGAGGTGGCACTATTGCTTCTGCCGCAGACATTTTTTTGAAGGTGCTGCGGGGCAAAGGCACCGACGCACAAACGGCCGTTGTTGCTGCCAATGCGGGCATGGCGCTGCAATGTGCACGCCCCGAGTTGCAGCTCAAAGAAGCCGTAGGTTTAGCCTCCGAAACATTGCTTTCTGGTAAAGCTTATACTTTGTTTAACAATTTGATACAGGATAAAAGTCTGGTGGAAGCGTAGTTTCGTGCCACTGTTCACCCTTCATAGTCAAGCAAAACATATGAACATATTAGATGAAATTATTGCCCGTAAATACAAAGAAGTAGCAGAGCGAAAGGAGCTATACCCGGTAAAGCTGCTGGAAAAGAGCCTATACTTTGCAACGCCTTGTATTTCGCTGGAGCGCTACCTGCTGCGCCCCGATAAAACCGGTATCATTGCCGAGATCAAACGTAAATCTCCTTCTCGTGGCGATATCAATCCCTATGTGTCGGTAGAGCGCACGTCTATCGGGTACATGCAGGCAGGTGCTTCGGCTTTGTCGATCCTGACAGATGGACCGGGCTTTGGGGGCAAGAACGAAGACCTGATGACCGCACGTAAGTATAACTATTGCCCGATTCTGCGCAAAGACTTCACCGTGGACGAATACCAGCTGGTGGAGGCCAAATCGATCGGGGCTGATGCCATTCTGCTGATCGCGGCTGCGCTAACTCCAGCCCGCGTAAAGGAGCTGGCAGCATTTGCCCGCTCGCTGGGGCTGGAAGTGCTGCTGGAAGTGCACAACAAAGAAGAACTGGATGCCGCTCTGAATGAGAATGTAGCCGTAGTAGGCGTGAACAACCGCAACCTGAAGGACTTCAAAACAGAGATCGGCACTTCTTTCGAGCTGGCGGATTACATGCCGAAAGACATCACTAAAATCTCGGAAAGCGGCATCATTAACCCACGGGTGATGGTGGAGCTCAAAGAAGCTGGCTTTAACGGGTTTCTGATCGGCGAGCGGTTTATGTATAACAGCCGACCGGAGCGCGCTGCGATGGAGTTCATTAAAGAATACAAAACCTTGCTGGAGCAGGCTCAGCAGCTAACGCAATGAAAGTAAAAGTTTGCGGTATGCGCGATCCGGAGAACATCCGGCAATTGGCTGCGCTGCAGCCGGATTATATGGGGTTTATCTTTTACGCGCAGTCCAAACGCTATACTGAAGGGTTTATTACGCCGGAGTTGCTGGCAGAAGTGCCGGCAAGTATAAAAAAGGTAGGGGTGTTCGTGAATGCCGCTACGCAGGATATCAGCGAGACTGTTAACAAGTATAAACTGGATGCTGTGCAGCTGCATGGAACGGAAACGCCCCGTGCCTGTGCCGAAGTAAAAGCATTGGGTGTGGAGGTGATCAAAGCGTTCTCCGTTGATGATCGGTTTGTATTTGAGAACACGCTACTCTACGAAACCTGTGCCGACTACTTCCTGTTTGACACGCGTGGCAAGGAGTATGGCGGCAACGGCTTTCCCTTTGATTGGGAATTGCTCAAAGGATACCTTTCGCCAAAGCCTTATTTTTTGAGCGGTGGTCTGAACCCGGACAACGTGCAGCATCTAAGTAAAGTACGCCCCAAGCCCTACGCTATTGATGTAAACAGTGGCTATGAACTGGAGCCGGGGCTGAAGCAGATCGAAAAGCTGCAGGAACTATTCAGTTTGATCAGAAGCAAATAACAACCAAGGTGCAAGCAGCTGCTTGTGCTGGTCTTACAACATAACGAAAGCACAAGCAGCTGCTTGCGCCAGGATAAAGAACATAGAAGTTATATCCATGAGCTATCACGTTAACGAAAAAGGATTTTACGGCCAATTCGGCGGGGCTTACATCCCGGAAATGCTGTACCCGAACGTAGAGGAACTGCGCCTTAATTACCTGCGCATCATGCAGGAACCTGCCTTTCAGGAGGAGTTGCAGCTGCTTCTAAAAGATTATGTGGGCCGCCCCACGCCTTTATACTTTGCAAAACGGCTTTCGGAGAAGTATAACACCAAAGTATACCTCAAGCGCGAAGATCTGAATCACACCGGCGCGCACAAGATCAACAATACGGTGGGGCAGGTGCTGATGGCCAAGCAATTGGGCAAGAAACGCATTATTGCTGAAACTGGCGCCGGGCAGCATGGGGTAGCCACAGCCACTGTTTGCGCGCTGATGGGCCTGGAGTGCATCGTATACATGGGCGAGGTGGATATTGAGCGCCAGGCACCGAACGTGGCCCGCATGAAAATGCTGGGTGCGACGGTAGTACCGGCCACCAGCGGAAGCAGAACCTTGAAAGATGCAACAAACGAGGCTATTCGCGACTGGATCAATAATCCCGAAGATACCTATTACATCATCGGTTCGGTGGTAGGTCCGCATCCGTACCCCGATATGGTAGCGCGTTTCCAGGCCGTGATTTCGGAGGAAATGCGAAAGCAACTGCTGGAGAAGGAAGGCACAGAACTTCCGAATTATGTCGTAGCCTGCGTTGGTGGCGGCAGCAATGCAGCAGGTGCTTTTTACCATTACCTGGATGAACCGGACGTGCAACTGATCGCGGTGGAAGCAGCTGGCAAAGGGATTAACTCCGGGGAGTCGGCGGCAACGTCGGTGCTCGGCAAGGACGGCATCATTCACGGTAGCCGCACGCTGCTGATGCAAACTGAGGACGGACAGGTAACGGAGCCATACTCCATCTCGGCCGGACTGGATTACCCGGGTGTGGGACCGCTGCATGCGCACCTGTTTGTAAGCCAGCGAGCCCGCTTTATGAGTGCTACAGACGAAGAGGCGCTGCAAGCTGTGTTAGAACTGACCAGGCTGGAGGGCATCATCCCGGCCTTGGAAAGTGCCCATGCTTTAGCCGTGCTGAACCAACTGCAGGCCGGCCCAGATGAGATTGTGGTCATCAATCTCTCCGGACGTGGCGACAAAGATCTCTCTACTTACCTCACGTATTTCCACTTCGATGAAAAATAGAATCAAAAGCCTGTTTGCTCAAAAGCCTAAACAGCTGTTATCAGTATACTTTACAGCCGGCTTCCCGAACCTCAACGATACGGAAACCATCATCCTGGAGCTGGAGAAAAACGGCGTCGACCTGATTGAGATAGGCATGCCTTTTTCTGATCCGCTCGCGGACGGCCCGACCATTCAACAGAGCAGTACAGTGGCGCTGCGCAACGGCATGACCATTCCAAAACTGTTTGAGCAGCTGCAGAATATTCGCCAGAAAACGCAGATCCCGTTGGTGCTGATGGGCTACCTTAACCCGGTGATGCAATACGGCGTAGTGCGTTTCTGCCAGAAAGCGAGTGAGATTGGCATCGATGGCATCATTTTACCGGACCTGCCGCTGCAAATGTATGTGGATGAGTATAAGGCCCTTTTTGAGGAGTACAACCTGAGTAAAGTGTTCCTGATCACGCCGCAGACACCCGAGGAGCGCATCCGCGAGATCGACACCCATACGAATGGCTTCATCTACATGGTCTCTTCTGCTTCCACTACAGGAAAAACCATTGGCTTAGCAGAGCAGAGCGAAGCGTATTTTCAGCGCGTAGCGGGCATGCAACTGCAAAACCCTGGCGTGATTGGCTTCGGCATCCACGATAAAGAGACGTTTGCAGCCGCCTGTCATCATGCCAGCGGAGCCATCATAGGCAGTGCTTTTGTTAAAGCATTGCAGCAGGAGGGAAGCCTTGAGCAAAATATTTCCACATTTATCCAACGCATCAAACACTAACATGATCATACAACTGCAACAAGGCATCCCTGCCGATGTAAAAGAAAATATTTTGCAGCAGGTAAAAAACATCGGGTATAAAGCCAACGAGGTAAAGACACAGCACGGCGAATACTTGGTTGCCATAGGCAAGAAAGATTTTGATATTCGCGTGATCGGGCAATTGCCGGGTGTGGCTGACATTCACCGTGTTTCAGAAGAGTATAAACTGATCTCGCGCAAATGGAAAGTGGAGCCGACCCGCATTGATCTCGGTGATGGCGTAACCATAGGCGAAGGCAGCTTTAGTATAATGGCCGGCCCCTGCTCCATCGAAAATGAAAAGCAGATTGAACTGGTGGTGAAACACCTCAAGGAAAACAATGTGAAGATCATGCGCGGCGGCGTGTTCAAGCCCCGCAGCTCGCCGTACGCTTTCCGTGGGCTGGGAATTGAAGGGCTGCAGCTTTTCCACCGCATCTGCCGCGAAAATGGGATTAAGATTATTACGGAGGTAATGCAGGTATCACAGATAGAGGAGATGATGGACTATGTGGATGTGTTTCAGGTAGGCGCACGCAACAGCCAGAACTTTAACCTGCTCGACTCGCTGGGAGAAGCACAAAAACCGGTGCTGTTGAAGCGCGGTATTTCAGGTACCATCGAAGAACTGCTGCAGGCAGCGGAATACATTTTTTCGAACGGCAACGAGAACATCATGCTTTGCGAACGCGGTATCCGCGGCTATGAAAAAGCCTATCGTAATATACTGGACCTGAATGCTGTGCCGGTGCTGAAAGAGAAAACCCACCTGCCTGTGATCGTTGATCCGTCGCATGGTATCGGTCTGCGCGATTATGTGGCTGACATGGCCCTGGCAGCAGTGATGGCCGGGGCGGACGGTGTGATCTACGAAACACACCAGAAACCGGAAGAAGCTTTCTCGGACGGACAGCAAACCCTCAACTTCAAGGAATCGGAACGCCTTATCAGCCGAATGCGGCAAGCGTATGCGCTGCGGGAAAGCTTTTAAATGGGTTAAACTTTATTATGTGGTGTCAGTTTAAAGTATAAGTTGTAATTTGCATCCATGAAAAAACAACAAGCTTCTTGGTACGTGCCATCGAGTCGTAACTCCGAATAACTTCGGAGCCAAGTGCTTTTATGATTATACTTCAATCAGAAATAAAAAGCCTGCCTCCGAATAGGGTGCAGGCTTTTTATTTGATGATGCAATAAAGAGTAAGTATGGCGGGCGTGCCTGCTAACAAGTTTCAAAACAGTTTACTCAAAAATAGATCATGACCCCACTGATAGCAGACCTGAACCTGAATGACTTGAAGGCACAGCACCCCAGCGATATTGCCGAAGTACTGGAGGAACTGAATGAAAAGGAGCGCCTGCTGGCTTTCCTGCTACTGCCGGGGGAACTGAAGTCGGAGGTATTTACTTACTTCAACTACTCCACGCAGGAGGATGTGCTCAAAAAGCTGGGCTCTACCGATACGGCTGAAATGCTGGAGAACATGGCTCCGGACGATAGAACGGAGATCTTCGAGAACTTCCCGGACCTGCTTATCAAAGAGTCGATTAACCTGCTTTCGCCGGAAGAGAAACGTATTGCCCTGAACCTGCTTGGCTATCCCGAAAAGAGCATTGCCCGCCTGATGACGCCCTATTACATTCAGGCTAAAAAAGGCTGGACAGTGCAGCAGGCTCTTACCAACATCCGGCGCTTTGGAAAAAAGGCAGAGACCCTGAACCACATCTATGTGGTAGACAAAGACAACAAGCTTATTGACGACATCCGCATTGGCAAGCTGCTCATGGCCCAGGAAGACCAAACCATCGAATCGCTGATGGACTATCAGTTTGTGAGCCTCACTACTACTATGAGCCGCGACGAAGCCATCGAGCAGTTCAACAAGTATGACCGTGCCGTAATGCCTGTAGTCTCCGAAAAAGGCGTGCTGGTGGGCATTGTAACGTTCGACGATATCTTTGATGAGATCGAGCGACGCGATACCGAGGATATTCAGAAATTTGGTGGTCTGGAGGCTTTGGAGCTGTCTTATACCGAAACGCCTTTGCTCACGCTCGTGCGCAAGCGGGCAAGCGTGTTGCTCATCCTGTTTTTGGGGGAGATGCTCACGGCTTCAGCCATGGGTTTTTTTGAAGACGAGCTGAACAAAGCGGTGGTGCTGGCGCTGTTCATTCCGCTCATTATCAGTAGCGGCGGCAATTCCGGTTCTCAGGCGGCCACACTTATTGTGCGTGCTATGGCTATCAGCGAGCTCAAAATATCTGACTGGTGGTATGTGATGCGCAAAGAGATTCTTTCGGGCCTGTTGCTGGGTGTCATACTGGGTGGTATTGGCTTACTGCGCATCGTTACCTGGCAATATGTGGGCTTATACAACTATGGCGAACACTATTTGCTGGTAGGCTTAACGGTTGGCTTTTCACTGATTGGTATTGTGTTGTGGGGTACGTTGTCTGGTTCTATGATCCCGTTTCTGCTCCAGAAACTACACTTGGATCCCGCCACTTCCTCGGCTCCCTTTGTGGCCACGCTGGTAGACGTAACAGGCCTGGTGATCTATTTTACCATTGCTGCTTCACTGCTTAGTGGCACCTTGTTGTAGGTAACGCTAAAATAATTCTGATTTAGCTGTACATTCATCCCCTGGTTCGCTATATTTGCATACATGACAGGCACAATGGCACATCTGCATCATCATTCTGCACGAAGCAATTGTTTCGGAGCCGCCAGCCTGTGGATTTGCTAGAAGTATAAAATAGAAATATCCAAAAGCCTGACTCCGAACAGAGTCAGGCTTTTTTATTATTCAGTTTTAAACCTATAAGGTTTAGAGAGACACAGCAAACCTAATCTAACATCTATAGAGATGAACCTAGTTATAGTTGATTACAAAGCAGGTAATGTGCAGTCGGTGTTGTTTGCGCTGGAGCGGTTGGGCGTACAGGCAACCCTGAGCAGCGACTTCGAAACGATCAAAGCGGCGGACAAAGTGATTTTTCCGGGCGTAGGCGAAGCCTCCTCGGCTATGGCGCAGCTTCGGGCCCAAAACTTGGACAAGCTGCTGCCAGAACTACAGCAGCCTTTTTTCGGTGTATGCCTGGGCATGCAACTGCTTTGCCAACACTCCGAAGAAGGAGAGACAGATTTGCTGGGTATCATCCCACTATCTGTAAAACGTTTTGAGACAGAGCTGAAGGTGCCGCACATGGGGTGGAATCAATTGGAGAGCCTGAATTCACCATTATTTGCCGGTCTGCCAGAGCAGGAGTTTGTTTATTATGTGCACAGTTATTACGTGCCGCTGTCTGCTTATACTATTGCGCAAACCAACTATCCCGATCCTTTTTCAGCCGCTTTGCAGTATAAGAATTTTTACGCCGCGCAGTTTCACCCCGAAAAGAGCGGGCCTGCCGGCGCTCAGATTTTAAAGAACTTTTTAGCCTTATGATGGAAATCATCCCTGCCATAGACCTGATCGGCGGACAATGCGTGCGCCTCACCGAGGGCGACTTCGCCCGGCAAACGACCTACGACAGCAACCCCCTGGAGGTAGCCAAGCGCTTTGAGAGCCACGGCATCAAACGCCTGCACCTGGTGGATTTGGACGGTGCGCGCGCCCGAAAACCCGTGAATCTTGCCGTATTGGAAAATATTGCTTCTAACACAAACTTAACGATTGATTTTGGCGGCGGCTTGCAGTCTGAGGAAGCGGTGAGGCAAGCTTTTGATGCTGGTGCGGCGCAAATTACGGCTGGCAGCATTGCTGTGCGTGAGCCGGAGACGGTGAAAGCCTGGCTACTAAAGTATGGCGCAGAGAAGATCATCATTGGCGCAGATTTCAAAGGCACCAACATCGCTATTAGTGCCTGGACGGAGGAGAGCAAATACCCGCTGCAGGACTTCATGTCGGGCTATGTAAAAACTGGAGCCAAACTATTCATCTGCACCGACGTGAGCAAAGATGGCAAACTGCAAGGGCCAGCCACTAATACTTACCGCCACCTGAAGCTGACCTTGCCCGAAGCCAATGTGATTGCCAGCGGTGGCGTAACTACGCTGGCCGACTTGGAGGAGCTACAGGAGATTGGCGTAAAAGGGGCCATCATTGGCAAAGCCATTTATGAAGGCACCATTGCTTTAAAAGACTTAGCACCATTTATATGTTAACTAAACGCATTGTACCCTGCCTTGACATTAAGAACGGCCGCTGCGTAAAGGGCGTGCAGTTTGAGAATATCCGCGATGCCGGCGACCCGGTGGAACTGGCTAAATGGTATGCTCAGCAGGGAGCCGATGAACTGGTGTTCCTGGATATTACAGCTACCAACGAAGAGCGGAAGACCTTTGCCGAGTTGGTGCGCGACATAGCCCGCCACATCGATATACCCTTCACTGTAG
Organism: Pontibacter chitinilyticus; assembly: GCF_039748935.1. Lineage (NCBI taxonomy): Bacteria > Pseudomonadati > Bacteroidota > Cytophagia > Cytophagales > Hymenobacteraceae > Pontibacter > Pontibacter chitinilyticus. Next base: position 18,502 of record NZ_JBDIZJ010000020.1, read on the forward strand.
GCGGTGGCATTGGAGCGGTAGCGGACGTAGAGGTGCTGCTGCAGAATGGGGCTGACAAGGTTTCAATCAACTCTGCCGCCATCCGAAATCCGAAACTGGTAGAGGAGCTGGCGAGTCGCTTTGGCAGTCAGTGTGTGACGGTAGCCGTAGATACCAAGTATACTGACAGCACCGGTTGGAAAGTATACGCCCGCGCCGGCACCCTAGAAACGGAGCATGCCACCGTAAACTGGTGCCGTCAGGTAACCGATCTTGGCGCTGGCGAGATCCTGCTGACGAGCATGAACAACGACGGCACCAAAGCAGGCTTTGCCCTGGACATTACCCGCACTGTATCTGAAGCTGTTTCAGTGCCGGTTGTAGCCTCCGGTGGCGCAGGCACCATGCAACACTTTGCCGATGTGTTTGAACAAGCAAGTGCAGATGCGGCCTTGGCAGCCAGCCTCTTTCACTTCCGCGAACTGGAGATCCCGGACCTGAAACGCTTCCTCAAAGAGCAGGGCATAGATGTGCGAACTAAAACAAGATGAAGAGTTAATGAGTTTGGCAGTTAGAGCGTTTAGGAGCTCCACAAGATTCATACGCTTTAAAGCTTCAACTTTCTAACACTTAAACTTTCTAACATTTTAACTCAAACCATGGATTTTGATAAAATGGGCGGCCTTGTGCCAGCCGTAATACAGGATAACCTCACCGGTCAGGTATTGATGCTGGGCTATATGAACCAGGAAGCCTTAGATAAAACACAGCAGGAGGGGCTGGTTACTTTCTTCTCCCGTTCTAAAAACCGCCTTTGGACCAAAGGCGAGACTTCCGGCAACACGCTGGAAGTCATCAGCATCACCCAGGACTGCGACAACGATTCGCTGCTCATAAAGGTGAAGCCCAACGGCCCCACCTGCCATACCGGCGCGACAAGCTGCTTTGGAGAAGAAGCGGCCTCGAACAGAGCTTCTGCCATACGCTTTTTGGCGCAGCTTGAGGAGGTGATACAGGAGCGTAAGGCCAATCCGGCGGAAGGCTCTTATACAAATTACCTGTTTGGCAGAGGTGTAAATAAGATCGCCCAGAAAGTAGGAGAGGAGGCCGTAGAAACGGTAATTGATGCGGTAGCGGGCCAACTGGACACCATGAAAGGCGAAGCCGCCGACCTGCTATACCACTTGCTGGTGCTACTTGCAGCAACCGGCCTGGAACTGAAGGACGTAGTGACGGTGCTCGAGGAGCGGCATAAGAAGTAAAGCGGAGCTACCTGGCAGTGCTTACAAATAAGCACTGATTATATAACTAAATTGTCGGAACAGTATGGCTTCAAACCTTCATCTAAATGTATAGGATGGTGCTGTCTCCGAAGTAAATTTAGCGCCAGCTTTACTGTTACTGCAGCCATATAAATCTCTAACTCTTCCGTTTTAAAGGGCTAATTGCAACTTTCAGTATTTAGCGCTTCTGTCGCTTTCCTGGATCAGTGCTGCTTTGATCATCGCCTCTTTTTGCTCAGGTGTCAGGCCATAATTATACTTGTAGATGGCACCTTCCCAGTCGCCGTAGTTGGCATTGGGCAACACAATAAATTTGTCGCCAAAGTTAGCGGCCTGTTGCTGCACAAACTGTGTGCGGTCTTCTATCGATCTTTTCTCGAACAGCGTCGCAAAATCAGCCAGGTTATCGCCCAATAGCAGCACGATCGTGTGGGTTTGCTGCACTTGCTGGCGCCGCGGCTCCTTACCCGAACTTGCCTGCTTGAGCAGTAGATGGGCATCATCCGCATTCGGGAAGCCATACTTCTGCAGGTTAACTAAAGTACTTTCCCGTTCTGGCTCGCTTCTGTTGGTAATATAGTATATCGTAACACCTTTGGAAGCCGCATACTTCAGAAACGATGGAGCCCCCGGCACCGTATCGGCAACAGCTTTGCTGGTCCAGTTCAGCCACGCCTGCGGCTCATAGTCTTTGCCCTGCAGCGCCTGGCTAACGGAGTTGGGGCTGTTGTCCAGCACAGTTTCGTCTATATCGGTGATGATGGCGAGCGGCTTACCGGCAGGTTGCTGTTGCAAGGCCAGGTCGAGGCGAAGGCGTGCGATGTTGTAGGCCTGAAAGCAAAGCGCTTTATACTCCGCCGCCCGTTGCTGCCACAGGCTCGACCACAACTTTCCGTCAACGGCAAGGGTGCTGCTGGCGGGAACAGCCGCAGGCACAACAGCTTTTTGCGTGGCACAAGCGCTTAAAAGTCCGGCAAGCAGGACGCCATAGGTATAGCTGAGATTTTTCATAGGATGAGTTTAAAAGAAGCCAAAGATAGATACTGATTCTTCCTAAAGGAAGCACACCTATGCATGAAACCTCAAGTAGAGAAGAGCACAAGTATAAACAGCAGGATACTAACAATTCATAAACTGGCGGATGGCATCGGCTACTTCGCTACCTCTTTCCTCCTGCAGAAAATGCCCCGCCTGTAATGTCACAGCCTTTGCCTTAGGGAAAGCCTGCTGCCAGATACTCCGGAAATGCAGTGGAAGCAACTTGTCTTTTTCGCCCCAAAGTATAAGTATGGGCTTATCTTTCAATTTATTGCGTTGTTCCCAAAGTGCAGCGAAGTAAGGGTTCGCCTCGTGCAGGGCTACGGCAAAGCGCCAGGTGCCCTGCCGTTTGGAGGCGCTGGCGAGCGGCTTCAGGTAGTGGCGCTGGATGTCTTTTGTAAGGTGCTGGCGTTTATAGTAGCCTTGCGGCAACAGCATACGCGCCGAAAAGCCTAACTGCAGGTACAGCAACTTGCCGAAGCTGCTGCTCATAAACCGGCTGGCCTTCATCATGCTTTTTTCTTCTTCCAGGCTCCACATCCAGGTGTTCAGGAGCACAATTCTTTTTACATTCTCCGGATGCCTCAAGGCATAGCGCAGCCCAATCGGACCACCGAAGTCGTGCACCACCAGCGTCAGGTCTTTCAGCTGCAGGTGCTTAATAAGCTGCTCCAGGTTATCGGCATGCGCTTCCGGGGTATAGCTGAAAGTAGCAGGCTTCTCCGATAAACCAAAACCTATATGATCGGGCGCTACGCAGCGGAACTGCCGGCTAAGCGATTTGGTCTGTTGCCGCCATACAAAAGACCAGGTAGGCGTGCCATGCACAAATACGATGGGTTGTCCATCACCCTCATCCACATAGTGTAACTTTCCGCCATTTACTGGCAGTGTATGGTATGCAAAAGGATAAAGTATGGGATCAAGCCAGTTTGGAGCTTTCATGATGACAGTTGTTTGGAAATTTCATACTTGCAATTCAGACGGACAGCCACAATCTCTAGTTTTTACCTGCTTAGAGAACAGGAGAGGATGCTTTTAAATTCATCTTGCCTTCTACTACGAAATTACCTGATTTGGTACAACCCATTCTAAGTATAAATAACGCTGATTTAAAATATAGCATATCGCTTTTGTTGTGTTTCGCGTACCAATCACAAAAAAATAAACGTGTTGAGAAGAAAAGATACTAAAAATAACGCAAAGCACTGGTTCTGGACCGGAGCAATTATTGTTGGGCTTGCCTTACTGTTGTTTGTAGGATTCTTCTTCTTTAATGGATGGATGCAGCGAAAGCTGGAGCGCATGGTGCATAAACAGACCAATGGCATTTATACCTTGCATCTGTTGGGCTTTCAGGCATCTCCCTTCACCGGAACTCTCAGCATCGACAGCATTGCCTTGGAGCCGGATCTTAACAGGTGGGAGCAACTGGAGAAGCAGGATACCAAAGCACCCGCTATGTTAGTAGAGATAACAAGTGGCCCCTTGGCATTGCGCGGACTTAACTACTCCCGCATGCTTTTCAGGGAGGGCTTAGGCATGCACCTCCTGCGGCTGCAGCATCCAAATATCACCTTGCTGCAGATGAAGCAGGACAGTTCGCAACAGTCCAAACAACCGCTCTATAAGTCCCTGAAAGGTATGCTGCAGGGTATGCGTATAGACCGAATCGACGTGAACAGGGGCATGCTGCAGTACAAGCAAAAACCGGATGAGAAGATCCCTACTTTTAAAGTGCAGCAGTTTAGCTTGGTTGTAGAAGACATGCAGCTCGACAGCGCTGCTTTTGTGGCCAAAGATAGAGCTTATTATGCTCGTAAGATTGAACTGAATGCGGAGAAAACACACTTTTTGCCACCAGGAAGTTTTTCCCGGCTCACCATCGATTCCATACAACTAAGCACCGCTAAACATAATTTACTGGCAACAAGTCTGGTGTTGCAGCCAACAGGAAGTGCCGCGGAATTGTCGCGCGCCAAAGGGCAGGCTACCTCTTATACCAAAGTAACGATTGATCGTGTTGCATTATCGGGTGTTAACTATGAGGCACACTCCCGCAGCCATACGTATGTGGTAGGAAAGGCCGTGATCAATTCGCCCCACCTGAATTCCTTTAAAGACAAGAAAAACTTTAGGGATAGTGGTGATAAAAACCCGCTGCCGCACCAGTTAATGCAGCAAATGAAGCAGCAATTCTTAGTCGATACCGTGCAGATCCGGAATGGGTATATCCGCTATGCCGAGTTGGTGCCGCAAGCGACAAAGAGAGGGTATATTACCATGGAGAACCTATACGCCACAGCTACGAACCTAACCAATATACCCGGGCATATATCGCATAAGAACCCGGCTGTAATAGAGGCAAAAATGAAGGTGATGGGAAAAGCGCCGCTGTCGTTTACCATCCGAATGCCGCTGCTGGACAAAAATGGCTATCATACTATCAGCGGCAGCATAGGCGAAAGTGAACCGGAAATATTGAACCCGATTTTAGCTCCTACAACGTTTATAAGCGTGGAAAGCGGCCATATTCGCAGTGGTCAGTTCAACATCACCCTCACCAATGACCATGCGGATGGCACGATGAAACTGCTGTACAGCAACCTGGAAGTTGAATTGTTGTCGAAAGGGAAAGGTGAGCGCCAGAGCTTAGGTAAGGAGATCCTGTCTGAAATTGCAAACTGGGTAGCTATTAAGTCCAGCAACCCCGAAGATAAAGGCGAACAGCCCCGCATTGGCGACATCACAGTAACACGTAATCCACAGAAAACCATCTTCAGCTATTGGAAAGATTGTATAGCCAGTGGTTTTCTCTCCAGCATGGGCCTTGAAAAGAAATCGAACAAATAAGTAGAATTTATCTTATATAGAAAAGCCGCTAATGTTTATTATTGGCGGCTTTTCTATATAAGATATCCTTTGATGTTAAACGTTGGTTGTTTTGATCAGGAGCTTTCTATACTTGGTGAAGATGCTGCTTTTTGAGACAAACCCCAGGTACTGCTCGTCCTCCAACACCGGCAGGTTCCAGGCGCCTGTCTCGTCAAATTTCTTCATTACATCGGCCATGCTGTCGTCATGCTGCACCACGTCAGGCGGCTTCACCATCAGTTCCTTCGTCTTCACAGTATCATACTTGTCCGTCTTAAACATAATCTCGCGGATATCTTCCAGCAGAATAATGCCTTCCAACTTGCCTTTGGCATTAACAACCGGAAAAAGGTTGCGGCGCGAATGAGCGATCACCTCCACCAACTCCCGTAGGGTAGCATCCGGCGCAATCGCCTGAAATTCCGTCTCGATAAGGTGGCGGATTTTCATGATGCGCAGGATCGTATTGTCTTTGTTATTTGTTAGCAGCTGCCCTTTTTGTGCCAGCTTTTTAGCCTCCAGAGAGTAAGGTTCAAAGTATTTTACTACAGCATAGGAGGTAGCTGCTACCACCATCAGCGGAATCATCAGGGTATAGCCGCCGGTGATTTCCGCTATCAGGAAGATGCCCATCAGAGGCGCGTGCATTACACCACTCAGAATACCGGCCATGCCCACCATGGTAAAGCTGCTGATTGGCACATTCCCAATATTGGTCAGGTTGATAAATTTGGAAAAGAAATGACCCGCATAGGCGCCTACAAACATCGAAGGACCAAAGTGGCCGCCTTTACCTCCTGCTTCCATGGTGAGGGTGGCGGCAATTACCTTTACCAAAGCCAGCGCGCCGGTAAAGCATAGCACCAGCCACTCATTGGTACCAAAAAAAGAAAGCCAGCTGCCTTTCAGCAGTTGGTCAGCTTTGTCGCCTTCCAGCAAAGCTATAGATTCATAGCCCTGGCCGAACAGCGGCGGGAACAGCATGATCAGCAAACCGAGACAGAGCCCCCCCACCAGCGCCCGCTGATATACTTTGTTGATTAGCGGCTCAAAAGCTTCCTCGATGCGGTGCACGGTACGAGTATAGTATACCGATAGAAGCCCTGTAAGCGCGCCCAGCATCACATAAAAGGGAATATTCATCGCTTCGAACGTTGAATATTTGCTTGCAAAAAACAGCACCTCTTCGTTGAGCGTAAGGCTGGTACAAAGGGTGCCTACTACGGCTGCAATAATAAGCGGGATAAAAGCGGAAATACTGATATCAGTCAGTAGGATTTCGATGGCAAAGAGTACGCCAGCTATTGGGGCGTTAAAAACGGCAGCAATGCCGGCAGCAGCACCACAGGCCAACAGCAAGGTCCGCTCGCGGTAATTAAGGTGGTAAGAACGCCCGTAATTGGATCCCATCGCTGCACCTGTTACCACAATAGGTGACTCTAACCCTGCTGAGCCACCAAAACCTGCCGTAATGCCACTGGTGATAATGTAGGAATACATTTTGCTGCGCCGGATGATGCTTGACTTTTGCGAGATACTGAACAGAATACCGGCGGTACCCCCTTCAACTTTGCCTTTGAAAAACAACTGTACCACCAGCACGGTGAGTAGAATACCAACAATTGGAAGTACGACCAGCCACACCGGCCGGTCGAGGAGACGACCACCATAGGCTAGTGCAATAAAAATGTAGTGAACGAAGGTTTTCAGTACAACAGCGGCGGCGCCTGCTGAAAGTCCCACTAAAGCGCTCGAAATGAGCATAAATTCACGGCTGGACGTGTGGCGGCGCAGCCAAAGGAGCGGAACCTTGTAACGTTTATAATAGGGCATTCCTGGGTGTGACCTTCGTGAGGGTCTTATCAAATAATATAGGATACAAAATTAGCGATTCCATTATCCCTGTTCAACCTTTATTTTGTATTGTTTCTTTATATTTCTTCCGGATTACGGATGTTTCCTTACTTCTGACACTGTTTTTCCGTATGCCTGAAATTTGTGCCAGTCCTAATTGAATAGAGCTACTTTATCCAAGTATGAATACAGCAAATATGAGCGGGGGCTTTAGGGATATATCAGAAGAACACGGTCCTTTTCACATCATTGGTGATGTGCATGGTTGTTTCCGTGAGCTACAGGCGCTGCTGCATAATTTGGGCTATAGGGTAACGTTTCAGCAGGCGCAGCAGCGCTACCATATTACACCAGCAGGCAAATATAAACTGGTTTTTGTAGGCGATCTGGTGGACCGTGGTCCTAATGCACCGGAAGTGCTCCGGCTCGTGATGGACATGGTTGCGCAAAAGCTTGCCTACTGTGTCATTGGCAACCACGACGATAAGCTTTACCGTTTTCTCCTGGGCCACAACGTGCAGGTGCGGCATGGACTTGAACTGACGGTGGCGCAACTGGCTGCGTATGATCAGGCTTTCCATACGCGTGTGCGCGATTTTATTGGCTCGCTGCCGCACCATCTGCTGCTGGATGCTGGGCGGCTGGTGGTGGCGCATGCAGGGTTGGAGGAGCGCCTGCACGGGCGTCATTCCAAAAGCGTACGCGCCCTTTGCCTTTATGGCCCCACCACTGGCGGCCAAGATGCCTACGGTCTGCCGGTGCGGTTGGACTGGGCTGCCGGGTATTGCGGCAAAGCTGTTGTCGTTTATGGTCACACGCCTGTACAGGAGCCTTTCTGGCGCAACAACACCATCAACATAGATACCGGGTGCGTGTATGGCGGGCGATTGACGGCTCTCTCGTATCCGGAGCAGAGGGTTACGTCTGTTCCAGCCTTTGAACAGTATGCAATTCCGGCACGGCCATTCCTTCAATCTTCTGATTCTTCCAATTAAGCAGAGGCTACACTGCTGCGAATAAGTATAAGCCGAGATATAGGTGCCCGGTTAATGTATTTGGTAAACAAGTATAGCTGCAACGCACGTATACAGAAATCAGAATATAATACGTGCAAAGCTAACTGGTAGCCCAGTAACAGCTTTGACGGTAACATAACTATAACAATCAACATGAACTCACTACAACGGCTGCTGGTAGGGCTGGACTTTACTGCCATGGACGAAACGCTTATCCGGTATGCAGCCTTCCTGAGTGCTGATATAAATGTGCGGGAAGTATACTTTGTGCATGTAGAAAAAAGCCTTGATGTGCCGGAGGAACTACGGTCCGGCTTACAAAAGGAGCATCCCGGCGAGCACATCCGGCAACTGATGCTGGATAAGGTTGACAACTATTTTAACGGGCGCACAGGAGCGCAGGTGGAGGTGCTGGTGAAAGAAGGAGACCCGTTAAAAGTGCTTCTGAAAACTTCCAAAGAGCTGTCGATTGATACAATGATGGTCGGGCGTAAACTGCGGCTAAAGGGCAGCGGAGTGCTGGCGCAAAAGCTGCTGCGTACCAGCCATATAGGAGTTATGTTTGTACCCGAGGCTTTTGAGCCCAGGCTGCAGCGGGTAGTGGTCAGTACTGATTTCTCTGATTACAGTGCGCTTGCCCTGGAGCGCGTGCTGCATTCTTCTATATACAAGCAGGACCTCGACCTGATTTGCCTGCACGTGTATGAAGTGCCCACCGGCTATCGGACACTGGGCGTGAGCTACGAAGATTTTGACCAGCGCATGCAGCGGTTTGCCATGGAGAAGTATGAGAAGCTGAAAGAACGCTTCCCTGAACTGCGGCAGCGCGGCAGACTGCTACTGGTACGGCAGGAGCACCAGGACATAGGAGAGCTGATTGTGCTGGAGACAAAACGTGCACAGGCCGACCTGCTGGTTGTTGGGGCCCGAGGCAAATCGGCTGCAGCACAGTTTATCCTGGGTAGTATCACCGAGAAGGTTCTGCAGCTGGAAATAGATATTCCGCTGGCTGTGTACAAGAAAGAAAATGAAAATAACAGTTTTCTCGATTCTTTCCTTTCGTCGTACTACTAGCCGCCGACCTGCAGCACCTGCAATTCGCGAAGTATAAAACGGAGGGGCCAGGTGAAGTTTTATTCTTGCTGCAGGATAATCTAAAAGCCTGTGTTATACTTGCGTTACTAAATAGGCGAACCACTTTTCGGTCTTCCGTTCCAAAGTGGTGCTATGGATGTATACCTGTGAAGCCTTATCTTTGCTAAAACAACAAAGCTAATGGAGAAATATGATTTGCTGGATGTGCCGCACCTGATCTATGTGATGGACCCGATGTGCTCCTGGTGCTACGGGTTTGCGCCGGTACTGCAACAGCTGCTGCACGAGCAGGAGGGGAAGCTGAACTTTAAACTGGTGCTGGGCGGTCTGCGCCCCGGAACCGCAACCCCGATGGAAGAGGAGAGCAAAGAGAGCACCCGCCGGCACTGGCAGCAGGTAGAAGAGGTAACCGCTCAACCTTTCGATTATACTTTTTTTGACCGCGAGGGCTTTATCTATGATACGGAACCCGGCTGCCGTGCGGTAATTACGATGCGCTACCTGAAGCCTGAAGTAGAGCTGAAGATGGCAGAAGCCATACAGGATGCCTTTTACGCCCATAACAGCGACGTAACCAAACCTGAAGTTTTGGCCAGCATTGCCCTCGCCTTTGGCATAGAGGAAGATGTGTTCCTGGAAAAATTTGGTTCAGAACTGATGCTGGAGAAAACCCAGCAGGACTTTCTGATTGCCCGTCACCTGCGCGCCAACGCTTTCCCGAGCCTATACCTGCTCAATGGCAACGAAGTAAACCTGCTGTGCCGCGGTTACCGTATGTTTGAGGCAATCAGCAGCCGCCTGAAGGAGGCACTCGGCCGCATAACGCCTTTATAAAGTAAGCTTTTTGCCGGCAACGGTGCTGGCAAAGCTGTATTTCAATCCTATTTATAACCGGCAGCAATCGTGCGGCCGTTGCCTGGTGCACAGGTTAACGGCCTTAACCTGAAGTGTATGCACAAGCCAGAAAGTTTAGGTGTGAGTTTTATCTCTAAAAAGCACCTGCCTCAGCATCAGCTGCTACAGGGCACAAACATCCGGCCGGGTGTAATGGCTCTCATCCTCCGGGATTTTCCGGATTTTAAGGAGGATAGCCTGATCTCGTTTGAAGAGCTGAACGGGTACCGTAAAAAGTACTTGGAGCAGCTCCTGCGGCATGAAACCGGAGAACTGTCACAGCTCGACAAAGAAGTAATTGAGAGTGTTAACAGCAATGAGTTGCTCTCGTCGAATATTGAGTTCAGACTGGATGAACAACTGACCCTGGGCAACCGTGTGGCCGATAAAATAGCCAGCTTTGGCGGCAGCTGGACCTTTATCATTTTCTTTTTTGTATTCCTGCTGCTCTGGATGGCCATTAATGTGTTTGTGCTTGTTAGGCGCCCTTTTGATCCTTTTCCTTTTATTCTGCTCAACCTCATCCTATCGTGCCTGGCAGCTATACAGGCGCCCATCATTATGATGAGCCAGAACAGGAAAGAAGCCAAGGATCGCCAGCGCTCAGAGTATGACTATAAAGTAAACCTGAAGGCAGAACTGGAAATAAGATTGTTACACGAGAAGATTGATCACCTGATCGTTCACCAGAATCAGCGCCTGCTCGAGATACAGGAAATACAGGTAGACCTGCTTTCAGACATCATGACGCAAATGAAAAAGTAGCGGGTGTTTCGCTAAAAAAGCTGTGCTGCCGGATCGCTGCCGCCCCAGGTGCCCTGGCTGCCAACAGGTTTGAACCGGGCAAACAGCTCTTCTTTGTACCAGTTCTCCTCTCGTGTGCGCCGCATTACCTCCTGGTGCAGCGGGTTTTTGTAGGCATACGCTTTCATGGCCTCGCCTGACTCCCACACACTAAACGTTGCTTGCCGGATAAAGGGCAGCTCGCCAAGACCGATGGAACAGGCTAGCCCTTCCGCCGCATCGAGTGCTTTGCTGGTGCGGGGCACATAACGCCAGAAACTGGGCAAGGCGCGCCAGTTCAGGCTGGCACGCGTCAGCACCGCTACAGGCCCTGAAGTATAATTATCAGGCAGTACTGGCGCAAAAGGTTCCTGTCCATCCCAGCGGCCGTGTGCCTGGTAGGGTAGCAGCTTTATCGTCCATATTTCATCGGTATGCCGAAGGTAAGTTTCCAATACCGGCGAACTGTCGAGGAAAGCATCGGCTGCTTCTTCATTGTCCCAGGTGCAGAGCAGGCCATAACGCCGGAAGTTAGGTTTGATACTGAACCCCTTGCCTTGTCCGCTTCCCAGCAGTTTAAAAAAGCGGAGGCCCTGTACCTGCTGCAGCGGTCGCACGGACGTACCCATTTGCGCCAATCCCCAGCGAAGATGACCGTCGCGGATGCCAAACAAGGTTAAAGTGGTGAAGCGGGGAGTGGTGGTCAGCAAAGTAGCAGGTGTAGGGTTTAGGATCGTACTGGTCGCTTTTGGTTAAGTGGTATGTTAATAACAGCACCAGACAGCGAAAGTTAGAATTTATCCGGCTATTAAAGTGCTATGCGCCTGATTAGATGATAGGCTGAACATAAAAACACCTGCCTATACTTCAAAAGGCAGGTGTTTTTATGTGTAGTATAATTTTCCAGATTAGCTGGAAAGCTTATAAGTTTATCTTCTTGTTCTCTCCCGGGTGCGGGCGCTCACCAGTCAGTGCGGCTTTGGCCATGCCATATAGCTGTACCATCGTGCTGCTGGGCGAGTCCCAATACTCAGCTTTATCAATAGTGACTTTGATGAGACCAATGTTCGGATCTTCTTTCCCTTCTGGAAACCATGCTTTCATGGCCGGGCTCCAAAGTTCGTCTATCTTCGCCTGATCCTTGGTCAGGGTTGCTTTGCCTGAAACAGATACATACAGGTTATCGCCTGGTTTGGCATAGCTCAGATTCACATGCGCATCGTTCTGCATTTCATGCGTTTTGTCTGATTCATAGCCAGTAAAAAACCATACATAGCCATCCGCTTTGGTTTGTTGCGTTTGCATCGGGCGACTTCGGATGCTGCCATCATCGTCGATGGTGCTCATCATGGCAATGTCGATGTCCTTGATTTTATCTATTAGCTTTTCGAGGTTTTGTGTCGTATTTTGGTCGTTGTTCATAGTTTTATACGTCTTGTTCGTGTTAAGTTACGGTGTGCGCTGGCCTAGGGTTTATGCTGCTGAACAGGTCTGCGGATGGATACATACCAGTGAAAACATTTCTGGGAATTTCCTGTTTATACTTCTAACCTTAATCTGAATCTCTTGAATTTTCTGGCACATGCCTTTTTATCGGGCCAAGACGAGGAACTGCTCTTCGGTAATTTTATAGCAGACTCGGTAAAGGGCAAGCAGCAACACTTATACGCGCCGGGCATCGTCAAAGGTATCCGGCTGCACCGCCTGATTGATTCTTATACCGATACACATCCGGTAGTATTGCAAACCAATGCGAGGCTTCGCCCGCTTTACAGGAAGTATGCCCCCGTTATCTCAGATATATACTTCGATCATTTTCTGGCGAATCGTTTTGAGCTGTATGCCTCAGAACCGCTACAGGAATATACCCGTCGGGTCTATAGCATTATCCAGAGCCGGTTTGCGCTGTTGCCACCGCGCATGCAAGGCTTTTTTCCGCATATGATGCAGCACAACTGGCTGCTTTCATATGCGGCTGTGGAAGGAATTGCGCAGGCGCTGGCCGGACTGAGCCGCCGCGCCACTTTTGCCTCTGGCATGGAAACAGCCGCTGATGAACTGCAGGCGAACTACGAGCTATATGCAGCCGACTTCGCTATTTTTTTTCCGGAACTGCAGCAATACGTAATCCAGGCCATTCAGGAACTGGATCTATGAGCTACTACCGCTAACAGCATCAGGAGCTGCCGCCGGCTTATTTTTATCGGCGGGTTGCTGCTTAATACGTGTTATGACTTCCTGCGCTACTTTTGCCAGAATAAAAGGTATCAGGATGCCCGCCAACCCAACGGCAATAATCCGTCGCAGGCCCAACCGTATAATCAGATTACTGACAACGAGGCCACGAAGTTCCTGGAACAACAGCCCCGCTGCTTTAGTCATAGGTTTGCCTTTAAGCAGCTGCTCTACCTGCTGCCAGTTGCCGCGCTCCAGCTGTCTTTTAATAAAGCCTGTCACTGCATCTTTGGTCACTAGCACTGCCTCGCTCAATTGGTCTTGCCGGAGCTTACTCCAGTGTTGCAGCGCCTGTAGCTTCAGGTGCGGGTCTTTTGGGAGAAATCTATGCATTTGAATCATTCGCGTATGGTTTAGCGCCTGTATGTAAATTGCTGCCGCAGCATCGCTGTTCTAAATAATGATGCTAACTTTACAGGACTTACTTTTTGAACAAAGCAGCGCTTACTTCAGTTAAAAGTAGGAGCCAGAACATAGTTATAGCTGATGCTTTATGAATAAGATCTATTGTCCCAGCCTTACCGAATATGTACGTAGAAAAACGCGGGTGGTAAACATCGGCGGCGTACCGATAGGGGGAGATTACCCTATCCGGGTGCAGTCCATGACCACAGTGGATACGATGGATACGCCGGGTTCGGTAGCGCAGTGCATCCGCATGATCGAAGCGGGTTGCGAGTACATCCGTATTACAGCACCAAGTATAAAGGAAGCTGAAAATCTGCAGCTGATCAAAAATGAACTGCGCCTGCGCGGGTACCAGACGCCTCTTATTGCAGATATCCATTTTACACCTAATGCGGCAGAAGTTGCCGCCCGCATCGTAGAAAAGGTGCGCGTAAACCCCGGCAACTATGCCGATAAAAAGAAATTTCAGGTAATCACCTATGATGATACCTCATACCAGGCCGAGCTGGACCGGATACGGGAGCGGTTTGTGCCGTTGGTGCGCATCTGCAAGGAATACGGCACAGCTATGCGCATCGGCACCAATCATGGCTCTTTATCTGATCGTATTCTGAGCCGCTATGGCGATACGCCGCTGGGTATGGTGGAGAGCGCGCTGGAGTTTCTGCGCATCTGCGAAGATGAGCAGTATTATGATATTGTGATCTCGATGAAAGCCTCCAACACTCAGGTGATGGTGCAGGCTTACCGCCTGCTGGTGCAGAAACTGGAGGAAGAGGGATTACAGCCATACCCCTTGCATTTGGGCGTAACCGAAGCCGGTGAAGCTGAAGACGGACGCATCAAGTCGGCGGTGGGGATAGGCACTTTGCTCGAAGATGGACTGGGCGATACTGTACGTGTGTCGCTAACAGAGGCGCCCGAAGCAGAAGCGCCCGTTGCCCGCGCCCTGATCGACCGCTATACGCACCGGGCAGCAGCAGCAACCCCAATGAAGCCGATCTGCAACATTCCGATTGATCCATTTCAGTATCATCGCCGGGAAACAGCAGAAGTGGCAAACCTCGGCGGGCAGAACGTACCCCGGGTAATAGCCGATCTGAGCCGCCTGACCGACATCAGGTATGCGGATCTCAAAAGTGTGGGTCACCTGTATTCCATGCTGCTCGACAAGTTCAACATGAACGACCTTGGCGCTGATTACATCTACACCGGCAGTACGCCTATCACGTTCATGCTGCCTAACGGTCTAAAAGAAATCGTGGATTATACGGCCTGGCTGGCGGCAGAACAGCAGGAAGACCGCCATCCACTACTCATAGCAACACAATACCTGGAAGCAGCCGAGCTTCACGCCAAACTCAACTTTATACGTGCCACCATCAGCGACCTGAACCCCGCGCTGTTGGAGCGGCTGAAGCAGGATAGCACTGCCGTTTTACTGCTGCAGACACAAAATGCCCATGCGATGCCGGAGCTGCGGAAGTGCTTTTTCAGACTGATGAACCAGGGCGTACGTACTCCCTGCATCATACAGCGGGCATATGGCCACCTGACACCCGACGAGGTACAATTGTATGCCGCCACTGATGTAGGAGGCTTGCTGATTGATGGCTTGGGAGATGGTGTGCTGCTGAGCACGGAATTGCTGCCAGAGCAGGAGAAAACGGGATGGCTGCAAACCATCGAGCAGCTCAACAGCTTAAGCTTTGGCATTCTGCAGGCGGCCCGCACGCGCATGAGTAAAACCGAATACATCAGCTGCCCAAGTTGCGGCCGTACCTTATTCGATCTGCAGGAAACCACTGCCATGATCCGTAAGCGCACAGACCACCTGAAAGGCGTGAAGATCGGAATTATGGGATGCATTGTGAACGGCCCCGGCGAAATGGCCGATGCAGATTATGGCTATGTAGGCGTTGGCAAAGACAAAATAGCGCTTTACCGTGGCCAGAACGTGATTAAAAAAGCCGTACCTGCTGACCGTGCCGTTGATGAGCTCATTGAACTGATTCGCGAAGATGCTAGGTGGATAGAGCCAATGCAGGTGGTGGAATAAGGCTTTAAATGTTAGATATGACGCATGATATCCGCTGGCAACAGCGTTTCAAAATCTGAACAAAGCCTTTTCTCAACTTGAAAAGGTTGTAAATTTAAGTTCTTTTCTGATTTAGTAAGAGAAGGGCTAATTCAGCGATTTGAGTAAATTCAAACCTAGTTCTGACATTGACCTGGCTTTAAAAGGTAAGCCTCTAAACTTGGAGGAACTGCTGGCATTATATGATAAGCTCGAGCAACTAAACTCACCCCATACCTTTGATCTGATAAACTATACAACCATTAAAGAACCAGATTTAATTGCTCATATTGACCGTGTGGGGCAGGTGCTTTAGTCTAAAGCTGACATCAAACAAAGTATGAAGTAAGTAAATCTTTTACAAGCATTTATTGTTAAGTAGAGGTAGGGCAGCGATGAAAAAGCAAGTATGCGGCCTTACCGACACAAGTATAAACTGACATATATTATGAAGGGATTGTTTGATTTTTCTGAAGTAGCTACCTACTTTTTTCGTAAGAAAGACCCGAACCGCAAGTCAACCTTTAACCTACGTACCATGCACCGCATCAATAAAATTTCGATGCTGATGTTTCTGGCTGGTATCGTTTATTTTATCATCAAGCACATTTAAACGTGCATATCGAAGATTTCCGGACGCATTGTTTAGCCCTACCTGGCACTACCGAAGAGCTGCCTTTTGATGCAGATACGCTGGTTTTTAAAGTATGCGGTAAGATGTTTGCGCTTTGTAGCCTTGCTGAATACGGCAAAGGCATTGCACTGAAATGTGATCCCGAACATGCCTTGGAGCTGCGGGAGTTGTATCCGCAGGTGCGCCCTGGTTACCATATGAGCAAAGTGCACTGGAATACCGTGTTGCCTGAAGCTGGCCTGCCTGATGCGTTATTGCAGAAATGGATAGATGATTCGTACCACTTGGTAGTGGTCAAACTGCCGCGTGCTCAGCGGGAAAGACTGCAGGCTTTGTGAAAATTAAATAAAAGAGCCGCTGCTGTAGAAGCAGTGGCTCTTTTATTTATGGTGTAAATGCCACGGCTACGGCTTGCTGCGACCAGCTTTCGCTGCGGTATAAACCCGTAATTAGCTGGGTTTGCAGATGGCCAATACATGTATAAAATTAGGCTGAGTTACGAATGTTGTGACGTTGATAAAGTGAAATAAAATGCTTATCATTGACTAAACTCACCTGAAGAAATGATGAATCTAGAGAAAGAAATTGGAATCTCTTCATTCCGGAACGATTGGCAGAAAGCTAGTGTCAGCATCTTGTATACTTATGGACTTCTGAATAACGGTTACGAAAACTTTTTCAAAAAGCATGGCCTTACTTCCCAGCAGTATAATGCGCTCCGCATCCTGTATGACCAGTTTCCACAGCCAGTTTCTACCTCTTTTCTGCGCGAAAAAATGCTCGACAAAATGTCTGATGCCTCGCGCTTAGTTAATAGGCTAAGTATAAAAAGGCTGGTGGAGGTTGGGCAGAATACTTCTGATAAGCGCCTGGTAAATATTCTGATCTCTGAAGAAGGCCGGAAGGTGTTCGACAGTATTGACAGTGATCTGTTTAACTTGGATAGATTGCTAAAAGGGCTTACCCAGGAAGAGGCGCAGCAGGTAGTGATGCTGCTTGAAAAAGTGCGGCAATCCATTAAAAGTGCTGATGAGCGATTACCGGAAACTGAAGAGGTAAGCTCCTGAGTTCTGAAAGCATTTGCCACCCTAAAGCAGGGGCTAAACTGAAATTAAAGAAAGAGGAGCCACCAAAACAGCGGTCTTGGTGGCTCCTGAAAGTTAGTTGGTAAAATGGACCTTTTTATACTACCAGGTTGATGATTTTGTTGGGCACAATGATGATTTTCTTCGGGGCCTTACCTTCTAAAAACTTTTGTACCTGTTCGTCCTTCAAAACAGCCTCTTCCATTTCATTTCTAGGCGCATCTACTGCAAACGCAATTTTCGCGCGCATTTTGCCATTTACAGAAATCGGATAATCAAAAGTGTCTTCTGTTAGGTATTCCTCTTTCCAGGTCGGGAACGGGGCATAGCTTATACTTTCAGAATGCCCTAGTTGCTGCCATAATTCTTCCGCAATATGTGGCGCGTAAGGCGACAGGATGATGGTGAGGGGCTCGAGAATGGCGCGTTTGTTCGTCTTTAGCTGCGTTAGTTCGTTCACGCAGATCATGAAAGTAGACACGGACGTGTTGAACGAAAACCGCTCGATATCTTCCTCTACTTTTTTAATGGTCTTGTGCAGCGCCTTCAACTCTGCCGCTGTAGGAGCTTCGTCAGACACAGCAAAGTTGCCTTCGTTGTTGTGGAAAAGCCGCCAGTACTTGCGCAGGAACTTGTGCACACCGTCCATGCCATTGGTGTTCCAAGGCTTGAACTGCTCCAGCGGCCCCAAAAACATCTCGTACATGCGCAGCGTGTCGGCGCCCATGCGCTCCACCAGATCATCCGGGTTCACCACGTTATACTTCGACTTCGACATCTTCTCGATTTCCACACCGCAGATGTACTTGCCATCCTCCAGTATAAATTCTGCATCCGCATTCTCCGGGCGCCACTTTTTAAAAGCTTGCAGGTCCAGTACATCGTTTTCCACAATGTTTACATCAACATGTAAGCGAGTAAAGAAATCATCCAGAGTAGGATAGGCATATTTGCCGTCTTCTGCTATTTCGCCATGATTCAAAGTTTCCTTTAAGGAAGGTTGCTTCGAAAGCTCATTCGCTTTCTCTCGCGCTTTATTCAGAGAAAAATAAGTAGGTTTAGAGCTGTCCGATGATTTTATTCTATACACAAAATTAGAACGACCCTGGATCATGCCTTGGTTAATGAGTTTTTGAAACGGTTCCTGCTCCGGCACCAGGCCCAGGTCATACATAAACTTGTTCCAGAAGCGGGAGTAGAGCAGGTGACCGGTAGCGTGTTCGGAACCGCCAATGTATAAGTCCACATTGCGCCAGTAGTTCACGATGTCTTGGTCAGCAAAAGCTTCGTCGTTCTTCGGGTCCATGTAGCGGTACCAGTACCAGCTGCTGCCGGCCCAACCCGGCATGGTGCTCAGTTCATACTCATACTGTTCGTTATACTTCCAGCCCACAGCGCGGCCCAGCGGCGGCTCACCGGTTTCAGTAGGCAGGTATGCATCAATCTTTGGCAACTCCAGCGGCAGCTCACTTTCATCTAGCAGGTGCGGAATGCCATCCTTGAAGTATACAGGCACCGGCTCGCCCCAATAACGCTGGCGGCTGAACACAGCATCGCGCATACGGTAGTTGATCTTGGCTTTACCAATGCCATTTTCCTCCAGGAACTTTACCAGCACCGGTAGCGCCTCTGAATAGGTTAAACCGTTCACCGGGCCAGAGTTCATGTAGTGGCCTTCTTTGGTAGGGTCAGCCTGTTGGTCCATGTCTTTCTGGGCATCCGAAATCTGCACGATCGGCAGATCAAAATGACGGGCAAAGTTCCAGTCGCGCTGATCGCCGGAGGGCACAGCCATCACAGCGCCTGTGCCGTAACCTGCCAGCACGTAATCGGCAATATACACTGGTATTTGTTCACCATTGAACGGGTTTGTAGCATAAGCTCCCGTAAATGCACCCGAAATGGTTTTTACATCCGTCATGCGTTCCCGCTCCGAGCGGTTTTTAGCGACAGACACGTAATCTTCTACTTCAGCACGCTGCGTATCGGTTGTAATTTGCGCTACCAGTTCGTGCTCGGGGGCCAGCACCAGAAAAGTTGCGCCAAATACCGTATCCAGGCGGGTGGTAAATACTTTTATCTTTTCGGCTGAGGTTTTAAGGGCAAAGGAGAGCTCGGCGCCAATGGATTTTCCAATCCAGTTGCGTTGCATCTCTTTCACCGGCTCCGGCCAGTCGATGTCTTCCAGCCCCTGCAGCAGGCGCTCGGCATAAGCTGTGATGCGCATCATCCACTGGCGCATTTTCTTGCGCTCTACCGGGTAGCCGCCACGCTCCGATACACCACCTACTACTTCATCGTTGGCCAGTACCGTACCCATTGCCGGACACCAGTTTACGACAGCTTCGGCTACATAGGTCAATCTATACTTCAACAGCAACGCTGCTTGTTCCTGCTCATTTTTCGTTTTCCATTCATCTGCTGTAAATACCGGCGTATCTTCATCAGAAGCAGCATTTACATTGGCATTTCCATGCTGCTCAAACGCCTTGATCAACGCATCTATGGATTCTGCTTTACCGGAAGTATAGCTGTAATAGCTGTTGAACAATCGCATAAAGATCCACTGCGTCCACTTGTAATAACCAGGATCAGAAGTCCGGATCTCGCGCTCCCAATCGAAGGAGAAGCCGATGTTCTTAAGCTGCTCTATATACCGCTGGATGTTCTGCTCAGTGGTAATGGCTGGATGCTGGCCAGTCTGAATGGCATATTGCTCTGCGGGCAAACCAAAAGCGTCGAAGCCCATTGGATGCAGCACGTTAAACCCTTTTGAGCGCTTGTAGCGGCTTACAATGTCAGAGGCAATGTAGCCGAGCGGGTGCCCGACGTGCAGTCCTGCTCCCGATGGGTAAGGGAACATGTCCAGGGCATAGTATTTTGGTTTATTATCATTAGCAACGGCTTTAAACGTGTGGTTTTCTTCCCAGTAACGCTGCCATTTTTTCTCAATTTGAATAAAATTATACTCTGACATGTGTTGTTCTGTTCGCTGATTCGTAGTCAAGCTGCTAAGATAAGTAATGAATGGCTAATAGTGGAAGGGGAGGACTGTTTAATTGAAGTATAAGCGTTGTGGTACCGGGTCCAACCACCCCTGCCCCGTAGAGCTACGCTCGCAAGCTTCGAACTCGCGTTCTCGCTTGTCCAGGAGGGGAGCCTGTAACTGCTTTTAAGTATAAGCTTTGTAGGATTGGCTGATTAGGAACACCTCTCTGCTCTCCTCAAGGAAGGAATTTGGCTGGTGGAGGGAGTTGAAGTACACTTGCTATAGTTTAAGCTTCGCTTCTTGGATCTGTATTGTCCCTGCGGACCAGCAAAGTCAGGAACTTCACCTTTACCCTAAGTCACAAATCTGGAGATTCACGCCAGCATAATAGTTTGACTCTGGTATAAGCTAGCACAAGTATAAGCAGCAGCTATGAGAAAAATTCCAGTCCTTGGGTGGAGCGCCTTGGCGGGTTCCGGTGCCTGTAAGGCAGCGCGCCAGCGCAGGTTCACGCCACCGCGCGATGCCCTTGTCGGGGGGGCTGCACCCCCAGGACGAGCCCCCGCGGGCTTAGAGCGCTCTGCAACAAGGCAAGTATAAAACTGAGGAAGAACGGCAACTAGCAAGTATAGCCTATCTCGTAAAGTATCAAACAGCAACTAGTAAGGATAGCCTGCCTGCTAAAGTATAAATACCAGCTACCAAGTACAATCAGCTCGAACAAATAATGAAACCCCAGCTATAACAAAGAAGCTGTTAAGCATTTTTCAAAATACATAAATCATCCCGCCTTTATAAATACAAGCAGAAGCTTGCGCCAGGAATGACCAAGTACTGATAAACGTTAACAGCTTCTGGGTTGAAAGCAGATTTAAATTCAGCGCCCTACGGCATAATCCCGAGCTCCCGCCATTCCTCCAGCGGCAGTGGCAAGTCCTTGATGTGGCCGTTCTCAATCTCCAGCACCCAACCGTGTACCTGGGGGAAAGTGCCGTTTTGCATGGCCCGGTTCATAGCAGAAGTTTTGCAAATATTCGCTACTTGTGCGACCACGTTATACTCCGATAAGCGGTTAATGCGCTCCTGTTCGGTAGGCAAAGCATCAATCTCCTGGCGGTTTTTCAGGTATAACTCCCGGATAGGATTTACCCAGTTGCCCACAGCACCCCGGGCATTACCCAGGTAAGCGGCCGCCACCCCCCCGCAGAAGTGATGCCCGCAGACCACAATATGCTCCACCTGCAGCACATCTACAGCATATTCCAACACAGCCAGCAGGTTCATATCTGTTAACGATACCTGATTGGCCACATTGCGGTGAATGAAGAGTTCACCGGGGCCGGTTTTGGTGAAGTTGTTGAGCGGCATGCGGCTGTCAGAGCAACCGATGAACAGATAAGGAGGCTTTTGCCCCTGCGCTAGTTTATCAAAATAGGCGGGATCTTCTCCCAGCTTTTCCTGCACCCAAAGCAGGTTGTTGTTGATGAGGTCCTGGTAATTATGGTAATGCATATGTTCGTAGCGTATCTGGTGCCTGAACTGCTCAGGCACCAGGCTCAAATATAAGGAAAAACAGGTAAAATCATTGCGGCCGAAGGAGCAGCAGCTGTAGCCACTGCTATAAAGTGAATCAGGACACCACTTCTTTGCCAATGTAGCGGGAGTTCAGAATACTGAGTGCCCCCATGTAGCGCAGGGTAAACCGCAGCACATCGCCCACTTTATAGTTGTTTTCGTTTTCGCCAAGCTCCACCACCAGCATATCAGAGCTGGCCCCGATCACGCTTAAATGTTCGTCACGGGGCAGCAGGAATTTTGGGTTAATATCGAGCAGGCCAACGTCCAGTATGGCCCTGTGCGACATTCTGCCATACAGGCTTTCATCTATCTGGAAGCTCTCGCCACTCGGGTTCTCTGCCAGTATGCCGCTGGGCACCATTGGCTTTTCTGTCAGCTCAATGATCTCCGTCTCCAGTTCGAACACGTCATCATATATACCTTCAAAAGTTTCGTTGGTGAAGAGGTTCAGGCCAAAGAACAACGCTTCGCCTATCCGGAAATGGTTCACGCCTTTGGGCAACTGGCGGGAGAACAGGAGCGGCAGCGTAACCGATGTGCCCCCTGATACCCACGGAATTTCTTTCTCGAACTTCGCTTCTATGATCTGCGTGTAGAGGCTGAGCTGGATTAGTTTATCCTGCGTGGGCATCACGCCGTGCAGGCAATTAAAGTTAGCTCCAAGCCCGATTACGGAGATATTAGGCAGCTCGAAAACCTGTTCATAGAAATTTACCAGCTCATCGCCCATCACGCCTTCGCGCAGGTCGCCCATCTCGATCATAATAATGATCTTGTGGTGCCTGTTCTGGCGCACAGCTTCCTCCGACAAGAGTCGGATGATCTCCAGCTCCGTTTCAAAACTCACATCCGCACAGCTTACAATATCCGGTATACTTTGCTTCGGGGCAGGCTTGATGTAGACGGTTTGTACCTCCGGTGCCAGGCTTTTGATGGCTTTCAGGTTGGTTACCCGGGAGTCGTGGATCTCGTTTACCCCAAGCGCGAGCACCTCTTTCAGGAAAAGCTCGTTCCCGCACAGCAGCTTGGTAACTACGCCCCAGGTAATTCCATTTTCCTTTAAAGCACTGTCGATGTGTTGGTAATTATGCTGTAGTTTATCGCGATACAGTTTTAGAACTGCCATTGTTATCTGCTAAGTCTATACTCTAAATACTTGTTCGTAAAGCCGAGTTTTTCATACAAATGCCTTGCCGGATTCTGTGGCTCCACATGCAGGGCAATGCTTCCGGTGGTAGCATTCATTGCCTCCTGCACCAGTCTTTTACCTACGCCCTTGCCGCGCTGGCTGTTGTGGACGGCAACATAAACCAGTATGTTCTCTGGTATATACCCGCTCATGCCGGTATTGTTCAGTATTAATGCCCCTACCACCTGGTCGTTTTCGCGGGCTACCAGCACCGAGCCACCTTTACCTGCTTCAGATGATAAGGCATATGCCATGCACTTGGCTATGTCAGCGCGCTGGTCTCCGTATTCGTCCAGGTGCTCGAACAGGAAGTCCAGTACTTCGTCGCGGTTTAGTCCCTGCTGGTTCGTTGGGGTATAGGTGTTGTAGTGTACGTTTTGGTTTTCTGCCATTTCTTGTTGTGTTTTTCAGGATATAGTATGGTTAACGATACATAAAGAATAAAAGAAGCTGTTAAGCCGAACAAATTCGAATCGAGGTTATACGGCAGCCGGAAGGTAAGGTGTAGCCAGGGCAGGTGCACAATGCGCTGCGTCGCCAGTGTTTGCTGCACCAACTCCCGCAGCTCAAATTCACTTAAGCTGATCCAGGCATGCGACACTTCGGCCGGAAAATAGGAGTGGAGCTGGCCGGCTAGGCCCAGTATATCGGCATCTGGGCCTGGCGCACCTAGCTGGCCTACCTGCAGCACCACTGTTACGGCACCGCCAATTAGCATGGCCCAGAAAGCGGCTGTGCTGCTGCGCCGCTTCCAGAACAGAGCACCAATAATGGGCACAAACAAACCTGACACCATAAAGGCGTAGGAATACAGCATCAGGTCCAGTACGTTCGTCATCATGGTGGCAAGCCAAAGCGCAAAGGCGCCAACCAGCAGCGTAATAAGTTGGGAGAGCCGCAGCGTGGACGGTGCATCCGGGTCCAGCTTACGGAAATGGCTGATGATGTCGGTGACAAGATTGCCCGAGGAAGCCATTAGGCAGCTGTCCGCGGTGGATAGAATAGCCGAGAAGTAGGAGGAGAGCATCAGGCCCATCAGGCCAACCGGCAATACGGTACGCAGCAACATGGGCAAACCTGTTTCCGGGTCCATGGTGCCGCCGGCAGTTAGGTGTGCGAACATCCCCTGCTCAGCCGCCACACGCGCCAATATGCCCAGGCTTACGCCCATAAAAGCCATAATAGGCCACTCGAACAGTCCGGCAATATACCAGGCGCGGCGGGCGGTGCGGGTATCACGACAAGCGTAGATGCGCTGGTACAGCGTCATGCCCACAAACCAGATAGGGATGATGGTGATGGCCCAATTCACGATCTGTTGCCAGGTGATGTTCGTCAGGCTCAGAAACTCAGCAGGAAGGGTGTTGTGGATAGCGGCCATACTTCGCGCAGACTGCTGCGTCAGAAAGTCCAGGTCTAACAACTGGGAGAAGTGCAGGTGTTCCAGACCACCTCCAACAGCCAAAAAGGAAACCGGCACTCCAATAAAAACAAGGCCACCCATCAGCACCGCCCATTGAATCGTATCCGTATAGATGACGGCCTTCATGCCACCCATCACAGTATAGCCCACGGCAATAACGCCCATAATTAGCAGTGCCGTGTTCATGTCGAGGTTAGTGAAAGTGCCGCTGGCTAGCTTGGCGCCTGCCAGGATCTGCGAACTGGTGAAGCCGGTATACCCAATGGCGGAAATGATGCCGGCCAGCAGGGCAACACGCCTGTTAAAGTAGTGCCCGAAGATCTGCGGGAAAGTAAGGAAGAGGGCAAACGCGGGGTTGTCTTTCACCTTCGGGATGAGGAACACGGCTGCCAGCCAGGCACCCAGCAAGCCGGTAAACAGCATCCACGAGCCGGAAAGCCCCATCGCAAAACCCAGGCCTCCTAACCCGATGGAAAAACCACCGCCCACGTCTGTGGCCACTACAGATAAGCCTACGTGTCCGCTGCCCATTGTACGCCCGCCGACGTAGTAATCGTCGGCACCGCTGTTCTTATTCAGGAAGTAAAATCCGACTCCAAGCATTCCGAGCATGTATAGCACGAAAATGGATAAGTCTATAATGTGCATGTGTTAGAAAAGTATAATTTAAGCAAATGGTTTTCAGATGAGTGTTACTTAAAGATACCTAAAAATTTCTGCACGGCGGCCCTTATTGAGCTGTTGCTGCCTTTACAAGTTCTATAGCCGCAATATCTTTGGTGCTATTTCTAAGTTCCGTAGCCGTGTACCGGCAAACTGCTTTCCTCAGCTTTGGCCCATGCAAGCGGCTGCTTTGTTAGGATAACGTGAACTCGGAAATTAAACGGGTAAAAATCAGCATTTTACACAAACAATAAGGCTAAGGAGCAGGTAGAATAAA
>NZ_JBDIZJ010000021.1:0-33058 GCF_039748935.1 Pontibacter chitinilyticus
TTCTACCTGCTCCTTAGCCTTATTGTTTGTGTAAAATGCTGATTTTTACCCGTTTAATTTCCGAGTTCACGTTACTTAGCGAAACTGCACATGCTCTTATTTTGCTATTCATACCTATACTTGCTTTATACCCGGTTTTATACTTCTTCTCAACTGTAGCACAGCCAGTCTTTATCTTTACTTCACCAGCCGGATGTAATACACGCCTCCTGCTACCGAGCCATCATGGGCTACAAACTTCACCCGCAGCACATCAGGCGAGCTACTGGTGATGGCTTTGGAAAGATCATAGTCCACGTCAAAGAACTTGTCGCCTTGGGAGCCGTCCAGGTTAACTGTCGTCAGCAGCTTGTCGTTGACCAGGATATCGAAGTCGCGGCCTTTGTCCATCCCATTGTAGGTGATGCGCAGCTTGCGGGCCTGGTGGCCGGTATTCTTCAGCTTATAGCCAAACCAGCCGGAGGCATGTCGCCAGTGGCGGTCGCGGTACACGCCTGATTCGGTTTTCTCGCCCTGAAAGCCATGGTCGGATTCGGGCTGCTGTTCTCCCGGCGCTACCTGGTCTACGGTAGCCGCTTCCAGCGCCAGCCGCGCCGCATCCTCTGCCCGCATCGCCTGCCGCAGGCTGTCGAGCCCTGCCGGCGTGGTCACGGGCCAGTACACGATGTAACGCGTGTCCTGTATCTGGTAAAAAGGCACCAGCTTTACTTGCTTATACTTGTCGGAAGCGATCATACTTGCTGCCGAGAAAGTGAGCGGATGTCCTGCCACCGGCTTTATACCAGTCGTATAGTTGCGGTCCGCTGACACCAGCAGCGGCGCCTCCTCTATCGGGTACAACGGTCCGTTGGCCACGTGGCCCATACGGCTGCTATCAGCCCGCAGCCCTTCCAGGTCGGTGGCAGCAGTGGCTGCAGCCAGCACCACAGGGCCATGCACAAACGACACCCATGCCGAATGATCAGGCAGGTATTCTGCCTTCGTTTCCATGGGCAAGGTGATGGTCACCTTATCCCCCGATTTCCACTTCCGCTCCACGGTGGCGTAGGAAGAAGGCACGGAACGGACAGGTACTTTTTTGCCGTTTACGCGCACCTGCAGCTGGCCCTCCTGTACCCACTGTGGATGGCGAATGCGCAGGGCAAACGTTGCCGGCTTTTTCAGCTTCAGCTCAATCTCGGATGTTTCTTCGAATGGAAAGTTAGTGCGCTGCACCAGCGAAATGCCCTTTTCCTTCCAATCCAGGGTGGAAGGGATGAACATATTCACGACAATATCCTTTTCATTGTGTGCGTAGATCAGCTCGCCATACTTGCCGTGGTTTTCCAGCCCGGAACCAACGCAGCACCATAAGCCCTGCTGCGGCTGTGAATAAACGCGGTAATGGTTCGGGCGCATGGGCGTGAAGTAGACAAAGCCGCCTGTGCCGGGATGTTGTGACGAGAGGATATGGTTATACATGGCCCGCTCGTAGTAATCCATGTAAGCGACCGAAGCGCTGTCGAGGAACAGCGCCTTGGTGAGCTTGAGCATGTTGTACGTGTTGCAGGTTTCGGGGCCTTCTCTGGACTCGATCATAGAGGAGAAGTCGTTGGCGGGGTGAAAGTGCTCCCGCACACTGTTGCCGCCGATAGATACTGTGCGGTTGTGAACCACAGTATTCCAGAAGAAATCCGCTGCATTTGCCCAGCTTTTGTCATTCTCCTCGTCAGCCACACGTAAATACCCGATCACTTTCGGAATTTGGGTGTTGGCGTGCAGGCCGTTTAGTTCATCTTTCTGCGCCAACAGCGGCTTCAGAATAGTGCGGTCTGAAAACCGTTCGGCTAGCCGGAGGTACTTTTGGTCACCTGTAATAGCGGCCACGTCGGCAAAAACTTCGTTCAAACCGCCATGCTCGCTTTTCAGCATCTCCTGTATTTGCGCATCCGTCAGGTTTTGGGTGAGATTGATGCACCAATCCGTCAGCTTGATCAATTCTGATTTCGCCTTCTCGTTTCCAGTGTACAGGTAGGCATCACGCAAGCCGGCGTACAGCTTATGTAAATTATACCACGGCACCCATTTGCCATTCAGCGAAAAGCTTCCGGCATCGATTTTACCTTGGGCAATTTCCTTCCACATCGCCTCGCCACCCGGCACGCCGCCAATGTAGCCGTTGCCGTTGCGCTGCTGGCAGGTATCCAGCCAGTCAACCATGTAGTTAAGCCTTCGCAGCAGTTCCGGGTTGCCGGTTGCCGCATACATCAGCGACAAAGCGGAAAGATAATGGCCGCCGATGTGCCCGTCCAGGCCCGTGTCTTCCCAGTTGCCATAGTTGTTGGCCTTCGGCGGAATGCCCGCTTCCTTCAGGTAGGGCGCCAGCAAGCGATCCGGGTTCAGGGCCAGCATGTAGCGCATATCTGTCTGCTGGGCTTCTTTAAATGGGCCGTCCAGTAGTCGTACCGATGCCAACGGGAATGCCTCCAGCTTCTGATTTTGGCTGAAACCGAGTGATGGCAGCAGCAGTAAAGCCAGCAAACTTATCACAGCTAATTGTCTTTTTTTGCCAGCTTTCCGTTCTGTTGCTCTCCTGTACATCATCCTTATGTTTAATGAAGTAAAACTGTTTGGGGCAAGCATAGTGTTCAAGCTTATACTTGCTTACGCATACTTGTTTCAACGCTCCTACTGCCCCGCCTGTCTAAACGGTGCCAGGGTTGAAAGTTGTTCCATCAGCCGCTAAAGATAAGAAACCAGTGCACCTCCGCCCCATCGAAAGCTGCTGCTTTCAACGGAACAGGAGGCACGCTGATCTACTAAACCAATCTAACCTAATCTTCAAGAGCGCCAACAGCAGGCAACCCGTATTTATCTTTATTGTACCTTCTTCATCCAGATGGCCAGGCCACCGCCGTTCAGGCCGGTCATCACAATGGTAGAGGCCACTTTATTCTCCCAATCCCGTCCTCTGGATACATGCAGCTTATCTACAAACTGGCCGTTGTTCCAGCGCAACTCCAGCCAGGGCGCGTCGTAAGCCCAGGTATTGTTGGCATTGCCGTTGATAGTGCCGTCTGCAGTCAGCGTGGTATTGAAAGCCACGGAGAAGTTCGGGTCTGTTTGCTCGTTGCCGAAGCCCGGTACGATGCTTTGCGTCAGTACGATCTGCTCATACACGCCAGCGAGGTCGCCTGCTGTAACGGACGTCTGCGCCACGGCCGCATAGCGCTCCGGCGACACGACAGGCCAGCCTTCGGATGTCCAGAACAGCTGGCGCACATGCAGTACCATGTAGGCAGGCGCTACACCCGGCCGCCCCTGGTGGGCAATGTAGTACTGCCCGCTGCCATCTTGAAACACGCTTGGGTGCGCCACTCCCTGCCAGCCGCCGTGGCCTGTAAACTGGTAGGGCGACAGAATCATCGGGCCATTATCCTCGGTATTGTCTACATTAACGCCATTCCAGTCCAGGAATGGGCCGTTGGGACTTTGGGAGCGGAACACACGCACGTTATACTTGGTCGCCAGCCAGTCGTACGAGGCGAACAGGTAATACATGCCGTGCTCGGCATTGTAGATAATTTCAGCGCCTTCGAGGTTGCCGTTTATGGTGCCGTTGGTAGCGCCGCGCCTGGCAATACGGGTTCCTTTATCTCCCGACGCCAGCGCCAGGCCGGTCTGCGGGTTTAGCTGCAATTCATACAGTCCGTCCCAGGAAGAGCCGTATACCATCCACTGCTCACCGGAGGGTGTCACCACCACCGACGGGTCGATGGCGTTGGTGCCAGGGCCGGTGTTAGAAGAGGTCACCGCCAGCCCTTTCTCTACCCACGGTCCCTCGGGCGAGGAGGAGGTAAGCAGGCCAATGGCGCTGGCACGACCTTCTGTGGGCGCGAGTGAGTAGTATAATCGGTATTCGTTTTCCACCTTCAGGATATAGGGTGCCCACAAGCCCTGCACCGGCGTAGCGCCGCTGGAGGTGATGTAGCCCGCGCTCATGGCCGGGAAGTTGTGCAGCGCCCAGCCTACAAAAGTCCAGTCCACCAGGTCTTTTGATTTGCGCACCATAATGCCGACGCGCGCCGGGGCACCATAAGCTACGTCGGTGCTATAGCTGTAATACCACTCCCCGGCTTTGATGATAGAAGGATCGTGGGTATTGTAAGGGCCCCATTGGCTGGAGAACAGGCTGGAAGCAATGCCGCCATAGGTGTCGTTCAGGTTATCGATATCAAATGGCTTTTCAGCAATAACATCAGGGTCCATTTCAGTCAGCTTCTCCTCGTCCTCTTTGCAGGAACTGAGCAAAGCCGCTGCCAGCAGCAAAAACAAGAAGATTTCTTTAATTATATATTTCATCATGTATCAAGCTTCTACTGTCGCAAGCGGGCTGGTGACTATCTCCTTTTACTTCCGTTTTACTTGTTTCCGGCACACAGGAAAAGATTCAATTTGTTAAAAACTATACAAATGTTAAATTTACACTTTAAATGTTTTATACGAAAGCCCAAGCTTACTTTTTAGTAAATTTTCAATTTAACGTGAATTGATCGAATACTGGAGTTGAAAGCCTAACAGAAATATATTTTTCGCGTTGTAAACGCGTGTTAATCATTGGACAGCAGCCATTTGTTGCAGGAGCAGTATACGTCTTACTGCGTTTGTCAGCCTTGCAGCAGCAAATGTGCCTTTTTCGCAAATACTAGGTATAAGACAACTTCAGGATTTATGTACAACCTTCAGGCTCCTTATTTTACCTGTATATTATGGAAATAAATATAAGTTACTATTTTTGAGTAATGCTTTAGCTCACGCTTTTAAGTTTTAACCCCCGTAACACCACATCCTTTATGCTGAAATATTCCGGACAATCCAGAATGCTGGTCGCCGTGGACTGCATCATCTTTGGCTTTGACGGCGACTCATACAAGTTGCTGCTTATTCAGCGGGGCTTTGCACCGGAGAAGCAGAAGTGGAGCTTAATGGGTGGCTTTGTGCAACTGGAGGAAAGCCTGCCACAAGCAGCTAACCGCATTCTGAAGCAGCTGACCGGACTAGAGCAGGTGTATATGGAACTGCTAAATGTTTTCAGCGAACCGAAGCGCGACCCGGTGGAACGCACGATTGCAGTGGCTTATTTTGCGCTGATCGACATTCAAAAGTATGAGAAGCAGCTCAGCCAGGAATATCATGCCGAGTGGTTTTCGCTAAACGACATGCCCGAGCTTATCTTCGACCACAAACAAATGGTAGATCAGGCAAAGAACAGGTTGCGCTACAAAGCAGCTCTGCACCCGATCCTGTTTGAATTGTTGCCGGATAAATTTACACTTCCGCAGCTACAGGCGCTTTATGAAGGTCTATATGATGCAGCATTCGACAAGCGCAACTTCAACCGCAAACTCCTCTCCACAGGGCTCTTTATCAAGCAGAAAGACAAAGAGAAAGAGAGCTCGAAAAAAGGCGCTTTCTTTTATAAACTGGATCAGGACAAGTATAACAACGATTTTCAGGCCTTTCTGAAGTTCATTCCAAACCCCGAGAAGTTTCTGCAGTAGCTTTCTGGCAGCGAAATGCCTCCCGGAGCTTTTTTATTTCCGGAATTAAGTGTTAATTTAACACACAAACTTAAACCAGACGTATCCGTGAGTGAAGATCAATATGTAATCGGAGTTGATTATGGCACTGACTCGGTGCGCTCCGTGCTCGTTAATGCCCTTAACGGCGAAGAATTGGCAGCTTCGGTGTATTATTACCCGAGGTGGCAAAAGGGCCTATACTGCATCCCATCTCAGAACCAGTTCCGCCAGCATCCACTGGATTATGTGGAGGGACTGGAATATACAATCAAAGAATGTTTGGAGAAAGCAGGCGGCGCTGTGGTGTCGGCTGTGAAAGGCATCTCTATCGATACTACCGGCTCTACACCGGTGGCGGTGAATGAGGCAGGCACGCCCCTGGCCCTGCTACCCGCCTTCCAAGAAAATCCGAATGCCATGTTTGTGCTCTGGAAAGATCATACGGCCGTAAATGAGGCCGCAGAGATCAATGCACACGCGCCGAAGTTCGAAATCAACTACCTGAAGTATGTTGGTGGCATCTATTCTTCGGAATGGTTCTGGGCCAAGCTGCTGCATGTGCTACGCGAAGATGAACAGGTGCGCGACGCCACTTACTCCTGGGTAGAGCACTGCGACTGGATCCCTTTCCTGCTGACAGGGGGCACCGATTTGATGCAGATGAAACGAGGTGTTTGCGCTGCCGGCCATAAGTCTCTTTGGGCAGCGGAGTTCGGCGGCCTGCCACCGGAAAGCTTCTTCTCCACTCTCGACCCATTGCTGCAAGGCTTTACTGAAAGGCTTTTCAAAGATACTTATACCTCAGCACAACCTGCTGGCACGTTGAGCCAAGAATGGGCGCAGCGGCTGGGCCTTTCTACAGAAGTTGTTGTAGGCGTAGGCGCTTTTGATGCACATATGGGGGCTGTGGGTGGTCAGATAGAACCTTACCATTTGAGTAAAGTAATGGGTACCTCGACCTGCGACATGCTGGTGGCCCCCACTGAGGAAGTAGAAGATAAACTGGTGTACGGCATCTGTGGGCAAGTTCCTGGCTCGGTCATCCCGGGAATGATGGGCCTGGAAGCCGGCCAGTCAGCTTTTGGCGACACCTATGCCTGGTTCCGAAAGCTCCTGCTGTGGCCGCTGCAAACGCTGCTCTCGCAATCAGAAGTAGTTTCCGGCGACACGGCAGCAGCGCTTCTGAAGGAATTGTCTGAAAGGATCATTCCGGAATTAAGCAAGGAGGCTGAGCAGTTGCCGCTGACGGAAAATGATGAATTTGCCATCGATTGGTTTAACGGCCGCCGTACCCCGGATGCCAACCAACTGTTGAAAGGAGCTATACTTGGCCTGGGGCTGGGCAGCGATGCGCCGCGCGTGTTCCGGGCATTAGTAGAAGCCACTTGCTTTGGCGCCAAAAAGATAGTGGATCGCTTCAACGAGCAGGGCGTGCCGGTGAAAGGCCTGATCGGAATGGGCGGAGTTGCCCGGAAATCACCTTTCATCATGCAGATGATGGCCGATGTGATGGACATGCCGATCCGTATCCATCGTTCAGAGCAGACCTGCGCCATTGGGGCCGCCATGTTTGCCGCCACTGCAGCAGGTATTTACCCTCGAGTAGAAGCAGCGATGGCTGCCATGGGGCAGGGCTTTGATGCCACGTATACGCCGGATTCTGCACGGGCCAGTATCTATGCCCGCCGCTATCAGAAGTATAAAATACATGGTGAGGCGATAGAAGCCCTTTCCGCGCCTCCCCTGACTCCGGTCACCGATATCCAGGAACAAGTAGTGCGATAAGATCTATACATGAGCAAGTACCAACACATCAAACAAACTGCCTACGAGGCAAACATGCAGCTGCCCCAATTAGGGCTGGTGCTGTTTACGTTCGGCAATGTGAGCGCTGCCGACCGAAGCCTCGGTGTCTTTGCCATCAAGCCCAGCGGCGTGCCTTACCAGGACTTACAGGTTGAAAGCATGGTGATCGTAGATTTTGACGGCAACACCATAGAAGGCGACCTCCGGCCATCGTCCGACACCAAAACACATGCGGTGCTTTATAAACACTGGGAGCAGATTGGCGGCATTGTGCATACCCACTCTACCTATGCCACCGCCTGGGCACAGGCACAGCGCGACATTCCTATTTATGGCACCACCCACGCTGACCATAATACGGTAAACATTCCCTGTGCTCCACCTATGAGCGATGAGATGATCCAGGGCGACTATGAACACCAAACCGGCTTCCAGATCATGAACTACCTGCAGGAGAAAGGAATGAGCTACGAAGAAGTGGAGATGGTACTTGTGGGAAATCATGCGCCCTTTACCTGGGGCAAAACAGCTGCTAAGGCCGTGTATAATAGCGCCGTGCTGGAAGAAGTAGCCCGTATGGCCTGCCTCACAGAGCAAATCAGACACGACGCTCCGCACCTGCAGGATTCACTCATCAAAAAGCACTACGAACGGAAGCATGGCCCGCACTCTTACTATGGGCAATAATAGGTTTTTTAAAATTTAGTGGATGATTTGTAGCGTGACTGAAATAAATCGACTATTTTGAAGCGACATTGCTAAATCCTGCCACTACCGAAAGGAAAGAATACTATCATCAAGTGGTAAGCGAAAGTAAGAAACAGTTCCAGCTACAGCCGGAGTGACTTACATACAAAGTGATTACTTTATAACCTTTATCATACAACCTCAAACTAAACTATAACACTAAAATTACTTCTCAATGACATCCGGATTCTCGACAATAGACTATGCAGTCTTTATTCTGTATGCCCTGATCATCTTATTTCTGGGGCTGTGGGTCTCCAGAAACAAGACAGGACAGGAGAAAACATCGCAGGAGTACTTCCTGGCTGATAAATCCCTGACCTGGTGGGCGGTGGGCGCCTCGCTGATAGCAGCCAACATTTCTGCCGAACACTTTATCGGTACTTCCGGATCGGGCTTTGCCATTGGTCTGGCTATTTCGGCGTACGAGTGGATGGCGGCTGTGGCGCTGATCATCGTGGCCAAATACTTTCTGCCGGTATTCATTGACAAAGGCATTTATACCATGCCGCAGTTCCTTAACCAACGCTTTAACAGGGGGGTAAGTACAGCATTTGCCGTTTTCTGGCTGCTGGTATACGTATTCGTTAACCTGACTTCGGTAAGCTACCTGGGCGCACTGGCCATGGAAAACATCATGGGCGTTCCGCTACAGTACGGCATTATTGGCCTGCTGGCTTTCTCCGCTATCTACTCCATCTATGGTGGTCTGGAAGCAGTAGCCTGGACGGACGTGGTGCAAGTGATCTTCCTGGTTGGCGGTGGCCTGGTGACCACATATGTAACGCTGGACGCCGTAGGACAGGGTGATGGTATTATTACCGGCATCGTTACGCTGTATGAGAAGGGCAGAGACCACTTCTCCATGATCATTCCGCAAGGCAAACTGATGGTACCAAACGGTTCCGGCGGCACAAAAGACGCGTTCAATGACCTGCCCGGCATTGCTGTAATTGCTGGCGCCATGTGGGCGACCAACCTGGGCTACTGGGGCTTTAACCAGTACATCATCCAGAAAGGTCTGGCAGCTAAAAGCATCAACGAAGCCAAGCGGGGCCTTCTATTCGCCGGTTACCTGAAAATCTTAATGCCTGTAATCGTAGTAATTCCTGGTATAGCGGCATACGTCCTGCTCAATGCACACACGCCACAGGAACTGTCTGTTATACTAGGTAAGCCAATTGAGGCGATCGGTACGATCAGCAAATCCGATGAGGCGTATCCTTGGCTGTTGAAGAACTTTATGCCATCTGGTTTAAGAGGTCTTGCTTTTGCAGCCCTGGTTGCGGCTGTGGTATCTTCGCTTGCTTCTATGGTGAACAGTACTTCTACCATCTTTACAATGGACATCTACAACCCATACTTTAAGCCGAATGCCTCAGGCGGCGAGTTGGTGCGCGTAGGCCGTATCGTGGCGCTTATCGCTTTGGGTATTGCAGCGCTGGTAGCACCGCAACTGAGCTCACTGGACCAAGTGTTCCAGTACATCCAGGAGTACACGGGCTACATTTATCCGGGCGTGCTGGCTGTATTTGGCATGGGTCTTTTCTGGAAACAGGTAACACCGAATGCGGCTCTCTGGACCGCTATTGCTACCATTCCGGCTGGCATCATCTTCAAAGTGGTGAGTCCCGATATGCCGTTCCTGCTGCGCATGGGGTATGTATTCATTATTCTGTGCGTTATTGCGTCTGTGATCAGCTTTGCTGAGAAAGGGCACAAAGTAGCCTCTCCGACACCGGCTCCTGGCAGGCAGCGCATGTTAACCACATACTCCTACATTTTATTTGTACTGGGGGTGGTAACCCTTATTTCCGCTGTGGTTTTCTCTCCTGAGTACGACTACATTGCCATCCAGTCGCTATACTTCCTGGGAGTATTGTTCCTGATGATTGGCATCATTTTGTATACCAATGCGCAAATGACCGTTGCCGACCCGAAAGCAATTGTTTCTGATCCGGTGCTATTCAATACGGGTACACCGTTCAACATCGGTGCTGCCGGTATTGTGCTTATTATCGGTCTGATCTACTACTTCCTCTGGTATTAAGCATTCAGAAGGCGCTGCAGTAAAACACTGCAGCGCCTTCTTTTTAGTTATTATAATTAATGTAATAAAAACACTTCATAGCGATGATAGACTTAAAGCAATTCGAGATATGGTTCGTGACCGGCAGTCAGCATTTATATGGTGAGGAAACACTGCGCCAGGTAGCCGAGCATTCACAGCAGATCGCCAGCGGCCTGGGCCAGGCAAATCAGGTGCCGGTACGGGTAGTATTTAAACCTGTGGTAAAAACAACCGAAGAGATCTACCGCA
This sequence comes from Pontibacter chitinilyticus, assembly GCF_039748935.1. Lineage (NCBI taxonomy): Bacteria > Pseudomonadati > Bacteroidota > Cytophagia > Cytophagales > Hymenobacteraceae > Pontibacter > Pontibacter chitinilyticus. The sequence continues at coordinate 10,435 of NZ_JBDIZJ010000021.1, forward strand.
TCTGCCAGGACGCTAATGTGGCGGAGAACTGCGTGGGTGTGGTGGCTTGGATGCATACCTTCTCCCCTGCCAAAATGTGGATAGGAGGATTAAAAATACTTAAAAAGCCGCTGTTGCACCTGCACACGCAGTTTAACCGCGACATTCCGTGGAGCTCCATCGACATGGACTTTATGAACCTGAACCAGAGCGCCCACGGCGACCGGGAATTCGGCTTTATCGTTTCCAGGATGCGTCTGAACCGCAAGGTAGTGGTAGGGCACTGGCAGGATGAAGCTGTGCTGGAGCAGCTGGGAGCCTGGAGCCGCGTAGCCTGCGGCTGGCACGACTGGCAGGGAGCCAAGTTTGCCCGCTTCGGCGATAACATGCGCTACGTGGCCGTAACGGAAGGCGATAAAGTAGAGGCAGAGATGCAGTTCGGCTTTTCAGTAAACACCTATGGCATCGGCGACCTCGTGCAGGTGATCAACCAGATAAGCGATGGCGAAGTAGACCGGCTGACGCAGGAGTATGAAGAGCGCTATGCGGTAGTGGAGCAGCTGCGCAAAGGCGGTAACCAGTATGGTTCGCTGCGCGATGCTGCCCGGATCGAACTAGGCCTGCGCGCGTTTCTGGAAGATGGTAATTTCAAAGGCTTTTCTGATACGTTTGAGGACCTGCATGGCATGGTGCAACTGCCCGGCATTGCGGCACAGCGCCTGATGGGCCAGGGCTATGGCTTTGCCGGCGAGGGCGACTGGAAAACAGCAGCGCTGGTACGTGCCATGAAAGTGATGGGCAGCGGCCTGCAGGGTGGCAATGCCTTTATGGAGGACTATACCTACCATTTCGACCCGAACAACCAACTGGTACTAGGCTCGCACATGCTGGAAATTGATGAGTCTATTGCCAATGGCAAGCCTTCCTGCGAGGTGCACCCGCTGGGTATTGGCGGCAAAGCCGATCCGGTACGCCTGGTGTTTAACGTGGCCGGTGGCCCGGCCCTGAATGCCTCCATTATCGACATGGGCAACCGCTTCCGGCTGCTGGTAAACGAAGTAGAGGCCGTGGAGCCACAGCAGGACCTGCCGAACTTACCCGTTGCGCGCGTGCTTTGGAAGCCTTATCCGGACATGAAAACAGGCTGCGCCGCCTGGATATTGGCCGGAGGAGCGCACCATACCTGCTACAGCCAGAACCTGACCTCCGAGCAGCTGCAGGACTTTGCCGACATTGCCGGCATTGAGTGTGTGCTGATTGACAAGGAAACGCGGCTGCGCCAACTGCAAAACGAGCTCCGCTGGAGCGAAGTATACTACCAGCTGAACAGCAAGCGCTAATAACTAAACTGTTACAAGTATAAAAAAGACCAGCCGGCTACTATTGCCGGCTGGTCTTTTTTATACCCATTAGGCTATATCTGCCTTGGTGAATGCGATGAATTGAGACTAGCTTCAGGTTAAAACAGCAAGTATAAAATCAACCTAAATTGTATACCAACTACCGGAGAAATAGTATAAGAAGAAAACTGCAGAACAGTAGCCAGCCATGTGTTGCCGGTAGCCATTCACATACTTTCTGCCATGCTTAAAACGACACCCTCCTATCAAGTTGCATATGGAAAAACTCAACAAAGGCCTCCTGACTGTTTCCGTTCTTATCCTGCTCTTAGGTACTTTTCTGCTGCTCTCAGGTGAACTGGCCCTCCGCCGAAATCATATCCTCTCTCCTATTGCCCGTTATCACATGGAAAGAGGCATTCCGATCAAAACTCCTGGCACGGACAGCGCCTTCAGGGAAGACCTGAAGGCGAACCGCGATTCTGCTTACCCTTACTTCCTGCTGGGTGCCGGCCTTTTGGTGCTGACGCTGCTGCTGCCCCGCCTCGCAGAGTTTTCCTTTTCGCCGACCAGCGGCCTCTCTGTTAAAGTACTGCACGAGGCAAAAGAAGCTATAAGAGAAGCAACAGCTACGGCACAGGCCATTGCCCTGAAAAGCAGGCCACCTGCGGGAGAGCCACAAGCACGGGAAGGATTCCTGCGCCCCGAGCCAGACCTGCAGGATGAAGTAAAAAAGCTGGAGGAAAACCTCATCCGGCTCAACACCTATACCGATCTTCTGGACAAAATGAGCAACACGAAAAATAAAGGCTAGCACAGGAAAACACCCTAAACCAAATGGTCTGAAAAGAGTACTTAATAACGTTATCTACCTGATTAATACTTGTTTTAAACCTACAACCCAGTAGCGCATGTGTCAGCAAAATCACCCCCGCCACACCATCTTCTGTATTCTGCCCCCTTACCTCCTGCGCAACATCGCCCAAAATGGCAGCAAGGAGCAACGCGATATGGCTTTGGATGCCCTTAGTGGTGATATGACGTTCCGGAACCTGAGAGCAGGTGCCATACTTTCTGTAGATCTGCTGCGGAAAAAGCCTTTAGCTTACATGCTGGCCGGCGATAAACAACGTACCATCTACAATGCGAACGGCAGCCAGAACCTGCCCGGCACCTTGGTACGTGCTGAAGGCGGTGAGCCCACCGGCGATCCGGCCGTGGACGAAGCGTATGACGGACTGGGCGCCACCTATGATTTCTACTGGCAGCTGTTTAAGCGCAACTCGATAGATGATGAAGGCCTGCCACTAATCGGTACAGTACACTTTGGCGACAAGTACTCAAATGCTTTCTGGGATGGACAGCGGATGGTTTTCGGCGATGGCGATGGGCAGCTTTTCAACCGGTTTACAACTTCGCTGGATGTGATTGCCCACGAACTGACGCATGGCGTCACCGAAGATGAGAGCCAGCTTTTATACTCCGGCCAGTCGGGGGCTTTGAACGAATCGGTATCGGATGTCTTTGGCTCACTCGTGAAACAGTATACCCTGAATCAAACTGCCGATGAGGCCGACTGGCTGATTGGGGCGGAATTATTCACAGACAAAGTGCAGGGAAGCGGTGGCAACAAGGCAGCCATCCGGTCGATGAAAGATCCGGGCAGCGCCTACGATGACCCGGTGCTGGGCAAAGACCCGCAGCCCAAGCACATGGATAATTTCGTGAACACTTTCGAAGATAACGGCGGTGTGCACATTAACTCCGGCATCCCCAACCATGCCTTTTACCTGGCAGCCACCAGCATTGGCGGCAACGCCTGGGAAAAAGCAGGACGCGTGTGGTATGCTACCCTGCTGGACCCAAAACTGAAGCCGAACGCCAAGTTCCAGCAATTTGCAGAGCTCACGATCGAAAACGCGAAACGCTATGAGGTAGAAAAAGAAGTGCGGGAAGCCTGGGAGCAGGTTGGTATTACGTCTCCCGTTCCCGCTTAAATGCGCCCATACTTATAACAGTAGCTTTTATGAAAATTTATTTCAAACCTGAAGGAGGATTTGGTTTTTTCCCGGGGTTAAACACGCCCCTGGAACTGAACAGCGACACACTGCCGGCAGAAGAAGCTGCACACGTAAAGCAACTGATTAACGAAGCGGGCTTTTTTACCTTGCCCAGCCAGCCTGAAACGCCGGCTCAAGGAGCGGATATGAAAACATATATGATCAAAATAGAAGACAGCGCCCGGGAACACTGGATTCAGGTATCCGATCACAACGCGGACCCCTGCCTGCAAGACCTGGTTTCTTATTTAAGCAACAAACAACGGGAATATTGCGTCCGCTAAAACAGCAGCATCAAGTATAAGTATAAGCGAGGGCATCCGATATGGCAAAAAACTACAAGATAAATGTGGAACTGAGTACAGAGGCAACACTACAGCTGTTTATGCTGGAAGGCTATGCGCTGGCGCTCACCCGCACCCTCGACAACGTGTACCGCATTGCGGTCAGTGATTTCCCGATTGCGGGCGACCTGGACTATTACGTGCATTGCACCGGCTGGAACAAAACGCCCTGGTCGCTGAAAATACTGGTAGACGACAAGGATGTAACACCGGAGCCAGTGAAAGGCCAGATCTTGAAAGGCTATTCTGCCGTGAGGGGAAGTATAAAAATGGAAGGCGCAGCAACGGCATGAAGCAGTTCTATTATACGTTGCTCGTGCTCCTGGCTGGAGCACTGCAGGCGCAGGCGCAAACCTTCAAGCCGATCTTTGAGGATGGCGATGGTCGTACGGCCATTATCGCGCCGCTGGGCTATTTTGGCGTCAACACCGAAAACAGCAGCCTTCAGTTTCAGTATTTCTTTTCGAAGTCTGCTTCGCCACATCCGCTTAATGCCTCTCTTATCAAGCGCAACCGCTTTTACTGGGGCGTAAAGGTAGCAGGGGCAGCTTCGGGCGGCTTATCCAACCTGTTCAGCTACGGGAGTTTTACGCCCGGCACTTCTGCAAGTTTGTATTTAGGACACCGCTCACTGCTCTTCAAGGCAATCGACATCCATGGTGCTCCGGTACTGCACGGCGCCAAACAAGTGGCCATCGAGGACTGGCTGACGCTTCGGCTGGGAGGACAGGCCGCCAGGTATACTTTGTATGATCCGGCCAAACCCTTCAATGAACAAGTATTCAGTGAGCGGTTTCGGGGTTATATTGCCCAGCTGGCTTATACTGTCCTGATCAGCGGCGCTACTTCGGTGGGTGCCTCCTGGGATGTCTCCAGGGTGAACAACATTGAAGAACTAAGCCCCATTAAATTCCGGCAGCAAATGATCACCACCAGCCCTAACGGACAAACGACCCGCATTTCAGAGAAAGAGATCAACGCTTATGCCGGCGCATACGCAACCACTGTCGTGAATACCTATGGCCTGGATGCGGTACATTATTTCACGCCACCATCGGAAATCAACTATGCGCTCCACCTGTTCGGCAGAATGATGCATTCTGATGATCCGACGGTTTACCAGGCGGGCGTGGGCTTTTACCTATTCCCGAAAGGGAAAGTGGCCGGCGGCGTGTTTGTACAGTCCAGTGATCTGAGTAATGCCATCTCCGATACGCCGGAATTTGCAAAGCGCCTGGACATGGGGCTGACCGTTAAGTTCCTGCTGCCTGGTTTAGGAGTGCCTCAGTTGGGAGAGTAGAAAAGTATATTGGCAAGGCTTCAACTTTTACTTCTGCCCTGTTGCAGTGCCTGCCTTTTGCTTATCGAAAGCCGATAGCTTCCACTCGTCCTGCCAGCGTAGCACCGGCTTGCCGTCCTCGAACAACAGCGGCAGCCAGACGTAGCGGCCGTCGATGGCATTCTTCGGGCGCCACTGATCGGCCATAAAAATGAAGGCATTCTTTTTCCCCTGCACCGGCAGCACATAGGTACTTTGCGCTCCGAAGGTCGTGTTCTTTTCCGCCTCCGTTCCCCGCACAGGATTGCCTAACTCTTTCCAACCGCTCATCATGTGGTCGCTCACCGCCGAGCGTGCCGCGTTAGGGTCCCATCCTGTTAGCCCCGAGGTGATCATGTAGTACTTGCCATCTTTCTTGAAAACGGCCGGGGCTTCATTCTTTCCTCCAGGAAATACGCGGACATACTCCTCTGTAAACCCCAGATAGTCATCGGTCAGTTTGCTGATCTGTAGCGTCCTGTTTTCTTCTGAGGCAGTAATATGGTAGGCGGTGCCGTCATCGTCCACAAACAGCGTCATGTCCCGGGACATCTGCCCGCCCTCAAAATCCCGTTGCAGAAAGGCACCGGCTGCCACCTTCTGCTCCCATGCCGGATCATCTTTGGCAACCGTAATGGGCACTGTTTTATGCGCCTCAATAGCATTAACGGGCCATATGCCGGCGTGCGGGCGCAGGCTTTTCAGGTACGTATAAGGGCCGGTGGGTTTGTCTGCCACGGCCACAGCCGTACGTGCGGCACTATACCCCTGCCCCTTTAGTTCCAGGTGGAACCACATCACAAACTTGCCGGTCTTCTGGTTATAGATGACCTTGGGCCGCTCGATTACGCTGCCTTTGGTGATCTCAGAAGTAGTGTCTTCCGCTACTTTTAAAGCAATCCCTTCGTTCTTCCAGTTATAAAGGTCATCCGAAGAGTAGCAACTGACACCAACCATCGCTTTATTCCCTTGCGGCCCGGCCACTTTGTGCTCTCCAAACCAGTAGTACCTGCCGTTGTAGTATAAAATGCCACCGCCATGCGCGTTGATGTGGGTACCCTCCGTATCGGGCCATAGTTGGCCGGGCTTAAACGAGCTATTGCGCTGCGCCTGCACTATTTGTGCGGCACAGAGCAATAGAAGTACAAACAGGCTGATGTACAATTTCATAGCCATCCGTTTTTACAAGTTCTCCTTCCCAGAAGCCGGCCGGATGGTATAAGTATAAGTATACTTTTTATCCAGGAGGCGGTAAGGCTCGTGCGGCAGGGCGCCCCAGCTGTTATCGCCGCCTACACCGCGCTGTTTCAGGTCCACGTGCAGGTATACCCTATCCTGGTGCCGGATATCGGTCGGGTGTTGCTGCTTTTTGCTTAAGCCCGGGTCCAGCGCCTCGTCGGGTACATCCAGTGCGCTGAAGCTAAGCGGCTGCGCCCCTTCTACCTCCAGCCCTTGCCCGGCTTCGTTCGTCAGTCGCAGCCAGCGCACGTCGGTGTGGTTGCCGCTTTCCTGCGGACGAATATAATTTGCCGTGAACTGGTTCTCTACACTATCCTGATACAATCCGACAAACGAAGCAGTTTTGCGGTCGCTGTAGTTCTCCCAAGGGCCGCGGCCGTAGTAGCTCAGGTGGTCGTACTCGCCCGGCAACACCATGCGCATGCCAAAACGTGGCAGCTCCGGCAGATCGCGGCCGGTCATATCAATGGAGGCCGTTACAGCAATAGAACCATCGTTCTGAATCAGGTACTTTACGGTATAAGGCACGTTGATGTCGCTGAGTTCATACTGCACTTCTATTGGCAGCCCCTGCACCGTTTTCTGCCCCACGTCCACTTTCTTTACCAGTCGATTTGTGTGCGCATTCCGCCATATGCCCAGCTTCTGCGGCATGCCGTTACCAAAGTCGTTATCGGTGGGAGCACGCCAGAAGTATGGCTCCGGGAAGTAGTCGATAATGCGCTCCCCGCCTTTGCTGTACGACACAAAACGGCCCTCTTTGGTGTTAAAGCTGCCAGAAACGGCGCCGGACGTAAACTTCAGCATGTCGCCATCTTTGGTGACGCTTAGCTCGCCTTTCTCCGGTGAAGAGGCGAAGTATTTGCCGTTGCTGAGGGAGAACTGCTCACGCGCCACTTCATGACCCGCCGGAATAAGTTCAGAGGCATTTTTAGTATAGGCGTATACATTCAGGAAATATTCTTCCCCATCTTTCGCCTTCACCGATGGCAGTTTCAGTTTAAGTTCTTTCTGCTGATGCGGCGCCACATTCACGCTGAAGTTATCCTGTTTCTGCAACGCACCATTTTTGTACAGCTCCCACTTAAAGCCATACTGGTCCAGGTTGGTGAAGTCAAACTCGTTCTTTACCGTAATAGTGCCCTTATCCAGGTCCTTTGCATCGAAGAGGATATTCTGGTAGTACTTTTTCACCTCGTATAGCCCCGGATGTGGCGTGCGGTCGGCAGCAACCAGGCCGTTGGCGTTAAAGTTTTCGTCGTTCTGGAAGTTATAGCCGCCCAGGTCACCGCCATAGGCAAAGAACGGTTTTCCTTCCTCATTCGTAGTTTTGATGCCCTGGTCTACCCAATCCCATATAAAGCCGCCCTGCATTTTGGGCGAGCTGCGAATAATATCCCAGTACTCTTTAAAGTTACCATTGCTGTTGCCCATCGCATGCGAATACTCGCACATGATGAACGGCCGCTGTTTGTCTGACGCAGCGTAGGATTTCATGTAGTCGATACCCGGATACATTGGGCAAACAATATCCGTGTCCCAGTCTTCGCCGGCCTGCTCAAACTGCACCGGGCGGGTGGTGTCGCGCTCCTTCATCCACTTGTAAGCATCGTGGAACACCGGACCGTTGCCCGTTTCGTTGCCCATGCTCCAGATGATAACCGACGGGTGGTTCTTGTCGCGCTCTACCAGCTGGTGAATGCGCTCCATGTACGCCGGTGCCCACTGCGGCAGATAGGCCGGGTGCTTCGATTTGTCGAACGGCCCCGGCATTGAGCCCATGCCGTGCGTTTCGATGTTGGCCTCATCCACCAAATAGATGCCATACTCGTCGCAGAGCTTGTACCAGGTGGGGTCGTTGGGGTAGTGGCTGGTGCGCACGGCGTTAATGTTGAATAGCTTCATCAACTGAATGTCGCGCAGCATGGACTCGCGGCTGATGGTGTGGCCGGTCACCGGATCGTGCTCGTGGCGGTCAACGCCTTTCACAAGTATAGGCATGCCGTTCACCAGCAGCTGTGCGTTCTTAATTTCTACTGTTCTAAACCCGACTCTGCTGCTTGTAACAGCCACCGTTTTACCGCTGGCGTCTTTCAGGGTGATAATGCAGTCGTAGAGGTTGGGATACTCGGCGCTCCACTGCTGAACATTCTTTAAAGTACCGCTGAAGAGAACTTCCCCGGCACCGGCCGAAGCGCTTTTCTCCTGGGCGTATACTTTCCTGTTTTTGTTGTCGTAAAGCTCCACGGCTACAGTGGCTTTGTCAGGAGCGCTTTTGTCGAACTGGCGCAGGTTAACAGTAGCCTTAAAAAGGCCGTCTTTATACTTGCTGTCCAGGTCTCCCTTCAGGAAAAAGTCCCACACGCTTAGCTCCGGCATCGCCTCTAAGTATACGTCGCGTTCAATACCGCTCAGGCGCCAGAAGTCCTGGTCCTCCAGGTAGCTGCCGTCGTGCCAGCGGTATACCTGCACCGTCAGCTGGTTGTCGCCCTTCTTCAGCGCTTTGGTGATGTTGAATTCTGCCGGCACCTTGGCTGTCTTGCTCATGCCCACTTTCTGGCCGTTTACAAATACCTGCGCGTAGCCCGAAATAGAGCCGAAGTGCAGCAGCACCTCCTTGCCATTCCAGTTGGCGGGCACCGAGAAGGTACGGCGGTAGGTGCCTACCGGGTCGTAATTGTTATCTACGTAGGGCGGGTTGGCCGGAAAAGGGTAAATGATATTTGTATAGATGGGGATGCCAAACCCCTGCAGTTCCCAGTTAGAAGGCACCGGTATTGCCTTCCATTGGCTGTCGTCAAGGTTCGGGTTAGAAAAATTCTGCGGAACATCGGCTGGTTTCTTCACAAAAGAGAATTTCCAGGTGCCGTTCAGCGATTGGTAATAGGGCGAGGCGCTGTAGTCGTCTTTCCGGGCGGCTTGCGCATTATCGTAGAGCATAAAGGTTGCATGTGGCTTCTCCTTATTGAAGCTCAGTACCTCTGGGTTCTCCCACTCGTTCTTTGCCTGCTGCGCCAACAGCGCCTGCGACCACAGCAGGCATCCTAGTATTAAAATCTTCCGCATAGGTTCTTCTATTAAAATTGAAATTACTCTATTTAAAACACAACGCATTCTGATTTAGCGGGTGTAACGATACTTCTCCTATTCACCGAAAATTATCAATCTTGAACACCCAGGCATATTGGCAGGGCATGTTACCGGGATTGAGGGCCGGCGGCGTCAGGGTGATTTTATTGCCTTTTGCCGTATATTTTACCGGCTTGTCTGCTCCCAGCAGACTTACTTTGCCTGCTTTCCGGACACCGTTTATGGTAAGCGGCGTTTGTGGCCACTCCGTGCATAGCACGTACAAGTCGTCTCCTTTCACAGTAAAGAAGGTGTTTTGCCCAGTCTGTTGTTTCGGCATGTCCTGCCAGGCATCGGTTCCATAGATGGCTTCGCCGTTTACGTTCAGCCAGGCGCCCATATCCAGCAAGCGCTCCTGCATAATAACCGGAATAAGGCCGTCTGCCCGGGGGCCAATATCCAGCAAAAGGTTGCCGCCGTTGCTTACTTTATTAATCAGCAGGTCGATGAGCTGCTTGGAGGTGAAATAGTCTATAGCCGTTTCAAAGCGGTTGTAGCCATACGAGGTTCCGATGCCCCTGCTCTCTTCCCAAGGGTGCTGCGCTTTATCGCCGATGCCCTTTTTATCATGCACCAGATCATATTCGGTCGTATAATAGCCGCCGTGTTTGCTCCTGGTCTCTTTTCCCCACCTGTCGTTTACGGCGACGGTATTTTTCACCGGCGACTCATTATAAAGCCAGGCCAGGAACTGCTCGCTCCGGAGGCTATCGCTGGAATAGTCCCACTCTCCGTCCGCAAAGATCACCTCGGGCTTGTAGCGCGTCACCAGGTCTTTCAGCTGCGGAATCATGTGCTCGGTTGTCCAGCGGTCGATGGTAGCAGATTTGTACAGCGGATGGTTCCACTCCAGCAAAGAATAGTATAACCCCATGTGCAGCCCTTGCTTCCGAACAGCTTCTGTCAGTTCCTCAATAATATCGCGGTGCGGCCCGATTTCAACGCTGTTCCATTTGGGGCTCTGCGCACTGGGCCACAGGCAAAAGCCATCGTGGTGTTTGGAGGTCAGGACCACGTATTTGGCGCCGGACTTCTCAAACAGTGCGGCCCAGTCGGCTGGGTTAAAATATTCTGCCTTAAACAGAGGGGCGAAGTCCTGGTAGGTAAAGTTTTCTCCGAAGTAGCGCTTGTGGTGCGCCATAAACAGTGGATTTTTCGTGAGCAGCCGGTTCTCGTAGTGCTCCGCATACTTTTCGTATACCCCCTCCACCTCTTTAACAGGAGCATAGGCCGGCACTGCATACACGCCCCAGTGGATGAAGATGCCGAATTTGGCATCCGACCACCAGTCCGGTGTGGGCCGCTTGTCCAACGACTCCCATGCGGGCTCATAGGTCTGCGCCTGCAACCGTATACTCGCCAGAAAGAGAAAAAAGAGGGCGCATGCTAGTTTGATGGCGCCTCCTTCAAAACCAAACTTTTTCATAGAGCTTTGCCTCTGAGCTATAATTAAAAAGCATTTTTAACGGAGAAAGTCCAATGCCTCCGGCGAACGATCCAGCAAATTAGAGCGCGCGGTCTAAGTGCACGTAGCCGCCATCCACATGTATGAGCTGCCCGGTAGTATGACTCGACCGGGGCGAGAGCAGGAACACGACCATGTTGGCAATTTCTTCGCAGGTTGTCATGCGCTTTTCCAGCGGAATTTTGTTAACGATCGCCTGTAGTTTGGCTTCCGGCTCTTCGAAGGTACTGATCCAGGACTGATACAGGGGCGTCCAGGCCTCGGCGACAATCACGGCGTTGACCCGGATACTGTAGGGCAGCAACTCTACCGCCCACTCGCGGGTAAGCGCATTGCGCCCGCCGTTAGCTGCCGCATAAGCCGACGTTCCTCCCTGCCCTGTTTCCGCTGTTTTGGAGCCGATGTTTACAATCGCCCCTTTCGAGGCCTTTAAAGCCGGCAAGGCATGATGCGCGAGCAAATAATAATGTACCACATTTTTGTGGAGAGAGGCGATAAACTGCTCATAGTTGCCCTTCTCCAATCCTACCCCATCGTTTACGCCGGCATTATTTACCAGCCCGTCAATGCGGCCAAACTCCTGCAGTACCGCCTGCACGGCTTGCTCACAGGCGGCGGGCTCTGTTAGCTCGGCCACCACCTGAAAAGCTTTTCCGCCCCTGCCCTCGATGTCGGCCACCACCTGGCGGTTGTCCTGTTCGTTGCGGCTCACAATCACCGGTATCGCGCCCTCCGCCGCCAGCACCTGCACGATGCCTTCCCCGATGCCTTTTGCGCCACCCGAAACGATGATTACTTTATCCCGAAGTTGTAGGTCCATAAGGATTGCGTTAAGATAAGTTGTAAAAAGTGGCCGCGTTGCCTCCAAAGAGCTGCGCCTGCTCGTGCTGACTAAAGGAGGCGAAGTACTCCTCCACGATACCCATCACCTCCGCGTAACTGGCTGCTACCAGGCATACCGGCCAGTCGGAGCCATATAGCAGCCGTTCTGTGCCGAAAGCCTCTACCAGTGTATCCAGGTAAGGTATAAAATCCTTTTTTTCCCAGTTCTTCCAGTCGGCTTCCGTTACCATGCCCGATACTTTGCAGCAGACGTTTTCATGGGCTCCAAGCGCCAGTATGTCTTTCTGCCACGCTTCCACCTCCTGCGTTTTGATGTGGGGTTTGGCCAGGTGATCCAGCACGAAAGGCTGGTCCGGAAATGCGCTGACAAGCTCTGTAGTATACGCCAGCTGGTCGGGGTAAATTAAAATATCATACGTATAGCCATGCTTGCGAAGCTGCTGTATTCCCCTTTTGAATTCAGGCCGCAGCATAATGGCTGTATCCGGGTGCCCTTGTAGCACATAACGAAAACCTTTTAGCTTTTGGAACTGGCTATAGTAGGCCAGGCGCTCCGCCACATCTTCGGCCAGAAAATCTACCCAGCCGACTACCCCTTTTATAAAATCGTGTTGTGCCGCCTGCTCCAGCAGAAAGTCATTCTCCTTCTCCGGCTGTGCCGACTGCACCAGCACACAACCGTCAAAGTCGTGTTGCTGCAGTAGCGGCTGCAGATCTTCCGGCAGAAAATCCCGCCGGATAGCGGCCATCTCTGCCGTAATCCAGCTGTCGCGCTCCGAGTTATACTTCCAGAAATGCTGATGCGCGTCGATCTTAAGCATAGGCTTTGACGATTTGCCGAGAGGTGCCCAGTCCCTCAATGCCCAGTTCTACCACATCGCCTTCTTTCAGGTATACTGGTGGTTTCATGCCCAGGCCCACCCCGGCAGGCGTTCCGGTGGTGATGATGTCGCCCGGCAGCAGGGTCATGAACTGACTTACATAGGAAATCAGAAACGGTATCTGAAAGATCAGGTTAGCGGTGGTGCCATCCTGCATGGTTTCGCCGTTCACGGTTAGCCAGAGGCGCAGGTTGTTGATGTCCTGCAGTTCGTCGGGCGTAGCCAGGAAAGGCCCGACGGGTGCAAAGGTATCATTGCTTTTGCCTTTCACCCACTGCCCGCCGCGCTCCAGCTGAAAGCCGCGTTCGCTGTAGTCGTTGTGCAGCACGTAGCCTGCTACATACTTCAGGGCGTCTTCTTCCGCCACATAGCTCGCTTTTTTACCGATAACAACGGCCAGTTCTACTTCCCAGTCCAGCTTTTCGGCGTTTTTCGGGATGATGACCGCATCGTTTGGTCCGCAGAGGGCCGAGGTGGCTTTAAAGAAAAGAATCGGCTCTTCGGGCACCTTCGCGTTTGTCTCGCTGGCGTGGTCGGCATAGTTCAGGCCGATGCACACGATCTTGGACGGACGTGCCACAGCAGGCCCCAGGCGGACGCCGGAAGGAATTAACTGGAGCCGCGTTTTATTCTGCTGCACGTAAGCTTGCAATCGCTCCAGGCCATTGTTTTCAAAAAAAGCCTCATTGTAATCCTCACCCATACCGGAGGCATCGTACCACGCATCATTCAGGATAATACCGGCTTTCTCCTGCCCCGGCTCGCCAAATCGGAATAATTTCATAGTTGCTTGTTTGCTAAGTATAAAGTTGAGCGGTCATGTACCGTTTAGTTGTTCAGGTGAATGAAACCGCCATCAATCGGGTAGTCCGTGCCGGTAATAAAAGCTGCTTCGTCGGAACTTAAAAAGAGGGCCAGGGCCGCTACTTCCTCAGGCTCAGCCATACGCCCGATGGGTTGCGTTTTCGACAGTTTCTCGAACATCTCCTGCTCTTTGCCCGGATAGTTTTTAGAAATGAAGCCATCGACAAAGGGCGTATGCACCCGCGCCGGCGAAATACTGTTACAGCGAATGTTGGCCGCCAGGTAATCTTTAGCGACCGATAAGGTCATAGCATAAATGGCGCCTTTGCTCATGGAGTAGGCAAAGCGGTCCGGTATGCCTACATGCGAGGCAATGGATGCCAGATTCACAATAGCGCCTCCGCCGTTCGCCTTCATTTGCACGACAGCTGCCAGCAGGCAATTATAAGCGCCTTTCACATTTACCTGGTAGATCCGGTCCATATCTTCTTCTGAGGTATGCTCGAGGTTGCCCACGTGCGCAATGCCGGCGTTGTTGATCAGTATATTTACCTGCGGGATAGATGCGAACACCGCTTTCACCATGTCCTGCTTGCTAACGTCGCATTGATGGGCGACAGCGGTGCCTCCGGCGGCTTTGATTTCGGCAATCGTCTCCTCAGCGACTTCCTGCTGTAGCTCCAGCACGTGCACCTCGGCACCTTGTGCCGCAAAAGCAATGGAGATAGCTTTCCCGATGCCGCTTCCGCCGCCCGTTACCACGGCTGTTTTTCCTGTCAGTTTGAACATCTTATACTTCTTAAGTTAGTTGCTGGCTTTCTATTGGTCAAGTGCGCCGCAACACCTTTTATGTTGATTCCTGAATGACGCGCTATTATACCGCCCGGATGCTATGCTCGCCCGAAGCAACTTCTGCTTTTCCCCCGTGGTGTACACTGGCAGCGGGCTGAAGTTTTCCTTCTGTAAGGGCATACAGGGCAATAATGATAAAACACACCAGCGGAACATAGAATGCCAGGTTAATATCTTGTGTCAGATCGGAAATATGCCCCTGCACCGCAGTTAAAACAGCCCCGCCAAGTATGGCCATGATCAGGCCTGAACCTCCTATCTTCGTATCATTCCCAAGGCCGCGCACCCCAATTCCATAAATAGTAGGGAACATCAGCGACATACAGCCTGAGATACCAACCAAGGCATACACCCCCACATACCCGGTGCCATAAATAACGATCAGGGTACAAACAGCGGCGGCTACCGCTGTGAGCAGCAGCAACGTTTTAGGTTTGATATACTTCATGAGGGCGGTAAAAATAAAGCGGCAGGCCATAAACAGAATCAAAGCAGCCATATAGTAGTTGGAAGCCTCGTCTTCGTTCAGCCGCAGCTCCTGCATAACATACCGGATCGTATAGGACCATACGCCAATCTGGGCGCCGACATAAAAGAACTGTGCGACGACGGCCCATACGTAATGCGGTGTTTTGATCAGCCGTTTGAAAGTGGGGCCCAGATCCAGTTCTGTGCCGGCATCAGACGCCTTGGGCATTTTGGTGAACTTAACCACCACCCACAGCAGCACCAGGAAAACAGCGACCCCTACATACGGCCCCATCACTGCCCGTAACTCTTCTGATTGGATGGTGGCCAGTTGTGCCTTGTTCATCTGCGCCCGCTCCGCTGCGCTAGAAAGGTTTAAATGAGAAAGTATAAATACCTTGCTCAGCAACACTCCTGTAATAGAACCAATAGGGTTGAAAGACTGTGCTAAGTTCAACCGCCTGGTTCCCGTATCTTCCGGCCCCATCGCGACGATGTAAGGGTTGGAGGCAGTTTCCAGGATAGATAGACCGCCGGCTAACACATAAAGCGCTACCAGAAAGTGCCCGTAGACCATGGTGATGCTGGCCGGGTAAAAAAGCAGCGACCCCAACACGAATAGCCCTAACCCAACCAGCACGCCTGTTTTATAAGTATACTTCTTAATCAAAATAGCAGCAGGTAAGGCCAGGCAAAAGTAAGAGCCATAGAACGCCATCTGAATCCAGGAAGTCTGAAAATCCGACATGCTCATGATCCGTTTGAAAGCCGCCAGAAGCGTATCGGTCATGTTGTTGGCCAGGCCCCACAAAAAGAAAAGACTGGTGATGAGCAGAAAAGGCCAGATGTTACCTGCCTTTATCAGGGGGAGCTTGTTGGTGTCTGCGGCCATAGTTTCTATGTTTTCAGAAATTGATCATGTTGCTCAGTAAACATGCTGCTCTGGCCTGAACAGCCAGCGTGCAGTACCCTTAAACTCCCTGACAAAAGGCAGTAGTTGTCAGATCTTCCATTCAGCACCGCCACCTGCCTGCTCTGCCATAGCTTAAATATAGCAAAGTATAGCAGAAGTTGCCAGGTAAAGTACATGGACTACTCTGAAAGTATACAGAAACGGAAGCTGCTGTCTTGCCCGCTAAATCATCAGATAATAAGCGAACTGTTGAGCTTTTTCACCTCACCAGGCTTTAGCTGCAGCTCCACTGTTTTGTCGCCATACCTGACTTTGGTAGCCGTACCGTTGCTGCTGCGGATGCGCGCCGATACCAGCCTGTGATCCTTCCACTCCATGTCTACTTCAAAACCGCCTCTTGCCCGCAGGCCTGTTATTTTGCCATCCTTCCAGTTATCCGGCAAAGCGGGTAAGAGATGAATAAACCCGGCCTGACTTTGCAGCAGCATCTCCCCGATGCCGGAGGTACCGCCGAAGTTACCGTCTATCTGAAAAGGTGGATGGGCGCAGAACAGGTTGGCGTAAGAGCCGCCGCCTTCTGCATAGTTGGTTCCTTCCACTCCGGTCAGGTGCAGCAGGTTGCGGAGCAGTTTGTAGGCGTGGTTGCCATCGTGCAGGCGCGCCCAAAAGTTAATCTTCCAGGCAATGCTCCAACCCGTGCCGGCATCCCCCCTTAACTCAAGGGTCTTGCGGGCAGCCTGGGCTAGTTCAGGCGTGGTGATCGGCGAGATCTCCCGGCCCGGATGCAACCCGAACAAATGAGACACGTGGCGGTGGTGCGGGTCAGCTTCATCCCAGTCTTTGTACCATTCCTGCAGGTTTCCCTTCTTCCCTATTTGCAGCGGAAAGAGCTTGCTCCTTTTCTCAGCGATCAGCTTCCTGAACTCCGGATCAGTATTCAATATTTCGGACGCTTCAATCACGTTGGTAAACAGATCCCAGATGATCTCCATGTCCATAGTAGAAGCCACCGAAATACTGCCCTGCTCACCTTTATCCGTAATAAAAACGTTTTCAGGCGAAGAAGACGGTGCCGTGACCAGGTAGCCATTCTTATCTTCCACCAGCCAATCCAGGCAAAACACAGCCGCTTCTTTCATGAGCGGATAAGCGGTTTTCGCCAGGAACTCCCGGTCGCCGGTATAGCTGTAATGCTCCCACAGGTGCTGGCTTAACCAGGGGCTGCCCATAGCCCAGTTGGCCCAGGTAGGACTGCCTTTGCCCAGATTGCCCACCGGGTTAGATGTAGCCCAAATGTCGGAGTTATGATGCACTGCCCAGCCTTTGGCATTGTAAAAATTCTGAGCTGTTTGCCTGCCCGTTACCGCCAGGTGCTGAATGAACTCCAGTAAAGGCTGGTGCATTTCTGAAAGGTTCACCATTTCAGCGGGCCAGTAATTCATCTGCACATTGATGTTGGTGGTAAAGTTACTGCTCCACGGCGCCCGCAGGATAGGGTTCCAGATGCCTTGCAAATTTGCCGGGATACCGCCGGGCCGGGAACAAGAGAGCAGCAAATAACGGCCATACTGGAAGTATAAAGCTTCCAGCGCCGGATCATCGGCTCCATCAGCATAGCGCATCAGCCGCTCCAGCATCGGCAGCTTTACCTCCGGGTTATGGTTCAACGAAAAGCTTACCCGGTTAAAATAGTGCTGGTAATCTTTTACATGGGCTTTCTTTATACTAGCATAGCTTTTCCGGAAGGCTGCATTTAAGTAGGATTGTGCAAGGGCCGATTCATCTTTGCCATCTTTGTCGGGGCAGGTATCAAAACCGTTAAAACTGGTGGCGGCCGAAATATACAGCACGACTTCCGTCGCACCCGTCACGTGTAAGCCCGCCTGATCGGTGGTTACTTTACCGTCCTTATTTTTTGCTTTGATGCGCAGCTCATACCGCATTCCCCGGCACTGGTCCGTATCATCGTAAATAACCGGCGGGGCGTTGTCATTCACATAGTTGGGGTCCACATGCGAAGGCGCTTCTCCGCGCATCACGAGCTCGTTTGATGCGCCTACAATATTTTTAAAGCGGAGCTGGCTTTTGGTAGAAGCGTCAAAATTCAGTTTGCCTTTTTTATCTGCAGTAAGCTTTATTACAATAACCTGGTCGGGCGCCGACGCTAATACCTCGCGGGTATACTGGGTTCCTCCTATTTTGAAGCGGGTTACCGTTGTGGCATTGGCAATATCAAGGTCGCGGTAGTAGTCTGTGGGTTCTCCGGTAAAGGGCTGCCTGATGACCAGGTCACCTAAAGGCATGTAAGACTCAGTATACAAACCCTGGATCTTCCGGCAAAGCGCTTCGGCCGTTTTATAGTCTTCCCTGAACAGGGCTTCTCTTATATGAGGTAAATACGTTGGCGCTTCGGGGTTAGGGTTCAGGTTGGCAGGACCACCGGACCACAATGTTTCTTCGTTCAGATGAATGAGCTCTTCGTTTACCCGGCCATAAATCATGGCTCCCAGCCGGCCATTCCCCAATGGTAAGGCATCAGTCCAAATCTTTGCCGGCTGCTTGTACCAGAGCCTGAGGTCCTGTTGGGCAGCTGCACTTGTGCAGGATAAAACAAGTATAAGGAATGAAAGAAGGTATACTTTAAGTTGATTCATCTGTTCTTGTTTTCAGTAAATGTTCTGCCCATTGTTAAAATAGTAATCCGGGTAAATGTAATGCGAACGTCACCGCAAGGAAGTATGAATTCATTAAAAGAAATATACTTAATTTATACTTCAGTTTGGTCCTCTTAGTCTCCCAGCTCCACCATGGCTTTGATAACGCCATTGGCAGGATCAAGCCAGCTGGCAAAGGTCTCCTTCACCTCGTAGAATGGCACGCTGTGGGTGATGTAAGTTGTGGGGTCAAGCTTGCCACTTTTCATGGCGGCAATCACATGTTCGAAATCTGCGCGGGTAGCGTTCCGGCTGCTCATCAGGGTCGCTTCCCGCATGTGAAACTCCGGATGGCTTACGCATATTTCTCCTTTGTGCAAACCCACCAGCACATACCTACCCCCATGCGCCATGTACTCAAACCCCTTGTTTATAGCCGCATGGCTCCCGGTAGCATCAATCACGACGGTAGGCATGTCGCCCTTCGTTAGCTCTCTTAATTTTTCCGGCACATCCGTTGTCGCAGCATTTATAGTATAATCCATGTGTAGTTTAGCTTTGCAAAAGGCCAGCCGCGACTCGTTTATGTCCAGCGCAATAACGTGGGCACCGGCAATGCGGGCAAACGCCATAATCCCTAAACCAATTGGACCAGCACCCACTACTAAGACATACTCGCCTGGCTGCACATTGGCGCGTCGTACGCCGTGGGCGCCTATAGCCAATGGCTCCACCAAAGCAAGGGCCTCATACCCCAGCCCTTCTCCGTGCACCAGCGCATACGAAGGAACAGCGATATATTCGGCCATGCCCCCGTCTACATGCACCCCACATACCTGAATGCTGCTACAGCAGTTGGGCTTTCCAGAGCGGCAGGCAATGCAGGTACCGCAATTAAAGTATGGGATGAAGGTGACTGCCTCGCCTACCTCAAACCCGGGCGCATCATCAAACGCCACCAACTCGCCCGAGAGCTCGTGGCCCAGTATGCGGGGATAGCTGAAATAGGGTTGCGTGCCTTCAAAGGCGTGCAGGTCGGTGCCACAGATACCAATGCGTTTGATCTTCAGGATGGCTTTGCCCTGGCTGACCACCGGCTTTTCTTTCTGGCTGTAGTCAAGCACGCCGGGCGTGGTACACACAAGTGTCTTCATATAGGTATAAAGATAAGGGGCCTGAAGCGTGTCTGCGCTTCCTGTTTTATACTTGAAAGATCTTCTCCATCAGCATCCATTTCTCTCCCGCCCTGGCCCAGGGGAGCGGCTGCTGAAATTTCCACATGAGCGTTTCCCATGCCTGCACTTCCGGGTTGGCTTTGTCCATGGCTGCCTTTCTTTCAAAGCTAAAAGTTTCATCCGTGTCCATGAGCATAAACAGGCGGTTTTCCAGCCGGTAAATTTCCATGTTCGTGATACCGGCGTCCAAAATGCTTTTTTTTACCGCTGCGCTTACATTTTGGTGCCACTGCTCATACGCCGCTATCAGTTCCGGGTCGTCTTTTAAATCAAGTGCTAAACAGTATCTTTTCATGTTCTGTCTGATTTGATGAGCCATTGTTATACTCCGGCAACACCAGCAATTGCTACAGGTGCGGGACAGTTGTGAACAGCCCTGGCTGTAGAGCAAATATCCGGAGCAAAGGCTTTTGTTTGCGTTAGTTTGTAGCTGAGCTATGGATGAACGGCAGCCTTTTGCTTACTTGCCGAATCCATTCCCGCGCCATGAGCTCATGCCCGGCAGGCATCGGGTGGATGCCGTCCCAGATCCAGTATTCAGCGGGCGCTTTTGCCTGGGCTTGGTCAAAGGCGCTTTGAAACGGTACATACACGGCATCATACGCTGTTGCCAGGCGCTTTACCACTGCCTGCCGCTTTTTAACTTCCTCTGAATAGGCTTCCCATTTATCTTTCACATTCCCGACCGGCAGTATGAAGGGCTCGCAAAGCACAAATTGCACCTGTGGCAACTGCTTTTTTGTTTGTTCTAATAAAGCCCGATACCCCTGCTCATACGCTGCAACGGTAAAGCTTTTATCCCCGTTGATCTGAGCCGACACATCATTTATACCGATCAGGATGCTGAGCAGATCAGGTTTTAGGTCCAGCGTATCGGTTTGCCAACGGGCCGCTAGATCGGGCACCGTGTTCCCGCTAATGCCGCGGTTAAAGAAGTGAAACCCTTTTTCAGGATATTCATACCCTAGCTTACAGGCTGTTATATACTGGTAGCCGTGCCCCATCACATGGTTCCAGTCGTTGTTGCGGCTTCTGTTGCCATCGGTAATGGAGTCTCCCTGAAACAGAAAGGTAAAGCCTTCGCCCGCTTTACTTTTGCTGCTTGTAGCAGATGGAGTTGCCTGCAAAAGCTGTGGAACCAGCACAGCGGCAGCTCCCATGGCGGAAACATGCTTTAGAAAACTTCTACGATCATTTGCGGGCTTGTCCTTCATCTGTTACAATAATCGGGGAAAACATAGCTGCTTTAAAAGGTACCTTCTATTTAAGAATTTACCTGTCATGATGCTTTTCAATATAGCCTTTTATTCCGACAGGCTTTCTACAACGGCTGCTATTCCATGGCTGCAAAAGGAATAAAAGAACAAAACCAGCTCAGCCAGGCATCTGTGCTTGATCTTAAATAGGATAGATAAAAAGAGGTTTATACGTTGCAGCTCCATGGCACCACAGAATCATACTTCTTGTTTCTTTCGATCCGCTACTTTTTAAGCTGCACTACAAGTATAAAGGTGCTCTTGCAAGTATAGCCACTGCAGCGCTTTAATATTAAAATCTTTACTGCTATTTTATCACTCTACCTCTACTTCATGCCTAACTAAGTTTCAAATCTTTTATAAAAATTTTATTAAAGTATTTGGCTTTAACGAAAATTATTTCTTCATTTATAAGACTTATCCTAAATCGCTACAAAAGAAATGCGCCCATTACTGGAGATTGAACCGACATACCTGGAAGGGCTCAACAACATCGAGCGGAAAAAACATCTCCTTAAAATACGTATTATCAAGTATTTATACACCAAAGGGCCTAAGGCGAACGCAGACATCTGCCACCGCCTCAAGATCAGCTCTCCTACTTCTATGGGACTGATCAATGAGCTGGCAGCCGAAGGCCTGGTGGAGAAGCAGGGACGGGGTAAATCGGTGGGAGGAAGAAAGCCTGACCTGTACGGACTGAAGGAAAACTCACTGTTTGTACTCAGCATTGAGATGGGCCGCTTCAAAACCCGAATGGCGCTTTTCGACAGCAACAGCAACAGCATTGCCGATATACAATCCTTCCCTATCCACCTCACCAAAGACCTCAGTGCTGTAGAGGAACTCTATGCGTATGCGCAAAGCCTGATTCTCACTTCTGGCATAGATCCGGATAAATTAATGGGTATTGGTATCAGCATGCCCGGACTGGTAGCATCCAAAGAAGGGAACAACTATACGTACCTGCTCACCCAAAGCGAAACGGCTTCGCTGCAGCACCTGCTGGAGCTCAAATTCAACAAGCCTGTTTACATACAAAATGACGTTAAGAGCGCCACGCTGGCTGAATACCGGTTTGGGCTTGCTTACGGCAGAAGAGATGTGCTGGTGCTCTCGATGGATTGGGGCATCGGCCTCGGCATTATTATGGATGGCAAACTTCGGAATGGCACCACGGGGTTTTCAGGTGAATTCGGCCACATTCCGCTGATCGATGGCGGCGTTTTGTGCCATTGCGGAAAACGAGGCTGCCTGGAGACAGTTGCCTCCGGCACTGCGCTGGCTGAGATGGCCAAAGAAGGTATCAGAGCGGGGCAGAGTTCCACCCTGAACGCTTTATCCGACAAGGAGATAGAACAGATAGAACCGCAAACTATTATAGATGCTGCCAACCAGGGAGATCAGTTTGCCATCAGTATTCTATCGGAAATCGGGATGAAACTGGGAAAAGGGATCGCGATCCTAATCCAGCTGTTTAACCCGGAACTCATCATACTTGGGGGCAAGATGGCCGAAGCGAAACAATACATCACCATTCCGATACAGCATTCTATCAACACCTACTGCATGACGCAACTGCGGGAAAGGACCGGTATTGCCTTGTCTCAGTTAGGAGAGAATGCAGGCATCATGGGCTCTGTTGCCACCGTGATGGAAAACATCTTTGAAAGTTTCCTGGAATCCGAACGATAGGTGCAGCGGCATCTTCTTCTCTCGAAAGTTTTGAAACCTTACAGCATATTTCTGGCCATAAAACATTAACACTATGTCGCGATTAAATTTACTGGAAGAGACGCGTTACGAGAAGCTGCCGGTGCGGGTGTTTGCCGATGCAGAGCAGG
>NZ_JBDIZJ010000022.1:0-20311 GCF_039748935.1 Pontibacter chitinilyticus
AGGGTATACTTGCAAAAGGCACTGCAAACTTCCCCGGCACTGCACCCTCTCAACTCTCCCCTTCCAACAGGTTCCGGTGTGCTGAATTTCAATGCGCTCGATAGTATTGGCCTTTTACTCCCCTAAAGACCTATAGTATAAGCTGTACTTGCTACTGAGGGCTACTTGCTTCGAAAGGGTTACTAGCACTGCTCTGCTCTTTTGTAAATACTAAATAAAGATCTAAAGCAAAAGAAGCCTTACCAGATGGCAAGGCTTCTTTCTATATATAAGTTATACTTGCTGTTAGCTTACACAGCGACGTTGTTGCGCATGAGAGTGCTCTTGCGGTCAGGCCCTACCGAAACTATGGTTATCGGTACCTGCAGGTGCTTCTCCAGGAAATGGATATAGTTAACAAATGCTTCGGGTAGGTCTTCCAGCGCCTCCACCTGGTTTAGGTCTACTTTCCAGCCGGGCACTTCTTCATAAACAACATCCACGATCTCTGTTTCCATGGAGTGCGGCACCCGGTCTGTTATCTCGCCTGAAGCTAATTTATACTTTGTACATACCTTTATCGTATCGAACTCCGTCAGTACGTCGGCTTTCATCATGTTTAGCTGCGTTACACCATTCAGCATGATGCTATACTTCAGACTTGGCAGATCTATCCAGCCACACCGACGCGGACGCCCCGTGGTAGATCCGAACTCGTTGCCGGCCTGCCTGATCTTCTCCCCTTCTTCGCCTAAAAGTTCTGTTGGGAAAGGGCCACTGCCTACGCGGGTGCAGTATGCTTTAATTATGCCGTATACTTCTCCAATGTAGCGTGGAGCTACACCTAAACCTGTGCAGGCTCCTGCCACCAGTGTCGTGGAGGAAGTTACAAACGGATAGGTGCCAAAATCAACGTCCAGCAGAGAGCCTTGTGCTCCTTCGGCCAGTATGCGTTTTCCTTGGCTAAGAGCATCGTTGATCATGTATTCACTGTCTACCAACTGCAACGTGCGCAGGTATGCTACGGCCTCAAAGAACGTCTGCTCCTGGTCGGAGATATCCAGCTTCTGGCCATAGTACTCTACAGTTTTGCGGTGGCGCTCTACCAGCTTTTTATAGTTATCTTCAAAATCACTTTCCAGTATATCGCCTACGCGTAAGCCCACACGACCAATTTTGTCCTGATACGTAGGGCCGATTCCTTTTAAAGTAGAGCCTATTTTGCCGCTGCCCAGTGCTTCTTCCGACACACGGTCCAGCACTTTATGAGACGGCAGGATGAGGGACGCTTTTTTAGAGATAAACAGGTTACGGGAAGCATCTACGCCCCGTGCCTGCAGCTTTTCCATTTCGGTGCGGAACACGATCGGGTCGAGCACTACGCCGTTGCCGATGATGTTTTGAATGTGCGGATGAAAGATACCGGACGGGATCTGGTGTAGCACATGCTTGGTACCTTCAAACTCCAGGGTATGCCCTGCATTGGGGCCGCCCTGAAAGCGTGCCACGATATCATAGGTTGGAGCCAGAACGTCAACAATTTTACCTTTGCCTTCGTCGCCCCATTGCAGACCTATTAGTATGTCAACTGCCATTTATATAAGTAGTATATGATTTCAGTAAGATTGCTCTATAAAGTATAAATCAGGGCTATACATTGCCTTGTGTTTTATCATAAAATGGCCGCTCCAGGTAGATTTAAACCTCTGAGCAAGCTCTTTTTACTCTCAAAGGTAATAAATTTATTACTCAGGTATCCTAACACAAAGGATATTATGCTATAGATTACCCTGCATAACCAATGCTGAGCCTAGCTCTTCTGACAACTATGTGGCAATATTGGCTGCTGCGGCGTATTGATTATAGCGAGCGTATTCGCCCGGAAGCGCTTATTCTAAAAGAAGCTTTCTTATACTATAGAATGGTAATAAGCTGCAACGTTAAAACCGCCATTCCTTCCCAGGATCATACATGTAATTAAGGTGTATGCATACTACAATTTCCAAATAAAGGAGCAACAGACTATTCTTTCAAAAACATAGCTCCATACCTGCAAATAGCTGCTCTCGGGCAGCTATTTGCAGGTATGGAGCTACAAAAGTCTTTCCTAAATCAAGTTAGGCAATGACTTGCAAAACATCGTTAATAAATCGACTCCTTTAGAAATTGCGCGGCAAAGCTGTCGTTTTCGGCGATCGTGAAGATCGCGTTGAGTTTGGTCACGATCAGGAGTTTGCGGATATGGTCGGAGGGTTTAATGAGCACCAGTTCGCCGCCCCGGTTGCGAAACCTGGTGAGCAGCGACACCAGCACGCCCATGCCACTGCTGTCCATGAAGCGCGCATTCGACAGGTCCACGGCACAGAGCAGCACTTTGCCCTCCTGCATGTGATCTGCCTCTTCCAGCAGGGCCTGCGTATCAGTGCCCGCAATCAGGTCGCCTTGCAGCCTGATGAACAGGATATCATCCTTCAGTTCTGCCTGATAATTCATGTTGCTGTTCTTGAGTCACTTTTTTAGCGCGGCAATCGCCACAGATGCCATACAGATTCAGGGAATGATGTAAGATACGAAAATTCAGTAGGTCGCCTACCATGGTCTGGATGTTATGGATGCGCGGGTCGCAGAACTCCACCACCTTGTGGCACTCGGTACAAATCACATGGTCGTGCTGCCGGTAGCCATAGGATTTCTCATACTGCGCCAGGTTGCGGCCAAACTGGTGCTTGCTCACCAAGTCATTCTCTACCAGCAGGTCGAGGGTGTTGTAGACAGTGGCGCGACTTACCCTGTAATTCTTGTTTTTCATACTTATATAGAGCGACTCCACATCAAAGTGGCCGTCACGGGAGTAGATCTCCTCCAGAATAGCATAGCGCTCCGGCGTTTTGCGCAGGCCCTTGCTCTCCAGGTAAGCGGTGAAGATCTTCTTTACTTCCTCAAATTTATGTTTGTCCATTGCCATAGTTGCATCTGATTATACTTGGGCATTTTGTACAGGTATAAACTTTGCGTGATGCATGATCTGCCGCGCGCTTATTTTGTTACCTGCCGCTTTCCTGTAAAACAAAATTATACCTCTTTTTATTCAAAACGCTCTACAGTAAGTATACCCGGTACTTTGCCCATGCGCTGAATCAGTTTTTCAAGGTGGTTGGTATCATTAACGAATACCATGATGTTCCCTTCAAAAATGCCGTCATTCGAATCGATGGTGATGGAGCGCATGTTTACTTTTAAACTGGTGGAAATGGCTTTTGTTAAGTCATTCACCAGGCCCATCCGGTCGGTGCCTTTGATGTGAATACCTGCCAGGAAAGCCAGTTCTTTCTGATCTGTCCATTTGGCCCGCACAATGCGGTTGCCGTAGTTAGACATCAGTTCGATACCGCGCTTGCAGTTGGTACGGTGAATCTCGATGTCTTCGTCCCCTGTTTCAAAGCCAAACACGTCGTCGCCCGGTATGGGGTTGCAGCAGGGAGCAAGCTTATAGTTCATGTTTTGGCTCCGCTCCCCTATCACCAGCATGTCGGGATTGACGCCGCGGATTTTCTGCACCTCCTTGTCGAACGACTTGGGCTCCAGCATGGAGTTAGCTTTGTCGGCGGGGGCCGTAAAGATTATCTCCTGAATGTTTTCAACTTCAATGTGGCCTGTGGCCGCCCGAAAGTATAAGTCCTGCAGCGTCGGTACGTTGAAAAAAGCCATTAGCTTATTCAGGTTTGTCTGCGTATCCGCTACATTTATTTGTTGCAGGCGTTTGTCAAGTATGAGTTTGCCTTCCTCCGCTTTGGTTTTCCGCTCCTCGCGCAAGGCATCTTTTATACTGCTCCGGGCTTTAGAGGTCACCACATACTGCAACCAGTCGTCATTCGGCTTTTGCTTCTGCGAGGTCAGTATCTCCACCTGGTCACCATTCTTCAGGCTGTAGCTCAGCGGCACCAGCTTCTGGTTTACCTTGGCGCCCAGGCACTGCAGGCCAATGTGCGTGTGTATCTCAAAGGCAAAATCCAGTGCGGTGGCCTTGTCCGGAAGTATGATCAGCTCGCCTTTGGGCGTAAACACGAACACTTCCTCCACAAACAGGTTCTTGCGGAATTCATCCATGAACTCGAGTGCGTTGCCGGTATTATTCTCCAGCATGTCGCGCACCTTGTTTATCCACTGCTCCAGCCCGGATTCCGAACCAGCCACTCCTTCTGTTTTATACTTCCAGTGCGCGGCGTAGCCTCGTTCGGCAATCTCATCCATGCGCTTAGTGCGTATCTGCACCTCCACCCACTGCCCCAATTTGCTCATTACCGTGGTGTGCAGCGACTCATAGCCATTGGCTTTAGGCGTGTTCACCCAGTCGCGGAGGCGGTCGGGGTTGGGTTGATAAAAGTCCGTAATTATAGAGTATACCTGCCAGCAGGCGGCCTTCTCATTCTCCAGCGGCACGTCCAGTATGATCCGGATGGCGAACAGGTCATACACCTCATCAAAGGTGATGTTCTGCTTCCGCATTTTTTTAAGGATGGAGTAGATGGACTTGGGCCGGCCTTTGATGGCAAATTTAAACCCATGCTTCCGCAGCTCCTCCTCTATCGGGCCGGTAAAATCTTTGATAAACTTGTTCCGGGCGCTGCGCGTCTGCCGGATCTTATTGGAAATATCTTTATAGGTATCGGTATCGGTATACTTCAAGTATAAATCCTCCAGCTCTGATTTGATGGCGTACAGGCCCAGGCGGTGTGCCAGCGGCGCGTACAGGTACATGGTTTCAGAGGC
Organism: Pontibacter chitinilyticus; assembly: GCF_039748935.1. Taxonomy (NCBI): domain Bacteria; kingdom Pseudomonadati; phylum Bacteroidota; class Cytophagia; order Cytophagales; family Hymenobacteraceae; genus Pontibacter; species Pontibacter chitinilyticus. The sequence continues at coordinate 4,750 of NZ_JBDIZJ010000022.1, forward strand.
AATCTTGAGCTGCTTGTGGCGCGGCATACTGTCCAGCGTACGCATGTTGTGCAGCCGGTCAGCCAGTTTGATGAGGATCACGCGTACGTCGTCGCTAAGCGTGAGGAGCATCTTCCGGAAGTTCTCTGCCTGCTGCGACGTGCCATAGTCAAACACACCCGATATTTTGGTCAGCCCCTCAATGATGCGGGCCACACTGGAGCCAAACTCGCGCTCAATGTCGGCGGTTTCCATCTCGGTATCTTCCACCACGTCGTGCAGCAGGGCCGCTACAATAGAGGTAGTACCCAGGCCAATCTCCTCTACGGCAATCTGCGCTACGGCCAGCGGGTGCAGGATATAAGGCTCCCCCGACTTGCGGCGCATGTCTTTGTGCGCCTCCAGCGAGGTATTAAAGGCTTTCTTGATGATCTTGGCATCATTGTCCTTCAGGAAAGGTTTGGCATACCGTAGTAAGCGGCGATAGTGGCGTAAGATCTCTTTGCGTTCTGCTTCCGGATCGATCATAACTGTTGTAATCATGCACGTATGCCTGCCCCGTTTTCAAACAGGTGCAGGTCTTGCTAGTATAAAGAAACTCCGTTGCTATAAGTTTCAAATATAGCTGAATATCCAATGCAACCAATGGCTGCAACGCTATCCCTATTGCTACGGCAGCCGGATGTGTGCCCTGCTGCGCGATAGCTACAAGGTATAAAAATTTATTTTTTTTCGGTAGAGGTATTGTATTTATAAATCCGGTGCTTAAATTTGCACCACTATTTAAAACAAGCACACATGCGGATGTGGCGAAATTGGTAGACGCACTAGACTTAGGATCTAGCGCTGCGAGGCATGGGGGTTCGAGTCCCTCCATCCGCACATAAAACAAACCCTCAACAGCCCTGTTGGGGGTTTGTTTTTACTAAATGTTCCAACTTAAAATTTTAAGCCTTGAATATTACATTAAACCAAACCGACAGCACAAACGCACAACTGAAGGTGGTACTGGAAGAGGCCGATTACGCCCCGAAGGTAGACCAGCAGGTAAAAGAGTATAGCAAGAAAGCCCAGATCAAAGGCTTCAGACCTGGTAAAGTGCCGGCCGGTCTGGTGAAGAAGATGTATGGCAAGAGCATTCTGGTTGAGCAGATCAACAAGGTGTTGCAGGAGGAGATCACCAAGTATATCCGCGAGAATGATGTGAAGCTGCTGGGCGAGCCCCTGCCAGAGCCTACCCAAGACGCCATTGATTGGGACAACCAGAAAGAATTTGAATTTACCTACCAGGTAGGCCTGCTGCCAGAATTTAACCTTCCGCTGGATAAAAGCGTAGAGGGGTACACTGTTGAGCTGGACCAGAAAACGATAGACGAAGCATACGAAAACCTGAAGCGCCAGTTTGGTAAAACCACGAACCCGGAGACATCCGAAGCCGGTGATTTTATTTATGGTGAGCTGAAGCAGGTAGATGGTGAATTCGAATCGAAGACACTCATCCCGACAACCCGCGTGGTGGAGGGTCAGGATAAGTTCCTCGGTGTAAAATCCGGCGACACGATCCGCTTCGATATCCGTAAAAGCTTTGGCGACGACAACGCTGCCCTGGCCCACGTAACCGGCCTGAGCAAAGACGATGCTGCCACGCTGAACGGCGAGTTTGAGTTTACGGTAGAGAAGATCAACCGTACGGAGCCGGCCGAGCTGAACCAGGAGCTTTTCGACAAGCTTTTTGGCAAAGACGAGGTAACGACTGAAGAAGAGTTCGACACCAAAGTGCGTGAAACGATCGAAGAGAATTATAAAAACGAAGCGGAAAACCTGCTGAACCGCCGCATCATCGACACCTTAGTTGATAACGTGGAAGTAGAGCTGCCAACTGAATTCTTTAAGCGCTGGCTGCTGGTAACAAACGAAGGCAAACTGACAGCTGAGCAGATCGATGCGAACTTCGACCAGTATACCAAAGAGCTGAAGTGGTCGATGATCAAGAACAAGCTGGTTGCCGAAAACGACCTGAAAGTAAGCAACGACGAAGTGGTAGCGGCTACCAAAGAGAAAATGCTGGCACAGTTCAACATGCCGGAAATTCCGGAAGAACTGGCAGATAGTATGAACAACTACGCAAACCAGTATCTGAATCAGGATAACGGCCGTAACTACGTTCAGGAATACGAGCAATTGCTGGCTGAGAAAGTGCTTGCCAAACTAAAAGAACAGATGACTGTTGTAGAGAAGACAATCTCTGCAGAGGACTTCAGAAATATGTCGTTCTAGTATAAACGAACATAAAATCGTATCTTACAAAAAGTCCTTTTTTTAAAGGACTTTTTTATTTTTGAGTAAACCGTAAATCTAAACAAGACATGTTTAACAAAGACGAGTTCCGAAAATTCGCTGTAAAAGGCCAAGGCATGAGTGGTCTGGGCGTAGACCAATACATCAATCACGTAGAAGGCAGAGCCATGCATACCATCGAAAGTATGACGCGTTCTGTTATTGAAGAACGTCCTACTAACTTCCGTGAGATCGATGTGTTTTCGCGCCTGATTATGGACCGCATTATTTTCCTGGGCACACAGGTAGATGATTTTATCGCGAACATTATCACCGCACAGTTACTCTTCCTAGAGTCGGCTGATGCGAAGAAGGACATCCTCCTATACATTAACAGCCCGGGTGGATCGGTATATGCCGGCCTTGGCATCTATGATACCATGCAGTATGTGAGCCCGGATGTGGCTACGATCTGTACAGGTCTGGCCGCTTCGATGGGAGCTGTTTTGCTGGCTGGCGGTGCTGCCAACAAGCGCTCAGCCCTGCCGCATGCCCGCATCATGATTCACCAGCCGATGGGTGGCGCACAAGGCCAGGCCTCCGATATCGAGATCACTGCCCGCGAGATCCTGAAGCTGAAAAAAGAGCTTTATGAGATTTTGGCGCAGCACTCCGGCAAATCATACCAGGAAGTATACGACAACTCGGACCGTGACTACTGGATGAAAGCGGATGAGGCAAAAGAGTATGGCCTGATTGACGAAGTGCTGACCCGCAAAGCCTAGCCTGCATACGGCAGAGAAACCTATTGAGCGAAAAAGCGGCGGCTTCCCCAGTTGGGGAAGCCGCCGCTTTTTCGTGCCAGCCATACTTCTGCTAACGTGCCTGCTACTGCCCTGCCAGCCGCCACAAAGCTTGGGGGCCTGGCTGAGGATTCCTGTCAGTGCTCCACCACAAACTTTTTAAGTATAAAGTTGCCGTCCTGCGTCTTCAGCCTGATGTAGTAAGTGCCACGGCTCAGGCTCCTGGTGTCCAGGAGGCGCATGGCGGACGCGCCGCCAACTTTGGCAAAAACCGACCTGCCCAGTGCATCATACACCACAAGGCTACTGACACGGCTAGCAAAGGCAGGGTCCATCTCTAAGTATAAAGCGTCCGCTACCGGGTTGGGGTACACACGCAACAGCTTGTTTTCTATGTCGTCGATTATACCTGTAGGGAAACTGACGTCTTTGCAGACGGAATCTACTCTACAGTCTGTTGAAGTTACCAGGCACACTTCGTACTGCCCGGTAGAAGCATAGGCATGTTGCGGGGCGGCTTCCTGGCTGGTGGCGCCATCTCCAAAGGTCCAGCTAAACCTAGCTGCCGTGGCAGCAGCATCGGCTTTAAAGCTGATCAAAAGCGAATTGCCTTTGCCTACTGTATAAGTAAAATCGGAGGAGGCAGGCACTTCGCAGCTGATGTCCACTTGCTGGCAGAAGCTGGCGGTGCCGCAGGCATCTGTCATGGTCAGGCATACATGGTACTCGCCGGCTAGATGATAGGTGTGCTCAGGAGATGCATCTGTGCTTTTGTCCCCATCGCCAAAGTCCCACAGGTACGACACTGCCGCAGCGCCTGCTGGCGGCGCAAAGGAAACCTTGGTTTGGGCTACCGCCATGCCGAAACCGGCTGCTGATAGTGTACCGCAGGTTATGGCTACATCCGCCGTAACAGTGGCGGGGCCGCACTGCTGCTGCTGCAGCCACAGCGTTGCCGTATACTTGCCGACACCGCTGAACGTATGGACCGGAGCTTTATCTGTTGTGCTGCTGCCGTCGCTAAAGGTCCATTTAAGAATGTTTTCCTGTGCCACACCTACTGCCTGAAACGTGACTTCCTGCCGGTTTACCTGCGTTTGTATGGAGGCATTTAGCGGCGGGCAGTTTACGGTTAGTGTTTTAGACAAGATCTGTTCGACACAGCCACTGCTTATTTTCAGCTTCACCTCGTACGTGCCGGGCGCATACGTGTGGGCAGGATTTTGTGCTGAGCCAGTAGTTCCATCTCCAAAATCCCATTCCCAGCTAGCCACCTGCTGCGCATTCGCCATCTGAAACGACACCTGAAGGCCCTGCTGCACAAACTTCAGTTCAGCGGCGGGTGGCAGGCAGGGCACGGTCACTTGCTGGCAGATTTTTTTCTGGGCGCAGGCGTTGCCCACCGTGAGGCAGGCGGTGTAGGTGCCAATGGCAGGATAAAAGTGCGTAAACACCGCTAAATTGCTGGATGCGGTTGTGCCGTCGCCAAAGTCCCAGGTATAGGTATAGCCGGCGCCGGCCCCCTCCGTAGGCAGCTGAAAGTCTACACTGGTTGAATAAGCTTTTGTCTGCGCTACAAAACTATCCGGTACAACCAGCGGCTCATCCACGTCAATGCGCACTTCCCGCTTCACAACACATCCATCGGCCGTCTGGGCGGTGGCCGTGTAGGTGGTGGATGCAGCGGGCGTAGCCACGGGGGCAGCGCTGGCCGGGTCGTCAAGCCCGGCGGCCGGCGACCAGCTAAATTTCAAGTCCCCCGCACCATTTACCTGCAGCTGCACCGCCTCGCCTTTGCAAACCTGCCGATGGGTAAAAGGCACCGTGGCCGAAGCCCCGCCGGCACATGCCGCCCCTAGCGCTATGGTTCTGAATTGCAACTTACTGCCTATCACGGGCAAAACGCTGCTTTCGTATTTCTCTAATAAACCAGAAACTGTATAAACACTTCCACACGCCCCTGCAGCTATGGCAAAGGGCACGGAACCGAACGGCTGCCCCTCCGGCTGCCACACCCCTTCCAGCTTTCCGGCGCCCGAGTACACCAATATGGCCTCACTTTTGCCCTTGTTCGCCGCCACGCCCCCGTAGTCCGCCCCACCGGCCGAGCAGCTGATGCTCAGGCTGTCCAGTTGCGCATACGCGTAAAGCTTTGCCTGGCTCGCACTGTAGTATAGGCTGTTGATAAAAGTACCGTGCGAGGTGGCCGTCCATACATTGTTCCCGTTCAGGTCGTAAGCAGCGGCCAGCGACCCGCTAAAGTTGCCCTCAAAAGTCACTCCACCTGTCACCAGCTTTTTGGCCGTGGTATAGGTATGATAATCTGTTTTGTCAAGAAAGGCCGCATCCCAGTTATACCCGACAACAATACCGCCTGGCGTTATCGCGAAGGGCACAGAAAACGCCGGATGTCTGGCAGTAGCCAGAGGATAGCTTTTGGCCTCCTGAAAAAAAGTGTTAAAGGCCTTCTCCACTTTGCCAGACTTCAGGTTAAGGATGGCCACATATCCCTGGATGCCTCCCTCCGGAAACTGCTGCAATAGTTCCCGCTGCTCTGCAAGCGGATAGCCGGCAATAGAGAAGGGCTCGCCCGGCACTGTACTCCTGCTCCCCACTACATACATGTTGTTGTGGTTGTCGATTTCTATCTGCGGGCTTGTCAGGTAATCAGGGGAAGAACTGTAAGTGTAGGTCAGGTTGTTGGCATCGTGCGCAACGGCTTTTTCTAACAGAAGGGTGGTTCCGAGGTTGTGGCCGTCCCCGTCTGTCTTCAGCAAAAAGGTTGGCAGCACCATATAGGTTGCAGCAACGCCGGCTTGCACGGATCCGTCAGGGAACGTTAGCAAAACATCACTGCTTGCCTTAAACACGGCGTAAACGTGCTGTTCTTCATCCAGTGCCAGGTCGGTGATGTAATTAACATTGCTGCTTCCTGATTTGGGATAAGGCGTGGCCACCCGTATGGCCCAAAGCGTCTGGCCAATTCGGTCGAGCTTTATGATAAACGATACCTGCCTCACCGGGCCTTTGGCAGGAAAGGATACAGTGCCCAGCGCAAAATTGTCAGTTGTATAATGCCCGGCTACGTACACGTTCCCCTCCTTGTCAGAAGTGATGGCAGTGCCTACCGAGATGCCGTTATAGCCGCCTCCCTCATGGCTTTTCACCCAGATAAGCTTGCCCGTTCCGTCATACTTGCGCAGTACGAAACGGCCGCTCATACTGCCTGCGGTGTACTCAAAGCCGTCTTTATCGAGGTGGTTGACGACCACTCTGTCATACACGTACGAATAGGGCGTGGCAGGGGAGTTGGATGCCGAAGTCTGCTCCGCTGCGCAAACACCCAGCGAGGCAACAGGTGCAGGTCTGGCTACCACTACGTCCATCCGGGTGCTGTCGGCACACTTGCCAAGCGAGGAGATGGCGAGCACGATGGTTTTTATACCTGGCGTGGCAAATGCCAGGCGCGGCAGCTGCGGGGTGTGGTAGGTTGTGTGGGAGGCGCCGTCCGTTACGGTCCATGTATACTTGTCGGCTACCGACATGTTGGTCACCTCCACCGGCTCATCTACATAAAGGTGGTTGCTTTTCAGCTTCACCTGTAGCCGAAAGTCGCTGGTGCGCAGTATGCCTTTGTCCAGCAAGGTGAAGTTTGTGCTGCTACCACCCGACTTCCTGCAGGCTTCGCAGCGCACATTCACAGGGATTTCCTGCACCCTGCCTGGCACTCCGCCACCCGTATACGGTGTCGGGATGATCAGATCGCCGCCGTTGCCCTCAAACTCCGCAAAGCTAGTGTCCCAGTTATTGGCTTTAATCCCATACATAAACCCGGGCTCCGAGTTTTTCACTATAAGGCTCAGCTTACTGTCATCCGCAGGGCAAAATATACTTTCTGACTCCTCTACCTCCAGCGCCAGATTAGGTTGTGGGGCCAGCCTAAAGGTAATGGTGGCTTCCTGCGTCAGTGTTTGGCAGGGCGTTTCTTTGATTGCTTTTATAGTATAGGTCGTGGTCTTGTCGAGCTGAACAGGCGCGAATCTTAACTCGCTGTAATTGTTGCTTTTGGTTTCCTCCAGCAACTTTCCCTCCGCCCACAGTTGATACCGCACGCCAAACGGATCTACGCTATAAAGCACGACTTGCACAGGCGCTGGTTTACAATACAACTGCTCAGGGTCGTAGTAAGCCAGGCTGAACTGCCGGAGGGTTGCCTGCTGCTCCGATTGCAGGTGCTCTGTTGCGTAGTCCGTTAAGCCGTTGCGCTCCGAAACCAGCTTTATGTCGTACGGCTGGCCAGCCTCAAAAGTGGTGGTCAGGTTATAAGAGGTGGCAGCAAGCGTGCCGTTTACATACCACTTATACGTGTTGCTGGCAGGGCCTTTGTTCTGGAAAGTATAGGGTGTGTTGGGGCAGAACGCAGCGGCTGGCAATGAGAAGTTGGCAATAGGCCTGGTGGCTCCACCCAAGTTGGAGGTGGTGTAAACTTTGCCGCCGTCTCCTACCATTATACCCTTAGCGGCACCGTAAAAGTAAACTTTCTGCAGGTTAACAGGCGGCACCTCACTCAGGCTTTCCCAAGAGTCGCCTCCGTCAGTGGTTTTCCAAGCCACTTTGTTGCCTGCTGCAAAACCAGTCTGCCGGTCTAAAAAGTAGAGGTCGTTAATGACCGTGGGCCCTGCGTTGGCCTCACGCTTCCCCGGCTGAGGCACCGGCACCCAACTTTCGCCGCCATCGGTGGTTTTATAGATCGCCTCGCCGTTGGCGGATGTAATGGCAGCAGCGAGGCCATTGTCTACATCAAAGAAGTGCACATTCTGTAAAACAGCCCTGTCTGGCAGTCCCGCAGCGGCTGTTCTGCGCCACGTTTGCCCGCCGTTTTAGGTGCGGTACAGCCCAGCGCCCGCGACATAGCCCACAGCCTCGTCTAAGAAAAAGACACTGTTAAAGTAGCTGTTCTCCCCCTCGAACGCCGCCACGTCCACCGCCACCGGAGACCAGGTTTCGCCGGCATCCACAGTTTTCAGCACAACCCCTTTGGTGCCCGCCACATACCCCACTAACTGGTTTACAAACGTCATCGCCCGAAAGCTTATATCAACTTTTTGCCCCAGTTGTGGGCCCTTGTAGGCAATTTCCCAGTGTATCCCGCCGTCAGAGGTTTTCAGAATCATGCCATAGTTAAACATATTCCACCCGGCAGCAAAACCAACGGCAGCGCTGGTGAAGCAAACTTGTTTTGTGTTCATGAACTCCACGTTGAGCGAGTCGGCCGGATTGGAGGGCAGGCGGTAGCGCAGCCAGCTTTTGCCGCCGTCCAGGGACTTGTAAATGCCATCGCTGCCGCCTATCACCGCCTCCTGCGCCGTAAGCAGCGCCACAGACTGGAGGGCATTTTTTGTTGGAGAAGTCCCCTCTACCCATTGGGCGTGCAGTGTAGTATAACGGCAGAGGAACAGCAGGATAAAAAATCCAAAATGCAACTCATAGAAGCTTGTAGAAACGCTTGCAGGTCAGTCCTTCCGCTAAAGAAGGCTAGCAAATATAAAAGAACAGATTATTTATATATAAATTATTTAATATAATTATAAGGGTATGTTGCGCTTGGACGCAACAACAGACACGCAGTGGCACGCATGCATTGAGCAGCGGCTGGCGTAGGCAAGCTGCCATGGAAGCAACTTCTTATCTGACTGCCCCGGCTACTACCACAGCAACAAATAGAAATATTTTTCCCTATTTTAGCATATTTCACCCGGCCTGCCGCGGCCAAAATCCTCTTGATACAGCAAAAGTTAAAAAATCGCAAATTATTTATCAACAGGCACATGTGGAAACATCAACCTTTTAATTTATTGATATACAATAATTTATGCATTAATAGAAAAATCATTATTTTGAAATTTAGATACTGCTTTTAGTGCTATATCACTATTTGCATTAAAAAAATTATGCCTGTAAAACTTTTCTATTTTGTACCTTTGTTTGGAGTAAAGGCCTCAGTGGCCCGAACTGCTTGCTTCAACTTTTACCTATGGCTGAAATTACCTGCTCCTTTTGCGGAAAAAATAAGAAAGATGTATCGGTGATGATCTCCGGTATTAATGCCCACATCTGCGACCGTTGTATCGGGCAGGCACAGCAAATACTGAACGAGGAAAACAAGATACGCGCCAACAGCCGTACGCCCAAGTTCAATTTGATGAAGCCGAAGGAGATGAAAACCTACCTCGACCAGTTTGTGGTGGGCCAGGACGAGGCGAAGAAGGTGATGTCGGTGGCGGTGTATAACCACTACAAGCGCCTGATGCAGCGCACCAACGAGGACGACGTGGTGATCGAGAAGTCCAACATCATTATGGTGGGCGAAACCGGCACGGGCAAAACATACCTGGCACGCATGATGGCGGGTATCCTGCAAGTGCCGTTCTGCATTGCCGACGCCACCGTGCTGACGGAGGCAGGTTATGTGGGCGAGGACGTGGAAAGCATCCTTACTCGCCTGCTGCAGGCCGCGGACTACAACGTAGAATCAGCAGAACGCGGCATCGTATACATTGACGAGATTGATAAAATTGCCCGTAAGAGCGATAACCCTTCCATTACCCGCGACGTGAGCGGCGAAGGCGTGCAGCAGGCTTTGCTGAAACTGCTGGAAGGAACTGCTGTGAACGTGCCCCCACAAGGCGGCCGCAAGCATCCGGAGCAGAAAATGATTACGGTAAATACCGAGAACATCCTGTTTATCTGCGGCGGCGCTTTTGTAGGCATAGACCGCGTGATCAAGAACCGTTTAAACACCCGTCCGATTGGTTTCTCTAAATCGAAGATGGATGAGGCAGAAGAAAAAGAGAACTTCCTGAGCTATATTACGGCGCAGGACCTGAAAAACTTTGGCCTGATACCCGAACTGATCGGCCGCTTGCCAGTGCTCACGCACCTGGACCCGCTCGACAAAGAAACCCTACGCCTTATTTTGTTGGAGCCAAAGAATTCTATTGTGAAGCAGTATAAGCGTCTGTTCGAGATGGAAAACATCAACCTCTCCTTTGCTGATGACGCCCTGGATTACATTGTAGAGAAAGCAGCCGAGTACAAGTTAGGTGCCCGCGGCCTGCGCTCCATCTGCGAAGGCATTATGACAGACGCTATGTTTGAGCTGCCGTCTGAGGAAGGCACTAAAGAACTGGTGATCACCGGCGATTACGCCCGCGAGAAATTTGACAAGTCAACACTGAAGCAACTTCGAGTTGCCTAAGTACATATTTCTTCAAGTATAAACAGGAAGCCCCGGCTAGTTATTAGCCGGGGCTTCCTGTTTATACTTGTCTATACTGCCAGTTTGAGTTCAACGGTAACTTGTGCCATGAAAGGTCTCTACAAGTTTAAAATTCTGCTAATCCTAATTCTGACAAAGTTCAGAAACAATTGGCCAGGTCGCGGCTTGTGCCTACAATGCAGCACATCGTAAATTACTTAGCCTCCTGCAGGTACTGTACCATCAGTTCGGCAGCGCGCTCTGCGGTCCGGTACTGCCCTATTTTCTGCCGTACCAGCGCATAGCCTTCCTTCTGCTTTTGAATGGTAGATTTGTCAAACAGAATTTCCTTTAACTCATGGATGATCTTTTTTGGTGTAAATTCATCCTGAATGAGCTCCACCACCACAGGTCTGTTCGCGATCAGGTTCACCAGGGAGATATAAGGCACTTTGATTACCATTTTAGCAATCGCAAAAGAAATGGCGCTGGTCTTATAGCAAACTACCTGCGGCACACCAAATAAAGCAGTCTCCAAAGTGGCCGTGCCGGACGTAACCAAGGCTGCTTTGGCATGCGCCAGCAGGTCGTAGGTCTGGTCGTAGATGATCTTGATGTTGGGATCTTTGTTATACTGCTCGTAGTATGCTTTGGAGAAGTTGGATACCCCCGCCACTACAAACTGAAAATCGCGGAAGGACGGCAGCACGCTCAACATTACGTGCAGCATGTTCTCGATCTCCTGGCGGCGACTACCGGGAAGTATGGCAATAATGGGTTTGTTGTTGTAGAGCTTATTACGTAGGCGGAAGTCAGCGGAGGCCACATGGTCCGTCACAGAGTCGTTGACCGGGTTGCCCACATAATCTACTTTGTAGTCGTAACGTGCGTAGAACTCTTCCTCAAAAGGCATGATCACAAACATACGGTCCACGTGCTTCTTGATCTTGTGAGCACGCCCCTGGTTCCAGGCCCAGATTTTAGGAGAGATATAGTAGAAAACCTTTAGCCCGCGAGCCTTCGCGAATTTGGCGATGCGCATGTTAAAACCGGCATAATCCACTAAAATCACCACGTCAGGCTGCCAGCGCTTGATATCAGCTTTACATTCTTTTAGAAAGCCCATGATCTTGCGCAGGTTACCAAGCACCTCCGCAAAGCCCATAAAAGCCATTTCCTGGTAGTGGTGCACCACCTCCATGCCGGCAGCCTGCATCATATCGCCTCCCCAGCCACGAATGTCTGCTTCCGGGTCCTGAATCCGTAACTGCTTGATCAGGTTAGACGCATGCAAATCGCCGGAGCGTTCACCGGCTATCAGGTAATATTTCATGTGGTGTCATTGCTTTGGGCGCCACATGGGCGGACAAAAAAACAAGCGCTTGCGCGTGGGCTACTCGCCGAAATACTCTACGTAGTTGCGCGGTGTTTCGTACAGCTTCAGGCTATGCAAGCGGGCGTTATTAGCGGATATTTCTGTGATACGGGGCTCCAGTATCTTCCAGAACTCTACGACCAGGTTTTCGGTGCTGGCCAGTTTATCTTCCATAAAAGCCACATCCAGGTTCAGGTTTTTATGATCTACCTTCTCAATAATGTGGGTGCGGATAAGGGTACTGAGCTTTTTCAGATCAATCACAAACCCGGTATCCACATCTGGCTTGCCTTTTACCGTCACGATCAGCTCATAGTTGTGGCCATGCCAGTTGGTGTTGGCACAAGGCCCGAATACCTCCTTATTCTTCGCCAGCGACCAGTTCGGGTTGTGCAGCTTGTGGGCTGCGTTAAAGTGCTCTAACCTGCTTACGTAAATCATCTAACCTCCAAAATTGTAGTTCTTTCTGAACAGCAAATATACAAAGAAAGGAACACCAAAGAACGAAGTAATGATTCCAATTGGCAGTCCGGCCGGCGGATAAATCAGCCGGGAAAGTAAGTCGCAGAGCAGCATGAAAAAGCCGCCGGCAAAAGCGCAGAAAAGCAGGTTACCTCGGCCGGTGGTGCTCAACAGTGCGCGCGTTACATGCGGAATGATCAAGCCAACAAAACCGACCGGCCCTGAAGTAGCCACAGCAAAACCTGTTACAACCGACACCACGCCCATGATCACCCAGCGTGTGCGGGCGACCCTTACCCCCAGCGCCTGCGCCCGCTCTGAGCCCAGCAGCAGAATATTGAGTTGCTTTTGGTAAAAGACAAAAAGCAGCAGCGCCAGCAGCAGGGCTACCGCTGGGTAAGGCACCAGGCTCCAGCTAGCCCGTTCAAAGCTGCCCATCGACCAGAATATAACCGCTTTCAGCTTTCCCTCCGAATCAGACAAGAAGGTGAGCAGCCCCAGTATAGCCGTGCAGAGGGAGCTAAGGGCAATACCGGCCAGCAGCATCTGCCCCGGAATAAGCTGGCGCTTGCGGTACCCAAGTATAACCACCACCAGCGTAACCAGAAATGCGCCGGCAAAAGCAAACACGGATGGCAGGTAAAATCCGGCGAAGGTTACGGGCATAAAGCCAAAAAACACTACCACCGCCCCCAGCGAGGCACCCGAAGCAGTTCCTAACAAGTATGGATCGGCCAGGCCATTGTTGACCATGGCCTGCATCAGGTACCCACTTAGCGCAAGGGAACCGCCTACTACCAGCGCCAGCAGCAGGCGCGGCAGGCGCAGGTATATGATGGCAAAATGAGCTGGGTTATTGGGGTTGTAGTGGAAGAGCGCATTTGCGATGGTGTCCGCGTTAGTTTCGAACGAGCCTATTTGCAGCCCAAGCACCACCACTATAAGTATAAGCACCAGGGCAAGTAGAACGTATGCAGCCTGCCTCATGGGTATAAAAAGCTTTCCAGCTCCCGTATAGATTCTACGATACGGGGTCCCGGCCGCTCCATCAGGTTACCGGTGGGGTCGTAGAGCCGCTTGTTTTGGTAGGCGTTGATCCTGCGCAGTTCCGGGTACAGGCTGAAGAACTTTTCCTCAAAAACTTCCGGTGAGTCACCCAGCAGCACGTCCGGGTTTAGCTTGAGGATGTACTCCCGCGTCAGCGCCGGGTAAGGCTGGTCGAATACCTGCTGCACCGCATTTTCGGCTCCCAGTATGTGAAGCTTGTCTGTTAAGATCGTATTCTGACCATACACATAGATGGGGTCTTTCCAGGTAATGGCCAGCACTCGCTGCGGGCGCTGCTCCTGTGAGTGTCGCTCCCGAATTTGGGCTACTTGCTGCCTGAGGGAGTCTGCCAGATGCTGCGCCTGCGCTTCCCGCCCTAAAATGCGCCCTATGTCCTCCAGCCCAGTAAATACATCCTCCACCTTCCTATACTTCTGGTAGTATACCGGTATACCCAGTTCTTCCAGCCGGGCTGCTACATCCAGCGGCGTAATTCCCTCAATGGTAAAAACAAGATCCGGCCTTAGGCGTAGCACCTGCTCGTAATCTACCGGGTAGTTTTGAACCACGGGCTTGGTACGTACAGCCGCCGGATAATCGTCGTGGGGCGTGCGGCCGACAATGTTTGCTGTATCAGCTACGGCAAACAGCATCTCCGTCATCGACGAGGCCAGCGCCATCACCCGCTGAGGCTGATGCGGCAGGTGCAACTCCCGCCCCAGGTCATCGTGCAGCACAATTTCCTGCTGCGCTGCCTTTTTCTCCGGGTGGCAGGCTACTTGCAGCAGCAGCAGCAAAAGAGCCAGCAAATGGCAGAGGCAGCGGTTTATTCTTATCTTTTCCTTCAAAGTATGATGCTAGCGGTGGCGCATTGGGCAGGGCCGCTCCAATTTATTTTGTAAATTTAACGCAATTTACGTTACAGGCTATAAAACTGAACTATGATCGTAGTAACCGGAGCCGCAGGGTTCATTGCCAGCTGCCTTGTCGGCCGGCTGAATGAGGCAAATTTTAATGATATCGTGGTGGTAGACAATTTTTCTGTCGCCAAAAAAGAGCGTAACCTGGAGGGGAAAAAGATAAAGGAGTTTGTAGACCGCGATAATTTTTTCGACTGGCTGGATACCAACTATGAAGACGTGGAATTCATCTTCCACCTAGGCGCCCGCACCGATACCACAGAGTTCAACACCGATGTGTTCGATCTGCTGAACCTGAACTACTCCCAGAAAGTATGGAATGCCTGCTGCGAGTACCAGATTCCATTGGTGTATGCCTCATCCGCGGCTACGTACGGCGTCGGTACCCTGGGGTATGATGACGAGGAAAGTATGATTCCGCTGTTACAGCCCTTAAATCCATATGGCGCATCTAAGAACGACTTTGATATTTGGGCGCTGGAGCAAACAGCCAAGCCGTTCTTCTGGGCCGGACTGAAGTTCTTTAATGTATATGGCCCGAATGAATATCATAAAGGGAAAATGGCTTCTGTGGTTTTTCATGCCTATAATCAGATCAAAGAGAAAGGCCGGCTGGCATTATTCCGCTCGCACAACCCGGAGTTTGCCGATGGCGAGCAGATGCGCGACTTTATCTATGTAAAAGATGTGGTGGATGTGTGCCTGTTCCTGATGTATCATCGCAAGAACTCCGGCATCTATAATCTTGGCTCCGGTACCGCCCGCACGTTTATGGCGCTTGCCCTGAATACGTTTCATGCCATGGACGCAACACCCGATATTGACTTTATAGATATACCTGAGAATATCCGGGACAACTACCAGTACTTTACGGAGGCGAACATGCAAAAACTACGCTCCATCGGCTACGACAAGCCATTTTATACCTTAGAAGAAGGTATAAACGACTACGTGCACCATTACCTGATGCCAGAAAAGTATTACTAAATCTCAAGTATAAACGGAAGACAATCCGTTTAGCTTTGCACTGATCTTAGCTAACTTTATAGGAATTCTGGCAGCCAGGCCAATATTCCGGCGTTCGGATTATACTTATAAGCTAAAAACGCCAATAGCTTTGTACTTGCAGCGCAGATATTTAGCTTGTTGCCTGCTTTATAACACAGCATTTTGCAACAGAACAGTATGTTGAAAAAAATTGCACCTTTTTTTACACTTTGTAAAACCATTAAGAAGATGCCGCCGTATATACAAACGGCTAAAAGTTGAGAAGTTTTCTTACAAACTGATCATAAGCAAGGGCTCCTCACTGTAGGAGCCCTTGCTATTTTATAACCTTCCACTTTAGGTGCCCTACCGAGGTATTGCTTCTACAGCCTGTGGAGCAGGTGCACAGCCAACTTGTTTCTTCTGGATTTTACTTTCTACCCCTGTTTTTTAT
>NZ_JBDIZJ010000023.1:0-14945 GCF_039748935.1 Pontibacter chitinilyticus
GGTGCCCGTGTCGATGAAGGTGCAAACACTTCTTCCCATAATCTCTGCCTGCGCACGTCCTGGGAAAGGTCCCTTTTGCGGGACGGTGTACGGCGCAAAAGCAGCTGCCGTCACGTTGCAAACCGTTGCTTTTGGTTGCCATACGGTAGTGCTTTAGGTGGCAACGCGGGGACTGTTCGGGGGGAGAGTGGGGGCTTTTCGATGGCTTCTGGATGGCGAAGCGATGGCTGAGGGGGATTTCCGCTAACGACCAACGTGCGCAACGCAGGTGTATCAGCGCTGAAAAGCGTGTGTATGGCTGCTTTTCGGCCGCATGAGCCGCTTTGCAGGCTGTTTTCACTTCAGGGGAGCGATGTTGCTTGCTGTTGCTTACTTTCGTTGCCTGTTGTCTTGGCCGGAGCCCTAGCCGTACCGCTACACCGGAGGCTGCCTTTAGGTTCAGCAAATAAGAAATGGCAAAGCGCCGGTTGCAAATGGTTTGCCATCCGAAAGCCAAACCAGATAGCGAGCTGCTGGGCCGTCTGGCTCCAGTTGCTTAGCGGCATGACCCATTTTTTGCTGATATTCTGGTGGGATAGATAAATCAGCTTCAGCAGGGCCATGTCTGAGGGGAAAGCCCCCTTTGTCTTGGTAACTTTCCTGACCTGGCGGTGAAAGCCCTCTATGGCATTGGTAGTGTAGATGAGCTTCCGTATCTGCTCGGTGTACTTAAAGTACGTGCTCAGCTTCTCCCAGTTCCGCTGCCAGCTCTCCAGCACCTTGGGGTACTTGCTGCCCCACTTCTCCTCCAACTCTAGTAGCCGTAGCTCGGCCAGCTCAAGGCTCTCTGCCCGGTATACCGGCTTGAGGTCCTTGAGGAACTCCTTCTGGTCTTTGGAGGCCACGTACTTGAGGCTGCCAGCGGATCTGGTGCACGATGCAGCTCTGCACCTCGGTCTGCGGGAAGACGCTGTTTATCGCCTCGGCAAAGCCCCTGAGGTTGTCGATGCAGGCGATGAGCACGTCCCGCACGCCCCGCTGCTGCAGGTCCGTCAGCACCGAGAGCCAGAAGGTGGCCCCCTCACTCTCCGAGAGGTACACGCCCAGCAGTTCCTTGTGGCCGTGGCGGTCGATGCCCAGGATGTTGTAGACGGCCCTGGAGACAACGCGCCCCTCTTGCCGTACCTTGTAGTGCATGGCGTCGAGCCAGACGACGCAGTAGAGCGCCTCCAGCGGCCTTGCCTGCCACTCCCTTACCTGGGGAACGATCTTCTCTGTGAGGGCCGCCAGGGTATCATGGGAAATGTCCATGTCGTACATTTGCTTGAGATGAGCCGAGATATCGCGCAGGCTCATCCCCAGCCCGTACATGCTCAGGATGCGGGGCTCCAGGTTCTCGGCCAGCACCGTCTCCCGCTTCCGGATGATCTGCGGATCGAAGCTTGCCGAGCGGTCGCGGGAGCTCTCTACTTCAATCACCCCATCCGAAGTACGCACCTGCTTGCTTACTTTGCCATTGCGCCGGTTGCCCTGCTGGCGCTGTTCGGCGTCCAGATGAAGATCCATCTCCGCCTCCAGGGCGGCCTCGAGAAAGTGTTTTAGAAGAGGGGCCAGTGCTCCGTCCTTGCCGAAGGTGGGTTTGCCGCTCCTGAACTCCTCCAGGAACTGGCGCTTGATCTTTTCCAGATCCAGGCTGTCTTGATTTTCCATTTTATCTGCGTTAAAGGTGTTACTCAAAACCCTTTGACACAGTTTGTTTTACAGCCTCCAGAAGTCCTAATGCTAAATTTTTATCCTCGCTATTATATACTACATCTTTTAGAGTATTGACCCTTATTCTTTATCTCCCTACCCTCTAAATCTATAGTATAGTACAATTCAATTTCCTCATATTTATATTTAAAACGTAAAAGGAGAAGGGCTGACCTATTTGCTTTTACCACTATGAGCCGCATTTCTAAAACTTTGCACAATCTAATTCTTGGCGTATTAATCCTCGTTAGTATACCGGCTTGTGATTTTTTAGAAGAGGTAAAAAACCCGCCGCCTCAACCCGAAGAATCTAAAGGAGCTATCTTCATCAATTCAAATGACCCTCGGTTCGCTGAGATCATAACTGACGATGGGCAAAAGATTACTTTCTTCGGAAAAAGGAACCTCAATGGGTCTCCAAAAAGCTTAACAGGTTATAGAATAGAGGCTTTGAATGAACCTAGTCAGGGAAAAGCTGATGTTGTAACTTTTGACAGTAAAGGCAGATATTCTAACATCATTCTGAAAACAGGAGAAGCCTTACACTTGGATTATCTGCCGAATGATTCCATAACTCTTACCCTTTCTAGCCCTGAAGGTTTTAGTGATATAATAATGGTGAAAGGTGCCAAGAAAAAAGCTAAAGAGGATCCAGATCTAGGGGATGGTAAAAGAACAAGTGGAGTTACAGGTGCTGATGGTTACATCAATATCAAAGTAACTGCAAAAAATAAGGTTACTCAATCAGAAAAGAATGTTGAAGGGGAAGAGAGCTTAGTAATGGTACGCATATTTACTAATCGACAAGATTATGAATTTCCGGCACCTTATGACATAGACAAAGGAGTTTATTCTGTAAACTATGAATGGCTTGGTATAGTCGGTGAACCTAAGGATCCTAGTACGACTTTTGAAGATGAGCAAATAGTGATACAAACGATAACCAATGCTCTTAGGGATGCATGCAACTTAGTAGAAACACCAGGGAAAGAAATTTCAATTTTAGATTTAATTGTATCATCAGTGTGTCCTCTTGCACCTATCAACCCAGTAGCAGCCGCAATTTGTACAGCTGGTAGTGGTGTAATTATCACATGCGCTGTGTCTGATGTAGGGACAGCCATTGATCTAGTAGAGAAAGGATTAAGGAACGTTGTAGATAAAGTCAATTCACTGAACGACCTAAGTCTCCCTACTGATGCGGCTGTATCTATTTATTCTCAACATAAAGAATACGGCAGAGCAGCTGCCCATCAGTTCGCTATAAGTGAGATAATAAATAAAACGAGTAGTCCCGATGCATCAATTGTCCATGAGTATACTCCAAAACTAAATCTTTATGCTATATCAGGAGATGGTCAGGCTGGGAAAATAAAAAGTGAATTAAGTCAACCTGTTATTATTCAAGTATTAGCAAATGGAGAAGCTACTAGCGGAGCAAATATCGAATGGATTGCTTCCTCAGGTGGTACAGTGCATCCCACAACCTCTTCAACTGCCTCTGATGGAACAGAAACAGCTATTTGGACTTTAGGCTCAACAATAGGAGAGCAGACTTTAACAGCTAAGGCAACATTTGGTCAGGATGAGAATAAAATCAGTAGTAATTCTGTCCAATTCAAGGCATATATTCCTCCATGCTTACCAGCCGCCCAAATGCATTTGCTTACAAATGACAGTACCAAAACGTGGTGGTTAATATCGGAAGAATTCACAGGTAGTAGTACTCCTTATGTAACTGCACGCGGACAAACAATCAATGTTACTTTCAACATAAATGGACTAGTCACAAGAGATTTTTATTATCCCCATGCTGAAGACTCAACCCTAGTGCCAACGGGCTATGCAAAGACTGAACCTTACTGCGAAGAAGGCCCTGATCCTCTTTATGAGGCTAATGGTATCGTATCACTGACAAAAAATAAACTAGTAATTTTGGTTGCTGCTGGGCATCTAAAACATACGCTAGTATCGCCATAATTTACAGACCTGCAGGTAGAACTCTACACTGGCTTAGATTGCATATTTTACCGAAGAATCGCCACCCTGCCTTTCCAGGACACGCCGCCGGTATCTCGGAGCAAATAGTAATACGTGCCACCCGCCAGCCCCTCCCCTTTCCAGTCGTTCTGATAACTTCCCTTTGGTAGACCAGCTGGCCCGTGGGGTTGTACACCTGCAGGTCCAAGGGCAGGCAGGAGACCTCCACGACGAAGGCGTCGTTCAGTCCGTCGCCGTTAGGGGTGATGATATTTGGTAGCTGCCGGCTGCTCCTCTGCGCCTCCCTCGGATGAGCTGACGCAGCAACTGATACAGGAACGGATCATGGCCTATTATGATAGTCTCCAGGTGGAAGGCTATGAGCCCCTCTCCTACTCTTCGATCGACACTGTAAGCCTGACACGTAACGATGATGGCAGCACCTTCTCTGTCACGGGCGAAGTAAAGCATACTTACCTCTCCGGAAGCGGTAGAGAAAAGCACAGCCGCGTCTTTGAAGTGCAGATCTACCAAGATGACGTGGTAGTCATCCCGCTGGAGAATCAGCCACAGGAAAGGCAACGCCCGACTATAAGCATATAGCCAATAGCTAAAAGTTGCTTAGCGTACGTACACGGTCTGGATGTCGCTGAGTCGGGTGGTGTAACAGGGCGAGCGCATGTCTGAGCGCAGCAGCCAGCCTTTGTCTGTGCCCTGCTCGGCCACCTTCACCCGCTCCCGCCCGAAGCGGTCTGTGAGCTGGTCCATCACTGCCATGAGCTTGCGGTGCTTGGTCCGGTCCACTTCATCGAGCAAGTCCAGCTGCACCTGGTTCTCCGGCACGATGTCGGTGACGAACACGCCCGACTTTTTATACCAGTAGCCTTCCCGGTAAATGGCTTTCAAGGCGATGCTGGCATAATGGATCAGCTCGATGTCCGAATTGGTGGCCACCGGCATGTAGATGCTCTTGCTGGCATGGTACTGTTGGTCTTTTTCCGAGAACCAGTTGGTGTTGACAAAGACCGTGAGCAGCCGGGCGCAGCTCTTTTGTGCCCGTAGCTTTTTAGCGCACTTGGCTGCGTAAGTGGCCGTGGCATGCTGGATGTCCTCCAGGTCTGTGAGCTTCTTGCCAAAGCTGCGGGAGGTGCAGATGCCTTGCTTGGGTGGGGCTACTTCCTCCAGTTCCAGGCAGGGCTCTCCCCGGAGTTCTTTCAGGAGCCGCACCCCTACCACCGTCATGTGCTTGCGCACCCAGGTCTCCGAGGCTTTCGAGAAGTCAAGGGCGGTGTGGATGCCGTGCTTGCGGAGCAGCTTGGCATACTGCCCGCCAATGCCCCACACGTCCTCTACGGCCGTGGCTTTCAGCGCTGCCTCGATATGGCGCGGCTCGGAGAGCACCAGCACCCCGTTTGCTTTCTGTGACTTCTTGGCCAGCTTGTTGGCTACTTTAGCCAGCGCTTTGGTGGGAGCAATACCCAGGCTCACCGGAATACCCGTCCACCGCTGCACGGTGGTCTTGATCTCACGACCATAAGCAGTTAAGTCTTTGCTAAAAAAAGAGGAGAAATCCAGAAAGCACTCGTCGATGGAATAAATCTCTACGCTGGGCGTATACTGCGCAAGCGTCTGCATCACGCGGTCGGACATATCCCCGTAGAGCACATAATTCGAAGAGAAAGCTTTTACATGCCCGTTTTCTACCAGGTGGCGGATGTTGAAGTAGGGCTCGCCCATGCCGATGTTGAGCTGCTTGGCCTCGTTACTCCGGGCAATTACGCAACCGTCGTTGTTAGAGAGCACCACTACCGGTTTGCCGTTCAGGGCCGGGTCGAACACGCGCTCGCAGGAGGCAAAGAAGTTGTTGCAGTCACAGAGCCCCATCATCCCCTTAGCGCTTGACAGGTTTGTGCAGGATCCAGGCGATCACGCCCCATACCCGCATGTCCATCTCTTCGGTGATCTCAATAGGCTTCAGGGCAGGATTGGCTGGTACCAGGTAGGCCCTGTGCCCTGCATTCTTGAAGGTCTTCACCGTAAAGGCTCCATCCAGAAAGCAGATCACCGGCAGCCCGTCTGCTGGCGCCAGGGCCTTGTCGATCACCAGCACATCGCCCTCGTGGATGTTGGCATCCTGCATCGAATTGCCTTTCACTCGCATGAAGTACGTGGAAGAAGGGTTCTGTACCAGGAACCTGCTCAAGTCAATCTTGTCTTCCAGGTAATCGTCTGCCGGCGAGGGAAAGCCTGCCGAGACATAGGAAGCTACCAGGGGCAGCTCCACGCACTCCTGCAGGGTGATGTAGAGGAACTCCAGCTCCCCGGCATCTATCGGGATCACTTTTGTTGGGGCCATAAGAAGCTTATTTCATCTGTGATTTACTAAATTTGTTAGCAAATACGAACGAAACAACAACAAAAGCTAAATATATGAGAAATTTATTTTCTCTGCTCAGACGGATGATAGAAGCTGCCAGATCCTCATAAGTACAAAAATCGCTGGAAAATTGGCACTTATGAAGGTCTGGTTAGTTTGGTGGCTAGAACTTCTTTCTGATCAGGTGGTACTGCTTCAGTTCCCGTTTAAGCGTCCGCTCCTGGTTGTGCCAGTAGTCGAGCAGGGACTGATACGAATACCCCTCCATGTAGTAGGTCTGGAGATAGTCCACCTTCATGATGGAGACGCTTGTACCCTGGAAATTCTTTGCCTGCAGATTTTCTAAGAAAGGGCCGGGATCAAATGAGGTCTGCTCGGCCGGCAGGTACACGCTCCAGAACACGGGATTCATCCCGCGCCTGCCTATAAGAGCCAGTTGGCTGGCGACAGGCTTCTCTCCGGAGTAGGAGACTTTAAAGCCGCTGCTGTCTGCCTGCATGACGGCAAAGCCCGGGCTGCCGGCCAAACCCAGCTCTTCGGGTACCGTCGGCCCCAGGTGAAAATACTCGTATTGGATGCCGTCGGCGTCGGCGTACCTCACGCTCAGGTCGTACTCCTTGATGCGCGTGGGCGGGAACAGCAGGTCATATTTGTGAGAAACAGCGCCAGAATGGTAGAGGTAGATTTTTTGAGAATAGTCTCCCTCCACGGACGTGCCGAACAAGGTGTAATTGAAGCCGGAGGTTCCTGCCGGCTTGGCGTAGGTGCGCTGCTCGGTCGGGGTGGCGGCAGAGAAGTCCACGGTCGTGTCAGACGAGGTCACGTCGGTGAAAATATACTTCCCGGAGTGGAAGGAAAGCAGGTAGAGCAGGTCTTTGGGGAGCTCCCGTTTGTAGAAGAGGACCATCTGGTCCTCGCTTCCGTTCCCTTCCCAGTTGGAAGGGTGCAGTCCAGAAAACATAACTCCGCTCAGGCCGTTGGCATGCGCATAGGTGATCTTGGCCGGCTTTGTCTCCCCGATATCCCAACCCCTAGAGGGGACCCCGAAGCCGCGCCAGTCGGTGGGATTCGCCTGCAGGTATGTCTTCACCATGTAGTAGGAGGAGGAACCAGGCGCTTGGTCATAGACGGTGGTCACGTCAAAGCGGGTCTCTTCGGAGGTCACCTTCAGCTGATGGTTGGTCTCGACGGCCAGCAGGGTATCGAGCACGACCTCCCCCTCTTTCTCGGAGAGGATCAGCTCGAAAGTGTCGGCTCCCCGCGCCGCCCCGGGGTCATAGCGGTAGTGAAAGCGAAACACTGTGGGAGCAGGATCCGGAACAGGGACCGGGTCTGCTGTCTCCTCACTTTGGCAGCTAAACAGGGAAAAGGACAGCAGGAGGCAGAGGGGCAGCGTTGCTTTCATGGCAGAGGCGGTTGGTTGAGTGGGGGTATACTGATATCTATATATTTTGGTTTCAGTATACCCCTACTCAAGCCAGCTACAGCGAGTTGAGCACCTCCGGCACGTCATTGAAAGGTGAGTTTACCAAAGGAGAAACGGGGTAGGCTTTCATCAGGTCAGCCTCAAAAGGATGGAGCAATGAGAGCAGCTCTTCCTGGCTTTCGTGGGCATCGAGCCAGAGTTCTTCCGCCTCTTGTGACAGGATCACCGGCATCCGGTTATGGATCGGTTTTACCACCTGGTTCGCCTCCGTGGTGATGATGGTGTAGGTATGCAGGATCTCCCCGGTGCCTTTGTCTAGCCACTCGTCCCAGAGGCCGGCGAAGGAAAACAACTCCTCACTTTTGAGCAGGATCCGGTAGGGCACCTTCCCCTCTTCCGCCTTCTGCCATTCGAAAAACCCATCGGCAGGCACTAGGCACCGCTTTGACTGGAGGAGACTTTTAAAGGAGGTCTTTTCTGTTAATGTTTCTGCCCTGGCATTGATGGAGCGTTTGACGGCATCGGCATCCCTGGCCCAGTTAGGCTGCAAACCCCATTTGAAAAACTGCACCTGGTCAGGCTGCTCATTGGTGATGACAGGCAGCGACTGGGAAGGGGCGGCATTGAAGCGGCCCTCTTTCAGGCTTTTCTCCAGGAGCCTGGCTGTTTTGGAATCGCCTTTTGTTTTAGGGGCAACGGAGTATCGTCCACACATAACTCGAAAGCTTTAGGTTTACGCTATTGGCTCTTTACGCATAAACTAAAGTATAGGATGGGTAAGCGCCTGGTGGGTAGGCCCGTTATCCTGATGGCTCTCCAGCGCCTGCTGCACCTTTGCCGGCACTGCTGATAACAGATCATAGCCTGTGGCCTGCTCGATGGCATCTACCGTCGTCCTATACATTCCCCAGTCCGGCTTAACTGTGTTGCTGTTAGGCGTATCGACGGCGATCACACGCGTTGCAGTGGTAATCCGCTGCAGGTCGTTCTCTCCCTCTGGCAATACCACCAGTACTTTCCAGATGCGCTTCGGTACCGTTATCTTCCCGTTGTCGATGGTAGTAGCATAGCCCTTGTCTCCGGTACCACCTACCCCGTAGGAGCCCATGAGCACGTATACCTCCATCCCCTGCTGCACCAGCTCGCGGGTATAGTCCTCCAGGTTAGCCCACGTCTCCTGGTTGTTGTTGGGTGCCTGCGGAATGATGTTGGTCATCAGGAAAGTGGCCGCATTATCTTCTTCTGTGTTAGTTCGGTCGGCCGAGGGGGTGTTGTGGCCCCGGTCGAACCCGCTGCCGGTATAGCTGGAGGTAGTCACGTGGTACCAGCCTTCCGGTAGGGCCGGGTCTGCCCTGAAATTGTTCTGCCGCGGTGCTGTGCCCAGCCAGTCACGGCTCACATGCCAGCTTAC
The DNA here is from genome assembly GCF_039748935.1 of Pontibacter chitinilyticus. Classification (NCBI taxonomy): domain Bacteria; kingdom Pseudomonadati; phylum Bacteroidota; class Cytophagia; order Cytophagales; family Hymenobacteraceae; genus Pontibacter; species Pontibacter chitinilyticus. The sequence goes on from NZ_JBDIZJ010000023.1 coordinate 8,926, forward strand.
CCAATTCGGTGTGGCCCGCTCCCTGCTGTAGGAAAGCACATACTGCGGCTTTTGAATCAGGTAATTATTTTCATTACTTACAGCAGTGGTGGCGCCGCTGGGATTGCCCAGCAGCAGCTGTTCCTGCTCCGGCGTGAGCGATACGGCTGTCTGTGGCGCCACCTCCGGGTCCTTACAGCTGGTAAAGGCAAGAAGGATGAAAAGGAAATAGGTAAGTTTTGACATAACAATGTATACGCGCCTGCAGAGTATTTTACCTTACGATGATAGGCTAGCTCCTGCCTATGCATAACATAGCTTATGATAAGCAAGAATACAGTTACGAACAAGGAGTCAAGGTGCTGACTTATGAAATCTGTTTTTTATTATCGTAGCTGCAGTGCAAAATTACATTTACATTATTATGTATTTACAATAATACATAATAATGTAAATGTAATTTTATGTAGTTATAGCTTTATTGACATGGAGTTCATCACATATATAGATGAGCACTTAAGTGTGGCTTAGATGGTTTGCCTAAAAAACAGATTTTATAAGTCAATTTAGATGCCAAGAGTGGTTCGGAAATATCCAGCAGGGTTGTTGATGTCTTTCCTTCTAATAGCAATGTCGTAAAGGCACTTGTTTGCTTTCTTCCTCAGCTCGGTACTGCTTAAGACTGTATTAACAAGATTATTATCTAGTATACCAATATCACGTATTCGGTTTTTTAAAACCTCAGACTCCCTGTCTCCTTCTGATAACTCAAACGGAATTACTGTCTGGAACTGAGCTACGTGCTTGATAGTAAAGTTCAGCTTATGAATACTTTTCCCTTTTTTTGCAGTAGTGTAGCTTATGCGGAGATCAGAATTCTCGTTGATTTGTTTAATAGATGGTTCTAGTACATAATCCTTAAACTGTCCCCATTGCTTATACTGTTCAGGATTCTTTCCTGAGGGATCCTTCAGATTAAGGCGAAACTTAAGTTGCTCTAATTCATAAGATAAGTATCCAATGTCTTTCCACCTAGAAAACTGAACATAAAGCCACTTCGCATACTTAGAGGTCATTGATAGTACACAGAAGAGCTGAAAGCTGGTGAAATTATTCTTTAAATCAACTAGGTAAGGCTTTAGCTCCTCTGCAATAGAGAGTTGAATACGGCCTTGCCCTTTAAGATACTTAGCACTAGACATCATAGATACTTGAAGAAGCCCATCCTCCTCCTCTATCTCAAACACCTTTCCTATCAATCCATAGGTAGCATCTCTTAGTTGTTGGTAATTCCATTGACGACCTGTTAGATCTTCAATTTCCTTAACACTTATATAATATTTTGTTTCGTTGCTATCACCTGGCTTGAGACGTGACAGCATCATAAAGTAAATATCTAGCTGTACAGCAGACAGATCATGCCTGGCGTTGGTAATCACATTATGATGCCTTACCTGTAGTTGAGGTGTTTTGACTTCGTGCACTTCCATGAGAGCAAGTTAATAAAAACAGACACAAAAAACAGTATGTTTCATTCTATCTGTTTTATAGCTTATTATATCTGTTAGATGAACTTATGAAATCTGTTAGTTAGGCTTATGAAATCTGTTTCTATACTTATGAAATCTGTTTTATAGCTTATTATATCTGTTTTTATATTGTCGTTAATTATTGATTACCAGATATTTACAGCATGTACAAATATTAACAAATAATACAAATATTCACAACTTGTGATAATGTCTAAGAAATGAGAGGTTTCTAAACAGGTAAACCTTGTAAAGCGGGGAAAAACAAATCAAAAAAAAGATAAAAAGGAGGTTGGGCGCGCGCAAAAAACAGGTTTTATAAGTCCGAGCATACTTTATGCTAATTATGTTAGTATTGAGAACTAATTTGTTGTAACTGCTCAACAAAACTAAAATCCTTAAGCTGGGATTTATAATTAATCTAAAGTTGATAGGTTAATATGTGTATATGTATTTACATAATGATGTACTATTAGATTTGTTAATTTCTATTTTTATGTATTATTTTATACATGGCAAAAATAATCACCGTTGCGCACCAAAAAGGAGGTGTTGGTAAAAGCACTTTAGCATTAAACTTGGCTACTTGTTTCCAGGAGCAGCTTAGTGTAGCTCTAGTCGATATAGATTTACAAGGTAGTATATCAGATATCAAAGAGGACTTTCCAAAGCTGCATATCATCACCGAAGATAGATTCGATCAAATACAACAGTTAGGGCATGATCTGGTAATAATTGATACACCTCCTTATCTATCAAGCCGTCTCCCCGAACTATTCTTAATATCAGACTATGTTCTGGTACCAACAAAAGCAGGATTCTTTGATGTGATGGCTATTCGTTCCACACTACATTTGATTGAGGAGGCTAAGAAAAAGCGTACAGAATTACAGGCAGGCATAGTATTTAACATGATCAAGCACAGATCAGGAATAACAGGTGAAGTGCAAGAGTTACTGTCTCATTTTGATACTCCAGTACTCAAGACTATGGTACATGATAGAGTGAGCTTTGCTAGGTCTCCTTTAACAGGTGGAGTCTTAGCTAGTGAAGATGCTAAAGCAATAGACGAAATTACATCACTTGCGGAAGAGATTGTTGACTCTATAAGTGCATAAATAAATGTTTATGTATATTTGTAATTATGTAATTGCAGCTGTGCATATTTATAGTTTTATATAAGTGTAAATCTAGAGTAACTTAAAATGGCAATCGATAAGAATAAATTGGCAGGGATGGCAAATAAGCTTAAGTCTGATAAACCTAAGACGCCTATACAAGAAGTAAGTCCTGTTAAGCCAAAAGATATAAACAAGGAAGATACTGCACAGCTTAATGTATGGATTCCCAAGGGGCTAATAAAAAAAATGAAGATACATGGGTTGGAGGAGGAGTTATCGTTAAAGGACATTACGATCAAAGCTTTGGAAGCTTATCTTAAATAGCTAATAACATTGATTAATAGCCTAGCTCGTGATCTGAGCGTTAGGCTTACAGATGTGCCTTGTTGAACTTTCAAAAATGCTTCTCTCCCTTTAGTAACGCCTTAGGTTGGTTGACGTTAATCAGTAGAAATCAATGGTACAGCTTCAAGGGTACAAAAAATACAGCAGGAGAGAGGTTCTAAAGGAATACAGAAAACTGCGGCATATCAGGGACAACCAATCTTACTTCCTGTACCTTATCTTTGACGACGACACCTGTGTTTATGTGGGCGAGACCAGCAACATCTTCTGGCGCATCATCAAGCACAAGGACAAGTGCTCGGCTGCGTCAGTGATTTATCTCCAGGAACACCCCGACAAGGAGGAGGCGCTAAAGCTGGAGAAGCACTATATCCGCATGCTCAAACCAAAGTTCAACAGCCGATACTGCCAACCGGACCAGCTGGAGCTATTCAAAAATTAAGTAAAGCAATAGGGGAGGGCTGATACAGACCTGTTGTCTCCATTCCTACCCAACGTCACGCCCATCTCTGGGCAAACCGGTTCCAAACGCGGATCAAACCAAATCCAAACCGAGACTGCCAACCTTAGAAGTATCATTATGATAAATAGGTCATGAACTGCTGATCTCGAAGGAATGCCTGTCCTTGCAACACAGTGCAATCAAAGTGGATTTATTAGGCCTGCTCTTGCGGCTGTGGGTGCAATGGCGTAATATTAGGCATGGCAGACATTGACCTACATCGGACAGAGGATTATCAGTCCTGGCTGGCGGGGCTGAAGGACAGGATACGGATTTCACAGCTGAAGGCGGCGGTTAGGGTAAACACTGAGCTGATGCAGGTGTACTGGCAGCTGGGGAGGGGTATCGTAGAGAAGCAGAAGGAGGCTGGCTGGGGCGACGCGTTAATCGAGCAGCTGTCGAGGGGCCTGAGCGTGGCATTTCCCGAGATGAGGGGCTTCTCCAGAACCAACCTCTTCTATGTCAGGAAGTGGTACCTGTTCTACAGCAGGGAGCGGGAGTCAGTCCCACAGCTTGTGGGACAGCTGTCCGAAGCGGCCCATCTGGATGCAGGACAGGAATTAGTCCCACAGCTTGTGGGACTAATTCCGTGGGGGCACAACCGCGAGATAGTGACCAAATGTTCAGACGTCCGGGAGGCGCTCTTCTACGTGAGCGAAACGATACGCCACGGCTGGTCGCGCGCCGTGCTGCTGCACCAGCTGGAGAGCGGCCTGTACAGGAGGCAGGGGAGAGCCCTGAACAACTTCGCCCAGACGCTTCCTAGGCCTCAGGCGGATTTGGCCATAGAAACGCTCAAGAACCCCTATAACTTCGATTTCCTCAGCCTTGGGCCCGAGGCGCGGGAGAAGGACCTGGAGGACGCGCTGGCCGATCAGATCACGAAGTTCCTGCTGGAGCTGGGCCAGGGCTTCGCCTACATGGGGAGGCAGTACCGGCTCAACGTCGGTGGGGATGACTTTTACCTAGACGTTTTGCTCTACCACACCAGGCTGCGCTGCCATGTGGTGGTCGAGCTGAAGGTGACCGAGTTCCAGCCGGAGTACGCGGGGAAGCTAAGCTTCTACCTTAACGCGGTGGACGCGCAGTTACGGCACCCGGATGACAACCCGAGCATCGGCATCCTGCTCTGCAAAACGCCGAACAAGGTCGTGGTAGAGTACTCCCTGAGGAATGCGGCGGCCCCGCTGGGGGTGGCTGAGTACCGGCTGATCCATGCCGTCCCGGAGGAGCTGAAAGGGGAGCTGCCCACCATTGAAGAGCTGGAGGAAGAACTGGAAAAGAGGATTCAGAACAGCGGTGGCAGAGAAAAGAAGTAGACTTCCTACATTCCACAGTACAATAGGTATTGGGAGAAGGTAAAGCCAACTTTATTTATCATAAGAGTAGTTATTGGCAATACTGGCGCTGCTCTGCTGCTGACAACACCCTTCCGTGTCTTTCCTAAGGGGGAGCGGCTTTCGGCCAGGCTAAGGGGGTAGCTTAGCACTCAAACTTATTGCTATCTTGTGGCATAACTGGGGCTACCCTTCACTTCCATTCTTTTCATCATGGTAAAACCACTGACCGGCGGCCGATGAAGCAGCTGGAGCTCCGCCACCCGCAGTTCCTGGAGCTGCAGGCACACTTCGCCGACTGGCTCCTGGTGCTGGGCTACTCGGAGAGCAGCATCAAGTACCTCCCGCTGCACTTGCGGGAGTTCCTGCACTTTCTGGAGCGGCAAGGGGTGCACTCGGTCCGGCAGGTCAAGCGGGACCAGGTGAAGGCCTACTTTGCTTACCTGGCCGAGAGGGGCCGCATGCGCGACGGGGGCAGGCTTTCGATGGCTTACGTGGCCAAGCACTGGCAGGCGGTGCGGCTGCTGGACCGCTACCTGCGGGAGATGGGGGAGTGGGGGCTGCCGCTGCCTCCGGGCTCTGTGCAGCCTGAACGCAGGATACAGCCCGTCCTGACGCAGGCCGAAGTGCAGCTGCTCTTTGAGGCGGGCGCCGATGACCTGCTGGGGATCCGCGACCGGGCCGCCCTTGCCCTCTTCTATGGCTGCGGGCTTCGCCGCTCCGAGGGCCTGGCCCTGGACGTAGGGGACGTGCTGCTGGAGAAGGGGCTGGTGTATGTGCGCAAGGGCAAGAACTACAAAGAGCGCTACGTGCCCATGAGCGCGGGCGTGGTGCGGCATGTGCGGCGCTACCTGGAGGAGGCCAGGCCGGAGATTCTGGACACTTGCCCCTACCGGGGCAGGCGCGACAAGAGGGCCTTGCTGCTGAGCGTCCGCGGCACAAGGGCCAGTGACCGCACCATCACCCTGCAGTTCCGGGCGCTGCAGGCGCAGGCGGCCAACCCGGGGCTTTCGGGCAAGCGCGTCAACCTGCACAGCTTCCGGCACGCCATCGCCACCCACCTGCTGGAGCGGGGGATGGGGCTCACGCGCATCGCCCGCTTCCTGGGCCACTCCAAGCTCGAGTCCACCCAGATCTACACGCACCTTTTGGATGGAGCGGTTTAAGGAGCATCTGCAGCAGGAGAAGGGGCTGAGCCCGGTGAGCG
>NZ_JBDIZJ010000024.1:0-10166 GCF_039748935.1 Pontibacter chitinilyticus
CGAAAGGTGCTGGTGGGCCTGCTAGTCTTCCAGGGCCTGAGCGTGGGGGAGCTGCAGCTGCTGGAGCCCCGCCACGTAGACCTGGAGCAGGGGCTTGTGCACATTCCAGGCACGCGCCGAAGCAACGGGCGGGTACTGCGGCTGCTGGAGTGTCAGCTGGCCCCGCTGCGCGAGTACCTCTGCGGGTACCACCAGGACGTGGTCTTTACCACAGCACAAGGGAGCAGAGATCTGACGAACCTGCTCACGGCGCTCATGGAGCGGCTGCGCAGAACCAACCCAGGGGTAAAAAACGCCACGCAGCTGCGCATGAGCGTGATCAGCCACTGGCTGAGGGGCAGGGATGTGCGGGTGGTGCAGCATATGGCAGGGCATCGGCACGTCTCTTCCACGGAGCGCTACCGGCTGGACCGGCTGCACACGCTGCAGCACGATGTGGAGAGCTTTCACCCGCTGGAGTAATCGGGGCAAGAGACAACATTTCACGATCTTACCTGAGCAGCGCCTGCCGGGTGCTCTTTTGCATTTTGGAGCACTACGACCCATGGGGTCTTAACCTCGCCGGCATCGAGAAGCAGGGAAATCCGGACCACCTCTTCCAGTACAACGGAAAGGAGAAGCAACAAGAGCTGGGGCTGAACTGGATGGACTACGGGGCCAGGATGTATGATGCACAGCTGGGAAGATTTCATACTCAGGACAGATTTGCTGATAAATATATAAGCTTTACACCATACCAATATGGAGCGAATAGTCCGATCAACTTTATAGACGTGAATGGCGATTCGCTGTGGGTTACTCATCGGACAGGTTTCTTAGGCTTAGGAGGAAAGGAAACTTTACGCTTTGAGAATGGTAACCTCTATAACAAAGATGGCAGTGCTTATAGCGGAAAGGTTAAAGGGTTTTTAAGTAAATCCGTAAATGCCCTTAATACGATTAATAGCACACAAGAAGGTGGTGCTATGGTAGGCGAGCTTCAGAGCTCTGACAATAATTTTACTATTGTTAAAGGTGATAGTAAGTTTACCCCAAGTAACCCTTTGAAAGCACATGCTAATGAACTCCAAACAGATCCTGCACAGGCAAGTTCACTACAAGCACTAGTAAATGCGGGTATCAATCTATCAGGAGGTTCGGGAGGGACAATTTCTTGGAATCCATCTGGATCGACACTCCCAACTTTAAATGGAGCTGGTTTAAACTCTGTTACAGACCTTGCACACGAGATGTTTCATGGCTTAGATGCTAACAGAGGCTTATTGGACAGTAGAATAAGTCAAGGTATCGAGAGAAGTGAATGGCAGGCTGTCTATAGAGAAAATGTGTTGAGGGGGCAGTTAAATGTATCTCTAAGAACCCATTATATAAAAGCAGTAGATTCTAATGGAAAGTTTATTGGAGGAAGTGGTACAAGGATGCTTACTCCAGCTAATAAGCCTCTGCTGCCATCTTGGTATAAACCTTAAACAAAGTCATATGAAAGTTTTACTTATTTTTATGTTAGCACTTGTTACGGTATCATGTGTCAATAGTCAAGGTAGCACTACAATTCAATACAAAAATAAATCAGCTGAAAAATCTTGTAGAGCAGGTCTATACTCTATGAAAATACCAAAAGGATTTAAACTCATGACTTTGGTTGGAGGGCACGATGAAAAAGAGAAGCAATATGTTTATCCAGACTCTGCTGCAATATATGTGACTAATTTTAGAGCTAGTACACTCAATTACAATAATATTATGACCTTGGGAGATAGCATTGCGGATGAAAGATTAGCAAGTACTGAATTGAAAGCAGAAATTTCCCGCTCTTTAGGAAAGGAGTATACACCTGATACTTTGGTTCTACACGGTATTACAGATAAAGGTTTATACTGGAAAGACATCAAGGTTGGTTGTATAAGTATAGGTTATACTAATGTTCCAGAGCACAGGAAGAGTGAATTCAATAAGGCTTTAGATTCATTTAAATTAAGATAGACTTGCTGGCTCAGATTTATAGTCTAACCTTAATGCTAGTATTACATCAAAATCCCTTTCCGTTCAGGATTGGGATTTTGCTTTTCTGCCATTAATTTCAAGTTAGCAAGCGCCATATTACTTGACACGTGTTTTACTTGGCAAAGTGGTGTTCGTTCATGCCCTCGGCCAGACTGCGGGTGCTAGTTAAACGTTGCGCAGCGGCTTTGCGTCGGAATCCTAACTGTACCTCTCAAGTAAGGCGGGATAATATATTATTATTGAATCATAAGGCACCTGTGCAGTTATAGGCTTTAAGCGTACTACTGCGTGGATGCATTCTTCTATCTTGCACGTGCGCCAGCCGGGCCTGCTTTTGCATTTAGGGGCACTACGACCCATGGGGTCAAAACCTAGTGGGCATTGAAAAGCAGGGAAATCCGGACCACCTCTTCCAGTACAACGGGAAAGAGAGGCAAACGGAGCTGGGGCTGAACTGGATGGACTACGGGGCCAGGATGTATGACGCCCAGCTGGGAAGGTGGCATGTGGTGGATTCTAAAGCAATGGCTTTACCTTCTATTAGTCCTTACAACTATGCGTTAAATAACCCAACTCTAGTTATTGACCCTAACGGAGAGTTCCCTATTGATATACATGTAAGAAGTTTTGCTCCATTTGATTCTTTTGGATTTAGTGGTTGGCATGGTGATGGTAACAATCGACCATTCTCAACCTCTGACAAGTACTCCTCACGTATGAGGCAGGTAACCTCGTATGATACCGATACAAGAGAATCATCGACAATAGCCTATGGTAACATATCAGCAAGTAAATATGGAGCAATTGCATATTCAGATGCAGAAGTCACAGACAACTCTTTCGGTAATAGAATTAATACCCATCTCTATGGTAATAATGATGCTGTGATGCCTGGAATCTTAGGACCAGGTTCTGGTCCTGATGGAGGACCTACTTGGGATATTGATATTAATACAGATTTATTCGTTACTGTTTCTGATGGAGAGAATGGGGATCAGATCTTAACAATTGCAGGAAATATAACAGGAGACAATTTCCCAAGTGCTGAAGCATTTGTAAGAGACAGCCAAGGTAAGAATTCAGTTTTCCTGGGGGCATCTGCGGCCGGCTATGGACCTAATAAAGGGCCTTTTATAAAATTAGCGGGAAACAATAAACGTCAAATGATGAGCGTGAATGTCCAAATTGTAACTGACAAAGATGGAAACTTTAAAGGTGTCATGAGAGGAGATAAGATGATTTCTATTGAAGAATGGAATAAAAGCTATCAAAAGAAAAACCCAAGAGGTACAAATTAACATGAAGGGGAAAAATATGCTCGTTATAAACCTACTCCTAGTATTTATACTCCAGTTCTGTGCTACACCTCAAACTGAAAGTATAACTCTTATACCTAAAGGCTATACTGGTATTATTGTTATTATTTTTGATCAGGCTGATGGCGTCATGCCAGAGATGGAAAATGGGAAAAGAGTATATATAATTCCTAATGGAGGGGTGTTGAAAACTCAAGCCAAAGCCAATTATAAATTAAGTGGACATAAGTACTACTATGTTGACTCATTAGGCAATAGGGAGCCAATAAAGTATCTATACCAAAGAGGGTTGGAAGATGTCGGGGAAACTTTTGACAGCGTAAAATCTACTAACGGCATTTTTGCTTATGGAGAGGAAATGGGTGCAACCGCAAATAACAAGCCTAACTATAAAAAGTTTAGGGTCTTCATTGTGAGCCCTAAAGAACAACAGGATTCACTGTTAGCAATGAAGAGCAGAATTGTGTCTAAGGTCTTACTAAAAACCAAGTAAAAAGGGAAAGAGCCTAGTGCCTAGTGCCTAGTCCTGCTATAGGTTGACAGACTTGTATTAAAAAAGGGAGGGTTTTTTTATACAAATTTGAGAGGTTAACTGAGAGAAACAAAACGTTGCTGTTAGTTGCTGCCACAGTCCCAAACCGAATCCAAACGCTTTCCGTCCGGAGACCAAACCAAAACAAAACGGTTTCCAAACCAAAACCAAACAGAGACCACCGTCCCAATCTGCGCAACGATAAGGCTCTGGACCGGTGGCTTTCCCTCCAAATAGAAAACTACTATATTTAACAGCAGGGGGATGCCGGCCGGGTGCTCTTTTGCATTTTGGAGCACTACGACCCATGGGGGCTTAACCTCTCCGGCATCGAAAAGCAAGGGACGCCTGATCATCTCTACCAATATAACGGCAAGGAGAAGCAGGGCGAGCTGGGGCTGGATTGGATGGACTACGGGGCTCGCATGTACGATGCCCAGCTGGGCAGGTGGCACGTGGTGGACCCGCTGGCGGATCAGATGAGAAGGCACTCGCCCTATAACTATGCATTTGACAATCCGATTAGGTTTATTGATCCGGATGGAATGAGGGCTGATGTTTTCGATAGCAGTGGCAAGCTTATAAGAAGAACTTCAGGACCAATACAAATTCAAACTAAAGGTGGACTTAAGAACCTAAGTCAAATAAATACATTCCGGAGGGGAGGAGCAAAGTTAGTGGCGAACGTAGCTGCTTACTATGCAGCCAAAGCGGGGCTTCCATCTGGTACTACAGTAGGTGTCGATAGATACTACAACAATCATTCAGTTCCTGCCTATAGTGTTGGTGAGTCTTCTGTATTTTTGAATGCAAAGGGTGGTTATGTAAATGATAATTTAGATAACCAAAACAATATGATAAATGTAATGGTGCATGAGAAAGACCACTTACAAAAAGGCCAAGGAATAACGGGCTCTACCTTTATGGAGCATGCTGAAGTATATTTAACGCAAATGGGGGATAAAAGCTTCGCTAAGACAACTGAGGAGTTTAAGCAAAGTACTATAACCTCTTTTTCACAACACCTAATTTCTGCTTTCAACAATGAAAAGTACTTACAGTCTTCTGATATTTCACAGGTAGTAGATGCTTTCAACAGCTTAAATACAGGCTATACTCTAAGTTCGACTGAAAGTAGTGATGGAAAGCTTAGCTTTAAATTCTCATATATGAACTCTGAAGGGAATAGAGTTACTACTAAATCAATAACAAAAGGAATTGATGAAGATAATGATTAAGAAAATAGCATATTTAACTTTCCTATCGGTAATATTTAGCTCATGCTCTTCCGAGAAGAAAGACAATAGATTATTATCCGCTCTAACTGAAGGAGGAATCAAACATTGGGATTTAATTAAAGATAACTGGTATTATCCCAGTTATGGAAAGAGTTTTAATGTTAATGGAAGTTATAAAGATTTCATTTATAATAAACAAAATCAAAAGTGCCTATATAAGGGAGCTTCAGATGTTGTAATTCCTAATACATGGAGTATCCAAGGGGACTCATTAATTATTTTAGGTAATGGGAGGTTCCGAGCTAAAAAAATAAGTAAAGACTTATTGATACTAAGCTACGTACATAATCCGAAAATAAATATAATACTGGTGAAGAGTGAAAAGCAAAGCGATAGCGTTCAGGAATGTAACTAGACTTTTAACCTGTATTCCCATGCATTCTTTATTTACAGCTGTAATCCCTTTATCAAAGGATGGACATTAAAATCTTTTACAGAAGAAATAGCCTGAAAAGCTATTCCGCAAAACCGAGTTTTGGAAACTTAAAAGTAGCCAGGATTAACCCAAAGAGACACCAGTTCAGCTGCTAGTGCTCATTCCCCTGGTTTGTTCCGAACAGCGCATGCAGCTTTTGCTGCAGCAGCTCCTTGTCCGGCAGCTGGGTTTTGTACTCGGCCACCAGGGCCGGGGAGAGGTTCCTGCTCAGGGCGTACTCGACCACCTCCGTGTCCCTGTCCTTGCAGAGCAGGATGCCGATGCTGGGGTTCTCGTTTGCCTTCCGCACGTCCCGGTCCAGGGCCTCCAGGTAGAAGTTGAGCTGGCCCAGGTGCTCGGGCCTGAACTTGTCTGCCTTCAGCTCGAAGGCCACCAGGCACTGCAGCCCCCGGTGGTAAAACAGCAGGTCCACGAAGAAGTCGCTGTTGCCCACCTGCAGCCGGTACTCCTCGCCCACGAAGAGAAAGTCCCTGCCCAGCTCCAGGATAAAGCGCCTCATCTGGGCCAGCAGCGCCTTTTGAAGCGCCCCTTCGCTGTGCGGCTCCGACAGGTTGAGGAACTCGAACACGTAGCTGTCCTTGAAGACGTTTACCACGTCCTGGTCCAGCCCTTTGATGGCCGGCGGCTGGCTCTGGTTGCCCAGCATCACTCGTTCGAACACGCCGCTGCTGATCTGCCTTTCCAGTTGCTTTACGCTGTACTTCTCCTGGATGCAGAGGCGCAGGTAGAACTCCCGCTCCTCGGCCGTCCTTGCCCGGGAGAGGAGCACCAGGTGGTGGGTCCAGCTCACCTTGGCCAGAATGCTGCCGCGCACGCTGCTGGCCTCCAATTGTGTCATTGGCGATGACACAATTGGAAGGGACTGCTGAGCTGACGCTGTAGCAGGAGCCAAGGAACTGGCAGTGTAAGTTTCGTAGAACTGCTTCATCCGGTAAAGGCCCCTCCGGCCAAAACCTTTAAGCTCGGGGTGGTTGCGCTTGAGGTAGGCGGCCAGCTCGTCGACGGTCTTCTCTCCCCAGTTACTAGAGGCGATGCGCCTGCTGATGTGTTCCCCCACTTGCCAGTAGAGGTTGACCAGCTCAGTGTTGACAGCTTTTAGGGCACTGTTCCTAGCTTGCTGGATAAGGGAGGCGATTTCGGAGAACTGGTCCTGTGACATGTGGGCGTCCTGCTAAAGTGGAAGAGGACAAAGGTACTTTTTCCAGGCTTTGGGGCCAACAGAAGCGGAGAGAGGAAAACCAGTTGATAAACGTGTATATTTAAAATCAGGCAATACCAGCCGGGCGTGCTTTTGCATTCTGGAGCACTACGACCCATGGGGAGTCAACCTCGCCGGCATCGAAAAGCAAGGAAATCCGGACCACAAGTACCAGTACAACGGCAAAGAGAAGCAGGAGGAGCTGGGGCTGAACTGGATGGACTACGGGGCCAGGATGTATGACGCCCAGCTGGGCAGGTGGCATGTGGCAGACCTATTGGCGGAAAAATATCATGTATTGTCTCCATTTGTATATGTAGCTAATAATCCCCTTAAATTCATTGATTCTGATGGCAAAGAAATAATACCTATTCATATTCCTAAGTATGATAAAGATGGTAACCCCGTTGCGGTAAGGGGGTTATCAGGAAGAACAGACAGGGCTTTTAGTAAGTTAATGCAGGTGAATGAATTTAGGGACTATTTAGGCATGTTCGCTAAGAAAGGGGATAAGATAGGAGGTTATACATATGAACAAAATGGTAAATATTCAGATGTAAAATTTTATATATATGATTATATACTTTATGCTGAAACAGAGAACATCCTAACAAACTTTGAAGGTGGCCATACTGCTATGATTGATGAAACAGGTAAGTTATTTTTTCAAACTTTACTAAACAGTTATGACAAATTGGATTCTGACTTAATTGACACTATTGTACATGAGCTTGTACTTCATGGCTATGCAGATGATGAGCTTGTAAAACTTTTCAAAGCAGGCAAAATGAAAGAATTCTATGCGTTAAGAAAAAAGTTAACTGAAGATGTTGGAAAGTATGATCATGATGCAAAAGATGCAAATAATCCAAATCATGAGGGCAACGTTAACTACAGGAGAATACTCCGGCAAATACAACATCAAAAGTTTCTTTATAGAGAAAAACCACCAAAATTTGGTATTGAGCAAATTGTTCCAAAAGAAAGCTTTAAATGAAAAATATATTATATCAAATAAGCTTATGTCTTGCAATAGTACTATCACAACTTAGTTGCAAAAAACATATTAGTAAATTAGAAAGCCCATATAAGTATGTATTAATACCAACAGGTGAAACACCTAATGATGTTTTTATAGAAATTGTTGAAGATGGAAAAAGAATAATAATGAATAAATACTTAACTAAAGATAGCACCCTTCTTCGCAGAAAATTTTTTATAAAAAAAGGCGGAGCATTCTACGAAAAATTTATTTTAAAAGATGCTAAAGGAGATAGAGATACTCTTGAATTGCTTATGCTATCTACCGAAAAGGATACCGTCTTCAAATATGCTTATGATAATTACGATAAATTTTACAATATACCTACAAAATCAAGAGATTATAAAATAGATATTCATTCTAAAAAAAACAATCACTTTGTTACAGATAAGTATTCTCCTTATGGAGAAGGTGCTTTGGAAGAAAAGTTTTGTTATGATAAAAATTATACGATTCTTGCTTATAACTTCTATAACATTAAAGGAGATACTTTAAGCTATGTTAGTGTTAGCCAGAGTAAAAATGATATTAATAATTTAGATACTGTTTTAAACCCTAAGAAAATGAAAAACTGACCACTGACATCTCCCCGGAAATCTTGGCCGTCGTAAAGCAGACATCTGTTGGTAGGGCAATAGCTTTGCCGTCATTGCTAGCTAAATCATCTGCTGACGGCTTAAAACGCGATATAAGACTTGCACCCAGAATAACTGCTGCATCTTAAAGATTTGCTGACTGTAAGTTTTACGGAAAGAAAGATTAATAGCTAGTGATTAAACAGACCTTCATAGAAGTGAAACGCCAGTAAAATGAGTTTCGGGAAGCACAACTCGGAAGCGGTTGCAACGCCAGTTTGTAGACTTTCAGATTCCTCTTTTACAGTCTCATTAGTTAAATCTTAATTCCGTTTTACGGAATAAGTAAGTGAGGCAGCAGGGAGATCTTATTTCGGGGACATGAAGTTGCCTATATGCTTAATTTCAAAACTCAACTAAAGTAAGATTGGCAACAATAAATCCCTATATTTATATAGTCTTATAATAATCCTTATGTACAACAGAGCCTTTTCTGGGCGATGTGCAGTTCTAAGGATTTTTCTTTTGTTCGTCCTTTTAAGTTCATTTAAATATCGATATAGCGAGAACGTAAAAGCACCGCTGCTGACTGCTCGATTATCCTGGGTGCTTTGGGTTGCTTTCCGATGGCAAACCGGTGGCTGTGTGTTTGCTTTTGGATGGCAGGCGGTTAGATTCCGGAGTGAACAGCACCGGTGCTGTCTCAGGTGCCTTCTGCAGAGACAGCGCTTTCCGCTTGCTTAACAGCATAAAGTGGTCTCAAGCAGGAGGGCAATCGCCAACTTACACCAATATACTCTTGATGGCAAATGGGTCTGCTTTCGGATGGCTAACCACTTGCAACCGGCGCTTTGCCATTTCTTATTTGCTGAACCTAAAAGCGGCCTCCGCTGTAGCGGTACGGCTAGGGCTCTGGCCAGGCAACAACAGGCAACAACAGGCAACAACAGGCAACAAAAGTAAGCAACCGACAACAAACCGGGCATGGGCCGTGTCCCAAACCATTGCAAAAGCTCGGTAAAGGAGCGTTCTGCGGCGCAGGGTACCGTAAAACAACCAGAAAAACAGGTATATCGGTGCTTTACGGCTGCCTGTACGTGCCGATACACCTGCGTTGCGCGTGTTGGCTGCCAGCTGAAATCCTCCTCAGCCATCAGAAAACTATTGCTTAGCCATCGAAAAGCCATCGCGTTGCCATCCGAACCACAACAGCAAGCAACAGAAAGCAACGGTGCCTCAAGCTGGCGGCAGCTGCTTTCCCGCCGCACGCCGTTCCGCAAAAGGGCCATTTGCAGGAGAACGACTGAAGGCGGCTTCCAGTGGAGCGGTACGGTAAAGGCTCTGACCAAGCAACGACAGTAAGCAACAGAAAGCAACTATGGCCACCACGGGACAAACCGGTCCAGCCGTGTCCCAAACCGCTGCACAAGCTACCGTAAAACAGCCTGAAAAGCCGCTCAAACGGCAAAAGAAGGTGTACTGACGCTTTCTTTGCGGCCTGTAGGTGCTACTCCCCCACGTCATGCGTATCGGCAGCCATCCTTGCGCCAGCAAAAAGCCATCAAAAAACCATCACTTCGCCAGCACATTGCCAACCAAAAGCAATCGTCCGGCCAACGGAAAGCAACGCTTTGCAACGGTGCCCCAGCCTGGCGGCGGCTTTTCCGCTAATCGATGTCCCATAAAAGGGAGGTATAACGAGATCCGGCACCTCCATTTTCAAAGTGGGCTAAACGTAGGATTTGAAGCATCCCCTATTCTCATT